>NZ_JBHUEE010000003.1:361469-373336 GCF_042680605.1 Georgenia deserti
ACTGAACACTCGCCGTCGCATCCGGCGTGAAACCCTCACCAGTAACCGTGGTCGACTCACCCGGAGCAACCTCCGACGGGTCAACCGCGATCGAGGGGTCAATCGGGCCCGGACCGCCGTCACCCTCGGTGACAGTCAGCGGAGCCTCAGCAGACTCACCCGACTCATCGTCGGTACCGACCACAGTGAAGTCACCCGGCTCAGCACCCTCCGGAACCGGAAGGTCAACCGTGAACCCACCATCGCCGTCAGTCTCCGCCGGAACCGGCTCACCAACAGGCTCACCAGCCGGGTTCACCAACTGAACACTCGCCGTCGCATCCGGCGTGAAACCCTCACCAGTAACCGTGGTCGACTCACCCGGAGCAACCTCCGACGGGTCAAGGCCGATGTTCAGGTCAAGGCCGCCGGACTCCAGCACGACCAGAGCGGTCTCGACCTGGTCGCCGCTGGTCTCGTCCGTACCGCGGACGATGTAATCGCCCGGTGCGGCGTCCGCCGGCACCGGCAGGTCAACCGTGAACTCGCCGTTCCCGTCAGTGTCGACGTTGACCGGCTCGCCAACAGGCTCGCCGTCCGGCCCGATGAGCTCGACTGTAGCCGTGCTGTCCGGCGTGAAGCCGGTACCGGTCGCGGCGGTCGATTCACCCGGCTCGACCTCGGTCGGGTCGACCGTGAGGTCGAGGTCCGTCGCGAGGCCGCACGCGTCCATCCGAACGCCCGCGTTACCGATGTTCAGGCGTGCACCGTCCGCAGCCTGGACCAGGCCGAGACTCAACGCGGAGACCTCGAGGCTGGAACCGAGCTCGGTGCCGTCGGGCGCCGTGCACACCTCCGTGACCTGGCGGTTGAGCTGCAGCGATACCACCTGTGCAAGCATCTCGATGAACGGCTCGAGAGCGTTGCGGATGGGCACGGTGATCGCGCCAGTCTTGATGTCGTTGATCAGGGTGTTGAAGATCTCCTGACCAGCGTCACCGATGACGTAGTCGCGAACCGGCTGGACGACGCCGGAGATTGCCGGGCCGAGAGCGTTGATCGCTGTCGTCAGCGTCGCGCACAGCGCGCCACCACCCAGACCAGACGACTCGCAGTCGATGTTGGTCAGGTCCCCCATCAGGTTGAGGTCCCAGGTGGCCGTCGCGGAACCAGCGGGACTTTCCAGACCCGCGGTCATATGGAGCGTAACGCTACCCAGTGCTCCCTCGATGGCGCCGACGGCGATGTTCGTCGCCTCTTCCATGAGGTCGTGGACCGTCTCGGCGATCATGGGGTAGAGCTCGTCGTCGATCAGCTCCGTGTTGGGATTCTGGTTGTTGATCCCCGAGGGCTGACCAGGACGCAGATCTCCCGAGACGATCTGGTCGAGGTGGAGAGTGGCGCTACCCGTCGAGAAGTCGACGGTGAGGACCTCGTTGTTGGTCGTGATCGGCTCAGCGATCAGCGCCTGGAAGATCTCCTCCTGCATGTTCGACTCGACGGTGGCGTCGACCTGGACGCCGGCAGGCAGAGCATTGATGATGCTGCTCAGGTCGAGCACCTGGTTGACGGTGTCTTCCATCGTCCCGTCGATCTGCCCGACAGCGTCGTACATCATTCCCGCGGCCTCTTCGATCGCCGGGGAACTCAGGAGCACGCTCGCCTCGCCGGCCCGGTACTGACCGGGGCCGCCGACACCGTCCGGGTCCAGGAATTCACCGTTCTCGGCCACGACTTCGGCACCGCCGGCACCGAGTCGCATCGTGGCCTCGTCGACCAACAGGTCAGTGACGCCGTCGACGCCGGCCTCGTTGAAGAGGCTGAGGAGGTCGATCTCCGCCGCGCCGAAGTCGGCGTCGCTCCCGTCCAGCGTGATCGACCCGTCGCCTGCTGCGATTCCGGAGATGGCGCGGGCGTCGACCGGCGACGTGGCCTCCGACTCCGACTGCAGCGCGCCAATCTGGCCAAAGTCGATCAGCTGGTCGATCGGGATCTCGATGTTGCCGAGCTGGACGAGCTCACTGCCGAGGACGTCGACGTTCAGCGCCTGGCTGTTGGGCCCGGGGTTGGTCACCGAGCCGGCGTCGGATCGGCCTCCCCCAGCAAGGTCGATCCCGAGCACACTGGAGTCGATGTTGCTCGCCTCGGCTTCGGCGGGATCGTCGGGATAGTTGTCGACGGCGGCCGCTGCCGGCAGGCCGTAGCCCGCTACCGCCACCGTCGAGGCGGCACCCGCGGCGAGGCCGCGGCGCCACCATCTGCGGCGCCGATCAGGCGGGCCGCTTCGAGGTGTGGACAAATGCCTCACATTGCCTCCTTAACAGGCGTCATGAGATAGGCACCACTTTACTGGCGCTCGCACTGAACCATGCGCCAACAATGCTGGTCAAGCCGCTCTCTTACCAAGGGTGAGGAAGATTCTGAGGCTCCAGCGACGAGGGGGGCTCAGATGGACAACTTATGACCTCGCGAAACAGTGTCATCGCTGGTCAGCGTCGACAGAGGGCAGCGTCGCGACAAGAATTGACCGGCTCAGCTAACGTACGAGAAAAAGGGCAACCCGTGGCGAGACTTGCCAGTAGTCCTGTGTGCGAGTTACAAATACGTAAACTCAGCACGACAGCCTCAGCGAGCGGATTCTTTGAGCGCGGCCTGACGTTGACTCTAGGCGCCGACACGTGTCACGAACAGCGATTCTGAACGGCTTCACCCGAGTCTGCGGAGTGCCGCAGTCGACTGCGGTCCACCGCAGGCCTGCGATTCGGAAACCCGCAGTAACCGGATTGTGATCGACGCGACCTTGACGCCGAACAAGACCTGGGGGATCGGCCGTCCAGCTCCGGTACACGAGGACGGCGTGCCGAGCGATGGCATGGCGTGCCCACCGATGGACGGACTCGGCGCGGAAGGCAGCCGGCCGGCCGAAACAGTGCCGTGTCAGCGGCACCGTCGATAGCGTCACGTCCATGCACGTACCGCTCACGGACGACCGGTCGGCAGCGCGGCACGCGCTGCCACCCCTTCCGGAGCCCGATCCGGCTCCGAGCCGGATGATCGCGGTACGTGTCCTACTGATGGTCGGATTACTCGTCGGCGTGATCCAATCCGTCATGGAACCCGTCGATCGCCCACTTCACGAGCTTTTCGCGGGGCTCGAGCGCGGTGACGTCGAAACGGTCACCATCGTGCGTCCGGCGCAGGGCGCCGGCGCCTCCGGGGGATTTCCGGTGGAGTGGACGGGCGACGGTCGACCCGGGCGCGCGAGCTACCAGCTCGACACGCTCGACGGGAGCACCGCGTTCGACCAAGGTGAGGAGATCCTCGAGGCGGCAGGACGATCCCCGGAAGCGGTCGAGGTGACGATCCGGGACCATGTACCCGAGACGGGCGTCACGTGGCACCTGCTCGGTCTGGCCGGTGTGGCCGCGCTGCTGCTCCTCGTCGTCGGACCTCGACCTCGCCTCGCCACGGCGTGGGCGTGGTTCTGGCTCGCGATGAGCGCACCCGTCGTATGGCTCGCATTCGTCGTCCTCGAGCCGATGCCGTTCTGGCGCCGGGAGCCGCTCAACCCGCACCGGCGCCTCACCGGCGGCTGGGCCTTCCTCATCTCGATCACCGTCGTTCCCTACCTCGCCTCAACGCTGACCGCGGCAAGTACCTGGGTGCTCTGACGCAGACGCCCGTCCCGAACGCTCCCCCTTGACAAAACCGCGATATGGCTCTGCCCACGATCCGGTAAGTCAGATCGCACGACACTCGAGCGCCCACTGACGCCGGATTGCCCCTCCGACCGACGTCGCCTAACGTACGACTTTAACGATCAACCTCTCGTGCTGAGGAGTGTTCAATGAGGAGAGCCCCCGTGCGCCGCGCCACCGTTGCCGCGGCCACCGCCGTCGGTCTTGCCGTCGTAGCCGCCGCATGCGGCTCGGACGACGCCGAATCGAACTCAGCGGGTGGCGTCACCACGCTCACGTTCGCCGCATCCACGTTCGGCGACCCGGGACGCGGCCCTCAGCTCCAAGAGTGGGTCGATGACTTCAACGCCAGTCAGGACGAGATCCGTGTCGAGGCGGCGTCTGTCCCGTACCCCACGTTCGGGCAAACCATCCTGACTCAGATGGGAGGCGGAGAGGGCCCCGACCTCGTCCGGTTCGACATGCCGGAGTTCGAGTCGGCCTCCGCGGCGGGGTTGCTCGCGCCGCTCGACGACCTCGTCGACGTCAGCCAGTACGAACTTCTCGAGCAACCCGACCAGTTCATGGTTCACGACGGCGTGCGCCACGGCATCATCTTCGAAGCGTCCAACTACGCGATGTTCTACAACAGGGACCTGATCCCCGACCCGCCGACGACATACGACGAGTTCTTCGCCACCGCGCAGTCGGTCACTGATGGTGATGTGTTCGGCCTCGCCTTCCGCCAGACCGAGGCCGAGGAGGCCGGCGTCTGGCAGGACATCTTCAACTACGTCTACGGTTTCGGTGGTGCCTGGTCCGACGGCGAGAACCTCACCATCAACTCACCGGAGAACCTCGAAGGGCTCCAGGCGTATCAGGACCTCTACGACGCAAACGTCATCCCGCGGGGAGCCGACGCCGCCACCTTCCGGCGGATGTTCGCCGAAGGCAAGGTCGGAATGGAGATCAACAACGGCGGGTACGCCACACACCTGGCGTCCGAGAGTCCCGACCTGAACTTTGACGTCGCGCCGATCCCGTTCCCCGAGAACCGGCCGGGCGCCATCCTGGCGCCGATCGTCATCAACGAGTCCAGCGAGTCCCAGGAAGAAGCGGCGACCTTCATCCGCTGGGCCCTCGAGCCGGAGAACCAGGTCTCCTTGCAGGAGCTCCTCGGCGCCAGCAGTGTCGCTACACCGACCGAACGCAGCGAATCCTCGCTCGACGAGATGCCGTACCTGCCGACGTTCGATGAACTGACGAGCTCCAGCCTTCCGCACGTGGTCCTCGGTTTCGAGGACCAGACCCCGGAAATCCGCCGGATCGTCGTGCAGAACGTGATCGCCGCCCTGCAGGGCAATGTCGACCTCCAGACCGCGCTCGACAACGCCCAGCAAGAAGCTTCCGATCTGGTCGGCTGACCACCGGCCGGACGGCCGCGCCAGTTTCCCGCGAGGCCAGTTCCGCGACGGCGCCGGGCGAGGGACTCCGCCCGGCGCCGTCCCATCTTGACCGAAGGGTCACCTTGACCGGAGGACACCACTGACCATGACCGCGCTCGAACAGACAAGAGCGCCCGGCGCGAAACGGCGCCGGACACGCAGCGCCTCGGGAAGCGCCTGGACGCCGTACCTGTTCCTCGCCCTTCCCGCTCTCTACATTGTCCTGTTCCAAGGGATACCCCTGGTCCAGGAGGTCTATCTGAGCTTCACCCGCACCTCATTGCTGAACCCGACGAGCAGCCAGTGGGTCGGTCTGGAGAACTTCGCCGACATCTTCAGCCAGGACGGATTCCACCGGACGCTGCGGATCACCTTCGTGTATGTCATTGCGTGCGTCGTCGGGTCGGTCGGTGTCGGACTGATCGTCGCCCTCCTGCTCAATCGGGACTTCCGGGGACGCGGCGTCGCTCGGGCGCTCGTCACGGTGCCGTGGGCAGCCCCTGGCATCGCCGTCGCGCTGATCGCCACCTGGATGCTGAACCCGCAGTACGGAATCGTGAACCGAGCTCTCAACGCGATCGGCCTCGGCGTCCCGGGTGGATCCATCCTCGACAGTCCGGTCTACGCGCTGCCCGCGATTCTCGTGACCACCACCTGGCAGCTTTTCCCGCTCGCCTCCGTCGTCCTGCTCTCGGCGCTACAAGCAGTTCCGAAGGATCTCATCGAAGCCGCCACGATGGACGGCGCCGGACGCTGGCGCATCTTTCAAACAGTCACCTGGCAGGTGATCAAGCCGACCGTCGGACTGCTCAGCCTGCTCATGACCATCTGGTCCCTTCGGCGCTTCGAACTCATCTGGCTGATGACCAGAGGTGGCCCGGTCGGGTCGACGGAAACGCTGGTCATCGACCTCTACTCGGAGGCGTTCGACGCGAAGAACCTCGGCAACGCGGCGGCGATCGGGATGGTCGGGATCGTCATCTCGCTCATTGTCATCGTCGGCAGCCGGCTCGTCGTGCGCGGCGCAGACAAGGAGCGCATTCGATGAGCGGTCCGCGTATCGGCATGACGTTACGGGTGGTCGGTGTCCTCATCGTCCTGGGCATCGCCGTCTTCCCGCTGTACTGGATGTTCGTCACGGCCCTGTCCAGCGACGCTGACCTGTTCGCCTCGCGGCCACGCCTGATCCCCGACCTCACGCGTCTCGGCGTGTTCGTCGACGCGCTGGCGGCGGGCGACGTCGCGAACTGGCTGCGCAACAGCCTCGTCGTCGCCCTCGGCACGACCGCCGTCTCCGTGGGTCTGGGAATCCCTCTCGGTTATGCACTCTCGCGTTTCTCTTTTCGGGGAAAGCTGCTGACGACGATCGTTCTTCTGATGACGCAGATGCTCCCCGAGGCGCTGTTGGTTGTTCCGTTGTTCTCCTTGTTCGACCGCTTCGAACTCCTCGATTCGTTGGCCGGCCTCGTTCTGGCCAACGGCGCGTTCGTGCTCCCGATCGTCGCGCTGATTCTCAAGGGAGCGGTCGACGGCGTGCCGCGCGAGCTCGAGGAGGCCGGGCGGGTGGACGGTGCCCGCCCGTTGACGCTTCTCGTGCGCATCAACGTGCCCCTTATCGCGCCGTCGATCGCGGCAGCCTCGGTCATCGCGTTCTTCCACGCGTGGAACGAGTACGTCTTCGCGGTCACGTTCATCTACGCCCCCGAGATGCAACCGGCTTCGGTGGGCATCGCGAGCTTCATCGGAGAGGTCGGTACGCCTGTTCAAACCGTCATGGCCGTCGCCTTTATGTTCACGCTGCCGGCGGTGGCGTTCTATCTGTTCGCACAAAAATACGTCGTCGCCGGCATGACGGCCGGCGCAGTCAAGGGCTGATCCACCACATGAAGATCACTTCTGTCGACACCTTCCTTGTCGACTTCTATCGAACCAACCTCGTCATCGTGCGCATCTCCACCGACGTCGGCATCGTCGGGCTCGGCGAGGCGACGCTCGAGGGGAAGGAACGCGCGGTCGAGGGTGCGATCGCGGAGCTCGCCGAGGCCGTGACAGGACTGGATCCCACACGCATCGCCGGGACCGTGTACGAGCTGGCGCGGGACTGGTACTGGCGCGGGGGGCCGGTCATCATGACCGCGTTGAGCGCCCTCGAGATGGCCATGTGGGACATATCTGCCCGGGAGCTCGGTGTGCCGGCCTCCCGCCTACTCGGTGGAGCAACGCGCGACCGGATACGCGCCTACGCCAACGGCTGGTTCTCCGGTGCCGTCACTGCGGAGGATTACGCGCGGGCGGCGGTGCGAACGGTCGAGACTGGATTCCGTGGCCTCAAGTGGGACCCGTTCGAGAACTACGACCTGGTGATCACGACGCAGCAGCTCGACCGGGTGCTGGCCCAGATCGAAGCGGTCCGGTCGGCCGTCGGCCCCGATATCGACCTGTTCATCGAGGGTCACGGGCGCTTCGACGTCCGCCACGCAACGCTCGTCGCGCGCGAGATCGCCCAGTTCGACCCGGTCTGGTTCGAAGAACCGTGTCCCCCCGACAATCTCGACGCCCTCATCGACATCCGGAAGAAGTCACCCGTTCCGATCGCCGCCGGCGAGCGTTGGTTCGGGCGTCAAGGCTTCTTCCCGGCGCTGTCCCGGCAGGCCGTCGACTTCGTCCAACCCGATGTCACCCACGCGGGCGGCCTTTCCGAACTCGCGTTCATCTCCAACCTCGCCGCCGTGAACTACGTCGGATTCGCCCCGCACAACCCCAGCGGGCCGCTGAGCACCGCCGCCACCTTGCAACTCGCCGCCACGCTCCCCAACTTCCGGTACCTGGAGATCATGGCGACCGACGTCCCCTGGCGACCTGACATCACCAACGAGCGGTTGACGTTGACGCCCGAGGGCGATGTCCTCGTCCCCACGGACGTCGGGCTCGGTATCGACATCGACGAGGAAGCGATAGCGCGGCATCCGTTCACGCCGCGTCCCATGCAACTCTTCCGTGATGCCGTGTACGACATACGCCCACCGGATGCGCGCTCGTACTTCAACCTGAGCGCCACCGACTGAGTACGACCGGCACAGTCCTCAGCGGGTGGTCTCACGCAGCACCAGCTGGGCGTTGACCACCGTCGTCACCGCCTCGGGCGGGTCATCGGGGTGATCGACGGCGGAGATGCGGCGCTCGAGCAGCTCGAGCACCCGCTCCGCCATCGCATCGTTCCCAGGCTCGACGGAGGACAACCTCGGCACCAGGAACTCGGTCTCGGTGCCGTTGTCGAACCCGACCACCTGGACATCGTGCGGTATGGCGATGCCGAGATCCGTCAAGGCCCGGAGGACCCCCATCGCAGCCGCGTCGGTCAGCGCGAACACCCCGTCGAACTCGATGCCCGCCGCGTGCAGCTCCTTGATCGCACGTAGGGCCGTCCCGGGATCGAAGGACTCCACCTCGACGACCAACTGCTCATCGACCTCCACACCGAGCTCGGTGTGCGCTTCGAGGTAGCCGCGTGTCCGCAGCGAAGGCATGTCGTCCACATCCAGCTCCCGCCGGCCGCCGAAGATGACAATGCGGCGCGAACCGGTCGTGATGAGGTGGCGGGTCGCCGCGCGGGCACCGCCGACGTTGTCCATCATGACGTGGTCGTAGATCGTCGGGACCGGCGATTCACCGATGAACACCACCGGCGTATCGAAACGCAGCCGGTCGAGATCACCCGCCGCGACGCGCAGTGGGCTGACGATGACGCCGTCGTAGCGATGCAGACGTCCGTACGAGAGTGCTTCGAGTTCTCGTTCCGCGTCACCACCGGTGCGCTCGACCACGAGGTGCAGACCGCGACGCTCGAGGCCTGCAGCGAGACGACCGGCAAGATGCGCGTAGTACGGCCTGTCGATGTCCGGGACGATCAGACCGATCGCGCCGCTGCGACCGGCCCGCAGGTTCCGGGCGGCGAGGTTCACCTGGTAGCCGAGCTTCGAGACGATCTCCAAGACCCGCAGACGGGTCTCCGCGCTGACTCCCGGCCGTCCGTTGATCACGTTCGACACGGTCATCGCCGAGACGCCCGCTTCCCGGGCCACATCGATCATCCGCACCACACCGCCATCATCGCGCGTGCGCAGGTCAGACGCCGACACAGCCTGCGAGAAACACAGAAGAGTCGGGACACCGAACTATCGATGTCCCGACATGCCGTGGCAGGGTCACGGGATCGGTCTCGGGCTGGTCCAGTCCCGGCCGTCGAGACCATCTCGATGGCCCAATTCTGTGGGCCGAGCTCGATGACCTCGTCGGTGTCAAGGGCGAAGACAGCCGCGGGATCCAATCAGGGAGGCCACTCCGTCACCGCGGAGCAAAAGAATTACACGGCTTCTCGGGCGATGCTGCCTGAAACGTCTGTAAGTGTTCGTGGTGGCTGGCCTGGGGCTGGCTGGCAGGGTTAGTGCCGGTCGCTCGGCGTCCGTTGTGACTCCTGAATCGTCTGACCCCTCGTGGGTGTCGTGCCCGGGATCTGTCCATCGGGCGCTGGGTGCCGGCGCCGACCCTGGCCCACCACGATGGCTTGATCAGAAGCATGCCCGCCTGCGGGACTTCCGTCCCTATGGCGTGGCTCGTTACAGGCCCGCCTCGTAGTGACTCTCACCCTGGGCCGACACCGGCAACGACGTCCGCCCAGCGAGTGAGGAGAACATCGTCTTGTCCAGTCTGCCTGCCACCGTGGCTGACTTCTACCGGCACGTGGGCGGGGTCGACACCCATGCCGCGACCCACAGTTACGCGATCGTCGCCGCACCCACCGGTGCTCTGCTCGACCAGGCCACCTTCCCGACAACCGCGGCCGGGTTGCGCAGAGCGCGTGAGTGGATCGGCCGCCGCACCGAGGGTGACCTCGACGGCGTCCTGGTCGCAGCCGAGGGAACCGGCTCCTACGGCGCCGTGCTGGGCGATCTCCTCGAGGAGACCGGGTACCGGGTCGTCGAGGCCCCTACACCCCGCCGCGAACGCGGCCGCGGGAAGACCGACACCCTCGACGCGGTGCTGGCCGCGCGTTCGACACTCGCACTGCCACTGACCATGTTGCGGGACCGCCGCGCGGGCGAGGCCCAGGCCGCCCTGCAGGTGCTGACGGTGGCCCGGGATCAGCTCAATGCCGACCGGCTGCGATGCATCAACGCGCTCACCGCTCTGGCCCGCAGCCACGACCTGGGCCTCGACGCCCGACGCGCGCTGTCGGCACCGCAGATCTCCACGATCGCTGGCTGGCGCCGACGCGAGGAGACACTCGGCATCGCGACCGCTCGAGCCGAGGCGGTTCGCCTCGCCAAGCGGATCCTCCTCCTCGATCAAGAACTGTCCGACAACCGTGATCAGCTCACCGAGCTCGTCGCCACGCAGGCGCCCGAGCTGCTCGACCTGCCCGGCGTCGGCGCTATCACCGCCGCAGTGATCCTGACCGTGTGGTCCCATCCCGGCCGGATCCGTAGCGAGGCCGCGTTCGCATCGATCGCAGGCACCTGCCCGATCCCAGCATCGTCGGGCAACACCGTGCGACACCGGCTCAACCGCGGCGGCGACCGACGGCTCAACCGCGCGCTCAACACGATCGTGCTGACCCGGATGCGGACCGACCCGGGCACCCGCGCCTACCTCGACCGGCGCCTGGCCGAAGGCAAGACCACCAAGGAGATCCGGCGCTGCCTCAAACGCTACGTCGGACGGCAGATCTTCCGGACCCTGGCCGCAGCCCACCCGCCGCCCGAAGCGCCCGCATCAGCGGCTTGACACGACATAGAAGCATCCCGGGTATCGATGCCAGTAGTGGTGCCCCGGCGCTGCACTGTTTTGTGAGAGTCTCCAGCCCGCCCGGCTCTCATCGAGCCATGTCCACGGTTCCGCATCGGTTGAGAGCCCGTAGCCACCTCGAGCACAAGCCTCCGCTGACCGGAACACGGACCGACTACGCGCCACGAGCAGTCAGTCGCCGACGCTGCCGTCGATCATCTCGCGCAGGATGTCCGCGTGGCCCGCGTGCCGGCCGGTCTCCAGGATCACGTGCAGGTACACCCACCGCAACGTCAACTCGCTGCCCCGCGGTGCGTAGTCGAGGCTGTGCTGGGCGGCGATCTCGCGGGAGCGGTCGCACTCCGCCTGGTAGGCGCCGATGACGTCGTCGAGCGTCTCGTTCGGCTCCAGACGCAGATCGGCCTCCGGTTCTGCGTCGGTCCACGGCGGCGTGGGCAGCTCCGCGGCGGGGATCTGCCCGATCTGCTCGGCGAACCCGCCCAGTTCCACCCACCGCAGGTGTTTGATCAGGCCGCCGAGGTTGGTGCCGGTCGGCACCGGGCTGCGCCGGGCATCCTCCTCCGACACCCCGCGGGCCTTGCGCACGACGGCGTCGCGCAGGTAATCCAGGAACGTCTCGAGCTGCTCGCGCTCGCTGGCGGCGACCACGCTGCCGAGGACCTCACTGGGTCTAGCCACGGCCCGAACGTAGCACGCGGGCCGACGGCTGACGGAGCTGTTCGCGGCCGACGCCCACGGAGAACGCCCCTAAGGAGCCTTCGCTCGCGGCCCGTTGTTTCATGAGGTGTTGCATGAAAGAGAAACCGCCTCCTCCCAAGTCCTGTTCGACCTGGTCAGAGGCGGCTCCCACAACGTGCGCGAGGGGGTGTCCGGGCTCAGGACATCGGAATAGGGGTGTCTCGCGTCATCGGAATGGGCGTGTCTCGGGTCATCGGCATAGCCGGGCCAGTGATGGTCGGGC
>NZ_JBHUEE010000004.1:0-334128 GCF_042680605.1 Georgenia deserti
GAACGATGTCGCGCCACACCCGTGGAACGATGTCCCGACACAGGCCCGGAACGATGACGTGACACAGGGCGGAACGATGTCCTGAAACCAGACACCGCCACCCCGACCATTGTGATGTCGCAGGACATCGGCGACAGCCCGAACCCTCAGTGTGAGGGTTCGGGCTTCGTCGTTTCCAGGTGCTGGTATGTGCGGCTGGTGTCGAGGGTGAGTTCGCGGAGGATCTCGCCGGTCTCGGCTGTGGCGATGGTGATGTGCAGGTCCTGGATGACCATGACGATCGCAGCTCGGGCGTGGGCCCGGTGGAGCCTGTCGACGGTGGCGGTGGCCAGTGTTTTGGGCATGAGTTCATCGAACGCGGAGGGGTGCAGGTTCGAGGTGATCGCAACCGAGCGTTTCTGGTAGGCGGCGTCGACGAACCGGTAGAGGCCGCCCTCGGCGGCGTCCGCGGCGACCGGCACGAGTCCTATGTTGTCGAGGCCTGGCGTACCGAGCCCTGCAAGCCCGTGGCGGTGGTGCCGTCTCGCGCAGAGGCCCGTACGTCCCGGACCGGCCCGCCTACTCCTCGTCCGGTCCGACCTCTTCCGGGTCCGGCGGGTTGAACAGGTTCGGGTCGTCGAGGTCCTCGTCGTCGACGCCGGTCCGTTCGGCGGCTGCCCCGCCGTCCGCCGGGGCCTGGTCGTCGTCGAAGTCACCGGGCTCGTAGCCCTCGCCGAACCCCGGGGCCGTCGGCGGTGCACCAGGCCCGGGGTCGGCGGCCGGGATGCCGCGCTCCTCGTCGGGCTGCAGATTGGGCTGGAACGGCTGCGCCTGAGACATGCTTCGTGTCTAGCATCGGCCCGGCAGGCCCGCACGGCGAGATCGGCGCGTCCGCACCGCGCCGCACGGGCCGCTGCGACCTCATCGCACAGTGCAGCGACTTCACGACGCAGTGACGTGGATTTTCGGCCCGGTGCCGGCACCGGGCGGGCGGTCACCGGCAAGGACACCCGTGACGCCGTCGAGCCCGACGGACGTCGCAACCAGCACGCGAGGGTCGACCTCACCGCCCGCGTACGCCTCGATCACGGCCCCGAGAGCGGGGGAGGCACTGAGGATGCCGACCACGGTCACGTCGGCGAGCACGAACACGCGTGAATCCACCAGGCTCGGCGTCCCCGACAGACCGACGCAGACGATCCTTCCACCGGGTTCGACGAGTTCCGCCGCCCGGGCCGGCAGGTCCGGCGACGTCGAGGCGTCGATGATCGCGTCCCAGCGCAGGTCCGGCAGCTCGGCTGCCGTCCACACGCCGTCGAAGCCCAACGTCCGGGCGAACTCGGTGGCCGGGCCGGGGAGTCCGAAGAGGTGCACCTCGGCGCCTCTCGCGCGGGCGAACATCGCCGCCAGCAGACCGATGGTGCCCGGCCCCATCACCAGCAGCCGGTCGCCCTCACCCACCGCGGCGGCCCGCACGGCGCGAAGCGCGTTGCCGCCCGGCTCGACCATGGCCCCGGTGATGTCGTCGAGCGTCTCGGGCAGGACATGCAGCGCGGCCGCAGGGACCGCCACCCGTTCGGCCAGCGCTCCGGGGCGTCCACCGCGGATGCCGAGCTCCGTGCGGTGCGCGCACAGGTGCTGCCGGCCGTTGCCGCACCGTCGGCAGCTGCCGCAGCCGAGCATGGTGTCACCGGTGACCCGGCGACCCAGCCACGCCCGGTCGACGCCGTCCCCGACGTCGACGACGGTGCCGCACCATTCGTGCCCCAACCGCATCGGGTACGCCGCGTGCCCGTCGTGGAGGTACTGCATCTGGCCGGTGAAGAACTCCACGTCAGTCCCGCACACACCGGCACGGGCGACCTCGACCACGGCCTCACCCGGAACCGCCACCGGCGGCTCCACCTCCTCGATGCCGGCCCGTCCGGGGGCCGTGACCACGAATGCCCGCATGTTCGTCCGATCATGCCCGAGTCCGACGTCGGTGGCGACGGTGCTCCGTGCACGGCGCAGCCGTTTGGACGCCGCGGCCTCAGCCTCAATACGCTCGCACCACCACGAGGAGGTGCCATGGACGTTCGCGAGGCGACCTACGAGATCCTGCGCGCGCACGGGTTGACGACGATCTTCGGCAACCCTGGCTCGAACGAACTGACGTTTCTCGACGACATGCCGAGCGACTTCCGTTACATCCTCGGCCTGCACGAGGGCGTGGTGCTCGGCATGGCGGACGGCTACGCGCAGGCCACGGGCCGGCCGGCGTTCGTCAACCTGCACGCCGCCGCCGGTACCGGCAACGCCATGGGCGTGCTCACCGACTCCGCCAACGCGCACACCCCGCTCGTGGTCACCGCGGGTCAGCAGGTCCGTTCCCAGGTGGGGACCGAGGTGATGCTCGCCAACGTGGACGCGCCGCTGTTGCCGCGACCACTGGTGAAGTGGAGCGCCGAACCGCTCTGCGCCGCAGACGTACCCCGCACGATCTCGCAGGCGGTGCACACGGCCGGGACACCGCCGACCGGCCCGGTCTACGTCTCCGTGCCGCTGGACGACTGGCAGACCGAGGCCGGTGCGGACGTCGCGCACCTGACCCAGCGGACCGTCACGTCCGCCGGGGCCCTCACGCCCGGACAGCTCGACGATCTGACCGCGATGCTCGACGGCGCGACGTCGCCGGTCCTGGTGCTCGGTGCCGCGGTGGACGCCGCCGGCGCCAACGAGGACGCCGTTATCCTCGCCGAGCGACTGCAGGCACCGGTGTGGATCGCTCCCTCTCCGTCGCGCTGTCCGTTCCCGACCCGGCACCCGCTCTTCCGTGGCGCCTTGCCGGCCGCCATCGGCGCGGTGACCCACCTGCTCGCGGGACACGACGTCGTACTCGTCGCCGGCGCCCCGGTCTTCCGGTACCACCAGTACGATCCCGGGCAGTACCTGCCTGAGGGTGCCCGGCTGGTCCATCTCACCGACGATCCCGCGGAGGCGGCCCGGGCACCGATAGGACGCTCCGTCGTCTCGGACGTGGGCGCCGCACTGCAGGCACTGGCCCGGTCGGTGCGGCAGGCCGACCGCCCGGGTCCGCCGGCGCGCCCGCTGCCGGGCGTGCCGGGAGGCGAGCAGGAGGCTCCGCTCGACCCTGCCGTGGTCCTCGCCACGGTGGACGAGGTCACCCCCGAGAACGTCGTCTACGTCAAGGAGTCGACGTCGACGACGGCGCTGGTGTGGGACCACCTCGACCTCCACCGGCCAGGCAGCTACTACTTCCCCGCCGCGGGTGGCCTCGGCTGGGGGATGGGCGCCGCCGTCGGCGTCCAGCTCGCCGAACCGGACCGTCCGGTCGTCGCGTTGATCGGCGACGGCTCCGCGAGCTACGCCATCACCGCCCTGTGGTCGGCGGCCCGGTACCGCGTGCCGGTGACGTTCGTCGTCCTGGTCAACGGCAACTACCAGGCACTGCAGTCCTTCACCGAGCACATGGGAGTCACCGGCGCGCCCGGCATCGACGTGCCCGGCATCGACTTCGTCTCACTCGCAGCGGGTTACGGCGTCGCCGGGCACCGTGCCCACGGCCGGGACGAGCTGCGGCAGCTGCTCACCGACGCCGTCGCCGACGACGGTCCGCACCTCATCGAGGTCCCCACCCGGGCGATCAACCCCTTCGCGTAGCCGAACCTCCCGAACCGCCGGAAACGTCCTGCGATGCCGCCGCGCCGGGACGGGTACAGTGGAATACATCCGGGCGAGGAGATGTTGCCCGGTCGACGAGCGCTGGTGCACCCCGGCGAATCCGCCCTCGCTGCGAGGGCGCGGTTTCGGCGGGCGTACGTTCGAGGCTCACGCGTCGATCTCGCGAAGATCCGCGTCCAGCGCACGTCCAGGACGGCGGTACAGCCGTCCGGGTCGCCGGATCGTGCCGGCTGAACGGCACGGGCGCGGCCCAGACGCGAGTGTGGAGGATGCCTTTGGCTCAGGGAGCCCGACGCCGATCGGGCGCGACCGCCGACGGTCGTGCCCGCGGCACGAATCGCAGTAATCAGCGGCGCACGCGCCACAGCGACGAGGACGGCATCATGCCCGTGCTGGCGCGCGTCTCGCGCGAGGTCGAGGCGGCCGTGCAGCGCCGCCGGGTCCGGCCCTCGGTGCGGACCAAGTTCCAGGTGGCCGGGCTCCTCATGCGGGAGGAGCGCGCGCGAGTGAAGGCAGACACCTCGCTGGCCGAGTCCCGTCGCGCCGAGGAGCTCAAGCGCCTCGACGGCATCGCCACCATCCTCGCCAAGACGGCCGCCCGCGACACCTCGCTCCTCGGCCTGCTGGACGAGCAGGCGACCGTCACCGACGCCGCACGTGCCCTCAAGGAGGAGATGCTGCGCGAGGCCGGCATGGAGGTCCCCGCCGAGGAACCCGAGGAGGAGCCCGCCGAGGCGTCCGCCGCCCGCCAGCAGCAGGTGGTACCGCCGTCGGTGGCCTCACGGCAGCTGGCCAATCCGTTCCTCGCGCCGGACTTCTCGGCCGCGCAGAAGCGACAGACGCGGCCGCGTCGACTGGCCGGATGGGACCTGTTGGGCCCCTTGCTGACGGCGTTCGAACGCGGCGGGGAGTCCTCATGCATGGACCTGCCGGAACCGACGTTCGTCCGGGCGCCGGACGGTCTCGAGCTCATGGAGCACCAGGCACGGGTGGTCGCCGCCGCGGCGACCGGCCACCGCACGTTCCTCCTCGCCGACGAGCCCGGCCTCGGCAAGACGGCACAGGCCTTGCTCGCGGCGCAGGCGGCGAACGCCTACCCGCTGCTCGTCGTCGTCCCCAACGTCGTCAAGACGAGTTGGGCCCGCGAGGCGGCGATGTGGACCCCCGGCCGTCGCGCCACCGTCGTTCACGGCGACGGCGAGACGATCGACGGCTTCGCCGACATCGTCGTCGTCAACTACGAGATCCTCGATCGGCACATCGGTTGGCTGGGCGATCTCGGATTCCGCGGCATGATCGTGGACGAGGCGCACTACATCAAGAACAAGAAGTCTCAACGGTCCCAGCACGTGCTGCGGATCGCGGACCGCATCCGCAGCCGAGCCGGGGACCCGCTGCTGATGGCACTGACCGGCACCCCGCTGATCAACGACATCGACGACTTCCGCGCCATCTGGCAGTTCCTCGGCTGGATCGACGAGAAGAAGCCGCTCGGCGAGCTCATGGAGGCGCTGGAGGAGATCGGCCTCACCCCGGCCGACCGCGGGTTCTACGCCGCGGCCCGCACGAGCGTCATCGAGCGCGGGATCGTCCGTCGCCGGAAGGTCGACGTCGCCACCGACATCCCGGCCCGCCGCGTCGCGGACATGCCCGTCGAACTCGACGACGGCGCCGGCCGGTCCATCCGGGATGCCGAGCGCGAACTCACCCGCCGCCTCGTCGAGCGCTACGAGCGGGTCTACGAGGCACGGCACGGCAGCCTCCCGGGCGAGGAGCTCGACCTCGAGATCGTGCGTCAGGTCGCCCAGTCGGAACGGGCGGACAAGGCCTCCACCGCCGGCGAGAACCTGTTCACGATGATGCGTCGGATCGGCGAGGCGAAGGCCGGCCTGGCCGCCGACTACGCCGCGCAGCTCGCACGCAACGTCGGCAAGGTCGTCTTCTTCGCCAAGCACATCGACGTCATGGACGCAGCGGAAACGGTGTTCGCCGAGCGGGGGATCGCAGTCGCCTCGATCCGCGGCGACCAGACCGCCACCGCGCGGCAGAAGCAGATCGACGCGTTCACGCGCGAGCCCGAGGTCGCCGTCGCGGTCTGCTCGCTCACCGCCGCAGGCGTCGGGCTCAACCTCCAGGTCGCCTCCAACATGGTGCTGGCGGAACTGCCCTGGACCGACGCCGAGCAGACCCAGGCGATCGACCGGATCCACCGCATCGGCCAGGACCAGCCGATCACGGCGTGGCGCATCATCGCGGCCCAGACACTGGACTCACGGGTCGCCGAGCTCATCGACAACAAGGCCGGGCTCGCCGCCCGGGCGTTGGACGGCTCGGACGAGGAGGTCTCGTCCTCCTCGGACGTCCAGCTCGAGGCGCTCGTCGCGCTGCTGACCGACGCGCTGGCCACGTCCCACGGTGCATACCATGCACACGAGCCGACATCTGTGGCGTCGTAGGACGGTCATGAGTCGAGGTGTCGTGCGACTCAAGCGGGTTTACGACCCCGTCTGCCCTGACGACGGCGCCCGCATCCTGGTCGACCGGCTGTGGCCGCGTGGCATCAGCAAAGAGCGCGCAGCCATCGACCTGTGGTTGAAGGAGATCGCACCTAGCCCCGACCTGCGCGTCTGGTGGCACGGTGAGTCCGGAACCTTCGACGAACTCGCCGCCCGCTACCGCGTCGAACTCGATGACAACCCCGGCCGTGGACGAGCTCCGGACCGCGCTCAGCGCGCACTCCGTGGTCACGCTGGTCTACGCCGCCCGTGACACGCAGATGAACCACGCCGTGGTTCTTCGCGACTACCTCTGAGCTGTCTCGGCATACGCACGGACGAAGCGGCTGGCCACAGCGTCGACGTAACGTTCGATGTCCCATGCAAAGGAGAACAATGGATCCGCAGCTGGAGTCGGTGTTCGACGAGGTGCTACGTCGTAATCCTGGCGAGGCAGAGTTCCACCAGGCAGTCCGGGAAGTCTTTGACTCCCTCGGCCCGGTGCTACGAAAGCACCCGCAGTACGTCGAAGCAGCGGTCCTCGAACGTATCTGCGAGCCCGAACGCCAGATCATCTTCCGGGTACCGTGGGTCGATGACGCCGATCGCGTCCGAATCAACCGGGCGTTCCGCGTCGAGTTCAACTCGGCCCTCGGCCCGTACAAGGGCGGCCTGCGGTTCCATCCCTCCGTATACCAGGGCATCATCAAGTTCCTCGGCTTCGAGCAGGTGTTCAAGAACTCACTGACCGGTATGCCGATCGGCGGAGCCAAGGGCGGTTCCGACTTCGACCCCCGTGGGCGTTCCGCTGGCGAGGTCATGCGATTCTGTCAGTCCTTCATGACCGAGCTGTACCGCCACATCGGCCAGTACACCGATGTGCCTGCTGGAGACACAGGCGTCGGCGGCCGCGAGATCGGCTACCTGTTCGGGCAGTACAAGCGGATCACGAACCTTTACGAGTCCGGCGTTCTCACAGGCAAGGGCATCACCTGGGGCGGCTCGCTGGTCCGCACGGAAGCGACCGGATACGGGACGGTCTACTTCGCTGAGCACATGCTCGGCACCCGCAACGAGAGCATGCACGGTCAGCGCGTCCTCGTGTCGGGGTCCGGCAATGTCGCCATCCACGCGATCGCCAAGGCACAGGAACTGGGCGCCGAGGTGCTGACGTTCTCGGATTCGTCCGCGTACGTGATCGACGAGCGCGGAGTCGATCTCGATCTGCTGCGGCAGATCAAGGAAGTCGAACGTGGGCGGGCCGCCGACTATGTCGCCCGGCGCCCCGAGGCCCGGCTCGTCGAGGACGGTCGTGTCTGGGACGTCCCCGCCACCGTCGCACTGCCGTGTGCCACCCAGAACGAGATCACGAAGGACGATGCACGTCGGATGGTCGGCAATGGTGTCGCCGTCGTCGCCGAGGGAGCCAACATGCCGACGACCTCCGAGGCCGTCGCATTGTTCCAGCAGGCCGGGGTCCTCTTCGGTCCCGGCAAGGCCGCCAACGCCGGTGGTGTGGCCACGTCAGCACTGGAGATGCAGCAGAACGCATCCCGGGACTCTTGGTCCGCCGAGTACACCGAGGAGCGACTCGCCGGCATCATGGAAGGCATCCACGATCGATGCCTCGAGACCGCTGACGAGTACGGCGAGCCGGGCAACTACGTACTTGGCGCGAACATCGCGGGCTTCACCAAGGTGGCAGACGCCATGATCGCTCTGGGAGTGGTGTAAACGCGCGGTACGTGAGTCGCTTCTCTGCGCGCAGGTCGCCGCCTGCTCGGGGCACAACGAAAGATGCCTCCCGAAGCGCAGCTAGTTTTCGGCATTCCGCACATGGGTGACGCAATCTCGCCAGAATGCGGAAGAATAGGAATCGATGCCTCCCGATACCCCCGCCGGGGCCGACCTGTCGACCCTGGCCTCCTTGCGTCGTCTACTTCCGTACGTTCGCACCGCCCTGCCGCGCCTGACGGCGGGCCTGCTCTCCGCCCTCGGTGCCAGCCTCGCGGCACTGGCTATCCCGCGCGTGCTCGAGCGCGTCGTCGACGGCCCGCTGACCGGCGCCGTCGGCGACCACGACTTCAGCGTCCTCATCTGGCCGGTGCTCATCGTCCTCGCCCTCGGCGTGGCCGAGGCTGCGCTCATCCTGCTGCGCCGGACCCTCGTGATGTTCCCCGGGACACGCGTCGAGTCCGAGATGCGCATGGCGATGTTCCGTCACCTGCAGGACCTGCAGATCGCCTTTCACGACCGGTGGCCCGGCGGCCAGCTCCTCTCGCGGATCGTGGGTGATCTGGGCCTGCTGCGGCGGTGGCTGGTCTTCGGCCTGCTCCAGCTCGTCGTCAGCTTCGTCACCATCATCGTGGGCATCGGCATCCTGCTCACGACCGCCGGGTGGCTGGGCCTGATCTACCTCGCCGGCGCCGTCCCGGTGACCGTGATCGCCTTCCGCTTCTCGCGGCGGTACCGCGTGGTCGCGCGCCGCTCGCAGGACCAGCTCGGTGACCTCGCCAACAGCGTCGAGGAGTCCGTGCACGGCATCCGCGTGCTCAAGGCCTTCGGCCGCGGACGCGACGCTCTGTCCTCCTTCACCGGGCAGGCCGAGCAGCTGCGTCAGACCGAGATCCAGAAGGCGACGACGCAGTCCTGGATGGTCGCCGCGCTCCAGCTCATTCCCGAGGCCACCCTGGCGATCTCGCTCGTGGTCGGGACGCTGCTGGTGGTCGACGAGCAGATCACCATCGGGGCCCTGGCCGCCTTCTTCGCGACCGCCGCGGTCATCACCGGCCCGGTCATCGAGCTGGGCATGACGCTCTCGATGACCCTGCACGCGCGCACCGCCGTCGACCGCTTCTTCGAGGTGATGGACACCCCGAACCTCGTCGATGACCCGACCGATCCGCTCGAACCGGGCACGCCGGGTCCGCACGGCTCCCACGTGCATCTGGACGACGTCGAGTTCCGCTATTCCGACGCCACGACCCCGCTCCTGCGGCACATCGACCTCGAGCTGCCCGCAGGGACCACGACGGCGCTCGTGGGCCTGACCGGCTCGGGCAAGTCCACCCTCGCCATGCTCGTCCCGCGGCTGTACGACGTGACCGGCGGTGCGGTCGAGATCGACGGCGTCGATGTGCGCCGCCTGCGCCGGGCGGACGTGCGTGACGCCGTCGCGGTCGCGTTCGAGGACCCGACCCTCTTCTCCGCGTCCGTGCGGGAGAACGTCCTCCTCGGCGTGGACGACGCGCTGCCGGCGGCGGAGAAGGAGGCGATCCTGCACTCCTCGATCGACGTCGCGCAGGCCCATTTCGTCTATGACCTACCCGAGGGTGTGGAGACCCGCATCGGGGAGGAGGGCCTGTCCCTGTCCGGTGGCCAGCGGCAACGCATCGCGCTGGCCCGCGCGATCGCGCCCCGGCCCCGGGTCCTCGTCCTGGACGACCCGCTTTCCGCTCTTGACGTCGCCACCGAGGAGGCGGTCAGCGCGCGGCTGCGGGAGGTGCTCACGGGCACCACAAGCCTGGTCATCGCGCACCGCCCCTCGACCGTGGCCCTCGCCGACCGGGTGGCGGTGCTCCAGGACGGGCGGATCACCGCCGTCGGCACGCACACCGACCTGCTCGCCACCGACCCGCACTACCGGTACATCATCTCCACGCTCGAGGACGACGCCGCCGAGCACGGCGTCGGGCGGCTCGCCGAGGACGACGCCTTTCCCGAGTGCGACCCGCAGGACGTCGACGACGAAGCGAGAGGAGCCCGCCTGTGAGTGCCCCGACCGCTCCGCGCGCCGGCGCGACGGCTAACGAGGACGATTTCGACCTGGACCGGGACGCCTCGCGCACGGTCCGGCGGCGATCGCTGCGCCTACTCGGCAACCTGCTCAGTCCGCATCTGAAGAAGCTCGCGATCGCCGGCGTGCTGGTCGTCATCTCCACCCTGGGCCAGGTTGCCGGCCCCGCGCTGGTCGCGGTGACCATCGACCGTGCGCTGCCCGCTCTGCTGGAGCGTGACGACTCCGGCCTGTTGACCCTCTACGGCGTCCTCTACGCCGTCGCGGCCGTGGCCGGCGGCCTGGCCGCCGGCGCCTACATCCGGCAGGCGGCCCGCATCGCCCAAGGTGTGCTGCTCGATCTACGACGGCGGGTGTTCCGCCAGACCCAACGGTTGTCGTTGGAGTTCCACGAGACCTACACCTCCGGTCGGATCATCTCCCGGCAGACCTCCGACCTGGAGGCGCTGCGTGAGCTGCTCGACGGCGGCCTGACGGGCGTGATCTCGCAGATGCTGCTCATGGTCTTCGTCGCCGTCTCGCTGGTGATCCTCGACTGGCGCTCGGGCGTCGTGCTGGCCTGTGCGTTCATCCCAGCGGCCATCCTCACCCGCTGGTTCCAGCTGCGCTCCCAGGTCTTCTACCGTGAGCAGCGCACCGCCTCGGCTCGGCTCATCGTCAAGTTCGTCGAGACGATGACCGGGATGCGGGCCGTCCAGGCGTTCCGCCGTGAGTCGACGACGGAACGCGACTTCGGCGGCCTGTCGGACGACTACCGCGAGGCGAACCTCAAGACGTTCGGGCTGAACGGACGCTTCCAGCCGGGGCTCATGCTCATCGGGAACCTCACCGTCACCGTCGCCCTGGCCTACGGCGGATGGCGGGTGCTGGGCGGCACCATGGAGGTCGGCGTCCTGGCGGCGGCGCTGCTCTACGTCAAACGGTTCTTCCAGCCTATCCAGCAGATCGGCATGTTCTACAACGCCTTCCAGTCCGCCGCGGCGGCGCTGGAGAAGGTCTCCGGGCTGCTGGCCGAGGAGCCGAGCGTGGTCGAGCCGAAGCGTCCGACGCCGCTGCCAGAGCCACGCGGGGAGCTGCACCTGGACCATGTGCGCTTCCAGTACGGCGACGGCCCGACGGTGCTGCCAGACCTCGATCTGCACATCCCGGCCGGTCAGACGATCGCCCTGGTCGGCACCACCGGCGCGGGAAAGTCCACGGTGGCCAAGCTCGTCACCCGGTTCTACGACGCCACCGACGGGCACGTGCGACTGGACGGGATCGACGTACGCGACCTGTCCTCGACCGATCTTCGTCGCGCCGTCGTCATGGTGACCCAGGAGGCGTACCTGTTCAGTGGCTCGGTACGCGAGAACATCGCCCTGGGCCGGCCCGATGCGTCGATGGCGGAGATCGAACAGGCCGCCCGCGCCGTCGGAGCGCACGAGTTCATCGAACAGATGCCCGACGGCTACGACACCGATGTGAACAAGCGCGGCGGCCGCGTCTCCTCCGGCCAGCGTCAGCTGCTGTCCTTCGCGCGTGCCTTCCTCGCCGATCCGGCGGTGCTGGTCCTGGACGAGGCCACCAGCTCGCTCGACATTCCCGGCGAGCGCCAGGTGCAGCACGGGCTGCAGACGCTGCTCGCCGACCGCACGGCGATCATCATCGCGCACCGGCTCTCGACGGTGGCCATCGCGGACCGCGTGCTGGTGATGGCGCACGGCCAGATCGTCGAGGACGGCACTCCCGCCGACCTCATCGCCGGCGACGGGCGGTTCGCCGCACTGCACGCCGCCTGGCAGGACTCGCTGGTCTAGGTCGCGCCGGCAGCCCGTGCCGGTCCCGGAACGCTCCGCCCCGGCCGGACGGCACGCGGCAGGTGGGTGACATCCGCTGCGAGAGGAGGGACCGATGCCTGTCATCGATCTCAACGCCGACCTGGGGGAGGGCTTCGGTCGCTGGGAGCTCGGCGACGACGACGCCATGCTCGACGTCGTCACGAGCGCCAACGTGGCGTGCGGGTTCCACGCGGGAGACCCGCGCTCACTGGCGAACACCCTGCACGCGGCAGGGACCCGGTCCGTGGTAGTGGGCGCCCACCCGGCCTACCGGGACCTCGCCGGGTTCGGGCGACGGTACGTCGATGCCTCGCCCGCCGAGCTCCGCGCGGACGTGATCTATCAGATCGGCGCGTTGCAGGCGCTGGCCCGCGCCAGTGACACGGCCGTCCGGTACGTCAAGCCGCACGGCGCGCTGTACAACACGATCGCGCACGACCGTGCCCACGCCGGCGCCGTGGTCGACGCGGTCGCCGACCTGGACCTGGATCTGCCTGTGCTCGGTCCGGCCGGCTCGGTGTTCCTCGAGCTCGCCCGGGACGCGGGCCTGCGGGTCTACGCGGAGGCCTTCGCCGACCGCACCTACACGCCCGACGGGCGGCTGGTCTCGCGCCGGGAGCCGGGCTCCCTCCTGCACGACCCGGAGGAGGTCGCGGCTCGGATGGTGCGCCTGGTGCACACCGGCACCCTGCAGGCCGTCGACGGCAGCGTGATCGCGCTGGAGGCCGACTCGATCTGCGTGCACGGTGACTCCCCGGGAGCGGTCGGGACGGCCCGCGCGGTGCGCCGGGCCCTCGAGGCTGCCGGGATCGACGTGCGGCCGTTCGTCACCGGCCCGGGCATCTCCTGATGCGCGCCCTGCGGGCCGGGACGGACGCCGTTCTGGTCGACGTGGCCGACCTGGAAACGGCACTCGCGCTGACGTCGTCGTTGCGGGACCAGCTGCCCGACGGAGTCGTCGAGGTGATTCCGGCCGCTCGGACCGTGCTGCTGCGATTCGACCCGACGGTCACGACGGCGCGGCGACTCGCCGACGAGGTCCGGTCGCGACCGCGCGGACGCGACGCGCCGCCACCTGCGAGCGAACCTCTCGAGATCCCGGTGGTCTACGACGGCGCGGACCTCACCGAGGTCGCCCAGTGGTGCGGCCTCAGCCCTGCAGACGTCGTCGCGCGGCACACGCAGGCCGTTTACACGGTGGCCTTCACCGGCTTCGCGCCGGGCTTCGCCTACCTGTCTGGAGGCGATCCGGTGCTGCGGGTTCCTCGGCGCGCGAGCCCGCGCACGTCCATCCCGGCCGGCTCCGTCGCGATCGCGGGCGAGTTCTCCGGCGTCTACCCCCGTTCCTCCCCGGGAGGCTGGCGGCTCCTGGGGCGCACGGACGTCGACCTCTTCGACGTCGACCGGGATCCGCCGGCTCTGCTGCAGCCGGGCGGGCGCGTCCGGTTCGTCGCGGTCGAGGAGCTGCCCGGCCGGCGCGTCATCGCCACCGGCCTCGGTCCCGCCTCCCGGTGGCGCACCGCCGATCGGCAGGCTTCAGGCGACGTCCCGGGCCCGGGCCTGGAGGTGACGGCCGTCGCCGGGCAGGCGCTGCTGCAGGATCTCGGCCGCGACGGTGTGGCCCGGCTCGGCCTGGCGTCCTCGGGGGCGATGGACCGCGGCGCGCTGCGCCGGGCGAACCGGCGCGTCGGCAATCCGCCGCAGGCGGCGGCGATCGAGGTGGCGCTCGGCGGGCTCACGCTGCGCGCCCGGGGTGATCTCGTCGTCGCCGTCGCCGGAGCGCGGGTGCCGCTGACGGTGGAGGGCCGGCAGGTCCCGTCGGATCGCGCCGTCGCGGTGGACGACGGCGAGGAGATCCGTCTCGGGCCACCGGAGACCGGCGTGTACACCTACCTCGCGCTGCGGGGCGGTTTCGACCTCTCGCCGGTGCTCGGTAGCGCCGCCCGCGACGTTCTCGCTGCGGTCGGCCCCGAACCCCTGGCAGCGGGTGACGTGCTGGCTGCCGGCGGTAGGCGGGCCGACGCGGTTCCGCTGCCGGAACCGGAGCCCGTGCTGCCGGGCACGCACGAGACCACGACTGTCGACGTCGTCCTCGGTCCGCGGGCCGACTGGTTCAGTTCCGGTGCCCTGGCGGTGCTCACGGGGCAGACCTGGACGGTCCTGCCGGAGTCCAACCGGATCGGACGACGTCTGACCGGCGAGCGGGCGCTCACCCGCGTGGCCGAGGGCGAGCTCGCCAGCGAACCGACGGGGCGGGGTGCCCTGCAGGTACCGCCCGAGGGCCGCCCGGTCCTCCTCGCGGCCGACCATCCGGTCACGGGTGGATACCCGGTGATCGCCCACGTCGCGGCACATGACCTCGACCTGGCCATGCAGGTCCCGCCCGGAGCATCGATCCGGTTCCGCGCCGTCGATCTCGCACAGGACGCCGAGGCGGAGGAGGAGCGATGACGACGGTCCTCGTCGCCGATCGCGGCGAGATCGCGGTCCGGATCATCCGCGCGTGCGCGGAGTACGGAGCCCGGTCGGTGGCCGTGTACGCCGACAGCGACGTCGAGGCGTTGCACGTGCGCATGGCCGACGAGGCATTCGCGCTCCCGGGCGGATACCTCGACCTCGACGGTGTGCTCGACGTCGCCGTGCGTTCCGGGGCCGACGCGGTCCACCCCGGTTCCGGGTTCCTCGCCGAGAGCGTCGAGGCCGCACGGCGCGTCGAGGCGGCCGGGCTGACGTGGATCGGGCCGACGGCCGAGACGCTCGTGGCGCTCGGGGACAAGACCCGCGCACGGGAACTGGCCCGCCAGCTCGGCGCGCCGCCTGTGCCCGGCAGCGACGGTCCGGTCGCCTCGGCCGAGGAGGTCCTCGAGTTCGCCCGCACGCATGGCCTCCCGGTGATGATCAAGCCGTCCCGCGGCGGTGGCGGCCGCGGTCTGCGCGTGGTGCGCCGCATGGCGGATGCCAGGGACCTGTACCACTCGGCCGTGCGGGAGGCCACGGCGTCCTTCGGCAGCGGCACGTGTTTCGTCGAGGCGTACGTCGACCGGCCCCGGCACGTCGAGGTCCAAGTGCTCGGTGACGGCACCGGGTCGGTCGCCACGCTCGGCACCCGGGACTGCTCGGTCCAGCGCCGCGGCCAGCAGCTTCTCGAGGAGGCACCCGCCCCGTTCCTGACGCCGGAACAGACCGCTGCCATGACGACGGTGGCCCGCCGGCTGTGCTCCGCAATGCGGTATCGCAGCGCCGGCACCGTCGAGTTCCTCGTGGACCGGCGGGGCACCGTGTCCTTCCTCGGGGTCGATGCCCGAGTCCAGGTCGAGCATGCTGTCACCGAGGAGGTCGCCGCCGTCGATCTGATCCGCCAGCAGCTCCTCGTGGCCGACGGCCGGCCGCTCGAGGTCGCCGGGGACGTGCCGCTGGGCGGTCATGCGATCGAACTGCGGCTCGCCGCCGAGGACCCGGGCCGTGGATTCGTGCCGGCTCCCGGCACGGTTGTCCGGTTCGATCCTCCCGGCGGTCCCGGCGTGCGGGTCGATTCCGGCGTCGTCTCGGGTTCTGCGGTACCGGCGGCATTCGACTCCCTGCTCGCCACGGTGACCGCCCGCGCGCCGGATCGTCCGGCGGCACTCGCACGCGCTCGGGCCGCACTCGCCGGCACCGAGATCGGGGGCGTCCCGACCGTGGTGAGCTTCCACCGTCGGCTGCTGGCAGACCCGGCGCTGACCGCCGAGGGTGAGACTCTCGGGGTCCACACGCGGTGGGTGGAGGACGAGTGCGCCTGGCTGACGGACCTCGGCGAGAAGCGGCCCGAGCCACCGGATGAGCCGCTCCTGCGCACATGGATCGAGATCGAGGGCCGGCGCACATCCCTCGGACTGCCGGCCGTACTCCTGGGCCGGTGGGAGCCGGATCCGCCGACGGAGGAGGACGCGTCACCGGCGCCCGGTCCGTCCGCAGGGAGCGGGTCGGCGTCGGCGGGATGACCGCGCCGTCGCCGGCACGCTGGGCGCGTGACCGCGACCGTCGTGATTGGCTGTGCCGCATCACCCGTCACCGGAATGACCTGGGGGAACAGTGGAGTCGTCCGTGCTGTACGCCGCTGCCGGCGTCGCCGCGCTGCTCGCGGCACTCCTGCCTCGGCTGCTCAGCGGTGCGCCGACTTCCATGCCGATGGTGTTCCTCGGCGCCGGAATCCTCGGGTTCGCGCTCATGGACGACCTGCCGGACCCGGACCCCATCGCGCACCAGGCGGTCGCCGAACACATCACGGAGCTGACGGTCATCGTCTCCCTCATGGGTGCTGGCCTGGCGTTGGACCGCCCGTTCGGCCGTCGGAGATGGTCGACCACATGGCGACTGCTAGGTCTCACCATGCCGATGACCGTGATCGCCGTCGCCGTGCTCGGAAGCTGGTTCCTCGGACTCGGCGCCGCGGCAGCGATCCTCCTCGCCGCCGCGCTCGCGCCGACCGACCCCGTACTCGCCAACGAGGTCCAGGTGGGCGAGCCGACGGAGGAAGAAGGGAAGGAGGACGAGACACGCTTCGGGCTCACCTCCGAGGCCGGCCTGAACGACGGCCTCGCCTTTCCGTTCACCTACCTCGCGATCACCGTCGCCGCCGCGGGTTTCGCGCCCGCGGCCCTCGGATCATGGGTCGCGATCGACGTGCTCTGGCGCATCGTGGCCGGCGCGGCCGTGGGACTCGGTGTCGGCACCGGGCTCGCCGCGCTCTTCTTCCGGGCGCGGCCGGCACGGTTACGGCTCGCCGAGAGTGGCGAGGGCTTCGTGGCACTGGCGGCGACATTCGGCGCCTACGGGTTGGCCGAGGTGATCGAGGGCTACGGCTTCATCGCCGTGTTCGTCTGTGCGGTCGCGATCCGCGCGGCCGAACGTGACCACGGCTACCACAACGTGTTGCACGACTACATCGAACAGGTCGAACGGCTGCTCACCGTGGTGGTGCTCGTGCTGCTCGGCGGTGCCGTCGCGCGCGGGTTGTTCGCCGAACTGACCTGGCAGCAGATCCTCCTGGCCGCCGTGGTGCTCGTCGTCGTTCGGCCGGCCGCCGGCTGGGTGGGGCTGACCCGCTCCGGCGTGGAGCGGGGTGATCGGGCCGCGATCTCCTACTTCGGCATCCGGGGCATCGGTTCCCTGTACTACCTCTCCTACGGCCTGGGCGAAGGCGAGTTCGGCCATGCCGAGACCTTGTGGGGTGTCGTCGGGCTCGTCGTCGTCGGCTCGGTGGTGCTGCACGGCGTCACGGCGACTCCCGTGATGGGGCTCGTGGACCGGATGCGCGGGGACCGGTCCGGAGAGCCACCGGCCTAGACTGGTGCGTCGTGCAGTGTGCCTATTTCGACGCCGCCGCATGCCGCTCGTGCACCTTGATGGGCATGGCCTACGCGGAGCAGCTCGCCGAGAAGCAGCGGCACTGCGCCGACCTGCTCGCCGGGCACGACGTGGAGTGGCTCGCGCCCGTGGCCGGCCCCGAGACCGGCTACCGCAACAAGGCCAAGATGGTGGTCGGCGGCAGCGTCGATGCCCCGACTCTGGGAATCCTCGACGCGGACGGTCGAGGAGTCGACCTGCGTGAGTGCGGGGTCACCGGTGACGCGGTGCGTACGGCGATGCCGACGTTGGCGGCGTTCATCAGCCGGGCCATGCTCACGCCCTACGACGTCCCGGCACGACGCGGGGAACTGAAGTATCTCCTCGTCACCGAATCGGCGACCGGAGAGCTCATGCTGCGGTTCGTGCTGCGTACGGACGAGGCCGTGCCGCGGATCCGCAAGCACCTGGCCTGGCTGCACTCCCAGCTCCCTCAGCTCGCGGTCGTCACGGCGAACCTGCAGCCCGAGCACAAGGCGGTCCTCGAGGGCGCGTGCGAGATCGAGTTGACGGAGTCCGTCAGCATGCGCATGCCGGCAGGCGATCTCACACTGCGCCTCCTGCCGCAGAGCTTCTTCCAGACGAACACCTCCGTGGCCACGGCCCTATACCGCCAGGCTCGCACCTGGATCGAGGAACTGGCGCCCCGGACGGTGTGGGACCTCTACTGCGGTGTCGGCGGGTTCGCGCTGCACGCCGCCGGGCCCGGGCGCCAGGTCACCGGCGTCGAGGTGAGCCCCGCCGCCGTCGATGGCGCGGAGGCCGCCCGAGATGAGGCCGGGATCAGCGGCGTCGAGTTCCTGGTCGGGGACGCGACCGAGTTCGCCGAGTCTGCCGCGACCGCCCCGGACGCCGTGATCGTCAACCCGCCCCGGCGGGGCATCGGGCCGCGACTGGGCGCGTGGCTCGAGGCCTCCTCGGCGCGGCACCTGGTCTACTCCAGTTGCCAGGCCTCCACTCTCGCGAAGGATCTCGCGGCGATGCCGTCCTGGCGGGTGCGGCGGGCACGCGTGCTGGACATGTTCCCCCAGACCCGGCACTACGAGGTCATCACGCTGCTGGAGCGGACCGCCCCGTCCACGGGCCGCTAGATCCGCACCGTCTCGGGCTCCGCCGCCCGGAGCTCGCGTTCACGGCGCAGCGCTGGGCGGAGGAACCACATGCCCCCGACGCTCACCGCGCCACCGAGCACCATCGCGAGTTGGGTGGACGTCGCGTCGGCCGCCCAACCCAACACCGGGGATGCCACGGCGTAGGCCGCGAACGCGCACATGGACGCCATGGACAGCACTGTCGCGCGAGTGGCGGAGCTCGACTCGCGGTGCAGCAGGGCGTGCACCAGCGGCCCGCCGGCGCCGTGCCAGCCGTAGGTGATGAGGTAGACGGCCACGAGGGCTCCTGGGCCGGCCACCAGCCCCATCCAGACACAGCCGAGACCGTGACAGACGCGCGCCACCATCGCCGCCCGGGCGACCCCGATGCGCCGCGCCATGATGCCGCCGAGAGCCGCGCCGCCGGCGAAGACCGCCCACCCGACCGAGGCGACCGGTCCCATGAGTGCGCCCGCCTCGTGTTCGCTGCCGAGGATCTCGGCAAGGCGTATCGGCTGGAAGGACTCCATGACCACCATGGCCACGGACCCACACGCCTCCAGGGCGAGGAGGCTGCCCAATACGCGGTTCCCTCCGGCCAACCGCAGACCGTGGACGGCGGTCTGTGGCGCCTGGCGGGCTGCGGCCGCGGCGTCCCGCAGGCGGGAGCGGTCCTGGGCCGTCGCCCTGGCAGGCTCGCGCAGGAGCACCGCGACGGCGACCAGGTGGCCCGCCGCGAGCACGGCGTACACCACGAACGGCAACGTCATGGACGACCACGCCTGAACCGGGTGCCACCACACCAGGCCACCGGAGACGAGCGCGCCCGTGGCCATGGATCCCCCGAGCACGGCGCCCTGGTGAGCGAGGGTCCGGTCGACGTCGGCGCCGGGGGAGGTGGCGTGCACGGTGTCGACGAACCAGGCCTCCAGCGGGCCGGAGTCGAGCGCCCGGAACACGCCCATGGCGGCGGCCGCCACCATGAAGATCACGACCGAGTCGGCCACGACGTACAGCGCGACAGCCAGGACCTGCGCAGCGGCCGCAGCGAGGAGGACCGGGCGTCGACCGAGAGCGTCCGCGAAGCCGCCGGTGGGCAGTTCGAGGGCGAAGACGACGGCGCCGGTGACCGAGGCGAGGGTCAGGGTCTCGGTCACTGTCAGCCCGCGATCGATCGGCAGCAGCGTCACGGCCGCCACGACGAGGCCGACCGGGAACCATCGGCTCACCGTCAGACCTAGGTAGACCCGGCGGGCGGCGCCGGGGGAGAAGGGGGTCATCGGTCGCCCGCGGCGCGGGGGACATCGTCGGGCTCGACGGGGAAGGCGAAGCGCCAGACGTGGATCCGACGCGCGTTCGGATCGCCCGTGCCGGCTCTGGCGTATCGTTCGAGCACCGCGGCGAGCTCGGCCTGCATGTCGGCCATCTGTTCCGGGGTGACCTCGACCCAGGTGTCGGACATGCCCGTCGCGTCCTGCCACTCGGCGGGCCACGACTCCTCGACATCAAGCCAATGCGCGTACGCGGTGTCGAACTGACGGTGGTAGTCACGGACGAGCCAGCCGACCGCGGTGCGTGCGTCCTCGTCGGCACTGAAGGTCGAGGGCGTCCAGCCGTGGCTCTCGGTCGCGGCCCGCCAGAGGCGCTCTTTGCCACGCCCGCCGCCGGTGTCCTCCACCAAGCCGACCGACTCCAGACGGCGCAGGTGGTAGCTCGTCGCTCCGGTGTTGGTGGACAGGTGCCCAGCCAGCGCCGTGGCAGATGCGGGCCCACCTTGACGGAGAGCAGTCAGCAGCCGGGAACGGAGCGGATGCGCCAGGACCTTGACGGCGTCCGGGGTGAGGTCGAGATGCGAGTCGGGCATGCGTGCACACTAACCGTGCACAGATACTGTGCACAAGAGTTATGCACGATCACCCGGACCCAGTGAGCACCTCGAGATACCGCCGGGTCAGGACGCCGGCGTCGACGGCGGTCGCGACGCGGACCGGTGACCACGGCTCACGGGCGGCGAACTCGTGCCGCGAGGAACGCCGGTCCGCCAGGGTCATCCCGCGTGTGGGACCGGGGCGGGTGTCGACCATCACCGGCATCTCGGTGTAGGTCACACCGCCGACGTCGAGACTCGTCACCAGCCCGGCGTCGCCGAGGTAGGGCCGTCCGGAGAAGGCGTCCTGGCCACGCCGATCCAGCAGCTCGCCCGCGAGGGAGGCGGCGACGTCGTCATCCGCGCGGAGGGCAGTGATCGCGGACTCGGGAACGACGGGATCGTAGAACACGTCGAGTCCGTAGGCGGTGACCGGCCAGGCTGCGCCGAGCACCACCGCGGCGGCGTGCGGGTCGACCCAGTGGTTGAACTCGGCGGTGGCGGTGATGTTGCCGGCGCCGAGGCTGCCGCCCATGACCCGGATCTCGGCGACCTGCTCGGCCACGTCGGGGCGGGTCCGCAGCAGGAGCGCCAGGTTGGTCAGCGGTCCGAGTGCGACGACGGTGACCTCGCCGGGCGCCCCGGTGATCGCCTCGTGCAACACCTCGACGGCGTGGCGTCGGTCGACCGCGATCGGTCGCCCGGGTGGGGCGATCCCGAGGAGCCCGTCGTCACCGTGGACGCTGACGATGTCCGGCGAATCGACCACGAGCGGCCGGTCTGCCCCGGCCGCCACAGGGACGTATGCGCCGAGAGCGCCGGCCAGCGCCACGGTGTTCCGGACCACGTGCGAGAGGGCGACATTGCCGGCGACGCACGTCAGCGCGCGTACGTGCAGGTCCGGGCTGCGGAGCGCGTACAGCACCGCGAGCGCATCGTCCACGCCCGTGTCGACGTCGAGGATCACCTCACGCATGCCCGACCCTTGTCACACCTGTCCCGTCCCGGCACGTCCCCGGGGATGTCGCACCGCCGCGACGATACGCTCCGGCATCGAGCGAAGCTGTTCCCGGCCGCTGGCCGGCCAGAGCAGCACACCGAGTCGACGGCGTCTCGGTAGGCGGCTGCGGGCCTGCTCGAGGATCACCCGCACGTCGGCGGCCACGGCGCGCGTCCCGGGCCCGTCGTCAGCCGCGCCGGCGGCGTAGCGGGCGCGTTCGAGGCGGGCGACCATCCGGTCCAGGGCCGCCGCAGCGGCACCGGTCAACTCGGCGTCGCGCCGGTAGCGGTCAGCGGCGCGGCGGGGCGTCGCTCCGACCGGTGCGCGGACACCCAGATCGGCCAGACCGGCGACGAGGGCCTGCCAGTACCCCTCGACCCGGCTCGCGGGATCCTCGGCGCGACGCAGCGCCGACTCGCGACGCCACCGTCCCGCCGCCGGCACCACGAGGAGCAGGGCGGCCAACGCGAGCAGGCCGAGCACGACCGGTGCAGCGACTCGTCCGACGTCGCTCGAGGTGGGCGGGGAGGACTCGTTCGGCTCGCTCGTCGCGGCGGTGGTCTCCTCCTGTGTCGGCCGTTCGGGCTCCTCCACGGGAGTCGGATCCGCCGTCGACGGGGCGTCGGGCAGGTCGGCCGCGCTGAGGTAGACCGGTGCAGTGCCGGACCGCGCGGCCGGCGTGGGCTCGAAACGCGTCCAGCCGAGCCCGTTGATGTACAACTCGGGCCAGGCGTGCGCGTCCGAGGCGACGACGGTGTACGACCCGTCGACCTGTCGTTCGCCGGGGAGGAAGCCGAGCGCGAGCCGCGCCGGGATGCCCGCGGCGCGGGACATCATGACCATGGCGGTGGCGAAGTGGGTGCAGTAGCCCACCTGTGTGGTGAGGAAATGGGTGATCGGGTCGGCCTGGGGATCGGTGCGTTCGCCGTCCTCCTCGCCGTCCTCCAGCGGTGCGGGATCGGCGAGGGTGAGCGAGTAGGTGAATCGGGGGCCACGGAGGTAGGACTGGATTTCGCGGGCGAGTCGGAGCTGATTGTCGGCGGCCCCGGGGCGGGCCGTGTCGAGGACCTCGGCGAGCGCCTCGGAGACGATGCCGGCGGAGGCGTCGTCGACGTCGAGCAGGTCCGGGTCGAGCGAGCGCTCGGGCCCGCCGGCGCCGATCCCCGCTGGCAGGCGCCCGGTCACCTCGGTGAACGTGACGGAGTAGCTCTCCGGGCGCCGATCCACCCGCACGGTTCCGGTCCGCGGGTCCTCCTGCCAGGGAATGTCGCCCAGATCCAGGCTCGACCTGGGGTAGGGCAACGCGACCTGGGGCGCGGAGAGCTCGTTGGCGACGACCGTGAGTTCGTGGTCTGTCCGCTCCACGTCCTCACGGTCGACCACCTCGGGTGGGAGATCGTCGGGCTCGCCCTCCTCATCGTCCTCGACCGGGCGCCATCGCCCGTCCTCGTACCGGTGCGAGGCCAGGACGCGCAGGGGCGCGGTGCCCTCGTCGGCGGCGCGGTACTCCAGGACGGGCCGTCGGCTGCGGTCGGTGAGATCGGCAGCGAGGTCGAAACTCTCGGTGAACTGGACCGCGGAGTCCCCGCCCGGGCCGTTGCCGAGGCCGCGGACCAGGGTCCGGGGCTGCAGGTGCGGGACGGCGCCGGCGACCACGACCGCTGCGACGACGCCGACCGCACCGAGCGTCAGCGCCCATCGGCGGTGGCCGCGGCCGGGCCGCTTCACCGGCTCGCTCGCCACGGCGAGCGGGCGGCCGTGCCGCCGGGAGGACCAGGCGCGCATCGTGAGATAGGACTGGCGAGCCAGGAGCAGCAGCCAGGCGCCGGCTGCGGCGACGAAGTAGCGCGCGGAGAGCGGTTCACCGGTCCCGGAGGCGGAGACCACGAGAGCGATCATCAGGGGCAGGCCGGCCGCGGCCGGTGAGCGGACGGAGACGGCGAGCGCGTCGACCGCCCAGCCCAGCAGCACCATGGCGGTGGCGACGATGAACGACAGCCCCGCCGTCTCGGTCACGGGCACCGCCTCGTGCCGGATGGTGGCGGCGCCGGACTCGACGAGGTCTGCGGCAGCGCGTGCGGCGTCGAGCAGCGGAAGGCCGTAGGCGAGGTGACCGGGGACGAAGATCCACGCCAGCATCCACCAGGCGGCGAGCAGCTGGACGACGAGGACGACGGCCGGGGGGACACGCGCGCCCCGCGCCACGGCTCCGGTGACGGCGACGGCGAGCAGCCCGGCGAGCATGGCCGAGCCCCATGCGGTCCCCGCGACGAGCGCGCGCACGGGCCAGCTGACGACGACGGTGGCGAGCAGCGCGAGCAGCGCGTCCAGCCACAGACCGCGACGGATCATGCTCCGCCCCGGGTGAGAGCGACCGTCCGGGACGACTCGATGGCGGTCACGTCCCGCCACGCGACGCCGACCGGGCAGTCCCCGGCGACGACGCGAGTGCGCCAGCCGGCCGTGAGGGCCATCTCGGCGACCTCGGACGCGGCGCCGCCGGCGGTGTGACCGGTGCCGCCGGCAGCGGCGCGGTCGAGCACGAGCATGATCCCGGCGGTGTCACCGCGGCGGGAACGGACGAGTGGACGCAGCTCGTCGCCGTCGTACGCACCGACGACGGCGACGAGGACATCGCCGTCGACTGGCCGGGTCGCTCGGGTGACCGCGTCGAGGTCACGGGCCTCGGGCAGCGCCAGAGCCAGCGACCTCAGGACCTCAGGCAGGGCCATCGCCGATCCGGCGCGTTCGCTGCGCACCGTCTCGGTCGTCACCAGGTGGAGGGTGTAGCCGCGATGGTCGAGGTCGACCGCCACGGACGCGAGTAGGCTGCAGGCCCAGTCGAACGAGCCGTCGGCACCACCGTGGCGGGCCAACCGCCGCGAGTCCAGGATGAGAACGGCGCGCCGCTGGGCGGGCTGGTCCTCCTGGCGGACCATGAGTTGGGCCCGGTGGGCCGTGGCGGGCCAGTGGATACGCCGCAGTTCGTCACCCTGCTGGTAGGCGCGGGTGCTCACATCGTCCTCCCCATGCCTGGCGACCTGGTGGGGCACCGGCCAGTCGCCGGCACCGCCGTGGCGGCGCACCCGGGACTCGCTGAGCCGCACGATGTGGGGCAGGACCACGACCTCACCGCTCGGTCCGACCGTGCGAACGGCCCGGGCGAGCCCGAACGGGTCGGTCACGGTGATGCGCAACGGGCCGGGCCGGTACACCCCTCGGGCACCGCCGCCGATCTCGTACGCCGCGCGGCGGACATCGCCGGGCTCGGTGCGGGGCAGCAGGAACCGCGCCGGGCCGCCGAGGGCGTCGTCGAGGCTCTCCTCGGCGAGGTGCTGGCGCAGCGTGCGGCGGCCGATGTTGCGCAGGTCGAGGACCACCTGGCCCGTCTCGCCCTGGCGCAACTGCTGCGGTCGCGCCGTCCGCCTGACCTCCAGCCGCGGGCGGGCCCGCCAGACCGAGGCGACGGCGAGGAGGGGGAGGAGCACGAGCAGGGCGCCGACGCGGGTCACGTCCGGGAACCCGAGCAGGGCGGCCCCGGCGACGAGGACGACGCCGAGGACGAGGAAGGTCCGGCCGCGACCGGTGAGGCGGACCCGCACGGTCTAACCCGGGACCCGGACCGAGTCGAGGATCGTGGCGAGCACCTCGGCGGGCGTACTCCCGGACAGTTCGGCGTCGCCGGAGAGGATCACCCGGTGCGCCAGGACCGGGGTGAGCAGTTGCTGGACGTCGTCGGGCAGGACGTGGTCGCGGCCGGCGAGCGCGGCATGGGCTCGGGCGGCGCGCAGCAGTTGCAGTCCCGCCCGGGGTGAGGCGCCGAGCCGCAGATGGGGCGAGGAGCGGGTCGCGGTGACCAGGTCGACGACGTACTGGCGCAGGGCGGGGGAGGCGTACAGCGACTCGACACCGCGCACGAGCCGGGTCACGGCCGCCGCGTCGGTCACCGCGACCAGGTCGTCCAGCGGTGGGCGGCCACCGTGGTTGGCGAGCATGCGTAACTCGGCCGACGGATCCGGGTATCCCATGGAGATCCGGGCCATGAAACGGTCCCGCTGGGCCTCGGGGAGCGGATACGTGCCCTCCATCTCGAAGGGGTTCTGCGTGGCCATCACCAGGAACGGGTCGGGCAGCGGGTACGTACGGCCGTCGACGGTGACCTGTCGCTCTTCCATCGCCTCGAGCAGGGCGGACTGCGTCTTCGGAGAGGCACGGTTGATCTCGTCCCCGACCACGACGTTGGCGAAGACGGCGCCGCGCCGGAACTCGAACGCGTGCGTGTCCTGGTTGAAGACGCTTACGCCGGTGATGTCCGAGGGGAGCAGATCGGGGGTGAACTGGATGCGGTGGACCGTCGCGTCGACGGTGCGCGCCAAGGTCTTGGCGAGCATCGTCTTGCCCACACCGGGCACGTCCTCGATGAGCAGGTGCCCGCCCGCGAGCAGCACGGTCAGTGCCGTGCGCACGACGTCGTCCTTGCCTTCGATGACGGCGGTCATGGCCCGTTCGATCTCGGCCGTGACGTGGTGCAGCTCGTCGAGTCCGATCCCGGGGTCCACCACCACGCGTTCCATGCTCCGATCGTGCCGCATCTTCAGCCCGTGCGTGTCCTGGACGGGAGATCGCCCCGACTCCTCGGTCCGTGCGGGAGAATAGTCGTGGCGAGGCGAATCGCCGTGGCGAGCAAGGAGGACGATGAGCGGCACGGTGGTAGTCGTCGGCGGCGGGCTGGTGGGGCTCGCCGTCGCCCATGCGCTGGTCGGCCGGGGCCGCGAGGTCGTCGTGGTGGAGAAGGAGCCCGACTGGGCACGGCATCAGTCGGGCCACAACTCCGGCGTCATCCACAGCGGCCTGTACTACCGGCCGGGCAGCCTCAAGGCACGGCTGGCCACCGAGGCCGCCCGGACGTTGCCCGAGGTGTGCGCGGAGTGGGGCGTGACGGCACGCCGGACGGGCAAGCTCGTCGTCGCCACACGCACGGAGGAACTCCCGCGACTGCACGCACTGCACGAGCGGGGACTGGCCAACGGCGTGCCGGTCGACCTGCTGAGTCCGGCAGCGGCACGCGAGATCGAACCGCACGTCGCGTGCGTGGCGGCGTTGCACGTTCACTCGACTGGGGTGTGCGACTTCCCGGGCCTGGCCCGGGCCCTGGCCGAGCGTCTGGCCGCCGCGGGCGCCGAGCTGCGGACATCCGAACGGGTCACGGCTCTGGACCGCGGCCACGGACGGGTCCGGGTCGTGACCGACCGAGGCGAGATCAGCGCGACCCACGCCGTCGTGTGCGCCGGACTACAGGCAGACGCGTTCCTCGCACCGGCCGCTCGGCGCCAGGTGCGGATCGTCCCCTTCCGTGGCGAGTACTGGACGTTGCGTCGCCCGGACCTCGTCCGCGGGCTGGTCTACCCGGTGCCGGACCCGACCATGCCGTTTCTCGGCGTGCACCTGACGCGCGGGTGGGACGGCGAGGTGCACGTGGGTCCGAACGCCGTGCTCGCCCTCGCCCGGGAAGGCTACCGGCGGCGAGACGTCGATCCGCGCGAGGCGGCGGACGCGCTCGGGTTCGCCGGCCTGTGGCGTCTGGGTCGGCGCTACGCGGTGACCGGGGCGCAGGAGGCGTGGCGTTCGTTGGTGCCGCCCGCGTTCCTGCGCACGGTCCGGCGGATGCTTGCCGAGGTGAGCGCCGAGGATCTGCAGCGACGGCCGGCCGGTGTGCGTGCACAGGCGGTGCTGCGCGACGGTTCGCCCGCGGACGACTTCGTGGTCCGCGGCGGCCCACTGGTCACCCATGTGGTGAACGCGCCGTCGCCGGGTGCGACGGCATGCCTGCAGATCGGCGCGCACGTCGCCGAGCGCCTTCTCGCCCGCGCGGCGCTCTGACGGTCGGGTCAGGTCACGCCTGCCGCTCGGGCACCGTCCTCGCCCTCGTCCTCCTCGGCCTGCTCGTCTTCCTCACCGTCACGGTTCGTGCTTCCGGTCCTGCGGTAGAGGAGCGGTAGGACGATCCAGGCGACCGCGACCAGCGCGAACACCCCTCCGGCGACGGCCACGGCCACCCCGCGGTCGAGTACGACGTCGAAGACGAGGAGGACGGTGCCGACGACCACCAGGCCGAGGCAGATGAGGCCGGCCATGGCGAGGCGATGTCCAGTCCGGACGAGCTCGGACTTCAACCGGCGCTGGAAAAGGAAGCGGTGCAGGCTGACCGGAGCGACCACGAGCATGGTCGTGGTCGCCGCGAGGACCACCAGGGTGAGGTAGATCCCGACCTGGACGTCGTCGAGGTCGGCGAAACGCGGTTGGAAGGGCAAGGTCAGCAAGAACCCGGTCAGCAACTGCACGCCGGTCTGGGTGACCCGCAGTTCCTGCAGGAGCTCGACGAAGTTCCGGTCCGCCCGCTCGTCCGGCGTCTCTCGACGGCCGCGGGCGAGCGGCATACCGGTATGGGCCTGTCCTGCCGGGCCGCTGCCGCCGGTCGTGCGCTGAGGCTCGCTCACGGCGCCATGGTGGCACCCCGCGCGCGGTTCGTCGCGCTCCCGCCGGGCGCCGCTCGTCCCGGCGCACGCGCGATGAGACAGGCGCCACCGTGGACAATCCTGAGCGCGGGCGGCTTCGGACGCTATCCTCCTGGCGACGAATTGCCGGTTGGGGCGTCCGCGTCGATGGCCGGTACGTGACGTAGACGCAAGGCTGAGAGAACTCATGACTTCGATGCCACCCGCCGGTTGGTACCCGGACCCCGAGAACGAAGGCGCCACCCGCTGGTGGGACGGCTCCCAGTGGGGGCCGGCGCAGCAGGCGGCGCCGGAACAGGACGGTCCCTCCGGCGCGTCCTCGGCCGACTCGGACGCCGACGTCCCCGGCCAGGTGCCCGGCACCGGGTACGACCCGGGTGAGTACAACCCCGCCGGCACCGGATACGACCCCGGTGAGTACGGCCCCGCGAGCACCGCGCACGACACCACCAACCCGTACGCCTCGCTGCAGGGCCAGGACTCGTACCAGGGCCAGCAGCCAGGCGCCGGATGGGCCGGCCCGACGGGCTCGCAGGCTCAGGGCGCCGGCGACGCCTACGGCACGTACGGCTCGTACGACGCGTCCGGCAACGCGGCGAACCCGTGGACCCAGTCCGCTCCCAAGAGCAGGACGGGTCTGTTCGTCGGGCTCGGTGCGGGCGCGCTGGTCGTCGTCGTCGCGCTCGTCTTCCTCGTCGTCAACCTGCTCAGCCCCAGCGACGGAGGAGGTGGTGGCGGCGGTGGCACCGCCGAGCCGACCGGTGACCCGGCGACGCCGACCGAGACACCCTCGAGCTACCCGGCGAGCTTCGAGCTCGAGGTGCCGGAGGACGGTGAGGCCCGGCAGGACTTCGTCATCGAGGAGCCCGGCGACTACGACATCAGCGTCGATGCGACCAACGGCGAGGACCCGGTGGCCACCCTCGAAGGGCAGGGCGGTGAGGTCGCCCGGGACGACGACGGCGGTGACAGGTACAACTCGCTCATCTCCGAGTCCCTCGAGCCGGGAACGTTCACCCTGGTCGTGACCGAGTTCGGCGGCGACGCCCTCAGGGTCCGGGTGACCATCGAGCAGACCGGCTCCTCGTCCGCGGACCCCAACTCGGCGGACCCGTCGGAGGAGCCCTCCGAGGAGCCGTCGGACGGCCCGACCGGCCAAGGCTCGGGCACCGTCGTCGACGAGTTCGAAGCCGACGTGCCGGCCGACGGCGAGTTCACCCAGGAGATCGTCATCGAGGAAGGTGGGGCCTACGAGATCAGTGTGGTCGCCACCAACGGCGCCGACCCGGTGCTGGACCTGGAGTCGGAGGACGGGGAGACCTGGAACGACGACGACGGCGGCGAGGGATTCAACTCCCTGCTCGAGGCGCCACTGACCCCGGGCACGTACACGCTCACCATCACGGAGTTCCACGGCGACGCCCTCACGGCCGACGTGACCGTCACGCAGCGCTGACCACCCCGGTCGGCACCGAGCACGAGGAGCGTCGCGCGTGGCAGCACGAACGAGGACCTGGTCGACCCAGACCGAGCTGGGCAAACTGTTCGGCCTCACGGCCCGCGAAGTCGGCACGCACCTGACTGCGCTCGGGCTCAAGGCCGGGCCGCGCGCCACGGAGCGCGCCGTCACCGAGGATCTCGCCGCCGAGCGGACCTTACGGGACGGCACCCCCTTCTTCGTCTGGCACACCGAACGGGTGCGTGACCTGCTCGCCTCGCGCGGTCTGCAGCCACGGACGGAGCACGCGGGTGGCGGGGAGTCGCCGGCGCGGCAGGACCCTCCGCCGCGCGCGACCGACGGCTACGACCGGGTCATCGCCACCGACGGCTCGGCCCTCGGCAACCCGGGTCCGACCGGCTGGGCCTGGGTGGACCAACGCAGCGCGGAGACCGGCTCCGGCGGTCTCGCGCACGGGACCAACAACATCGGCGAGCTCATCGCGGTCCGGGAGGCGTTGCGCCACGCCGGGCCCGAGGGCGACCTGCTGATCCGCGCGGACTCGCAGTACGTCATCAACGTCGTCACCTCCTGGGCGCCCGGCTGGCGGCGACGGGGCTGGCGCAAGGGTGACGGAAAGGCGCCGGAGAACCTCGAGCTGGTCAAGGAGATCCTCGACCTCGTCGAGTCACGCACGGGCCGGACCGACTTCGAATGGGTCCGGGGCCACGCGGGGGACGAGCACAACGAACGGGCCGACGAGCTCGCCGTCGCCGCGGCCCAGGCGGTGCGCACGGCCGGGTGACGCGCACCGCCGGGTGACGCGCACCGCCCGAGCCGCGCACGCGGGCGCCGAGGGCGCCCTGACGCGGGTCAGCGCAGCGCCGGGATGACCTCGCGCTCGAACAGTTCGATCTGCTCGGTCGAGTAGGCGGCGTCGGCGAAGTAGAAGATCCCGTAACTCATGCCCTGATCGCGCACCGCGCTGAGCTTCTCGACGATCTGCTCGGGGGTGCCGTGCGCGGGCATGTCGCGGTAGCCGGCGATCTGCCGCTGGACCTCGTCCTCGTCGAGGTACCGCCCGAGGCGGTCCGCGTGCGCGCGCTCACGCTCGCGCAGTTCGGCCTCGTCCGCACCGATCATCACGTTGTAGTTCGAGCTGCGCACGATGGCGTCGAAGTCGGTGCCGACGTCGCGGCAGTGCTCACGGAGCACCTCGCTCTTGTGGGCGAACCCTTCTGGCGTGCCGTCGAAGTTCGTGTACTGCCCGTACCGGGCGGCGATGCGCAGGGTGACCTTCTCACCACCACCGGCGATCCACAGCGGCAACCCTCCCGGCTGGACGGGCCGGGGCTGGCAGATGGCGCCGTCGACCTGGTAGTGCTCGCCGTCGAACGTCGCGACGCCGTCGGTCCAGGCCTGCTTGAAGATCTGCACGCCCTCCTCGAGCATTTTCAGCCGGACCCCGGCACGGGGGAACCCGTACCCGTAAGCACGCCACTCGTGCTCGTACCAACCGCCGCCGATCCCCATCTCCACACGACCCCCACTGATGTGGTCGGCGGTCGCGGCGACCTTCGCCAGGTACATCGGGTTGCGGTAGGCCATGCAGGTACACATCTGGCCGAGGCGCACGCGGTCGGTGACGGCCCCCAGCCCGGCCATCAGGGACCAGGCCTCGTGGGTCGCCTCCTCCGAGGGACGTGGTGTGGTGTGGAAGTGGTCGTAGACCCAGACCGACTCCCAGAGCTCACCGGCGTCCGCGCGTCGAGCTAGCGAGGACATGGTCGCCCAGTGCTGTGACTCGTCGATCCCGACGAGGTCGAAGCGCCAACCTTGGGGAATGAACATTCCGAATCGCATCGATGCCATGCGTCGGAGTCTATGGGCCGGTCCGCACCGGCACGGAAGTCCCGCGAGATCACCAGGGCGGACAACTACGCTGGTCCGGTGGGAACCGAGACCTCGCAGGCCGATCCGACCGGCCGCGCCGGCGAACCGGTCGAACGCGTCTGGACCGTGCCTAACGTCATCTCGGGCCTGCGTCTGCTGCTCGTGCCGGTTTTCGGTGCGCTGGTCTTCACCCACCAGGACCTCGCGGCGCTGGTCGTCCTGGTGGTCGCCGGAGTCAGCGACTGGGTCGACGGCGTCATCGCCCGGACGTTCGACCAGACCTCCCGGCTCGGTCAGCTCCTCGACCCGGCGGCCGACCGGCTCTACATCTTCGTCACCCTCGTCGGCCTGGCCTGGCGGGAGTTCCTCCCGTGGTGGCTGGTACTGGTGATCGTCGCGCGGGATCTGCTGCTGGCGTCCCTGTTCCCACTGCTCCGGCGCCACGGGTACGGCCCGTTGCCCGTCCACCTCGCCGGCAAAGCCGGCACCTTCGCGCTCATGTACGCCTTCCCCCTGCTGCTCCTCGCCGGCATGCCCGGGACGGTCGGCACCCTCGCCTGGACGTTCGGCTGGGCCTGTGCGCTGTGGGGTGTCGGGTTGTACTGGTTCGCCGCGTTCGTCTACGTCGAGCAGGTGGCTCGGATCGTGCGGGCGGACCGGGCATGAGCACTCCGGAGCCGGACCGCCCCGGGCGCGAGCGACGGCCGGACGCGTCGATGTCGCTGCTGCGGGAACTGCTGGAGAACCCGCTCGACGGCGGCTACCGCGCCGTCGCGGCGCGGCGGCAGGGGCCACGGCCGGTGCCGTGGTGGCAGCGGGTGCTCGTCGTCGTCGGCTGTGTCGCCATCGGCCTGGGCAGCGTCTGGGCCGCTCGCGAGCTGCGCGCCCCGGCGAGCGGGCTGCTACCGGCCCGGACCCTGCTCGTCGAGCAGATCGACGAGCGGACCACCGAGGGCGACGCCCTGAGCACCCAGAACGCCCGCTACCAGGCGGAGATCGAGGCCCTGGAGCAGGCCGGCTTGGAACTGGTCGACGAGGACCTCGCCGCGCAGCTGGAACGCCTTGCCGTCCCCTCGGGCAGCGTCGGGGTGGCCGGGGAAGGGCTGGTCATCGAACTCCAGGACTCGGCGGCCGCCCAGCAGGGCGCTCCCGGAAGCGAGGAGGAACGGGTCACCGACGTCGATCTGCAGGTGGTGGTCAACGCGTTGTGGGCCTCCGGCGCGGAGGCCATCGCGATCAACGGACGCCGACTCGGATCCACGACGGCCATCCGCCGCGCGGGCGAGGCGATCCTGGTGAACCTCGATCCCGTCGTCTCCCCCTACCGGGTGCAGGCGATCGGCGACCCGAACCGACTGCAGACCGAACTCACCAGGACCCCGGCCGCGACACACCTGGATGTCCTGGAGAGCACGTACAACATCTCCGTGGCCATGTCGACGGAGGAGTCCATGAGAATGAGCGCGCTGACCGGCGTGGCGCCGCGTTACGCCGAACCGTTGGGCGGCCGGGGCTCCGGTGTGCCACCCTCGGGTTCCGACGACGGTCCGGACGACCGGGACGAGGGGGTGGGCTAGTGCTCGCGGTGCTCGGGCTGCTGGTCGGGATCGTCCTGGGCGTCGTCCTGGACCCCACCGTCCCGGCGTTGCTGCAGCCGTACCTGCCGATCGCCGTCGTCGCGGCGCTTGACGCCCTCTTCGGTGGCCTGCGCGCCAGGCTCGACGGCGTGTTCGACGACCGCGTGTTCGTGGTGTCGTTTATCTTCAACGTCCTCATCGCCGCTTTCCTCGTTTTCCTGGGCGACCAGCTCGGTGTGGGCACGCAGCTGTCCACCGCCGTCATCGTCGTCCTGGGGATCCGCATCTTCTCGAACGCCGCGGCGATCCGGCGTCAGATCTTCCGGGCCTGAGATGACCGACAAGCACGACACCACGTCCGAGGCCGGCCCACGTCCGCGCCGCACGTGGCGCGTCGTGCGCTCGCTGCTGGTCGGCCGGCCCACGATGGTGCACCTGCTCGTCGGTCTGCTGTGCGTCGGCCTGGGCTTCGCCGTCGTGGCTCAGGTCCGCCAGACGCAGGACGACGTGCTGTCCGGGATGCGGCAGGACGATCTCGTGCGCCTGCTCGACGAGCTCACCCGCCGCAACGACGAACTCACCGCGGAACAGGAACAGCTGCAGCAGGACCTGTCCGACCTGCGCTCGTCCGCCACCTCCCACGACGCCGCCCGCGAGGCCGCGGAACTGCGGGCCACCACGCGAGGCATCCTCGCCGGGACGTTGCCGGTGCACGGCCCCGGCATCACGCTGAGCATCGAGGACCCGGGCCAGGACGTCAGTGCGCAGGTGCTCGTCACCATCCTCGAGGAGCTGCGCAACGCCGGCGCGGAGGCGGTCTCCCTCTCCGGCCGGCGGCTGACCGCCACGAGCTGGATCCTCGACGCTCCTGGCGGCGGGGTCATCGTCGACGGGGCGACGGTAACCCCGCCGTACCGCTGGGTGGCCATCGGGGAACCGGAGACCATGGCAGTTGCGCTGAACATCCCCGGTGGCGCCACCGCGGCGGTCCGAAACGCGGGGGCAACTCCGACGTTGAGCGAGGTGGACGACGTGCAGATCACGGCCGTCCGGCAGGTCGAGGAGGCGGAGGTGGCTCGCCCGGTTCCGTCCGGCGGCGGGGACGGATAATCTCGTCGGGGTGTCCGGTACCCGGCTTCACGGACGGGGATGACCGGGCAACCTCCACGACCTCTATTGTTGGTCTGAACGGCCGACGCCCGGACCACTCTCACCAGGAGGAAGGCCCATGACGACTCCGCAGCCGCCGGACCGCGCCGGGGACGAGGGCGAGCGCCCCGACCCCTCCACCACGGCGCGCTTCGGGGCCGTCGGCGCGGAGCTCGAGGCGGAGCTGCTGCACCAGGGCCTCAACCCCGACGACGTCGCCGCGATCGAGGCACTGCCCGCGGCGTCCGCGCTGCTCATCGTCCAGCGTGGCCCGAACGCGGGCGCCCGGTTCCTCCTCGACGCCGAACGGACGACGGCGGGGCGCCACCCTGGTGCGGACATCTTCCTCGACGACGTCACCGTCTCGCGCAAGCACGCCGAGTTCGTCGCCGACGAGGCCGGGTTCTCCGTGCGGGACGTCGGTAGCCTCAACGGCACCTACGTCAACCGCGAGCGCATCGACCGCACCACGCTGCGCCCCGGGGACGAGGTCCAGATCGGCAAGTACCGGCTGACCTTCCACCCGAGCCCGCACCGCGGACCGGCGGACGCCGAACAGCAGTGAGCACGCCGGCACGCCGCCGTTCCCCGGAGGAGGGGCACGGCCCGAACGCGCGTCCCGCACCCCATGACGGCGCGGAACTGTCCTGGCCGCAAGAGGTCTCGCACACGCCGTCGATGAGCATCGGCGCCGTGCTCGCCCTGCTCAAACCGGAGTTCCCGGCGGTGACACTGTCCAAGCTGCGTTTCCTCGAGGAGCAGGGACTCGTCTCGCCGCGCCGGACCGGCTCGGGGTACCGGATGTACTCGCGGGCCGACGCCGAACGCATCCGCTACGCCCTGACCCAGCAGCGCGACAGCTACCTGCCGTTGCGGGTGATCCGCGAACAGCTCGCCGACCTCGACGCCGGACGCGAGGTCGAGGCGCCCTCCCGCGCCCGCGTCGTCAGCCGGGACGGGGAGCTCGTGCGTCCGGCCCCGGGCGCCCGGGTCAGCGCGAAAGAGATCTGTGAATTGACCGGGTGCACCGAGGACGAGCTCGACGAGATGGCCCGGGCTGGCCTGGTGCTGGCCGACACCCGGGGCCGGTTTCCCGGACGCTCGGTGCAGGTGGTCCAGGCCGCTCTCGCCCTCGGCCGCCACGGCATCACCCCGCGTCATCTGCGCCGGGTGCGTACGGCGGCGGACCGCGAGGCCGACACCATCGACCAGGTCGTCGCGCCGACAAGGGCCCAGCGCACGGGTGCGGCCCGGGAACGCGGTGCCGCCCAGGCCGGTGAGCTCGCGGAGCTGTACGCCTCGTTGCACGCCGAGCTGCTGCGTTCCGCCGTCGACGAGCTCGGCTGACCGTTCCGTCGGCGCGGCCCGGTGGCTCCGCGACCCGCGATATCTTCCGGGGCGCGTCACCCAGTCCGGCGTCGTACCGTTGCGGCATGCGCGAGATGGTGGTGCTCGGTGTCCGAGTCTCCGTCCCCGGCAACGAGGTGGTGGTCGTCCTCGGCGAGCCGGGGGGTACGCGTGTGCTGCCGATCGTCATCGGACCGCGGGAGGGCGCGGCGATCGCGTCGGCACAGGCCGGCCTGGTCCCACCCCGGCCATTGACGCACGACCTGCTGGTTTCGATCCTCGACCACCTCGGCGTCGGCGTGAAGGAGATCCGCGTGACCCGGGTGGTCGACGGGATCTTCCACGCCGAGATCGAGCTCTCCGGTGGCCAGGAGGTCGACGCGCGCCCCTCGGACGCGATCGCGATCGCGCTGCGCGCCAAGTGCCCGGTGCTGTGCGACGAGGAGCTGCTCGCCGTCGCCGGTGTCCCCATCGAGGAAGCCGGTCTGGACCAGGAGGAGGCGCAGCAGCTTCCGGCGGCCGAGAGCGGCGCGGAGGTCCTCGAGCAGTTCCGCGCCTTCCTCGAGGGCGTCGAGCCGGAGGACTTCGCCACGGGCAGCTCGGCGGGCGGCGAGGGGCACGAGGACGACGATGGCGGCGAGGGAGGCGCGCCGGGCTCAGGACCGCCGGGCTCGGGACCGGCGGGACGCTGAGGGACCACGTTGAAGGACACTGCGCGACCGGACACGACGGCCCTGGCCTAACCCTCAAGTTGAGGATGAGACTCGCCGAGGCAACACGCCGACGGTTCTTGCGGTGTGGTTCGTTGACCAGCCCTGGGGCCGGTTCTACGTTGGTCACATCCAACGATGACCCGCAGCTACGGACGGATCGGGACTCGCGCGAGTATCCTCGAACCAGCAGACGGCGGGCGAGTCACTTCGCGAGGCACGAGAGTAGGAGAGTCCCTGTGAGCGGCACTGATGCGACGGCCGGCGCGGTTCCCGGCGTGCCCCAGCGAGCCCAGGGCATGCTGTTCGGCGACGAGCTGCCTGACCTGGACCAGGACACCGGATACCGCGGGCCGACGGCGTGCCGCGCAGCGGGCATCACCTACCGTCAACTCGACTACTGGGCCCGCACCGGCCTGGTCGAGCCGAGCATCCGGGGCGCGGCCGGCTCGGGAAGCCAGCGACTTTACAGCTTCCGCGACATCCTCGTCCTCAAGGTCGTCAAGCGGCTGCTCGACACCGGCGTCTCGCTTCAGCAGATCCGCGCGGCGATCACCTCGCTGCACGAGCGGGGTGTCGACGACCTCGCCGAGATCACGTTGATGAGTGACGGCGCCTCGGTCTACGAGTGCACCTCCGCCGACGAGGTCATTGACCTCGTCCAGGGTGGTCAGGGTGTGTTCGGTATCGCGGTCGGCCGCGTCTGGCGCGAGGTCGAGGGAGAGCTCGCGCAGCTCCCGACCGAACGCGCGGAGGACGACGGCGCACCGCTCGTCGAGGACGAGCTCGCCCGGCGCCGTGCCGCACGCAACGCCGGTTGATCCGCCCGGCGCAGCACACCTGAGGACCTGACCCCCGTCGTCGCCGGCGGGGGTCTTCTCGCGCCCCGAGGACGCCATGTCAGTGCCATCCTCCATCCTGTCGTACACACGTTCGATGATGGAGGTGGAGAGAACATGACCGTCGACGACGGTGTCCGCGCACTGGAGATCGAGCTGGCGGAGCTTGCCGCGGACCTCACCGCGGTGGGCTGGCACGAGTGCGTGCTGTGTTACGTCAATCGCATGGTGGTCGCGCACGGGTGTGACGGAACGCTGCGCTGGCTGCGCAGATGGCGGCAGTCGAGCGCGCCCCGCGCGACGAGGCTCGAACGCCGGGCCGGTCAGGTCGGCGCCTACTGCGACTGCGAGCTCTTCCTCAACGGCTGGGACGTCACGGTCGATATCGTCAGGGACGAGAGCACCGGAGACGAGTACTGGCCGGACACGGTCACCGGTTGCCGGGGCGTACCGGCCGGCGTGACGCAGCCGTGCTCGCTGTGGGAGCGGCTCAACGGCGCCACACGCTGGTGAGAGGCCACCTGAGACAGGACTGGACGAGGCCGGGGTCAATTTGGTTAGTTGTGTGTGCCGTAATTCGGTAAGGCTTACCTTGCTTCTGAACGGAAGGGCGCCGTGACCTCGCTACGACCTCGGACCCCGCACGCCGACCCGTCCCCGACGTACCTGTTTCACCCCGCCAACAGCGCGTTGTATGCCGAGTCCGTGAAGGCCGCGTTACTCACGGTGGTCAACGCTCAGGCCGGCGCCCACGGCCCGGCGACCGGCACGAGCCCTGCACAGGCCCGGACCAGCGTGAATCAGGTCGACCTCGACGCACCATTGCCCGGGCTGGATGCCGCACTCGAGGAGGTCCGGAGGCTGTGGCTCGACGATGCCGTGTGGTTCCACGACCCGGCCTATGCCGCCCACCTGAACTGTCCGGTCGTCATTCCGGCCGTCGTCGGTGAGCACATCGTGGGCGCGGTCAACAGTTCGCTCGATACGTTCGACCAGAGCGTCGGAGCCACGATGATCGAGCAGCGCCTGATCCGCTGGGTCGCTGACCGCGCACGCCTCGGCGCTCACGCGGACGGTGTGTTCACGTCCGGAGGTTCACAATCAAACCTGCAAGCGCTCATTGTCGCGCGCCGGCGGACGCCAGCCGCACCGGCCGACCGAGTCCGCGTCTTCACGTCTGCGGAAAGCCACTTCTCGATCGAGAAGTCGGCGGCGATCATGGGCATGCCGCCGGAGGCAGTCATCGCGATCCCGGTCGACGCCGCCCACCGTATGGACACCGAGGCACTGGCGAACGCCATACGCAGGTCTGCCGCACGCGGAGAAGTTCCGCTTGCCGTCGTCGCGACAGCCGGCACCACGGACTTCGGAGCGATCGACCCCCTGGAGGACATCGCCGACGTGTGCGCCGCGGCCGGTACCTGGTTCCACGTGGACGCGGCCTACGGTGGCGGGCTCCTCGTGTCCCGGAAGCGCCGCGGCCTCCTCGCCGGGATCGAGCGAGCGGACTCCGTGACAATCGACTTTCACAAGACCTACTTCCAGCCGGTCTCCTCCTCGGCGCTGCTCGTGCGCGACGCAGCGGCCCTCCAGGCCGTCACCTGGCACGCGGACTACCTCAACCCGACGGGCTCGGGCAATCCGGACCAGGTGAACAAGAGCCTGCAGACGACCCGGCGGTTCGACGCACTGAAGTTGTGGCTCACGCTGCGCGTGATGGGACCAGACCTGGTCGGCGACTACCTGGACGATGCGATCGACCTTGCCCAGGCGGTCCACGCCGCCATGGCACAGATGGACGACCTCGAGATCGCTGCACCGCCGCATCTCAGCACGATCGTCTTCCGCTATCGGCCCGCCGACCCACCGGAGGACGCCGAACTCGACGAGGTCAACGACGCAATCCGCTCCGAGCTTTATCGGAGCGGTACTGCCATGGTCGCGGCCACCTCGGTGAACGGCCGCAGGCATCTCAAACTGACTCTGCTGAATCCCATGGCGAGCCTGGAGGACATCCTCGTGATCGTGGCGCACGTCCGGAGAATCGGCCAGCGGATGACACTCCTGCGGCGGCGGTCGGCCGCGACGGGGAGTGCTCACCAATGAGGGGCGGCCGTGTCCACGACGTTGTCGGCGTCGGGCTGGGCCCGTTCAACCTCGGGCTCGCATGCCTGCTCGATCCTGTGACGGAGGTCGACGCTGTGTTCCTCGAGGCTCGGAGCCGGTTCGCCTGGCATCCAGGGATGTTGCTCCCGCGCGCGACACTCCAGGTGCCGTTCCTTGCGGACCTGGTGACTATGGCTGATCCGACGTCACCGTTCTCATATCTGTCGTTCCTCAAGGACGTCGGGCGGTTGTATCCGTTCTACATCCGCGAATCGTTCTACCCGCTGCGCCGAGAGTATGACGAGTACTGCCGATGGGCGGCCGACCGGCTCTCGTCCGTGCGGTTCGGTGCCGAGGTGGCTCGGATCGAGCACGACGGCGCGTCCTACGTCCTGCACACCCGTACGGGAGAGGTCTATCGGGGTCTGCGCCTGGTGCTGGGCACCGGCACCAGCCCGTACGTGCCGACAGAACTGCGCCGGATACTGAAGGAGCCCGGTGTCACGCACTCTGCCCACTATCTGTCGCACAAACCGGACCTCCAGGCACGACGGACGATCACTGTTGTCGGCAGTGGGCAGTCGGCGGCGGAGGTGTATGCCGACCTGCTTGCCGAGATCGACGACCACGAGTACGAGCTCGTCTGGCTCACCCGCTCACCGCGGTTCTTCCCGATGGAGTACACGAAACTCACCCTCGAGATGACGTCACCGGACTACACGCGGTACTTCCAGTCGTTGCCCGAAGCCCGGCGGCACACGTTGCTGCGGGAACAGCGCAGCTTGTACAAGGGCATCAGCGCCGAGACCGTCAACGAGATCTACGACGCGCTCTATGCCCGCCAGGTCGCGGGCGGCACTGATACGAGCCTGCTGACCTCGACCGCCGTCGTCGGCGCGCGCCGGGCGTCCGGTGGATACGAGCTGGAGTTGCGCCATCTCGAGTCCGGCGAGGCCTACACGTTGAGGACCGACGCCGTCATCGCCGCCACCGGTTACCGCGGCCATGTGCCCGAGTTCTTGACCCCGATCCGCGACCGGATCGCCCTGGATGAGCAGGGGAGATATGCGGCCGACGAGCAGTATGCCGTCGACCACGCCCGGCGCGAGATCTTCGTTCAGAACGGGGAGGAGCACACGCACGGATTCGTGGCGCCCGACCTCGGCATGGGGGCGTTCCGAAACTCCGTCATCATCGCAGCCCTGCTCGGTCGGGAGGTCTACCCCGTCGAATCGCGCATCGCGTTCCAGGAGTTCGGTGCGCCATCACGCTTGACCGACAACGCACCGGCCGGGGCGGGGCGCGAAGGAGCCGCCCGATGATCAACTTCGACCCGGTTGACATCGATCGCGATCTCGTCACGATCCACCGGTGGGTGCGGGATCCGCACGCGGCGTTCTGGATGATGCAGGAGGCCACGCCACAGGACGTGCGCCGGGAACTGACGACGTTGACCACGCCACCGCACCGCGCGTTCCTCGGGCGCCTCGACGGCCGTCCCGTCGCCCTGCTGGCCACGTACGACCCGGCTTCCTCGCCGCTGGACGGCGTTCCTGAGCTCCGGCCGGGGGACCTGGGGATGCACATTCTCATCGCGCCGGCCACGGGCGAGCGCGTGCCCGGATTCACCACCGAAGTCTTCCGCGACGCGCTCGCGCTCTGCTTCTCCGATCCGACGGTCGCACGGGTCGTTGTCGAACCGGACGTGCGCAACGAGGCCGTGCGCCGGAAGAACGTACAAGCTGGTTTCGAGGAGGTACGGCCGGTCGAGCTACCGGACAAGACCGCGATCTTCTCCGTGTGTGAGAAGGCGGCCTTCCAGCATGCCGCCGCCGTTGACCACCTGACACCTCGGAATCTCGACGCAGCCCAGCGCCGGCTGGTGGCCAAGGCGATCGGCGAGTACACGCACGAGCGCCTCATCGCACCACAGCCGCTGGCGAACGGACGGTGGAGGCTCGAGACCGCGGGATCGGTGTACACCTTCACGGCTCACCGGTATGCCCTCGATCACTGGGTCGTCGAACCGGCAACGATACGCCGGGAGTCCGGGGGCCGACGCTTACCGGTCGATGCTCAAGTCCTCGTGGCGGAGCTGGCGCCGGCGTTAGGCGTGCCGGATAAGGTGCTCCCGGTCTATGTCGAGGAGGTCGCCTCCACGCTCGCGGCAGCCTCCTGGACGATTGCCCGGAAGCGGCACACGAGCGCCTCCCTCGCCTCGGCGCTCACCGACCCGCATGCGCCGGTGGACAAGACCTATCAACTGCTCGAAGGAGCGATGACGGAGGGGCATCCGGCGTTCGTGGCCAACAACGGCCGCATCGGATTCGGAGTCGACGACTACGCCCGATACGCACCTGAAGTGGCGGAGCCGGTCCGCCTGCACTGGGTCGCGGTGCGTCGCAGTCACGGCGTCATGACCCTCGGCGAGCAGACCGACGAGAGCGCCTTCTATCGCACGGAGCTCGGCGCGTCAGCGCTGACCGGGTTCCGGCGTCGCCTCGAGGCACACGATCTGGACCCGGACGACTACTTCTACCTTCCGGTACATCCCTGGCAGTGGCAGAACAAGCTCGCGATCACCTTGGCACCTGATGTCGCCCGGCGGGACGTCGTCGATCTCGGGATTGGCGCAGACCACTACGTGCCCCAGCAGTCGATTCGCACGTTCTTCAACACCACCCACCCCGAGCGCCACTACGTCAAGACCGCCCTGTCGATCCAGAACATGGGCTTCGTGCGGGGGCTGTCGCCCGCCTATATGCGGGCAACCCCGGCGATCAACGACTGGGTCGCCGGCCTGGTGCGGGCCGACCCGGAGCTGCGCACCTGCGGCTTCGACGTCCTGCGTGAAGTCGCAGCCGCGGGCTACACGGGCGACGCCTTCCATCGTCACACCGGACACGGACCGCACCAGAAGATGTTGGCAGCCCTGTGGCGTGAGAGCCCTCTGGACCGGGTCCGGCCGGGTGAGCACCTCACCACCATGGCGGCCCTGCTTCATCGTGACCGGGACGGCCACAGCCTTGCCGGCGCCCTGCTGCGGGCGTCAGGGCTCTGCGCGGAGGAATGGGTCCGCTCCTACCTCACGGCCTATCTGCGCCCGCTCGTCCACTGTCTCCTCGCCTACAACCTGGCCTTCATGCCACATGGTGAGAACCTCATCCTGGTCCTTCGCGACGGGGTTCCGCAGCGCGTGCTGATCAAGGACGTCGGCGAGGAGGTCGCTGTCATGGGTGACCTTCCGTTGCCGTCCGCCGTCGAGCGCATCCGTGCCTATGTCCCTGATCCGGCGACCCGAGCGCTGGCGATCCACACCGACGTCCTCGACGGCGTGCTGCGGTTCGTCGCCGCAATCCTCGACGCGGACGGTGCGCTGCCGGAAGCAGACTTCTGGAGAATCTGCCGCGACGTGGTCACCGCCCATGCAGCGGACCATCCGGAACTGGCGCGCGAAGCTGCGGAGGTCGATCTGCTGCGTCCGTACTTCGCTCATTCGTGCCTCAACCGGCTTCAGTTGCGAAACGCCACGGAGATGGTCGACATCACGGACCAGGAGTCATCCCTGTTGTTCGCCGGAGAGATGCCCAACCCGATCGCACGCGATGACGAGGGCGACGCTCTCCGACCGTCACGTGACGAGTCACGACGGTAGGTCCCGTCAGCGGGTCGGCTCACGTATTGGCCCGCTCCTCGGCGGCGATCCGGCGCTCGAGTTCCTCGAGTGGGACCGAACCGGGTTCGCCGCCGCTGGCGACGAGTTCGTTCGCGAGCCGCTGAAGCGTGGTGTTGACGGGCGTCGGGACGCCGTGCAGCCGCCCGAGCAGGACGATCTCGCCGTTGAGGTGGTCGGTCTCGATGTCGGGGGAGTGCCGGGCCAGCGACTGCCACGACGAACTGCCAGGGTGCGGCGCGCCCGGCACCTCACCGAGGGTGAGGACGGACTCGCGGCGGGCCTTGTCCTCCGCCGCTGGCACGGCGTCGATGCCTGCGGCGGCCAGGCAGGCGTCGGCTTCGGCGGCGGCGCGTTCCCACAGTCCGGTGCCGAACTGTCGGCCGGTGGCCGCGCCGATCGCGTTGGAGAGGTTCATGATGAGTTTGCGCCACTTCCAGCGCATGATGTCCGTCCGGGCCTGCGAGGCCAGTGTCGACTCCTCGAACGCGGCGGCGATCGAGCGTGCCGTCTCGTCGACGCCGTCGGGGTAGCGGCCGATGTCCAGGACACCGGTGACGGGGGAGTAGTAGGCAGTGACCACGCCAGGTTGGAGGTGAGCGGCCATGAGAGCGACCATGACGCCGTAGACGTGGGGGAAGCGGCGCAGGGCTTCACGCTCGTTGTTCACGCCGTTCTGCAGGCACACGACAGGGACGTCGTCCGGTGCCACGGCTGCCAGGTCATGCAGGACGGAGGCCGTGTGCTGGCTCTTCACGCACAGCAGCACCACCTCGTCCCCGCGCCAGTCGATGGCCGCGGGATGGCCGACCACGTCGAGCGGTACGCGCTGCGAGCCCGTGGGATCGTGAATCTGCAAGCCGTGTGCTGCCACGGCCTCGAGGTGGTCGCCGCGGGCGATCGCCGTGACGTCATGGCCGTGCTGGTGCAGCCGGGCGCCGACCACGCCGCCGATCGCGCCGGCACCGTAAACGACGAAACGCATGAGCCTCCCCGGATCGTGACAGGTATCGAGACAGACGTGGGCCACAGCAGGCTTCCACCGCTCGGTTCAGGACACAAGAAGCGCTCGGCGGCCGGGCAGAGCGCTGGGTCGTGGCCACGACATGTCAAGGCGGCGAGGAGATCATGAACATGCGAGTTCGTGTGCTTGAGACCGGCCCCAGACCGGGGTACGACTCCTAGCATCGAAGGATGGATCTCGGTGTGCACTACTTCAGCTTCACCCAGCCCGAGTGGGAGACCACTCTGACCGACCACCTCACCACGACGGCGGAGATCGCCGACGCCGGGGGAGTCCACACCTTCACCGTCATGGATCACTGGTTCCAGATGCTGGATGTCGGCGGACCGTACGAGCCGATGCTCGAGGGATACACCACGCTCGGTTATCTGGCCGGTATCACGGCGAATGTCCGGCTGAGTCTGCTGGTCACCGGCGTGACGTATCGCCACCCGGGCCTGCTGGCCAAGACGGTTGCCACACTGGACGTGCTCTCGCGCGGGCGGGCCATGTTGGGCATCGGGGCGGCGTGGTACGACCGGGAGCACGCCGGGCTCGGGGTGCCGTTCCCGCCGACGGCGGAGCGGTTCGAGCGGCTGGAGGAGACACTGCAGATCTGTGAGCAGATGTGGTCCGACGACGACGGCGCGTACGAGGGCCGGCACTACCGGCTGGCCGAGACGATCTGCCTGCCGCGGCCGGTCCGCGGCACGGTCCCGACGATGGTCGGGGGTGGGGGAGAGAAGAAGACGCTGCGCCTGGTCGCCCAGTACGCCCAGGCGTGCAACCTGTTCGGCGCACCCGGGCAGGAGGGCCTCGACACGGTGCGGCACAAGCTCGAGGTGCTCCGCGACCACTGCGACCGCCTCGGCACCGACTACGACGCCATCGAGAAGACGATGCTGTACCCGGCCGACGTGCTCGGGGACCAGGACTCCTTCCTGCGCGAGATGGAGGCCTACGCCGAGCTCGGTATCTCACTGGTCTCGGTCATGCCGCCGCCGTACCAGGACCCCGAGCCCTGGGCGAACGCGCTGGTCGCCGACGTGGTGCCGCGCCTGAGCTCCATCTGATCGGATCCGCGGGACACGCTGCTACGCCTCAGCGTGCCGCTCGGCATTCAGGCGGGCCGCCTGCCGGGTGAGGTTGCGGCGCTCCGCGACGCTGCCGGCCTTGTCGGCGGCGCGGGCGTACAGCCGGGCGGCCTCAGACCGGTTGCCGTGCCGCTCGTGCAGATGCGCGGCCGCGGCGTCGTACCGGGGGAGCTCAGGGTCGAGCGCGGCCAGTGCCGCGAGACCTGCCCGCGGGCCGTCGGCGTGGCCGAGGGCCACCGCGCGGTTCAGCGCGGCGACCGGGTTGGGTGTCAGGGCGAGAAGCTCGTCGTACCACTCGACGATCTGGGCCCAGTCGGTCTCCTCGGTACTCGGTGCATCCGCGTGGAGGGCGGCGATGGCTGCTTGCGCCTGGAACTCGCCGAGTCGGTCCCGGGCGAGAGCGGCCTGCAGAATCCGTACGCCTTCGGCGATGAGCTCGGTGTCCCAGGCCCCGCGGTCCTGGTCGGCGAGCGAGACAAGTTCGCCGTCGGCATCGATGCGGGCCGGCCGGCGCGCGTGGTGGAGCAGCATCAGCGCGAGGAGTCCGGCGACCTCGGGATGATCGACCCCGGCAGCGAGCTGACGCGTCAGGCGGATCGCTTCCGCGGCGAGATCGACGTCGCCCGAGTAGCCCTCGTTGAAGATGAGGTACAAGACCCGCAGGACGGTCGCTACGTCGCCCGGCTCGCCGAGCTCCGCGGCGGCGACGGCGTGCTTGGCGCGGGAGATGCGCTGGGCCATGGTCGCCTCGGGCACGAGATAGGCCGCCGCGATCTGCCGGGTCGACAACCCGCCGACGGCGCGCAAAGTCAGCGCGACCGCGGACGCCGGCGTCAGCGACGGGTGGGCACAGAGGAAGTAGAGCCACAGCGTGTCGTCCACACCGGAGACGGGTCCCGGCTCCGGCGCGGCGTGCACTGCTTCCTCCCGCCTGGTCCGGGCGACCTCGGAACGAACAGCGTCGAGGTATTTCCGCCACGCCACCGTGACCAACCAGGCCTTCGGATCCCCGGGCGCACTGTCGTGGTCCCAGACCCGCCACGCCTCGACCAGGGCGTCCTGGACGGCGTCCTCGGCCGACGCGAACCCGGCGCCACGACGGACGAGGACGGAGATCACCTCCGGAACGACGCGGCGGACCAACGCGCCGTCCACGTCTCAGTCCGCGACCGTCGGTGCCTCGCCGAGAAATGGCCTCAGCTCGAGCCATTCGTGGATGGGCCGGCCGCCGGCACCCGGGGCCGCGGAGAGCTCGCCGGCGAGTTCCACAGCCCGGTCGTAGGTCTCGACGTCGATGATCATCCAGCCCGCGATGAGGTCTTTGGTCTCAGGGAACGGGCCGTCCGTCACCGGTGGTCTTCCCTCGCCGTCGTAGCGCACGAAGGTGCCCTCGGGGGAGAGTGCGTCGCTGGAGACGAACTCGCCTGTGCGTTCCAGCCGGGCCGCGAAGTCGTTCATGTACTGCACGTGGGCGGCGACCTCCTCCGGCGTCCACCGGTCCATCGGGACGTCGTTCACCGCCTCCGGTGCGCCGCGGTAGTGCTTGAGCAGTAGGTACTTGGCCATCGTGTTCTCCTCGCTCGGTGCGTGCCCATTGTGGCCGCGTTCATCCAGGGGACGGAGCCGACGTCGCGTTCTCGACATCCACTGCCGTCCGCCGCCGGGCGACCAGCGGATCAGCCCGGACGGACCCGAGAGCCGGCGACGGCGTCGTACGCCGTCACACCCGAACGGCGGAGGACGCCCCAGAGGCCGACGCCGATGATCAGGTACGTCGCCACGGTCGTGACCACGAGGGTCGGGCGCGGCTCGTCGAAGCCACCGAACGCGCCCTCGATGGCCACGAGGTGGCCCAGGTGCCAGGGGATCGCGATCTTGAGCACGTTGCGCGCCAGTGCCGGCCCGAGGCTCAATGCGGCGCCATCGGGCGCCGCCACCCGTAGTGCCTGACGGCGCTTGCCCCAGGTGCCGCCTCTGATCTCGGCGCGAGTCGCGATCGCGGTCGCGAGAAGTACCGGTACCGCACTCGCCGAGATGACGAACGCCTGGGAATCGCCCCAGCCTGCGCGCCTGGCCAGCAGGCCCAGCGGGATCATGGCGGCCGCGATGCCGACATAGCCGGTGGCATCGAGCGCGTAGGCGACGATCCGCCGGCGGGCGAGCGGGTTCATGGCAGTCAGCGTGCCAAGAGATCGGCGGGCCGGCAGCGCTTTGAGAGACTGCGACCCATGAAGCTGAAGCTCGATCTGCACGACATCTACAACCGTGGTGGCCAGATCGACCGCGCCCTCGCCGACATTCTCGACGAGGCCGAAGCCACGAAGGCGTCCGTCGTCGAGATCATCCCGGGCAAGGGCTCTGGGCAGCTCAAGAAGCGGGTGCTGCGGTTTCTCGACCGCAAGGACGTCAAGGCCAGGTATCACCGCGTGGAGAAGGACTCGCGCAACTTCGGACGGGTGTTCGTGCACTTCCGCTGGCGGTGACGCCGCGGGGGAGAGGGGCGCTCAGTCCCGGGACCGTTGCCGCCGCGCCTCGTAGAGCACCACGCTGGCCGCGTTGGCGGCGTTGAGCGAGCTGGCCGAGCCGGTCATCGGGATCCGCAGCATCTGGTCGACGGCGTCGCGCCAGGTAGTGCTCAGCCCGGAGGTCTCGTTGCCGATGACGAGCAACGTCGGGCCGGTGAGATCGGCGTCGAAGACGTCGGCTGCGCCGTGCTCGTCGGTCCCGACGATCTGGATCGGAACTCCCGCCGAACGGTGGGCCTCCACCCAGGCGAGGACGTCGCGCGGTGAGGCGGTACGTACCGTCGGGACTGCGAAGAGTGACCCGGTGCTCGCGCGCACCGCGGCGGTATCGTACGGGTCCGCGGCGTGGCCGGTGACGATGACGCCGCCCGCGCCAAAGGCGTCGGCGGACCGAATGACGGAGCCGAGGTTTCCAGGCCCCGCCGGTCGGTCGAAAACGACGCCGAGGAAGTCCGGCCCTGGGGTGATCCTGTCCAAAGTGTCCTCAGGGAGGCAGACGACCGCGAGGAGTTCCGGCGCGCCGTCGTCCTTCTCGCCCAGTTCGGCGAGCAGGGCGGGGGAGAGGGCGTAGTGGGCCGCGTCGACGGTCTCGAGAATCGTGCGCGCCCACTCGGACAGGCGCCGCTCGGCGTCGAACAGCACGGCGTCCACGCGCCACCCGTGCTCGACCGCCATGGTGATCGGCCGGACGCCCTGCACGACGAACGCACCCAGGCGCCGGCGCTTGGTGCGGTTGCTCAGCAACGCCTGCCACTGCTGGAACCGCGCGTTGCGCGTGGTGATCCGGGGGACCGAGGCGGGCATGTCGCTCAGCCTAACCATGCGGGCGCATCGCACCGTCCCCTCGGAATAGCCAGCGCAAAGCGTCGGGAAGGAGAACTCCGCCATGATTAAGGCTGTGGCCGCCGTCGCCCAACACCAGTCGGAAGTCGTAGGACGATTCCGCCAACGCAGCCGCGGTACGTAGGTTCTCAGCCAGCCAGTTCCGCTCGGATTCGTTCCAGCGGAGGTCACGATGCCCGGCCTGCATGAAGATGCGTAATGGCTTACGCGACGAATGCGGAATAAGCCGAGGGTACGGGTTGCCACCGGGCATTTGAGCAAAACTGGACAAGAAGCAGATCACGCGTCGAAAGCGGCCTGGTCGCAACCATGCCGCCGTGAAGGCACAGTTGCCACCGCTGCTACCACCACAGATCGCCCACCAGTCCGGATCGCTACTGATTGAGACGTGACGCCTGACGTGGGGAATGACCTCATCCAAGAGAAACGTGGCGTATCGATCGTCGAACGCGTCGTACTCGCGGTTGCGGTTCCTGCGCCCTTCTGACTCATTGACGCCATCGAACACGCCGGGATCCACGAATACGCCGATCGTGACTGGAATCTCGCCATGCTGAACGAGGTTGTCGAGAACCATACCGGCGCGAACTTCGCCGGCCGGATCGAGATACCACCAACCATCCTGGAATATCGAGAGAGCAGCTGGTTTCGCCGGATCATATGCTGCTGGAATATGGATCCATATCTTGCGCGACGTTCCAGGATAAACCGCACTGTCGTCCAAACAAATCTCGACGGTCTTACCCACGGGCACGTCCGGTTGAACGAACGACGCGGGACCGTGCGCGTACGAGACGTCGGACTGGTCGAGGGGGAGCGGTCGGTAGGCGACCCGCGTGCTCATAGAGGCCGAGCATAGGGAGAACCTCTTCCATCGTGAGCATCATTTTCGCGTCAGCGGCGCCCCGTACTCTCGCCGCATGGGTGTCTCTCTCCGGCCGTTGAACGACGCCGATCTGGACCAGCTCTATCGCTGGGAGTGCGACGACGCCGCCATCGCCATGGCAGCGTTCACGCGGCCGGACCCAGCAGACCGCGCGGCTTTCGACGAGCATTACCGTCGCGTACGTGCCGACCCGACCGTCGCCGACCTCGCGGTCGAGCATGACGGGCACGTCGTCGGGATGATCGCCGGTTTCACCGTCGAGGGCGACCGGGAGGTGACCTACTGGATCGATCCGGCGCGATGGGGGCGGGGGATCGCCTCGGAAGCGCTGCGGCTGTTTCTGGCACGCGAACCCATACGCCCGCTCCATGCTCGCGCCGCTCAGCACAACCTCGGCTCAGCCAGGGTCCTGACGCGCAACGGCTTCGCGAAGGTCGGTGAGGAATCGTCGTGGTCACCGGGGCTAGGACGCACGATCACTGAAGACGTGTACCGCCTTGAGTGACCCCGTGTGACCGGCGAGGTCCTGGACCACGACATCGCGTCAGGCGCGATCGAGATGCCCACGTGCCGCCCCGGGGGGCGAGGAGCTGTCGCAGGATCGGCTGGGGAGGGCGCACGGCCGGTCCCGCTCGAATACTGGACACGCTGCGTATCAAGATCGGGCGTATCCGCCGCACCCGGGCAAGATCGGCGTCGTCGACTACGCAGGGGCAGCTTCACGACGACGGAACGCGGCTGGCTCTGAGGACCTCCTCGAGTTGCTCGCGCATCCACTCCTCGAGAGATCCCTCGCGGTGCAGCGCCCAGCCGATCATGGCACCGTGATAGGTCGTTTCGACGAGCTTGGCGAGGGCCCCGACGTCCGTGCCGTCACGAAGCTCGCCGGCGACCGACGCCGCCTGCAGGTGTCGCTCGAGCGCCGCGCGTAGGCGGCGCGCGCCGCGCAAGGTCTCTGCGTGGAAGTCGGGCTCGACGAGATCGAGCTGGAGCATGGCCACCGAGTTCGCGATTTCCTCTGGGGTCATGTCCGGGTCCACCGCACCGAGCAGGCCCTCCACGACCCGGTCCAGCGGCGAGGGGTGCTCAGCCTCCTCGACCGGGGTGACCCACAGCTCTACGCCGCGACGGTCTGCAGCGAGCAGCAGCTCGTGCTTGGTGCCGTAGCGCTGGATCAGGGTGGCGGGAGAGAGGCCGACCTCGCGGGCCGCGGCGGCTAGCGTCAGCTTCGCCGGGCCGACGCGGTGGGCGAGCGCGAGGACGCCGTCTAGGACGGTCTCGTCGGAGACGGTGCGCGGACGCGGCATCTACTCGCCCGCGGGCAGCGCGGCCTCGGCGTCGGCCGCTCGAGCCTCCGCGTCGACCAGGCCCCAGTCCGGGCGCTCGCCGTCGATGTCCGAAAAGTCGTAGGTGTGCATAAGGTCCCACGAGCCGAGGCACTGCCCGGCGAAGCGGGCTCGGTCGGGGTCGGCGGCGAGCGCCGCGACTCCGCGGCCGAGGAGGTAAGGCGTCTCGGAGTAGCGGAAGTAGCCACCGTGGGCGTCGGAGGCGTCGCGCCAGGTCGCCTCCGTGACGCCGAAGTTCTCGAGCATCGCCTCGGAGCGCAGGAAGCCCGGAGTCACGGACAGCGCGGTCGCACCGTACGGGCGCAGCTCGGCCGCCAGCGAGAAGCCGAGCCGCACGACCGCCTCCTTGACGTGGTCGTAGGCGACGACGCCTCGGAACGGGACGCCGGCCTTGCCGTCACCGACCTCCACGACCAGCCCGTCTCCGGTCTCGATCAGCAGAGGCAGCGCGTGGTGCGCGGTGATGAGATGCGTCTCGATTCCGTTGCGCACGGTCCGGAGCGTGTCCTCGAGCGGGTGCTCCCACACGCCCTTGACCCAGCGGGTGAACGGATCGCCGCCCCAGACGTCGTTGACGAGCACGTCTAGGCGGCCCTGCTCGGCGCGGATCCGCTCTACCAACGCCGCGACGTCGGCCCCAACGGCATGGTCGCAGCGGACAGCGATCCCGGTCCCGCCCGCGGCATCGACAAGCTCCGCAGTGTCCTCGATCGTCTCTGGTCGGTCCATCTCCGAGCGCTCGTCGCGCGTCGTGCGGCCGCTTCCGTAGACGGTGGCACCGAGCGCTCCGAGCTCGACAGCGATCGCGCGACCACAGCCGCGGGTGGCGCCGGCGACGAGAGCGACCCGGCCGGCGAGGGGGCGTTGCTTGCTCATGACGCTCGAGTATAAACGAATGATCCGTTATATACGAAGGCACTTCACGTCATGTGCGACTGCTCCTTATTCTCAGAGCAGGTCGAACGGGTTGTTGCCGCAGGTGGGTGCGGGCATCTGGCCTCATGCGCCCCGGCTGCCGGCTCGTCGCAGTCAACCATCTGAGAGCCGCCCGTCCTTCGGCATGAGCGTGCGGATTTCTCGTAGTTTGGCGCAGTGCCCTGCTGGAGTATTACGGCTCGCGCATGTGGCGGCCGGTATAGCGCGCCCAGGGTTCTGCGGCCTTGTCGGCGTGCAGAAACCCAACCTGGGTGCGGTAGCAGAGGGCCTCGGCGACGAGCGAGGTGGCCATTTGAGGACGAGTTCGCCGATGGCTCGGTTGCAGGCGCCGAGGAGGTTGATGCCGAGGTCGCGGAGTCGGTCCATGACGGTGTTGGGGTGCAGGTGGCGTCCAGCGAGTGTGTTGGGAAACATCCAGGGGCTGTCGGTGCCAGCGCCGGTACGGAGATTGGGGCGCGTGGCGAGATGCTCCCTGATGAGCGACGCGAACGTTCGGGAACGTCAGTCGGGTGCCCGCCGAGCGTCATGCTCATGCCCGTCTCGCTGTCGTCGACGATGCTGGTCGGGAAGGTAACGACCTTGACTACCGACTGGGCGTAGAGGAGCAGAAGCATGCCGGCGACTCGGTAGGGGAATGACTTACTGGTGCCGGTGAGGAGCTCGTGAATCTAGGCGAGCCGCTGAACCTGACTGAGCGACAGACTCGTCCTGGCACTCCATCCAGGCACGAGGGGACGTCACCAGTCAGTGCGTCGACGTGATGGCGTCTTTGATCGCTTGCGCGTCGCTGTCGAGGAGCGACCTCTCGCGCTCCTGCGACTCGGGACAGATGGTCCAGCCGTCTCCTGCGTAGCGAGGGATGACGTGAAGGTGGAAGTGGAAGACCGTCTGAAAGGCGACCTCGCCGTCACAGACAAAGACGTTAATCCCCTCGCAGCCCATGTCTGAGCGTCGCAACGCTCGTGCCATGTCATGACCGACCGACCAAACGTGAGCACCGATGACTCGATCGAGGTCTTCGAGGCCCACCGCGTGCTTGCGTGGCACGACGAGAAGATGGCCGGGCGTGACGGGGTTCAGGTCCATAAAGGCCACAACGATCTCGTCCTCGTACACCACACTGGCCTCGGCGTGTCCGGTCGCGATGGCGCAGAAGATGCACCTCTCCGCGGCCGATGTCCCGTTCCGTGTCATGCGCGCAATAGTCCCACTGCGTGCAGAGAGTGTCGGTGGGGCAGTGCTGTCATGTGCCCCAGATGATTTATCTGATGCGATGCACAGGCGAATAGCCGCGTCGCCGGGGATCATGGTGTGTCGCGCTCGGTGCCTCGTGTAGACATGGCGTGTGACCGGTTCGGCGACGACTCCGGGCGGCGCCGTGGTCGCCGTCTTCAGCGACTCACCAGTAGGCCGGCGATTCCTGCTGCTTCACAGCGCCGAGTTTCCCGTCGGCGAAGCCGGTGACTGGGCGTGGGGCTTCCCTTCGGGGTGCCGCGAGCCGGGGGAAGACATCGATTCAACGGCAGCCCGCGAACTGGACGAGGAGACCGGGATCTCAGGCGACCTCACGCCGGTCCGCACCCATGACGTCGCTTGGGCCATCTACTACCTGCAGGTTCCTTGGGGAACTCCTGTCCAGCTCGCGCCCGGTGAGCACAACGCGTACGAGTGGGTTGACCGCGACGGCGCGCTCAGTCGACTCAAGCCGGCGACGCTCGTCGATAGCTTCCGGCTAGTTCTGCATGCGATCGGCTAGCCGAAGAGCCCATTCACATCAGTTCTGTCCCAACTTCGAGACTGTCCTAGCCGATTCATCACCTGACCCCGCCGTCCGCAGCGACATCTGTCCAGGGCAGAGCCTTGGCCGACCGGCCTGTGGCTGCTCGCCGCCCAGGGGACCGGCGTGATGCATCAGGTGCACTACGCCGACTGCAGAATGACATAATGTACCTTATCGGATCAGACCTAAGGCTTAGAGGCTCCCAGTCCGGTCAGTCGACACCGTCGGCGCCTATCTGCATGTGCAACCGATCATCGGCGCACGCGATAACGCAGGTGGAGCACACGGTCGCCCTGGGTCACCACGTCAGGATCGTCCAGCAGGTGCTGTGTGTCGATCGACCCGAAGTACCGCTTGCCGGAACCGAACACCACGGGCACGACGTCCATCCGCACCTCGTCGACCAGACCGGCGGCCAGGACCTGTCCGCCCACGTCGCCGGCGGCCACCTCGACGACCCGATCCCCCGCAAGCTCCTGCGCCTTGGCCATGGCCGCCTCGACACCGTCGACGAAGTGATAAGCCCCCTCGGGATTCCAGCCGTCGGGCTCCGGCCGGTGCGTCACGACGACCACGTGGTCGACCCCACCCGGAGGCTTCCCGTCCCACCCGTTCGTCAGGTCGAAGACGTGACGGCCGACGATCGTCACCCCGACCCGGTCCCAGTACGGTCTGGTGTAGTCGTACGACGTCTGCGAGACCGTCATTTGGCCACTCTCATCCAACGGGACATCACCGTTGAAGTACCAGTCGAAGAGGTGCCCGGGCCGGTCCTGCTCATCGGCGATGAAGCCGTCCACTGACACCACGTTGTACATGACCACCGTGCCCATGCGGGTTCCTTCCTGTGGGATGCCCTGGCACGGTAGGCAGGCGCGACCCTGCAGCGCTTGTACAAAATCAATCGGCCGGTAGTGGCCAGCTGTCCAGCGCGTGGCCGGGATGCTCGCGGAGGAATTGCCGGCGCACTTCGAGGTATCGCGTCGGGGTGAGCCCGGTGAACGTCCGGAACTCGTGGCCGAAGTGCGCCTGGTCGTAGTAGCCCGAGCCGGCGGCGAGCTCGGCCCAGTCGACCGGTCCGGCCGGGTCGATCGAGAACACGGTGGCCATGAAGCGGTAGCTGCGGGCCAGCCGCTTCGGCGTGACGCCGATCAGTCTCTTGAACGTCTGGGTCAGGTGAGTGCTGCTGACACCGGATGCCTCCCGCAGGTCACCGATCGGCACCGCCCCGCGGGTTGCCGCGATGACGTCGCCCATATGGCGAACCAACTCGAGCCCGGAAATCTCACCCAGGCGTTGCATGAGCTCCTCCTCGAGGATGGTCAGCATCTCCTGCGGTCCGCCCGCCGCGGCCAGCCGGTCTCGCAGCTCCGCAACGGCGGGCGCGCCCCACACCTGCTCGACCGTCACCGGACGGTTACACAACTCCGCCGCGGGAATCGGCAGGAATGCCGCGGGTCCCCACGGTTTGAAGTGCACGCCGACTGAGCGCGTCCCGGGTGGATAGCCGAACTCCACCGCGCGCGTGGACGCGGTCACCACGCAGCCGTCGGCGTACGCCTCCGTCGCGAGGCCCGGACCGGCCCGAATGCAGAAGGGTGTCCCGAGGTTGACGACGAGAAACGCCGCCGGCGACGGCGGCAGCGTCAACCGAGCGTACGGCGGCTCGCCCGCCAGGTAGTAGATGTCGTCGATCAGTCCGTCCAGCGGCGTTCGCGGCACCCGGGACACATACCTCACATGCACAGCATCGCCGACGCCCCGTTCGCATGGCACGTGGCGGCGTTCTACCACCGACGGCTGCCTCGACTCCCCCGGCGCGTACGTTGGGACCATGTACCTGGAGAACCTCATCTTCGACGCCGTCGACCCACGGCGACTGGGCGGGTTCTGGGAGGCGGCCGTCGGCGGTGACCGCCTCACCGACGAGGCCGACGTCGTCGAGACACGCATGACGATCGAGGGTGGTCCCGTCCTCGATCTGTGCTTCGCGCGGGTGCCCGCGCCGCCGTCCGAGCCTCAGCGGTTCCATCTCGACCTGCTCGGCGGCGACCGTCAGGGCGAGGTGGTCGAACGACTCGTCGCGCTCGGTGCGCGGCACGTCGACATCGGCCAGGGTGAGGTGCCGTGGGTGGTTCTCGCCGATCCCGAGGGCAACCCGTTCTGCGTCATGGAGCATCGGGACGCCTACACCGGGACCGGCCCGATCGCCGCACTCCCCCTCGATTCGGCCGACCCCGTCCGCGACAGTGAGTTCTGGTCCTGGCTCACCGGATGGACGAATGCGCCGGGAGTCGCCCCGCGGACGCTTCGCCACCCTTCCCGCCGCGGCCCGCTTCTCGAGTTCTGCCCAGAGCCCGAGCCCAAGGGTGTGGCGAAGAACCGACTGCATCTCGACATCCGGCTCGAGGCCGGTGACGACGCGGACGAGGTCGCCGCCGGCATCGCCGAGCGCGGCGGACACGAACTCCACCCCGACTGGGGCGAGCTGCCCTGGCGGGTCTACGTCGACCCGTCCGGCAACGAGTTCTGTGTGCTGCCCGCCCGGTCATGACGGCCCGGACCGAAAGCATCGTCTTCACGCCACCACGGGCGAGCCCTGCCTGACCGGCTTCTTGCGACCAATCCCGCGTCGTGGCAACGTCCAAGCCATGACCGTCCTGGGCCTGCTGCTGTTCGGTGGCGGCGTCCTGCTCGCCACCCTGGCGCAACTGCGCATCAGCAACACACACGCGTCTCGCCGTCTGTCCTGGTGGCGCGATCCGCCCGCGGCACTCGGCGCGCGAATCCTCCGCGCGCTCGGCGCGGGCGCCATCATCGCCGGCGTGCCCGCCGTGACCGCCGCCACGGGCTGGCCCTGGTGGAGCGTCGCGGTCGTCGCTCCCGCCGCCTTCATTCCTGGCTTCGCTGTCATCGCCCGGCACAATCACCGGCTACATGCCGCTACTCCCCCACCGACGGCGTGACCCGAGGAGGTGTCGTCGCCGGGCGACACGTCAGACAGAAGCGCGGCAGGGCGTCGCCACCCTGCCGCGCCCTCTCGCTCTTCGCTGAGCTCTGCTCAGGCGCCGAGCAGCGAGTGATAGTCCGGCTCCCGGTGCGCGCACCGACGCCGCGCATCCTCGGAGACCGGTGTGCCATGACGCATGGCATTCGCCGTATCCACCGCGGCGGCAACCTCCCGAATAGCACCCCACAGCTTGCTGACCAGGACCATCACGACACCCCCTACACTGATCTGTGAACCTACGGCAGCAACGTACTTTCACAGACCTGTGAACGCAAGAGGTGAGCGTGAATTTCGAGGAAACGGATATCGACGATCTGACGCCCGGTGCACGGCAGATCCTCGAGGTTGCCTCAGAGCTGTTCTACGACCACGGGATCCACGCCGTCGGGGTCGACACGATCGCCGCCGAGTCCGGCGTCACGAAGCGCACGCTGTATAACAACTTCGGCTCCAAGGACTCCCTCGTCACGAGCTATCTGCAGAATCGCCATTCCGGTTGGTGGCAGCACCTCCAGGACCGACTGGCGGATGCTGTCCCGCCCCGCGCCCTGACCGTCTTCGACGTCTACGCCGAGGACTCCCCCGCCATCACCCGCGGCTGCGCGTTCCTCAACGCCGCGGCCGAGATACCGCCCGACCATCCGGCCTACGCCGTCATCCGCTACCACAAGCAATCCATCGAGGAGCAGCTCTGCGTGCTCATCGCCGAGGACTCCCCCGCCGCAGCCGACCCACAGCGTCTGGCACGGCACCTGTTCCTCCTCCTCGAGGGCGCGTTCGCTCATCAGGGCATCAGCGGCCACGGCCTGCTGATGGAGGCGCGCGAGATCGCCGCCGACCTGCTGGTCCGCTAGCGCTCAGGACGGCCCCGGCCCCTTCCGAGCGCGGCGATCACCGAGCCGGCGCAGCCAACACCGCCGCGAGCCCCTCCCGAAGATCTGCGACGAAGTCACCGGGTACCTCCAGAGACGGGAAGTGACCGCCGGCCTCGGGCTCGTGCCACCGGACGATCCGGCGATACCGCTGCTCGGCCCACGGGCGCGGGCACTTCTCGGGGTCGCGCGGGTACATGGTGAGGGCCGACGGCACGTCCACGCGCAGTTCCGGGTCGAGCGAATCGTGACTCTCGTAGTAGATCCGGGCCGCCGAGGCCGCGGTCCGGGTCAGCCAGTACAGCGTGACGTCGTCGAGGATCCGGTCCACCGGGATCCTCTCGAACGCAGAGTCCTCGGTATCCGACCACTCGGCGAACTTGTCCAGCATCCAGGCGAGCAGCCCTGCCGGTGAGTCCACGAGCGCGTACCCGATCGTCTGCGGCCGGGTCGCCTGTTGCTTCGCGTACGCGGCGCGGTTGCTCCAGAAGTCGCGGGTCGACTCGGCCCAGGTGCGCTCGGCGTCCGTGAGCCCGTCCATCGTCAGTCCGGGAGGTCCCTGCGCGAACGTGGTGTGGATCCCCAGAACGTGGTCGGGGTACCGCCCGGCGAGGATCGTCGTGATGTTCCCTCCCCAGTCGCCGCCGTGGGCGAGAAACGTGTCGTACCCGAGCCGATTCATCAGGTCCACCCAGGCCGCCGCGATCTTCTCGGTGCCCCAGCCGGTCACGGCCGGCTTGTCGCTGTAGCCGAAACCCGGCAGCGATGGGACGACCACATGGAAGGCCGGCGCCGCAGGATCCGCCGGGTCCGCCAACTGGTCGACGACGGCGGTGAACTCCGCCACGCTTCCCGGCCAGCCATGCGTGAGGATCAGCGCCGTGGCATCGGGTCGGGGTGAGGGGCGGTGAAGAAAATGGATCCCCAGGCCGTCGATGACCGTGCGGAACTGGCCGATCTCCCGCAGACGACGCTCGAACCTGCGCCAGTCATACGCGGTGCGCCAGTGGTCCAGGACCGCCGCGAGGTCACCGAGCGGAACCCCCTGGTCCCAGCGCCGCGGATCGGGCGCGGGACGGTAGACCGTCTCCGGCTCCGGGAGCCGCGCCGCGGCGATCCTGGCTCGCAGATCTTCCAGGTCGGAGTCGGTGGCGCGGGCGTCGAACGGGTGCACGTCGTCGGTCGGGCGTGGCATGTGTCCTCCTGACAGTGGGGCCGGCCACGTACTCTGTGAACCAGCTATGCCGGTTCTAGCAGGCGCACGGCATGCTGCGCAACCGGCTAAGGTGGTTCCATGCCTGACCGCCTCCCCGAGTTCCGCCTCGGTAGCGTGTTGTCGACCAGCTTCACGGCAACGTTGACCGAACGTCGTGGGGACCCAGTCGAACGGATCCCGACGCCGCAGCGCCTGCTCGACTGGCTCGCCGTGAACGGCCTCCCGGTGGGCTCCTGCACCACCGACGAGTTCACGCTCGCCCGGCAGCTACGGGAGGCGATCCATGCCGCGGCGACGGCGCGGGCGAGCGATCATCCGCTGCCGCCCCAGGCCGTCCGGACCATCAATGACCGCACCACGCAGGGCCGGCCCGCGCCGGTTCTGACGCTCGACGGCCGGCGCGAGTGGCGGCTCGACGGTGTCACCGACGCACTGGCGGTGATCGCCGCCGACGCCATCGGCATACTCACCGGTGAACGCGAAGGGCGGATGGCCCTGTGCGCCTCGCCGACGTGTCGAGCGGCGTTCTTCGACACCAGCCGAAGTCGGAGCCGTCGGTGGTGCGAGATGAACACCTGCGGCAATCGCCAGAAGAAGGCGCGGTTCCTCGCCAACCAGCGACGGACCGGAGGCGACACTCCGGCGGGCGACGCCTGATCACTGACCTGTCGCCGGCCGAGCCCGCTCCCGTCACAGGTTCACTGGGACCACCGCCGGACGGCGCACGACGTCCAGGGCGATGAATGCGCACGCCACGAACGACGGCCACAGGGCGAGCCGCTCGATCAGGCCACCCCATTGCACCTCGAGCCGCACGAGCATGAGCAGTCCGGCCGCGGCGCTCAACGCCCCCATCACGATCAGCCACCACGCCCCGGACCGTCGCGAACGAATCACCGCCGCCCCGGTGAGCACCATCGCCGCTCCGCTCAGGACGATGCCCGGGGCCGAGACCAGAGCATGCAGGGTGAGCATCTGGTCGAGCGGAGTCAGGCCGCTTCCGATCGACGACGCGCCCGCGATGACCCACGCCACCACGGCCGCCGTCGTCGTCCGACCCCGCGGAAGCACGCGCCGCAGCAGCACCGCTCCCACCGCCATGGCAAGCCCGAACACCACGAACGAGGCGTTCACCACAGTGTGCAACGGCGAGCACACCGGGACGTCCTCAGCCGGATACGGGATCGTCGTGCACGTGGTCGCCCCCAGGTCGCTGATGGTGTTGTGCAGCAGGCTGTACGGCGCCCTGGAGAGCCCGGTGGCGAGCAGTTCGACCAGAAGGTAGACGGGCTGCGCCAGCCACAGCGTCGAGCCGATGCGCAGAGCCCGGGACGAGGGCGCGGTTTCCATCTCCCGATGCTCGGCACGATCCTCCGGCGTCGTCATCCACCGAACGAATGACGACGCCGGGTGACGCGGAGAGGTCGACGGGGACGTCAGCCTGTCACGTACTCCGCGAGGTGCTCGCCGGTCAGGGTGGGCCGGGCAGCGACGAGCTCGGCCGGCGTGCCCTCGAACACCACCCGGCCACCGTCATGACCGGCCCCGGGGCCGAGATCGATGATCCAGTCACCGTGTGCCATGACCGCCTGATGGTGCTCGATGACGATCACCGACCGCCCCGCGTCGACGAGCCGGTCGAGCAGTGCGAGGAGGTTCTCCACGTCCGCGAGGTGCAGTCCGGTGGTCGGCTCGTCGAGGATGTAGACGCCGCCGGTCTCCCCCATGTGTGTCGCCAGCTTGAGCCGTTGCCGCTCGCCGCCGGAGAGGGTCGTCAGCGGCTGGCCGAGCGTGAGGTAGCCCAGGCCGACGTCGGCGAGCCGGTCGAGGATCTTGTGCGCCGCCGGCGTCCGGGCCGGGCCGGTGCCGAAGAACTCCTCGGCCTCGGCGACGGACATGGCCAGGACCTGGCTGATGTCACGCGCGCCGTCCCCCTCGCCGAGCGTGTACTCCAGCACGGAAGCCTGGAAGCGGCGCCCCTCGCACTCCTCGCACGTGGTGGCGACCGTCTCCATGACGCCGAGCTCGGTGTAGACCACGCCGTTGCCGTTGCAGGTGGGGCAGGCACCCTCGGAGTTGGCGCTGAACAGTGCGGGCTTGACGCCGTTGGCCTTCGCGAATGCCTTGCGGATCGGCTCGAGGAGTCCGGTGTAGGTGGCGGGGTTCGAGCGCCTGGACCCCCTGATGCCGGACTGGTCGATCACCACGACGCCTTCCCGTCCGGCCAGGTTCCCGTGGATCAGCGAGCTCTTGCCGGACCCGGCCACGCCCGTGACGACGGTGAGCACCCCGGTGGGGATATCGACGTCGACACCGCGGAGGTTGTTCTGCTCCGCGCCACGGATCTCCAGGGCCCCGGTCGGCGTCCGGACGATCTCCTTGAGAGCGGCCCGGTCCCCCAGATGGCGGCCGGTGAGCGTATCGCTGGTCCGCAGACCTTCCACGCTCCCCTCGAAGCACACACTCCCGCCTTCGGTTCCGGCGCCCGGGCCCAGGTCGACGACGTGATCCGCGATCGCGATCGTCTCGGGCTTGTGCTCGACGACCAGGACGGTGTTGCCCTTGTCCCGCAGCCGGAGCAACAGGTTGTTCATCCGCTGGATGTCGTGCGGGTGTAGGCCGATCGTGGGTTCGTCGAAGACGTACGTGACGTCGGTCAGTGCCGACCCCAGGTGGCGGATCATCTTCGTCCGCTGCGCCTCACCCCCGGAGAGCGTTCCGGCCGGCCGGTCCAGGCTGAGGTAACCCAGGCCGATCTCGACGAAGTTGTCCAGGGTCTCCCCCAGCGTGGTCAGCAGCGGTCCGACCGAGGGCTCGTCGAGGCCTCGAACCCACTCGGCCAGATCGGTGATCTGCATGGCGCACGCGTCCGCGATGTTCAGTCCGTCGATCCGTGACGAGCGCGCGCCCTCGTTCAGGCGGGTGCCGTCGCACTCCGGGCAGGTGGCGAAGGTGACCGCGTGGTCGACGAACCGGCGGATGTGGGGCTGCATCGCCTCGCGGTCCTTGGACAGCATCGACTTCTGGATCTTGGGGATCAGTCCTTCGAAGGTGAGGTTGACGCCCTCGACCTTGACCTTGGTCGGCTCCTTGTACAGCAGGTCGTCAAGCTCGCGCCGGCTGTAACGGCCGATCGGCTTGTCCATATCGAACCCGGCGCCGGCGAAGACGCGGCCGTACCAGCCGTCCATACTGAACCCGGGGACGTTCAGCGCTCCCTCGCTGAGGGATTTCGTCTCGTCGTACAGCGCGCTGCGGTCGAAGTCGGTGACTCGCCCGGTGCCCTCGCACGCCGGGCACATGCCGCCGGTGATCTGGAAGTCGCGTCGTTCCTTGACCTGCCTGCCGCCCTTCTCGAAGGACACGGCACCGGCGCCGCTGATGGAGGCGACGTTGAAGGAGAACGCCTGCGGGGATCCGATGTGCGGCTGCCCGAGCCTGCTGAACAGGATCCGCAGGAGCGCGTTGGCGTCCGTCGCGGTGCCCACGGTCGAGCGCGGATTCGCGCCCATCCGCTCCTGGTCGACGATGATCGCCGTGGTCAGGCCCTCGAGGACGTCGACGTCGGGACGTGCCTGCGTGGGCATGAACCCCTGGAGGAAGGCGCTGTAGGTCTCGTTGATCATCCGCCGCGACTCGGCGGCGACGGTGGCGAAGACCAGCGATGATTTTCCCGAGCCGGAGACGCCGGTGAAGACGGTCAGCCGTCGCTTGGGGATTTCGACGTCGATGTTTTTGAGGTTGTTCTCTCGGGCGCCGTGGACCCGGATGAGGTCGTGACGGTCCGCGGGGTGCGCCGCCGGCGGCGCCTGTTCAGTCGGTGCAACCATGCTCGTCTCGCTTCGTCTCTCGATCGGTCAGACCAGCCACCGGCCCGCGCGCATGAGGTCGCGGCCGGAGAGCTCGTCCTCCTCGCGCCAGGCCTGGATCCTCCTCGGAGTCACCCGGAACCACGAGTATCCCGCGAGCGAGCGCGGATCGAAGCCGCATCGGGCGGCGAACCTGTCGCCCTCCTCGGGCGGGAGCTCGTCGATCCCGAGAATGTCGACGTCGCCGTCGATAAGGACGACATCGCGTGTGGCTCCGAGCGCGATCCGGACGGTCGGGTTCTTCGCGAGGTTGGCTCCGGTCCGTTGACTCCTGGCCATGGCCAGCAGCAGTGTCCGTCCGTCCCATGAGAACGACAGGGGGATGAGGTACGCGGCGTCATCGGAGGCGCTGGCGACCCAGCAGTCGACGTCGTTCGCGAGACGGTGCTCGGTGTCGCGTCGGCGTTGCTCAGGGGTGCGTGGCTGGGTTATCGGCACGTTCACGGGACCTGCTGGAGGCGGACCGTGTTGCCGGCGGGGTCGCGGAAGGCGCAGTCCCGCATGCCCCAGTCCTGGTCCGTGGGTTCCTGCAGGACTTCGGCCCCGGTGGCCTGAATCTGCTCGAACGCGGCGTCGACGTCACCGGTGGCAAGCATGATGCTGGCGAACGTCCCTTTGGCGATCATCTCGGTGATGACCCGGCCTTCCTCCTCGGTGATGCCCGGATCCGCCGTCGGCGGGTAGAGGACGATGTTGGTGTCCGGCCGGGACGGTGGCCCGACGGTGAGCCAGCGCATGTTCTCGTAGCCGACGTCCTTGCGGACCTCGAAACCCAGGGCGTCCCGGTAGAACCTCAATGACGCCTCCGGGTCGGTGTGCGGAAGGAAACTGGCGTGAATCGTGATGTCCATGCGCCACAAGCTAGTCGTGACCGGCCGGCAGGACTTCTCGATTCCTGACCGGTCTGGTGACCCGCTTGGCCATGCACGGCGGAATCCCGGCCACGGCGTCGTCACCTGCGCGGCGGTAGGCGCCGGGCGAGATCCCCACCAGCTCGGTGAACCGCGTGGTGAACGTCCCGAGCGAGGAGCAGCCGACGGCGAAGCACACGTCGGTCACGCTCATCTCGCCGCGCCGCAGCAATGTCATGGCCCGTTCGATGCGCCGCGTCATCAGGTAGGAGTACGGCGACTCGCCGTAAGCCTTCTTGAACTCCCGGCTGAGGTGACCGGCGGACATGTGCGCGGCACCGGCGAGCGCCTCGACGTTCAGCGGCCGGGCGTACTCGCGATCGATCCGGTCGCGGACCTGCCGCAGTCGCGCCAGGTCCCGCAGCCGTTGCTCCTCTGCTGGTCGGGCGGCCACGAGCGCGAGACTAGGCGTACCAGGTCAGGGGGTCCAGCTCGAGGTAGAACAACTGGCGCGCGCCGTCGAGCGTCTCGCCGTACCGGGTGGCGAAGACCGCGTCCGCGCCACGTCCGGCGTCCTCGTCCGGCCATACCTCCCGGGCGCTGGCGAGCAGGAGCGCGATGTCGGCGTACGGGTCGGCAAGGCCGACGCGGCCGAGGTCGACGAATCCGCTCACGCGCGAGGTCTCGGTGTCGACGACGATGTTCGGTAGACAGAGATCACCGTGGCAGACCACAGCTTCCTGCCGTTCGTCGCCGAGACGGTCCGGATACTCGGTCTCGAGCCGGTCGAGCAGGTCCTGCGCTGGCCGGTCGCGCCAGCCTTGAGGCAGGTAGTCCGGCACCACACGGTCCTGCCCGACGACGTCGCGCGCCCGCTGCATCATGGCCGGAAGGTCGCGCCGAAAGGGACACCGATCGGGCGAGACCTCGTGAATGTCCCGGACGGTCTCCGCCAGGTGCGGCCATACCGCGGACAGGCCATCGAGGTCGAGACGGTCCGCCGTGACGCCCGGAACGGCCGACATGACGAGGCAGGCGCCGTCGTCATCGCTCGACCAGTCCAGCACGGCCGGACCGGCGAGGCCGGTGGCGTGCCACCACTCGATGCGGTCCCTCTCCCCCGCCAGCTCCTCGGCTGCGGCGGCGCCGACGACCTTCGCGAACGAGGCTCCGTCCGGGCTGCGCAGCACTGCCGCCCGCGACTCACCCCCGGTGACCGGCGTCCAGTCCTCGCCGCCGCGGACGAACCGGCTCAGCACGGCGTCCTGAATGCCCATACCAGCACTGTGCCTTCCCCTGGCGCGAAATGCCTACTCGGCAGGCCGTCGTACCACCCGTTGAGCAGTCCCGCGCCGCTGCTGCCCTACCGCAACGTCCTGCGGGCCGCGACGCCGATGGCCACGAGGCAGGCCAGCAGGACACCGGCGAACGTGGCGACGGCAGCCTCCAGCGCAATGGCCTGCGCCGTGGCACCCAGGCCCACGACCGGGACGAAGATGCCCACGTATGCCGTGAGAAAGATCCCGGCCAGCGATTCGCCGCGGTGCGCCGGATCGGCCAGCGCGCCGGCGGTCTGCGTCGCTCCCTTGAAGGTGATACCGGCGCCCGCCCCACCGATCGTGCCGCCGGCCGCGAACCACAGGGCCGTCCCCGTCACGCCGGCCAGCACGATGAGGGCCAGCCCGACGAACAGCAGGCCGAGCCCGACGGTGACCTGGCGAGGGGCCGCCCAGCTCCCGGTGGCCAACTGTCCGAGGACCGCGCAGACGAACACGGCCGCGGCCAGCGCACCCGTCGAGGCGAGCGAGGAGACGCCGAGTGCGTCGGTGAGGATCTTCGGCCCGAGCGAGGTGAACAGCCCGAAGAGCGCGAAGGCGACGAACGCGGCGGCGGCCACGACCGCGTACCGCGCGCGGGCCCCGGCCGGCACGATCACCGTCTGCGGGCGGTAACGCCAGCCGCGCGACGTGGGCACGGTCTCGGGAACCACGGCAAGAGCGACCAGGCAGAGACAGAGCAGCCCGGTGAAGACCGCGTATGTCGTCGTCAACGGGCCAGGGAACACCTGGGCGATGACGCCGGAGACGAGTGCGCCGGCGCCGAGACCACCGAGATTGGCGCCCGTGGCCACGTGGCCGGGGCGTGGTGATCGCGATCCGGGACGGTCACGTTCGTGGAGCTCGGCGAGGTAGGCCGTCGCCGTCGCCGTCGTCATGCCGACGCCGAGCCCGCAGATCGTCCGGGCGATCAGCAGCACCCACAGTTCGTGCGAGGCGAGGAAGAGCCCCGCCGAGACGAGCTCGAGGACGACGGCGGGCACCAGGGCAGTCCGTCGACCCACCCAGTCGGACACGTGCCCGGCCAGGAACAACGCGATCAGCACGCCGACGGCATAGGCCGAGAAGGCGACGGTCACCATGACCGTGGAGAATCCGTCCGCGCGCTGGTACAGGGGCCACAGCGGCGTGGGCACCGTCGAGAACGCCATCACGACGGCGAAGGTGGCACCCACGATCCAGAACGCGACGCCCGGCCCGAGCCGGCCACGTGCACGCACAGTCACGAGTCCAGCCTGCCCCCACATCGGGTCTGCGCGGCAGTCCGACGCGTGTGATGTCCGCCGCGGCCGCCGCCACCGCCGGTGCGCGCCGCCACGCGTGACACTCCGGTACTGGGCGCGAGATCGCCCCTCAGCGCTCACGGTGCGAAAATGGTGCGACGTCGCCGCGTCAGTCCGGCCACGAGTTGAGGAGTCACGATGTCCACGGCCGCTGCGCGGAGCCCACGCGCCGTCGTGGCCGCGGACGTCGGGGTCACGGTGCTGCTCGCTGCGCTCGTGGTCGGCGTCGTCATCGACCAGGACGGTTTCTACCTCCGTGGCAAGGCCGGTGAGCTGCGTGCCGCGACCTATCCCCTGCTGGCCGGGGCCGTTCCGGCGGCCTGGGCGATGTGGTGGCGTGACCGCCCGTTCCCGTGGCTTGCGGACCTGCTTGTCACGACGGTCTGCGCGGCCGATCTGCTGGGTAACCGGCTCAACCTGTACGACACCGTGGCCTGGTTCGACGACGTCATGCATCTGGTGAACACCGGCCTACTGGCTGCCGCCCTGGTGCTGCTGACCCGCTGGCCTGCCCGTGCCCTGCTGCCCGTGCTGGAACGTGCCGTCGCCTTCGGCGCGAGCGCCGCCATCGTGTGGGAGGTCGCCGAATACTTCGCGTTCCTCGCCGCGTCCCCGGACGCCGTCACCGTGTACCCGGACACGCTCTCCGACCTCGGTTACGGGCTGGCCGGTTCCGCGGCGGCAGCCGTCGCGCTGACACTGCTGTGGCGCGGTGGCCGATTGCGGTGGGTCGTGCCGATGGCACTGCCCCGTACCGGTCGCACCGTGCGCTACTCCGACGAGCAGCACGGACCGGATGCTCTCGTGACCGATCGGCCGGGGTGACTGGCCGAACCACCCCAGGCAGTCAGAAGTCGATGCGCATCACGACGCTCCGTGGTGTGGGGTGGCTGACCTCGCGGAAGCCGGCCTCGGCGAACGTCCGCACCGTACCGACATGCAGTTCCTCGGCGATCGCGCGCGTGGTCGTCATCGGGTACCCCTCGAGCGCCCGGGCGCCGCGTTGCCGCGCGTACTCGACCGCGGCGCGCACCAGGGCCCGGCTCACACCCCGCCGCCGGTACCGTGCGCGGGCGAAGACGCAGGTCAATGCCCACACATCCGGGTCGGTTGGATCCTCGAAGCGCCCTTCCCACGGAACGCGGAAGGCGCGGATCAGTCCGGTGTAGTGCGGACGTGGCTCGACGGCGCACCAGCCGACCGGCAGACCGCCCAGATAGGCGAGAAGACCGCTCGTCGTCGAGGACTCCGGATGACCGGTGTCGGTCTGCTCCCGCAGGCGATGTGCCCGCTCCTCAGCGGGAGAGCCGGCGAACGACTCCCCCGGCGCGAGCTTGTAGCGCTGGCACTGGCACAGCGCGCCGGTGCCCCGCGTACCGAGAACGGCCTGGATGTCGTCCCAGGAGGCCTCGTTGGCGGGGATCACGGTGATGATCCCCTCCGCCGTCGTCATCGTCCCATTGTGGCGAGTAGGCCACTCAGACGGGAGGGCCGGCGCTGTCCGCCTGCACTCCGGGCCGTCCGTGCTCGACGACGAACGAGGCTCGGGTGCGTACCGGGGCGTCCGGTTCGGTGACGGCGGGGACCACACGGAAGTCCGTCAACCAGTAGTCGGGGGTGACGACACACCGGACATAGCCGCGGCGGGCGTTCGCGAAGTGCATGTGCGGGTTGGCGGCCAACGCGGCCCGGACGTATTCGTCGGTGTCCCCGCCGTCCCCGCCGGAGGTGATCGAGGAGCAGATGAGCTCGCTCGCCAGAGTCGGCGCGTCCGGGTCGTCGTAGTTCGCCTTGAGGTCACTGGCGTGATGGCGGTGGCGGTCGCCGGTGAGCACCACTAGGTCGTTCGCACCACGGTCATGGGCACCGTCGAGCACTCTCCGACGGGTGGCGTCGTAACCGTCCCACGGGTCCATAAAGACGGCGAGGCCGCCGCTGTCGTCGACGTTGGTCCGTGCCATGGGAGCCTGCTGGGCCAGCACCTGCCAGCGGGCCCGGGACTGGGCGAAGTTGGCCAGCAGCCACTTCTCCTGGTCGAGGCCCAGCATCGAGCGGGACGGGTCGGCGCTGTCCTCGTTCGGAGGTTCGGGCTCGTGTCCACCCGCCTGCACGTCGCGGTACTGGCGGGTGTCGAGCACGCTCAGGTCGATGAGCTCGCCGTAGCGCAGGCGGCGGTAGAGCCGCATGTCGGGTCCGTGCGGTGTCGCCGTCGCGCGCAGCGGCATGTGCTCGTAGTACGCCTGGAACGCCGCCGCCCGGCGGCCGACGAACGTCGCGTCCTCTGCGGGGTCGGCCGCGTGGTCACCGGCCCAGTCGTTGTCGACCTCGTGATCGTCCAGGGTGACGATCCACGGGGCCGCGGCGTGGGCGGCCTTGAGATGCCCGTCCGACTTGTACAGCCCGTACTGCTGCCGGTACCGAGCCAACGTCACGGTCTCCTCCCGCATCGTGGCCGGAACCTCCTCGGGGCGCGGACCGTCCTGGTGAATACCCTGCTCGTAGATGTAGTCCCCGAGGTGGAGCACGACGTCCAGATCCTCGTCGGCGAGATGCTGATAGGCGGTGAAGAAGCCGTCGTTCCAGCTCGCGCAGCTGGCGAAGGCGAGCGAGACCTGCCCCGGTGTGCCCAGGTAGTCCGGGGCGGTCTTCGTCCGGCCGGTCTCACTGACGTCGTCGCCCACGATGAATCGGTAGTAGTACTCGCGGCCCGGTTGCAGGCCCCACACCTCGGCGTGTACGGAGTGGCCCAGTTCCGGTGTCGCGGTCGCCGTCCCGGACGCGGCGAGCCGCTGGAATCGATCGTCGTGCGCCAGTTGCCACGTCACGGCGACGGGCCGGCGCGGCATACCGCCGTGCCCGTCCGGCGCGAGCGGTTCCGGCGCCAGACGTGTCCACAACACCACCGAGTTCGGTAACGGGTCCCCCGAGGCCACGCCGAGGGTGAACGGGTAGCCGCTCAGCCTCATGGCTGCGGGAGCCTCGACCGCGTGCGCACCGGTGCCGAGCAGGACGGTGGCCGCGCCGACTCCGGTGAGCCCACCGAGCAGGCCACGCCGGGACAGCGTGTGCCGGGACAACATGTGCCAGGACGGCACGTGCCGTCGCGGAAGCGGCATCGAACGCTCCGGGTGGTGCGGGCGGGTTCGATTCCGCAGTCAAACGAGCGCGCGTCAACGGGAACCGAACGCCTCTCGACCACCCGGCGAAGCCTCGGCGAACATTCCGCCGCGAGCCGTCCGGTACGGACGAGTCCGGTGTGTCAGCGCCAGCCCAGCTCGGGCGCCACGTGCCGCACGACCGAGTCGAGCACGTGGGCGTTGTAGTCCACGCCGAGCTGGTTCGGCACGGTGAGCAGCAGCGTGTCCGCGGCCGTGATCGCTTCGTCCCGGGCCAGGTCCTCGACGAGCTGGTCTGGCTCACCGGCGTACGTCTTACCGAAGGTGGCGCGCCCGCCTTCGAGGATGCCGACCTGATCCTCGCTGTCCTGTTCACCGCCGAAGTAGCGGCGGTCGAGGTCCGTGACGATCGGGAAGATGCTGCGCGAGACGGAGACGCGGGGCTCTCGCTCGTGGCCGGCCTCCGCCCAGGCGTCGCGGAAACGCTGGATCTGCTCGGCCTGGAGTTGGTGGAACGGCACGCCCGCGTCCTCGGTCAACAGGGTAGAGCTCATGAGATTCATGCCCTCGCGGGCCGTCCACTCCGCGGTCGCGCGCGAGCCGGCGCCCCACCAGATGCGCTCCTGCAGCCCGGGTGAGTGCGGCTCGATCCGCAGCAGCCCCGGTGGGTTCGGAAACATCGGGCGCGGGTTGGGCTCGGCGAAACCCTTGCCTTCGATGACCTTGCGGAACACCTCGGCATGGGCACGGGCCATGCCGGCATCTGAGGTGCCCTCCTCTGGCACGTAACCGAAGTACTTGTATCCTTCGATGACCTGTTCGGGCGATCCCCTCGAGATGCCCAGCTGCAGCCGACCGCCGGAGATGACGTCCGCCGCGCCGGCGTCCTCGGCCATGTAGAGCGGGTTCTCATACCGCATGTCGATCACGCCGGTGCCGATCTCGATGCGGCTGGTCCGGGCCCCGACCGCTGCCAGCAGCGGGAACGGTGAGGCGAGCTGACGTGCGAAGTGGTGAACACGGAAGTACGCGCCGTCGGCTCCGATCTCCTCGGCCGCGACAGCCAGCTCGATGGACTGCCGATGGGCGTCCACCGCCGAGCGCACCGCGGAGGCGGGCGACGGCGTCCAGTGCCCGAAGGAGAGGAACCCGATCGTCTTCATGTCAGCCTCAACCCCCCACGCACACGATCATTCCCGCGACCAATGGCCGTACACCCACGGCGGGGTCGTGAGACGCTGTCGCTGTGACCGCGTCGGTTCTCGCCGTGCATCTGAGCCCCACCCATTCCTTCTCCAAGGCCCGCCGTGACCAGATCACCCTTGTGGCCGGACGAGGCGTCGAGGGGGACGCGCACTGCGGTGAGACGGTCAGGCACCGGTCCCGGGTCGCGGCCGACCCGACTCAGCCCAATCTCCGGCAGGTCCACCTCATCCATCGTGAGCTCTTCGACGTACTCGCGCACGCCGGGTACCGCGTGCTCCCGGGCGAGCTCGGGGAGAACATCACCACCGACGGGCTGGCTGTGCTCGAGCTGCCTGAGGGGACGCGCCTGCACATCGGTCCGGCCCTGATCACGGTGACCGGCCTGCGCAATCCGTGCCAGCAGATCAACAGCTTCGCGCCGGGACTCCTCAAGCAGGTCTTGCGCCGCGGGGAGAACGGACGGATCGAGCGGCTGGCCGGGATCATGGGCGTCATCGACCGGGGCGGAACTGTCAGGCCCGGTGACGAGGTCCGTGTCGAACTCCCCGCGCGGCCGCACCGGCCGCTCGAACGCGTCTGATCCCGTCGGCATCACCCAGCGACGAGATCGACGAGAACCCGTGCGCGCGAGCCGTTGTCGACAGGCGAGTCGGTCCGATCGTGGCACCGCGGCCGTGTGGGCGGAACCCGGTGCATCGACGGCTCGGGGTCTTGCCGCGTCGAGGGACACTGTGCTTGTGCTCCCGACACGTCCACGGGACGGTGAGGCAACGGCCGGGAGGGACCCGGCCGCGTCAGGAGGCGGACATGACCCACGAACGGGAGCTGGACGAGCAGGGGCGTCCTGATCCGCCGCCGGCGGCAGGCGAGGTGGCCACTCTGCTGGGGTTCCTCGAGTTCCACCGGGGCACGCTCGCATGGAAGTGCGAGGGCCTGGACGCGGCGGGCCTGACCGCCACGGTGGGCGCTTCGACGATGACCCTCGGGGGCCTGCTCAAGCATCTCGCCTGGGTCGAGGACCACTGGTTCTCGGTGCGGTTGCACGGCAATCGCCCGGACGAGGCGTGGCAGGGCGTGGACTGGGCGGCGGACCCGGACTGGGAGTGGCACTCGGCCGCGGACGACTCGCCGGACGCGCTTCGCGATCTCTGGGAGGCGGCCGTGAGTCGGTCGCGAAACCTGGTCTCCCGCGCCCTCGACCACGGCGGTCTCGATCAGCTTGCCGCCCGCCCTTGGCCGGACGGCCGCTCACCGAGCCTGCGGTGGATCCTCACGCACATGGTGGAGGAGTACGCCCGGCACAACGGGCATGCGGACCTGTTGCGCGAAGCGGTGGACGGACAACGAGGCGAGTGACCTCGCGTGCTCGATACCGGGTGTGCGCGGCAGCACGGTGACACGGCGGAGTCCGGCGCCCATCTTCGCGCTCCTCGCTGGGCGAACCGAGAAGTCCTGCACGTCCGCCTGGAGTGCTCACCGGTCACACGGCGAGCCGGACGACCACCGGCCGGTGGTCCGAGCCGGGCTCGTCGCGCCGTGCGGTCGGTGTGTCGGCGATGGAAGGCGGCTGCCCCGGGCCGGTGCCGGCCTCCTGTAGCGCGTCCAGCAGGGAGTGGCTGACGAGGATGTGGTCGACGAGTTCGCGCCGGCCGCGGTAGATACGCGTGTAACGCTCGTCCTCGGGGATCAGTGGAGCGAGGTTCCACAGCCGCTGGGCGTCGCCCTGGTCGGGCCGGTCGAAGCCGCCGCTGCCGATCTCGGAACCCGGCGGACCGAGCAGGATCTGGGTGGTGGCGGCCTCGGCCTCGTCGTTGAGGTCGCCCGCGACAATGACGGCACGATCGGGGTCGTCGCCGAGCAGGCCGGTCACGTATGTCCGGACCGCGGCCGCCTCCGCGGCCCGGCGGTGCAACGCGTACGTGGCGTACCGGGCACGCTCGTCCTCGTCCCGCGGAGAGAAGCGGCCACCGGGATAGCTGAGGAGCTTGGACTTCAGGTGCGCGGTGACCAGGTCGATCCCTCGACCGCCGACGGTGACGGTCAGGTGGAGGCCAGCCCGGCCGAGCCGGTCGATGGTGGCACCGGCGTCGTCCACCGTGACGGGCCCGATCCGCGGGGGAAAGTCCACCACCTGAGCGACGCCGTCCGCGGGCATTCGACTCAGCGTCGCTACCCGGATTCCTCGGTCGTCCGGCTCGGCGATCTCGGTGTGCCAGGCACCGTCGAGCTGCTCCACCAGGTCGCTGAGCGCCTCGGGCGACCCGACCTCCTGCACGGCGAGCACGTCAGGGTCGATCTCGCCGATCGTGGCCGCGAGGGTGTCGAGTTTGGCCGTGTACTCCTCCTCTCCGCTCGGTCCGCTCTCCGTACCGGGTCGGAACAGGTTCTCCAGGTTCCAGGAGCCGATCGTGACCATCTCGCCCTCCGCCGATGACCGTCGCGGTCTCACCGTGGCGCGCGAGCCTGGGTGTGGAGCGTCAGTCCGGTGGACCGGCGGTGAACGGCACGGGAAGCGTCAGCGGCCGAGCCACCTCACGACCGGTGTGTACGGGCGCAGATCGCTTCCCCCGGTCACCAGATCGGTCCCGATGCGGAAGAGCAGGGCACGCAGCACGTACTGCGCGAATTCCCGAGCCGGATCGAGCTGTTCGAGGAGGTCCGTCGCGGAGGCGTGGAAGCACACCGCATCGACCGCCACGACGGCGGTGGCGAATGACGGAGGGCGCCAGTACAGGCTGAGGTCGAGCACCGCGGGCGGCTCCTGCGGGTCGAGCAGCACGTTCTCGGTCAGGTCGCCGTGGACCAGGGTCGGTGCATCGATCACCGGACGACGCAGCCGGAGCAGGGCTGCTACCAGGGACGGAACGTCGGGAATGTCGAGCTCGCCCCAGGCGAACCTGTCGGCCCGTGCCCACGGATCGTCGCGCCGGTCGAGAAACGAGGGGCGGTCCAGGCCGGACGTGAGCCGGCTGAACGCACGGCCGACGGCGGCGATCTCGTGCCAGCGTCCCTGCGGATGGTGCCCGCGCAGGTAGGGCAGGGCGATCCAGCCGGCAACCTGCCGCCGGCCCGAGCGAGCACGCAGGGGCAAGCTCACCCGGATCGTGGCATCGACGACGCGTGGGCGCAGAGCCGTGTCCATCCAGGCGAGTTCGGCGTCGGTGAGATCGGCCGGCTTGAACACCAGGTCGCCGCACCGCCAGGACGTGCCTCGGCCGCCGGCGAGCCGTACAAGCTGCGTGGGATCGCCGCCGTAGGCGGAAACGACGTCGGACGGCGGTGGGCGCACAAGGACGAGGCTAGAGCGTGTCGCGGCCCACCGGCGCTCCCTGCCGTAGTCGCCTCAGCATGGGCACGGGACGCTAATCTCGGTGCCGTGCGCATCGTGCTCGACGACCTGACCGGGCCCGAGGTGCGGGCCATGGTCTCGGACCACCTCGCCGACATGCGTGCGACCAGCCCACCGGAGAGTGTCCACGCGCTGAGCATCGCGCAGATCCACGCCGACGCAGTGACGTTCTGGTCGGTCTGGGACGGCGAGCACCTCGCGGGATGCGGTGGGTTGAAGGCCCTGCCTGGGTGCGAAGGGGAACTCAAGTCGATGCGGACCGCCGCCGGCTACCGCGGGCGTGGCGTCGGCACCGTCATGCTGGCGCATCTGATCGAGGAGAGCCGCACCCGTGGCTACCGGCGCCTCAACCTCGAGACGGGGTCGCAGGACTTCTTCGCACCGGCGCGGCGTCTGTACGCGCGGCACGGCTTCGTCGAGTGTCCACCGTTCGGCGAGTACATGGCCGATCCGAACAGTGTGTTCATGTGCCGGGATCTCACGTGACACCGGATTATCGGATCGACGACCACACGCTACGCGAGGTCGTCGACGATCAGGTTGCTGCACGATCACATGTCGAATCGTTGGCCCGCCTCGGACCGGAGGGCGATCATGAGCGTGTCGTCTGGCTGCGGATGCTTGGCGAGCTTGACGCCGCCGAGCGGCTTGGCCGAGCGGTCCTTCGCCGTGCCGGTGGCGCGACAACCACCGGCGGAGCCGCGTCGGCACTTCGCCTGGCCCACGTCCTCCACTGGCGGGGGCGATATCGGGACGCCGATGTCCTCTTCGACACCGCGCGCCGAACGGCGGAGCGGGCGCTCGCCGGCCGGGAACCCACACGCCGAAAATGGGCCTCGGCGATGATCGCCTTCGCCGACCAGCACCAAGCCAAGGCACGTTTCGACGAGGGGCGGTACGACGAGGCCATGGACCTCGCCGTGCGCGCGCTTGAACGGCGACTCGCGGACCAGGCACCAGACGATCAGGTCGCATCCAGCCGGCAGGCGGTGGCAACCATCCGGTCGCGGCTCACCGGTGACATCTCGCCAGAAGGGCCGGGGGTGCGAACTCAGACCTCCACGAGGACAGCCACGTGGAACGATGAGCGCACCGTCCTCGCCCGGGCGCCTCGGGCTCACGACCAGAAGAGGAACACGATGCCTGCAGAACGGTTCGTCACCCGGCTGAACGAGCAGATCGGCCACGAGTTCGCCGCCCATCAGCAAATACCTCGCGGCCGCTGTGTACTACGACGCACTCACGATGCCGCAGACGGCTGGCTTCTTCTATCGCCAGGCCATGGAGGAACGCGGCCACGCGATGATGATGGTCCAGTACCTCCTCGACCAAGGCGAAGCCGTCGCGATCCCGGGCGTGGCTGCACCAGTCACCGACTTCGCGGACGTCGTCGCCCCGATCCGTCTGGCGCTGGAGCAGGAGCAGCGAGTCACCGAGCAGATCAACGACCTCACCAAGATCGCCCGTGACGAGGCGGACTACGCGTCCGACCAGTTCATGCAGTGGTTCATCAAGGAACAGGTCGAGGAAGTGGCCACCATGAGCGATCTGCTGGCCGTCGCCTTCCGCTCACGCGAGAACGTCGAGCTGCTCGAGGAGTACATCCTGCGCGAACAGCAGGGCGAGCCGGAGGACCCGACCGCGCCACCCGAGGCCGGCGCCGCCGGCTGACCGGAGCGCGAGTCAGCTCCAGCAGAGACAGAACGGGTGGCCTGCGGGATCCGCGTAGACGTGGAATCCCTCCGACGCATCCGGATCCTCGGCCTCCTGGAGCATCCGGGCCCCCAGCCGCAGCACCTCCTCATGGGCGGCAGCCACGTCGGCCACGTGCAGATCCAGGTGGATCTGCTGCGGCGGCGTACCGTCCGGCCAGTCGGGCGGGACGTGGTCGGGGGCAAGCTGGACGGCGACGTGCGGATGCCCGTCCACAATGACGGTGTGCCAGTCGTCATCGGCCTCGACACGGCCCCCGAGCACCCGGGCCCAGAACTCCGATTCGGCTGCGATGTCGGCGGCGTCGAACACGACGATTCTCTCAGTGATCTCCATCACACCATGGTGGCACCGAACACTGACACTGTGCCCGGTGAGACGGATAGACAGGCCCGGACCACCGGACGACGGCGCTACTCACGTACCACTCACCCGAAGGCGCAAGACAGCCACGGTGCGGACGCGCGGACACCCGTGCAGGCGTCATTGCCGTCGCAGCATGCGCCACGTGCCGGGCAACAGCAGCGCCGCACCCACGGCCTTGATCGTGTCACCCACGAGGAACGGCACGACCCCCATTGCGACGGCCTGGGCCGGTCCCACGCCCGTGAATCCCATGAGCCAGAGCACGCCGGGAACGTAGACGACCGCCGTTGCGGCCAGCGCGGCCGGCGCGGTGCGCCAGACCGACCGGTCGGCTCCCCGACGTGCGAGGTGACCGAGCAGCATCGCAGCAGGCAGGTAGCCGAGGGCGTATCCGAACGACGCGAGCGCCCAGCCACTGCCGCCGTCGGCGAAGACCGGTGCACCAGCCACCCCGAGCGCGAGCAGAAGCAGCACGCTGAGTGCCGCCCGTACCGGGCCGAGTGCCGCGCCCACCAGGAGCACCGCGAACGTCCCGAGCGTGAGCGGCACCGGCGTGAACGGCAGCGGCACGCTCAGCTGGCCGATGCCGGCGATCAGTGCGGTTCCGGTGACAACCAGGAGCCCGTCGCGGACACGGGAGCCGGGAATCGCGTCGGCGAGGACGCGGTGGCGGACCGGTGACGGGGCAACGGCGACAGTCACGGACAACTCCAGTTCACTCTGCACTACGGGGATGCCGCCCCAGCATGCCCTACCTCGGGCGAAGGATGCTGGTGCCGTCCCGCCAATGAAGTGGCGGCGTCGTTAGACAGAGGTCACAATTCTGAGCCCGTGGCGTTGGAACACCGCCCACGGTCCACGCGTTGGACAGGGTGGACAACAGCGGGTGGTCCGCCTTCGTGCGGCCACATCCGGACGGCGTGCGCCGGCCGGACCAACGAGCGAGGGAGATGCTCATGGCGGAACGCTCACTACGCGGTATGAAGATCGGCGCCAACAGCCTGGAGTCAGAGGAGGGGGTCGATCTCGCGCCACGGATGACGGCAGAGTTCAGCTGCCCCGACGGCCACACCTTCAGCCTGCCGTTCTCCGTCGACGCCGAGCTCCCGCCCGTGTGGGAGTGCAAGGTCTGCGGCAAGGAGGCACTCCTGCGGGACGCCACCAAGCCCGAGCCCAAGAAGCCCGTCAAGCCGCCGCGCACCCACTGGGACATGCTCCTGGAGCGCCGGTCGATCCCGGAGCTCGAGGCGCTCCTGGAGGAGCGGCTCGAGCTGCTCCGCAGTGGTGAGCTGCGCCGTCGTAGCGCATGAGTCGTTGCGGCCGGACCGGCCGCAGGTCTCGAAGAGCCCGTCCGCAGGGACGGGCTCTTCGTTCGTCCGGGGCGTCCCCGGCGGTCGGCCGCCGTCCGTCATGGGCGGTGGTCGACGCGTACGCTCTGCGGACTTGACCGCCCCGTGGCATGGAGTTCGCTCAGCACGACGGTGCCGACGACGGCGAGCGCCGTCGCGCCGACGATCTGGATGAGGTCCAGGGCCGGAATCGAAGCGACCGCCGAGCCGGATGACACGTCCGCGCGGTCGATGAGCACGAGGATCAGCGAGTAGCAGTTGCTCCCCCATACCGCTCCGGTGCCGACCCAGGCGAGCGTCAACGCGGGCCACGTTCGGCTGCGCCGCGGGTACCGCCACAGCAGCATGACCAGACCTGCGATGGCCGCGGCGGCGGCCAGCGCCGCCGTGCCGTCGGACAGACGCTCGGCGATCCCCCGCTCCGTCGCCAGATGGGAGGTCCCTGCATATCTGCCAAGATTGGGGAGCAGGCGTGGCACCGACGCCGCCACCAGCAGCGTGACGCCGCCGGAGGTGACCGCCACCAGCGCGTGCTGCGACGCGCTCTCGGGGCGGTCGGCGAGCCGTGCGCAGATCACGTGGCTCCACCGCTGCCGGGCGTAGAGGGCGAACAACGTCACCAGCCCGAGCGCCTGGCCGGCGAAGCTCAGGTACACTAACGGGCCCACCCACGCCGCGAGAGACCCGTCGCCGGCCGGGGCTCCGGAGGCGACCGAGGCGGCGATCGCCGGTCCGGTCACGACAAATGGTGCCAGCAGCCCGATGCCCGCCCAGGCCGGAGCGAGCACGAGCCACGCCGGCAGCCGCAGGCCCCAGGTGTGGGTGAAGGTCAGGACGACGCCGACGGCGATCAGCTCCAGGCTCGCAGTGACCATGTTTCCGGTGCGGACGGTGCTGGCGTCCAGCGTGGAGGGGCGGACGATGCCGACGGTCGAGCCGGCGATCCACGCCACCTTCAGTGTCAGGTAGGGCAGGACAGCCAGGACCGTCGCGTACCCTACGAGCACTCGCGTTCGAGCTGCGCTGCGTCGGCGCGCCGCCTTTCGCCGGCTCGATGCGAAGGAGTCGCTCGTCGTCAGTGTCATGCGGCGAGCTTCCCGTGGTCGGCTGGTCGGCGCGTCGCCCGGACGGGTGAACCCGGTACGCCGGAAGGATGACCGTCCGTGCGCGCGCCGCCGTCCCGGGGCGGGTCAGCGACGGCGTCGCAGGATGTCCCGGAGCTGCTGGGTGCGGTGGGCCAGGGCCCACGCCGTCGTGCGCCACAGCGCTTCGGCCACGATGGCCCGGCTCATCTTCGAGCGCCCCTCGACCCGCTCGACGAAGGTGATCGGGACCTCGGTGATGCGACCGCCTACACGCTGGACGCGCCAGACCATGTCGACCTGGAAGCAGTAACCCTGGGACTGGACGTCGGCGAGCGACAGCGAGCGCAGCGTGCGGGCCGGGAAGGCCCGAAAGCCACTGGTGGCGTCACGCACCGACAAGCCCAGGGAGCGGCGTACCCAGGTGTTGCCCCCGCGGGAGAGTATCTCGCGGTGCGTGGGCCAGTTGACGACCTCGCCGCCCGGAACCCAACGCGATCCGAGCACCAGATCCGGTCGGTCGTGCGCCGTCACCCGCGAGAGGAGCAGGGGCAGGTCCTCCGGGCGGTGTGAACCGTCGGCGTCCATCTCGACCACGACCTCGTAGCCCCGGTCGAGTGCCCACGCGAATCCGGCCACGTAGGCGCGACCGAGTCCATCCTTGGCGGGCCGGTGCAGGACGTGGATGTGCGGGTCCCGCGCGGCCGCGTCGTCGGCCAGTCTTCCGGTGCCGTCCGGACTGGCATCGTCGACGACGAGGACATGCGCCCCGGGCGCGGCCCGACGGGTCCGGGCGAGCGCGTCCGGGAGGGTATCTCGCTCGTTGTACGTGGGGACGATGACGAGCGTGCGTGCGCCGGTCACCGGTGCCGCTCCTTCCCCGCGCGGCCCCTCGGGGTCCGCCCCTTCGGGGCCCGACCCTTCTGGGTTCGGCCCTTCATCGGTCGTGCCCGCGCCGCGGCCCGCTCACGAACCGCCCGGTCGATCGTGCCCACGACTCCGCCGAGCACGGCCAGCGCCCCCATTGCGGTGAGCACGACCGCCGGCCACTGGCCGAGCCGGTCGGCCACGGTCAGTGTGGTGCGCAGCGGCAGAGTCTGGACCATCTCGTCCGCGGTCCACAGTTCGGTGGTGTCCTGGAAGACACCGTTCGGGGCGATGACGCCACTGACGCCCATCGTGGAGATCTGCACGACGGCGCGACCGTGCTCGACGGCGCGGAACCGCGACATGGCCAGCTGCTGGGTCGACTCCTGGCTCGGCCCGAAGGACGCGTTGTTCGTCGGGATCACGATCAGCTCGCCGCCGTCGACCACGCCGTGTCGGATCAACTCGTCGTAGGCGACCTCGAAACAGATGCCCACGGCCACGGGAACGTCCCGTTGCATCCGCTCGATCGGGACGGCCATCAGGCCGTCGCCGTCCCCCGCCATCATGTCGACGCTGACCCGGTCCACCTGCTCGGTGAACATCCGGAAGAAGTCGCGGTGGGGCATGTACTCGCCGAACGGAACCGGGTGCTGTTTGGCGTACACGAGATCGTCGATCGGACCGCGCCCGGGCTGCCAGACGATGAGCTCGTTGTACCGGATGGTCAGATCCGGCGTGTCCTGGGAGGGCTCGTAGCGTTGGGTGCCCAGCAGGACCGGTGCCTGGATCGCGTCGGCGGCGCGGGAGACTGTCGCGGCGACGCCGGCATCGGTGCGCGGGTCGATGTCCGCCGCGCTCTCCGGCCACAGCACGAGGTCGAGCTCGTCGGGTTCGACCCGCTCGAGCAACCGCCCGGTCCCGTCGGCGTGATTCTTCGTGACCTCGCGGGCCTGGGCCGTGGCGTCGGCCCCGCGGACGGGAACGTTGCCCTGCACGGCGCCGACCCGGAGCGTCCCGGTCTCCGGTTGGGCGCCGAGGGGCACGAGCCACGGGCCGAAGGTGGCGACCGCCGCGAGGACGATCATGGCGCTCGCCCCACCGATGCGCAGTCGCCGGAGCCGGAGTGCGGCGTGCGCGAGCGCGCCACCGATGAGGACGACGACGCCGCTGACCAGCGCGGTCGAGCCGATCGAAGCCAGGTGCACCAGGGGTGCGTCCGTCTGGGAGAAGGCGAGCGTCCCCCACGGGAAGCCCTCGAACGGCCACCGCGCCCGGACCTGTTCCACGCCCACCCACACCGCGGCGACAGCCATGATCTCCGGCCACGCGCGGTTCCGGATCCCCGGTGCTCGCCGGACGAGCACGGCACCGACGGCGGCGACGCCGACGATCGCCGCTTCGGCGATCGAGAGCGCGAGCCAGCCGATCGGCTCCCCGACCGAGTAGTTGGCCCACCACAGGTGCGGCAGGAAGAACCCGAGCCCCCACACGAACCCGACCAGCCAGCCCCACCAGACGGAGTCCCGGCGCAACGCGAGCAGCAGCAGCGCGATCCCGACGTAGGCCATGGGCCACCACGATTTGCCGGGAAACGCCGTCTCGGTCGCCAGTCCCCCGGCCGCGGAGAGCACCAGCGTCGTCACGCGCGCGGGGACAGGAGGTGGCACCAGCCGAGTCTAACGAGCCGACGGCGCCGGACGTGGAAACCCCCGGGTCTCAGGGAGGGCGCGGGAGGTGTCGGCGTACTGGTGTGCTTCGAGCGGAATCCGGCAGGCGAGCGGTGGCCGGGCACGACAAGGCCCGCGTGCCCCTCGGTCCGGATGACTCCCCCCTGGGGACTCTCGCCATCCGTTTTCTAACGAGCACGCGGGCCCAGTCACGGTCCCGCCACCGGGCCGACACGGGACGTACCCGAAATCGATGCCGTCCGGCGGGGAACAGAGGACGAACTTAGCGCCGCAGCGGCGTCTCAGACAACCCTCCGACAGCGCAGGTCATCGGTAAGTGTGCAGGTCACAGCGCTGGAGCGGAAAGCCGCACAGGAGCCGGTGGCGGCGTGTCGGTGCCGCGTGTCGTGACGGATGTGACGTATAGGACGGGCGAGCCGGAGCCCTTTCAGTCATCTCGGCGACACCTGGCGGGACGGTGGCCCTCAGACGCTCGACCACGCCACGACCCCGCGCCGGACCAGGCTCATCGCCTCGTGCGCACGCACGGCGAGATCACCATTCGGTGCGGCGACCGAGAGTTGGTCCAGGACGTCGAGCACCTGCTTGCACCACCGCACGAAGTCGCCGGCACCCAGGTCCGCCTCGTCGAGCACGTCTCCGAGTGGGGCGTCGGAGGCCCAAAGATGGACCGCCGTGACCAGCCCCGGGTCCACAGGGGCCGTGACCGGGACTCCGTGCTCACGCTCGAGCTCACCGAGCTCGTTGGACAGCGCGATGGTGGCGTTGAGTGCCTGGCCGAGCATGCCGTGCCGGCCGCCGGGCAACGCGCCGATTCCCCGGCTCTCTGGACTTCTGGCCTCGTAGACGACGGTCGAGACGACGGCGGCGAGCTCGGCGGGCGAGAGCTGATCCCACGCTCCTGAGCGCAGGCACTCGGCGAGGAGCAGGTCCTTCTCGGCGTACAACCGTCCCAGCCACTTGCCGGTGTCGGTCACGACGGTCCGCTCGCCGTGCTCGTCGAGGTAGCCGAGCTGGAGCAGGACACCGCACACACGGTCGAAGTCCTGCGCGATGGTGCCGGTACGGCGCTCGATACGGCCGAGCAGCTCCTCGTGCTCGGCCTTGGCCTTCTCCCAACGGTTGGCCCATCGGGCGTGGTCCTCCCGTTCGGCGCATCCGTGACACGGATGCGCACGCAGTCGGCGACGGAGTTCGGCGATCTGCTCGTCCGGGCCCGCCGGAGCCTTTTTCTTCCGTGCCGTGCCCGCCTGGGCGAGCCTGCCCTCGGCGAGGGCGTTGCGCAGCGTGGAGGCAAGATCACGACGCTGCGCGGGGTTGCGCGGGTTGAAGTTCTTCGGGACCCGGACCTTTCCCACGTTCTCACCACCGTGCGGCAGGTCGGCGGCGGTGAGGGTGCGGAGCTGTCGCTCGTCGGTGAGGACCTGCAGCGTCGGGCCGTCCAAGGAGTCACTGCTCTGCAGCACGACGGCGTGTGCCGTCCGCCTGCCACGACGGTAGGCGAGCACGTCTCCGCGGCGCAGCTCGGACAGCGCGCCGCGCACCGCTCGGCGCCGGTCGGCGGCACGTTCCCGGGAGGCGTCGGCCTCGGCCTGCTTCAACCGCCGCCGCAACTCGGCGTACTCGGTGAAGTCGCCGAGATGGCACTGCATCGCGTCCGCGTAGCCCTCGACCGCCTCGGCGTGCCGGCGGGCTTGACGCGCCAGCCCGACGACGCCGCGGTCGGCCTGGAACTGGGCGAAGGAGGATTCCAGGACCTCGCGGGCCTGGGACCGGGTCATCGTGCCGAGGAGGTTCACGGCCATGTTGTAGGTGGGGTGGAAGGCCGACCGCAGCGGGTACGTGCGGCGTGAGGCGAGGCCGGAGACCGCGACCGGATCGATCTCATCGCTGTAGAGGACGACCGCATGCCCCTCGACGTCGATGCCCCGGCGGCCGGCCCGTCCGGTCAGCTGGGTGTACTCCCCCGGCGTGAGCTGGACGTGGGCGCTGCCGTTCCACTTCACGAGCTGCTCGAGCACCACCGAGCGGGCAGGCATGTTGATGCCCAGGGCCAGGGTCTCGGTGGCGTAGACGACCTTGACGAGTCCGGCCGTGAAGAGCTGCTCGACGGCTTCCTTGAACACCGGCAGGAGGCCCGCGTGATGCGCCGCGACGCCGCGCTCCAGCGCCAGGGACCAGGTGTCATAGCCGAGGACGGCAAGGTCTTCCGGTGGGACGCCGACGACCGCGGTCTCGACCACCTCACGGATGCGGCGCTGCTCCTCCGCCGTCGTCAGCCGCACGCCGGCGCGGACCACCTGCTGCACCGCGGCCTCGCACCCCGCGCGGGAGAAGACGAAGACGATCGCGGGCAGGAGCCCGTTCCGGTCGAGCCGGTCCACGACCACCGGCCGTGGGGCCGGACGGACCCGCGGCGCGAATCGGGGCTGGTTCCCACGGCCGCCACGGGCCGCCTGCCGGGCCCGCCCGTGCCCGGACCGGCCTCCGCCGCGGCGGCGGCGCGATCCGCGCCCGGTCCCGGCGTGACCACGACCCCGCCCGGGCGCCTCCCGTGCCGAACCGGTCCGCTGCGCACCACGGATCGCCTCGAGGAGATCCGGGTTCAGCGGCGGGTCGGCACCGACCGCCGTCGGGTCGACGTGCGCGCTGTAGAGCGGCAGCAGCCGCGACCCGACCATCATGTGCTGCCAGAGCGGCACCGGCCGGTTCTCGGTGACCACCACCTCGGTGTTGCCGCGGACCATGGTCAGCCACTCACCGAACTCCTCGGCGTTGGACACGGTGGCGGACAGCGAGACCACCTGCACGGCGGCGTCGAGGTGGATGATGACCTCTTCCCACACCGGACCGCGGAACCGGTCGGCGAGGTAGTGCACCTCGTCCATGACCACGAACCCGAGGCCCTCGAGGGTGTCCGAGCCCGCGTAGAGCATGTTCCGCAGCACCTCGGTGGTCATGACCACCACGGGGGCGTTGCCGTTGATCGACGTGTCGCCGGTCAACAGGCCCACGTGGTCGCGGCCGTGCACGGCGACGAGGTCGAGGTACTTCTGGTTGCTCAAGGCCTTGATGGGCGTCGTGTAGAACGCCTTGCGGCCGGTGGCGATGCCGAGGTGGACGGCGAACTCACCGACGACCGTCTTACCGGCGCCCGTCGGCGCCGCCACGAGGACGCCGTGCCCGGACTCGACCGCTTCGCAGGCGCGGACCTGGAAGTCGTCCAAGGGGAAGTCGAGGCGGTCCCGGAAGGTGGCGAACTCGGTGGCCGATTCCCGCTGGCGGCGCCGAAAGGCGGCATAGCGTTCGGCAGGAGACGTCACGCCGCGAACTTTCCGTGGATACTGCTGGAACTCATGATTCGAGCGTACGTGCCAGCACCCCGACCGCACGCGGGTGCAGATCGCACTGAAGCGGCAACGACGCCAGCAACTCGCCGTCGGCGAACGCTGCCGGGGGCGGGGCCCCTCGGCTGAGCAGCGGTTCGATGAGAACCGAGCGGGCTCGGCGGACCGAGACTCCAGGGTGGCGCACATGCGTCCCGCGATAGAGGCGTGGGAAGACGCGCAGCAGCTCACTGCGCGAGAGGCCCTCGGCCAGGACGACGTCGAGCAGGCCGTCGTCGGCGGCGGCGTCGGGGGCGATCCGCAGGCCGCCGCCGAAACAGCGCGTGTTCGCCACGGCGACGAGTGCACCGTCGGACTCCCACACCGAGCCGTCCATGGTGACGCGGTAACCGAACGGCCGGTAATGGGTCAGCTCCACAGCGAGCGCGCGCAGGTAGCGGCTCGCCCCGGAGGGCCAGGTCATCTCGTTCGCGCGGGCGTTGACCGCCGCGTCGATGCCGCACGACAGCACGGCGAGGTACCAGTGCTCGACCACGCCACCCGGCCGGGAGACGCCCACGGCGTCCAGCAGGCGCAAGCCCTCGCCGTCGGGACCTGGCCGTCCGCCTCGCCGGGCCGCCAGAGCTTCGGCGATCATGCGCAGCGAATCCGGGACGTCGTGCACGGGAAGCCCGAGATCGCGCGCGATGTCGTTCCCGGACCCGGCTGCGACGATCCCAAGTGGTACCCCGGTCCCGGCCACGACGTTGACGCCGGCATGGACGATGCCGTCGCCGCCCACCACGATCAGCGCGTCGAGGCCGAGCGCGAGTCCGGTGCGCGCCCGCGCGGTGGCGGTGGCCAGGTCGCGGCCGGAGAGGTCCAGGACGTCGAACCGCGCGGCGGCGAGTCCGGAGAACACCTGCTCACGGACGGCGCGCCCACGGCCGCGGCCGGACGCCGGGTTGAGCAGGACCCCCACACGTCCGGAGCGGGGCTGCAGACTCTGCGTCCGCGCCACCTACTCGTTCCCGGCCTCGCTCGCCAGTTCGGCGTCCCGGCGCGCCCGGCGCTTGTCGGTGTACCGGTCGCGCAGGAAGCAGATCCCGATCGCGACGAAGAACAGCGCCGAGATCGAACCGCCCATGATGATCATCGACCAGACGTCCGGCAGCGGATTGGCGATCGCGGTGAAGGCGAAGGCGAGCAGGACGGCCCACCGCCACGCCTTGAGGAACGTACGGGCGCGGACGACGCCGAGGAAGTTCAGCCCGACCATCGCCTCCGGAAGCAGGAAGGCCACGCCGAAGACGACGATCACCTTGGTGAAGAAGGAGAAGTACTCACGAGCGGTGAGGAAGTTCTGCGCGACCTCCGGTGTGAAGGAGGTGAGGATCTCGACGGCGTGCGGGAGGATCCACCACGCCAGCGCGCCGCCGCCGATGAACAGCGCCGCGCCGGTGAGGACGAAACCGAGGGCGTAGCCCTTCTCGGTGCGTGTCAGGCCGGGCGCGACGAACAGCCAGAGTTGCCCGATCCACCAGGCGCTCGTGATGAAGATCCCGAGCACGATCGCAACCTGGATGCGCAGGTCGAACGCCTGCCCGACCGTGGTGAAGTTGAGTTCGCCGCCGATCGCCTCGACCGGGGCGACCATCTGGTCGAAGAGGTAGGGGTAGAGGATCCAGCCGCCGATGGCACCGACGAGGATCCCCGCGGCCGCGAGCATGATGCGTCTGCGGAGCTCGCGGAGGTGCTCACCGAGCGGCATCCGCCCCTCGGGGTCCTTCTTCCGCGGCGGGCGCTCGGCGCCCACCCGTCAGGACTTCGGCGGCGTGCCGGCCGAGGGGTGCTCGGCGGACGTACCCGCCTGTGTTGCGCCCGGCGGGTCCTGCGGTGCCTGGTACGGAGGATTCTGCGGATACGCCTGCTGCTGCGGAGGCTGCCCGCCCGTGGCGGTGTAGGAGCTGGTGGCGCCGCCGGTGCTCTCGCCGTCGTCGTCGTCGCGCAGCTCCTTGACCTCCTTCTTGAAGACCTTGAGCGACTGGCCGACGTTCCGGGCGATGTCCGGGAGCTTCGTGGCGCCGAAAATGAGCACGATCACCACCACCAGGATGATGATGTGAGAGGGCTGTAGGCCGTTGCGGAGCATCGATCCACCTTCGGTCGGGACGGTCGTGATACGAGGATAACGCCCCGGGGCCGAAGTCTCCGACCGTTCACCGTGGCGACGGGCGCCCGTACGCCGATGGACAGGTGCCGGTCAGCGCACCAGGCGCGCACGGCGCCAGCGCGCGACGGCCCGGGCGAGTCGCGCGGCACGCGCGCCGTCACGCTGGGCGCGGATCCGCTCTCGTACCTCTCGGGCCTTCGCCACGACCTCCGGATCGCCCGTGGCGCCCGGCACGTGCCGTGGTGGACCCGTGGTGGCGCCGGCGCTCGCGAGCCGGTCCAGATGGGTGCCGGCCGCCTCGACCTCGCGGCCGAGGGCCTTGACGTCGCGCCACAGCCGGCGGGCGAGCAACGCCAGGACGGCAGCGGCCAGCGCCACCTCCGCCGGCCACACGAGCCACCAGATCCCGCTCACAGCTGCTCGTACTCCTGCAGGGCTCGCCGGGCACGCTGGGCGATCTCTCCGGCGAGCTCGGGCGGGGAGACGGCCAGGACGTCGTCACCGAGGGAAAGCAGGAGATTGGTGACCCACGCCTGGTCCCACACCCGCAGGACGACCCGGTGGTTGCCCTCGGGCAGGTCCTCGACCTCCTCGACCGGCACGTACTCACTCACCCACCGCGCCGTCGAGGACAGTTCCAGGGTGACCAGTCGGCCCTCTCGGCCGAATCCGGGATTGTCGAACTCGAGATCGGGGTGGTGACCGGCGGGGCTGTCCAGCTCGACGGCGTCGAGGACGCGATCGAGGCGGAAGGTGCGCGCGCCGTGGGCGCGATGGCACCACGCCCGCAACGACCACATGACGCCGTCGGAGTGGACCTCGACGGGATCGACGTCCCGCTCGGTGACGACGTCGGCCGCGGAGACGTAACGCAGGTGGACCCGGTGTCCGCGCGCGAGCGCGCCGCGCAACGTGTCGAGGTGCTCCGAGACGCGACCGGAGGTGTTCTCGGCCCGCACCCGGACCTGGACCGACGCGGCCTGCTCGGCGGCGTGCCCGGTGGCCTGTTCCAGCTTGCCGAGCGCCGAGGCGAGTGCCTCCGGCTCGAGTCCCGGTTGCTCGGCGAGCAACTCCCTCAGCGACCGCAGCGCCAGCAGCAGTGCCAGACCTTCCGAGCTCGACAGGCGCAGCGGTCTGTCCATGCCGCGCGCCTCGGTGAGGGTGAGGACGCCGCGGTCGAATGCGTCGACGGAGAAGTCGATGAGGTCGTCGTGCAGGTAGCCGGGCGTGCCGCTCACCCACAGCAGGTTCACGTCGGAGAGGACCTGAGCCTCGGTGGTCTCGAAATGCTCGGCGACCTGCCGCACGGGGACGTTGGGATGCTCGCCGAGATAAGCGACGAGGGCGAGCAAGCGGGTCAGTCGCTCGGAGAGAGGTTCAGGCACGGCCCGCCTCCCCGCCGTCGAGCAGAGCGATAGCACGCAGCCGCCGCAGTACGGATTCGCGTAGCTCCGGTGGGTCGAGTGCGAGCACCGAGGCGCCGTAGGCGGCGATCTCCTCGGCCAACAGTTCGACGTCGGTGTAGGCGACCTCGAGGACGTCGCGGTCGGCGAGCGGTCCCTCGCTGTCAGGGGTGGCGTCGGCTCCGGTCACGTCCTCGGCGCGGGCTCGCAGCGCCGCCGCACGTCCCGGGAGGACCGCGACCCGTGCCGTGCCGGGTCGGGGGCTGGCCACTTCCACGAGACCGGAGATGTCCACGTCCTCATCGGGGACGTCGAAGGCGTGGGTCGGTCCCGTGGCCCGGACCTGTCCGGCGATCCGGGAGAGCCGGAACGCTCGCGGCGCGTCGCGGTCCACGTCGTGCCCGACGAGGTACCAGCCGCGGCCGCTGCTGAGCAGTCGCCACGGTTGGACCGTGCGCCGGGTGACCTGACCGGTGCTTGCGGCCCGGTAGGTGAAGGTCACGACCCGGCGCCCGTTGACGGCGTCGAGGATCGGCGCGAAGGCGGGCTCGGGCCCCCGCACGCGCAGGGCGAGACCGAGCTGGGCCGCTGGATCGGGGGCGGGGCCGACGGCACGGAGCTTCGTCACCCCGCGACGGGCGGACGAGCGAAGGGTGGCGTCCTGCCAGACCTCGGCCGCCAGTGACAGGACGCCGACCTCGGCGGGTGTGAAGGCCACCGGTGGGAGAGTGTAACCGGAGGTGTCCACCCGATAGCCGACATCGTCCTCGTGCGCCGGGTCGTGCTCGACGATCAACGGGACGCCCATATCGCGGAGCAGGTCCTTGTCCCGCTCGAACATGCGCTCGAAGGCGGCATCACTGGCGGCGTCGGCGTATCCGTTGACGCGGGTGCGGATGTCCTGTTTGGTCATCCAGCGCCGGGTGTGCGTGAGCGCGATGACGAGGTCGAGCAGGCGTTCGGCTGCCTCCACACGCTGAGCCACTCCCCCACGCTAGCGGTCCGGACGGTGCGCCGTGGTCAGGCACGCAGGGTGCGCAGCGGGCGGAGGGCGAGCGTGGTGGCGACGGCCGCCTCGGCGGCCTCGGCGCCCTTGTCCTCGCGGGAGCCGGGCAGGCCGGCGCGCTCACGCGCCTGTTCCTCGGTATCGACGGTCAGGACGCCGAAGCCGACCGGGACGCCGGTCTCCACGCTCACCTGGGTCAGGCCGGTGGTCGCAGCCTGGCAGACGTAGTCGAAGTGGGGCGTCCCGCCGCGCACGACGACGCCGAGCGCGACCACGGCGTCCGCTCCGGCGTGTGCGGCGGCCCGTGCTGCGACCGGGAGCTCGAAGGATCCCGGCACACGGACGATCTCCGGCTGTGTCCCCGCCTCTTCCAGGGTGCGTTGTGCCCCGGCGAGGAGGCCGTCGGTCACGGCCGCGTGCCAGCGGGCTGCGACGATCGTGACGCGCAGGCCCGTGGCGTCGGCCTGGATCCGGGGTGCTCCGGTTCCGCTCATGTGGGGGCTCCTTACTCATGTGGGATTCGGTCGCCGGTGGCATCTGGTGGACAGGTCGGGGTGGCCCTGGGTGGACCGGGGGTGCCCGGTTCTCAGGATCCGGTCCGGCTGGCGGCAGCGGCTCGGGCCCTCGCGGCGACGAGGTCCGCCACGCTGAGGACCACGAGGCCGTGCGCCGCGGCGAGGCGACGCGCACCGGGAAGGCGGGTCATCGCGCCGTCGTCCTCGGTGAGCTCGGCGATGGCCGCGACGTCGCCGGCCCCTGCGAGGCGGCAGAGGTCGACGGCGGCCTCGGTGTGCCCGGGGCGCTCGCGGACGCCGCCGACCACGGCCCGCAGCGGGACGACGTGCCCGGGCCGCACGAGATCCGCCGGCGTGGCGGCCGGGTCGGCGAGGACGCGCAGGGTCCGAGCCCGGTCGGCGGCCGAGATGCCGGTCGTGACGCCGGAGGCGGCGTCGACGGTGACTGCATACGCGGTGTGATAGCTGTCCTGGTTCTGCGTCACCATGAGGGGCAGGTCGAGCGCGTCGGCACGAGCGGCCGGCATGGGCGCGCAGATGTATCCCGACGTGTGCCGGACAGTCCACGCCAGCCATTCCGTGCTGGCGGTTCGGGCCGGGAGGACCACGTCGACCTCGTTCTCGCGCTCGGCGCCGTCGGCGACCAGGACGGGCCTGCCGGCAGCCAGGTCGGCCAGCGCGTGGCGGAATGCGCCCTGCCGCCGGTCTGTGTCCGGGGTGGTGTCCCGCGTGGTCTTCCCGGTCATGTCCGGCGCGCTCATGATCCCACCAGCCGCTCGACATACTTCGCGAGCACGTCCACCTCGAGGTTGACCGGTGCACCGGGGTGGAGATCGCCGAGGGTCGTGGCGGCGAGCGTCGTGGGGACGAGCGAGACCCTGAAACGGTCCTGCCCCGTCGCCGCGACGGTCAGGGACACCCCCTCGACGGCGATCGAGCCTTTCACGACCACGTATCTCGACAGGTCCGCCGGGAGGTCGATCTCGACGTCGTCCCAGCGTGGACCGGGGCGACGGGCGCGCAGGCGGCCGACGCCGTCGACGTGCCCCTGGACAACATGGCCACCGAGTCGTCCGCCGACGGGGACGGCACGCTCGAGGTTGACGCGGGTCCCCACGCCGACCGAACCGAGAGTGCTGCGCCGGAGTGTCTCGGGGACGACGTCCGCGACGAAGCCGGCATCGTCGTGGTCGGTGACGGTCAGGCACACGCCCGCGACGGCGACGGACTCGCCACGTCCCAGCTCCGCGGCCACGCTCGGCGCGCCGATCCGTAGGCGGGTGGCGCCGTCGTCGTCCTCGCGGGCGAGGACGATACCGAGCTCCTCGACCAGTCCGGTGAACATCAGGACGCTCCCTCCGAGGTGGGGGTGGTGGGCCGCGCGATCACGAGAATGTCCTCGCCGAGCCGCGTGGTGGAGACGGTCCGGAACCGGGGCGCCTCGGCGAGTGTGGTCACGCCCAGATCGGTCACGGCACTGCGTCCGGCACCGATAAGCGCCGGGGCGAGGTACGTGTGGAGTTCGTCGACGAGGCCGGAGCGCAGCGCGGCGGCGATGAGGGTGGGGCCGCCGTCCAGGAGGACCCTGCGAGCGCCGTCGGCGTAGAGCACGTCCAGCGCGGCCGAGATGTCCCGGGTGCGCAGGTGGCGCCACGGGCCCGGCTGCCGGCGGAGCTGAGCACCGGGTGGGACGTCTCGCTCACCGATGACCACACGGAGCGGCTGGGACGGTCGCGGGCCCTGACCCGTACGGGCGGTCAGCGCCGGATCGTCAGCCAGCACCGTGCCGGTCCCGACGACGACGGCGTCGACGCCAGCCCGGACGGTGTGGGCGTGTGCGCGGGCCTCCGGCCCGGTGATCCACCGCGAGGTGCCGTCCGGGGCGGCAACGCGCCCATCGAGGCTGCTGGCGGTCTTGGCCGCCAGCCAGGGGCGGGCACGGCGAACGGCGGTGCGCCAGGCGTGGGTGAGCTCCTCGGCACGGGCGCGCGCGGCTGGTGAGACACCGGCCTGGTCGGCGGTGAGCACCTCGACTCCAGCGCTGCGGAGCGCGTCCGCTCCCCCGGCTGCAGCCTCGTTCGGGTCGGCCACGGCGTAGACCACCCGTGCGATGCCCGCGGCGCGGATCGCCTCAGTGCAGGGCGGTGTGCGTCCGTGGTGACGGCACGGCTCGAGGGTGACGACCATCGTGGTCTCGGCGAGCTCGGCCGGTGAGAGACGGGGCAACGACCGGAGTGCCGCGATCTCCGCGTGCGGGCTGCCCGCGCCGCGATGGAAGCCGGTCGCGCGCGCGGAACCTGCCGCGTCGACGATGACGCAGCCCACGCGCGGGTTGCCGCCGGCGGATCCGCCGCGTTCGGCAAGCGTGACGGCGTGGTCCATCGCCGCGGTCAGGGCGTCCGCCCGGGTGGTGACGGTGGTCGTCACATCGGTCCTCCTGCCTCTCGGCACGAGCGGCCGGGAGGGAGGATGCGACGACGCCAAGTTGCGCCTGCGGACGCCGGTCGGCGCCCACCGGCGCCGGACGGCAGGCTGCCGCCGGCGCCACGTGCTTCCTCCCATCCGGACTTTCACCGTCGGTCCTGGAGTTCCACCAGGTCCACCGTTCACCCTCGCGGGTGTCCGGGTCGCGGACTGTCACCGCCGGTTCGGACTTTCACCGACCCCGGAGCACGTGCTTGCTCGACGCCGATGATGCCATACCGCCGCGGGCTCAGGGACGCTCCCGGCGGGATGTGGACGCGGGCGCCGGTAGCGTGTCGGTCGTGATCATCTGGCGAGACGGTCTGGTGCAGGAGCGGGTGTCCGGCTGGAACGGAGCGGTCGTGGTCCGGGCGGAGATCACCGGACCGCTCGACGACGGCGCGGATGTCCTGCCCGTCGGGACCGAGGTACGCGCGCTGTGCTATCCGGACCTGGTCGGCGAGCCCCGGGCCGGCGACCGGGTGCTCCTGTCGGTGGCGACCCTGGCTCGGGGTCTGGGCACCGGTGGTTACGCCATGGTGGTGGCCGTGCCGGACCGCATGCCTCACGATGCGGCGGGCGGGCCCGGGCATCTTGTCAAGGCCCGGTACACGCCGCTGCAGACGATGGTCCTCGGGGCCGACGAGCAGGAGTCGGAGCATCACAACGTCTTGCGCGAGGCCGATGACCTGGACGGTATGCCGGTCGTCGTCGCGGACCTCCACTCGGCGCTGGCGCCGGTGCTGGCAGGGATACGGGCCGAGGAGCCCACGCTCCGGTGCGCGTACGTGATGACGGACGGCGGGGCGCTGCCGGCGTGGTTCTCACGCGCTCTCAGCGGCCTGCGCGAGGCGGGCTGGCTGGCCGGATCGGTCACGGTGGGACAGGCGTTCGGTGGTGATCTCGAGGCGGTCAACGTGCATACCGGGCTGTTGGCGTCCCGGCTCGTGCTGGGGGCCGACGTCGCCGTCGTGGCGCAGGGCCCGGGGAACCTGGGTACCGGGACGCGGTGGGGCTTTTCCGGGACGAGCAGCGGTGAGGCGATCAACGCCGCGGCCACCTTGTCCGGCCGCCCGGTCGCCTCACTCCGGGTCTCAGCCGTCGATCCACGTGAGCGTCATCGCGGGGTCTCCCACCACTCCCTGACGGCGTACGGGCGTGTGGCGCTGGCACCGGCGGACGTCGTGGTACCGCGGTTCGACGGCGGTTCGGACATCGAGGAGGCAATGCCGCCGGGATTCGGGGCTCAGGTGCACGATCAGGCCGAGGCGTTGGGGGCGCCGATGGGGCGGCACCGCCTCGTGTCGATGTCGACGTCGGGACTCGTACCGGCGTTGCGACAGTCACCAGTGCGCCTGTCGACCATGGGGCGCACGCTCGAGGATGACCCGGCGGCATTCCTCGCCGCGGCGGTGGCCGGCCGCCACGCGGCCCGTCTCGCGGGTTGAGCCGGACGCGTAGCGCCCACCGAGCCGCACGGCGGACCGGGTGAGATGTCTACCCGTCCCCAGCAGGCACGCCACCGGAGACGGTATCCACAGTCCGAAGCTGGCCGGTGCTTGGCGACGGGCGAGCACTCTAGCCTGCACGCATGTTCGAGTCCGAGGAGCCGAGCGAGCAGCCGGGGACGCCACGACCGGCCACGTCCGAGACCGCCGGCTCCGACGCGTCTCCCCGTCAGCCGGACGTCGACGCCGAGCAGCTGGCCACGCTCAACGCACGGGCCTCGGTCGAAGACTGCCGGCGCTTTCTCGTCGAGATCGCGACGCTCCTGGCGCGACTCGATGCGGCAGAGATGAGCGACGCCGCACTGGTCGAGGCCGTCGCAGCGAGCGAGCGCTTGGCGGCAGGTGCGCAGGCAGGCCAAGCACGTTTCGTGGGTGAGCTCCTACGCCGGCGCGGCTCGTCCGGCCCCGGTTTCGACGAGGTGGTCGACGAGGTCCGTGCCCGACTGGCCACCACTGGGCATGCAGCCCACACCAAGGTAGCGCTCGCGGCGGCTTTGGACACCTACCCCGAGGTTGCCGACGCCCTCGCCATAGGATCCATCGATCCGCGCAAGGCCGCTGTCCTAACCGACCGGCAACCCGGAGTCAGCGAACGTGACCATCGCGACCTCACCCGTGAACTCGTGACCGAAGCCGCCGGGTCCACGGCGCCACAACTGCAGGCCAGGGTGCGGCAGCATGCGTTGGAACACGACCCAGATGCTGCACAGCGCCGTCACGAGGCCGAGTACACGGCGCGCCACGTGCGCATCGAACCGTTGGCGGACGCGATGGCGAGAGTGACGGCGTATGTGCGGGCCGACGATGCCCAGCGGGTGCGTGCGTGCCTCGACGTCCTCGCGGACGACACTCGCGGTGGACGGGCGGGGCGACGGGCGGACCCACGGACCATCGACCAGCGACGCGCCGACGTGTTCGTCAATGTCTTCACCCATGCCCGGGAGTTGGTCGAGCTGTCCGCGGAACGGGGCGAGCCCCGCGCTTCCGGTGCCGATACGGACGGCCCACCCACGGACGCCGCGCCGGCCGACCCCGCCGGCGAGAACGGTTCGGGCCGGACCTCGCAGGGTACGTCCCGTCGGCGACCACGTGCCGAGGTCCAGGTGACGATCGGCGCGGGCACGCTGCTCGGCATGGACGACGAGCCCGGTGAACTGGCGGGTCACGGGCCCATCCCCGCCGACGTGACCCGTCGTATCGCGGCCGACGCCACCTGGCGCGCCCTGATCGTCGACGCCAACGGCGAGTTCGCTGCCCTCGGGACGAAGGCGTACCGCCCCGGCGTCATCCTCGATCGCACGGTGCGCGCACGGCACATGCGCTGTTCGTTCCCCGGCTGCGGGCAACCCGCGGTCTACTGCGACCTCGACCACATCATCGAATACGACCCGGCCCTGGCCGATCGGCTCGTACAGACCACGGAGCTCAATCTCCATCCGCTCTGCCGCCGCCACCACAACCTCAAGACGTCGAAGCGGTGGAAAGTTGTCCGAGAGCCGGACGGGACACTCGTCTGGATTACGCCCACCGGACACCGATACCGGTCCAGACCTGACCCGCCCCCCGGCTCGTCCGGAGCGTGGCGACAACGTACCGGTCCCGGACGACGAGCCCGTGCCTCCTCGGAAGGGGAGTCGGAGGGGCCAGCCGCGTAGGTGCCGGCAATACCGGGCGGTCCGCCCGGGCCAGACTCAGTCGTCGGCGTGCGGCTCGTGCAACGCCACAAGGGTCGCCAAGCGCCGGGCCTCGGCCTGCCCACGGTCGCCGTCGGCTCGCTGGATCGCCATGACGGCCAGTGTGTCGCCGTCGTCGAGGTCGAGCCTGACCCACGGATCCCCCGAGCCGAAGGCGACCCGGACGATCTGCGACCACTCGACGTCGCGGGTGTGGATGAGGTTACGCACGCGCAGGCCACTCGTGTCGGGGCGAGCCCGCACGCTCCCCTGCCGGTAGATGAACCAACAGACCCCCGTTGCCAGGAGCGCGGTACCGACCTGGTCCCCTGCACCGAACCGACTCCCTGGCAGTTGCGGCATCGCGACGATGATCGTCACGGCACCCGCGAACGTCAGGAGCGCCAGCACCGTCGCCACCAGCCGGGCGGCACGCGGACGGAACGGGGCGTAGAGCTGCTCCTCTCCCCCGCTCTGCGGGCGCGCCCGATCGGTGTGCGGCACGTCGGACCCCGTTCCCCTCAGATTCGGCATGCGAGCAGCGAGGTCACGAGGATCGCGCGGGCACCGACGTCGTAGAGCTCGTCCATGACCCTGTTGGTCGCGTCGCGCCGCACCAGAGAACGCACGGCGAACGACTCGCCGTTGTGCAACGGCGAGACGGTCGGTGACTCGAAGCCGGGAGTGATGGCCACGGCGGCCTCGAGCTTGTCCGCCGGGACGTCGTAGTCGACGAGGACGTAGTCCCTGGCCACGAGCACACCTTGGAGGCGACGGTCCAGGACCGAGACGCCGTTGGTGGCCTCTGCTGTCGTGGAGCGGATCAGGACGGCTTCCGACTCGAGGATGGGCTCGCCGAATGTCTCCAGCCCGGCCGCGCGCAGGGTCGATCCGGTCTCCACCACGTCCGCGACGACGTCGGCGACACCGAGGCGTACCGAGGATTCCACGGCCCCGTCGAGGTGGACCACGGTCGCCTCGATCCCGCGTTCGCGCAGGTAGGTACCCACAAGGACGTCGTAACTGGTCGCCACTCGCTTCCCGGCGATGTCGGCGACTTCGCGCATCTGGCCGGACGGCGCCGCGAACCGGAAGGTCGAGCGGGCGAAGCCCAGCGCCCGGTGCTCCACGGCCTCCACGTCCGAGTCGAGCAGAAGATCGCGCCCAGTGATCCCGACGTCGACCGTGCCCGACCCGACATACACCGCGATGTCGCGCGGCCGGAGGAAGAAGAACTCCACGTCGTTGTCCGGGTCGGCAAGAACGAGCTCTCGTCCCCGGCGACGACGGTAGCCCGCCTCGGCGAGCATGTCTGATGCGGGATCCGCGAGAGATCCCTTGTTGGGCACAGCGATACGCAGCACGGTCGACTCCTGCTCGAACTGGGTTGAGGATCTGGTCCGGATCCTTCGCGGGTCGGTCAGCTCATCTGGTCGGCGCGTCAGAGATGTCGGTAGACGTCCTCGAGCGTCAGCCCTCGCGCGACCATCATCACCTGGAGGTGGTAGACGAGCTGCGAGATCTCCTCCGCGGCGGCGTCGTCGGACTCGTACTCAGCCGCCATCCACACCTCGGCGGCCTCCTCGACGACCTTCTTTCCGATCGCGTGAATACCCGCATCGAGCTCCGCGACCGTTCCGGACCCCTCGGGCCGGGCGGCCGCCTTGTGCTGGAGCTCAGTGAACAGGTCCTCGAACGACTTCACGCCGTCAGCCTAGTTGGTGCGGGACGGCAGGAACTCGTCCGTCCACGCCTCGCCACCCGGGACGGGGCCGGCCAGCAGCCCATGAGCGTCCATGAGCTCGGCCATGGCTCGCCAGGTCCGCGGATCCTGCGCACCGACCTCCTCTTGCCGGCCGTAGAGCGGCACCGTCGCGTCCAGGGTCGCCCGGGCGGCGGCGCGCTGTTCCTCGGTTGCGAGGTCAGGGACGTGTGCGGACGACGCCTCGATCGCCGCTTCGGGATCCTCGATCACGTCCCGGACACCCCGCAGTGTCGCCTCCACCAAGGCGGCGACGGCCTCCGGCTCACGCTCGGCCGTCTCGTCGAGAACGCCGAGACCGATGCCGACCAAGGGTGCGTCGCCTTCCGCGATCGGGATCGTGCGTACCGACTCGCCGGCGGCCTCGAACTGCACGGCGTCGTTGTTCACGAACCCCATCACGGCGTCGACATGACCCGCGGTCAGGGCAGCCTGCTGGGTGTAGCCGATGTGCTCGACACGCACGTCATCTTCCGCGAGCCCGGCCTCGTCGAGCAGAGCCAGGAGGCCGAAATAGGTCTCGCCGAACGGCCCGGGGACACCGACGGTACGGCCCGCTAGGTCGCCGGCCGATCGGATGTCACTCTCGTCGGGAACGATCGCCGTGACCGGATACTCCTGGTACAGCGTCGCCACGTCGAGCAACGGCGTCCCTTGACTGCGCGCCTGGAGCATCTCGTCACCACCGGCAACGACGACGTCCTCCCGCCCGGACTCGATAGCACCGAACAGCCCCTCGCTGGCGCCGTGGTGACGCAGCGTGACGTCGAGGCCGGCGTCGTCGTAGTAGCCCTGCTCGGCGGCCACATAGAACGGGGCGAACTGGATGTCCGGCGTGTAGGTCAGCCCGACCGTGAACGTGGTGGGCGTGCCCGCGCCCGGCGAGGGATTGTCGACTGATCCCCCGGGTGTGGCACAGGCGCTCAGGGCGAGCACACCGGCCCCGGTGAGCGCGCCGACGCGGGCGAAGGACGGACGGTTCATGACAGGTTCCTTCAGTTCTCGCTGCGGCGCTGCAGGGTGCCGAGCAGGCCGTAGACGGACATGGCCAGGGCGACCAGCAGGGCGAGCGCGACGAACAGGCCCGCGGTGTCGGTGCTGTCCGCGCGGCTGGCCACGAGCATGCCGAGACCCCGCCCGCCCATGACGAACTCTCCGACGACGGCGCCCGTCACCGACAGGGTGAAGCCGTTGCGCAGTCCGGTCAGCAGGGCGGGCAAGGCCAGCGGGGCTTCGATGTGCCGCAACATCTCCCAGTGGTCGGCGCCGTCCAGCAGGGCGGCTTCCCGGACGTCCGGGTCGAGGCCGCGCAGACCCAGCACCGTGGTGAGCACGATCGGGAAGAAGACGAGCAGAGCGCACAGGATCACGATCGGGATCAGGCCGTAGCCGACCCACAACATGAGCAGCGGTGCTACGGCTACGGCCGGGAGTGCCTGTGAGGCGGCGAGGAACGGATCGAGCGCCGCGGCGGCGTGCCGACTGCGAAAGACGAGGTAGCCGAGTGGGAGAGCGACGGCGGCACCGAGCAGGCAACCGAGCACGGCCTCGACGAGCGTCGGTACCACGTAACCGAGCAGACCGGATCCGAGGTCGGCGACGAGACGCGTCGCGACAGCGGAAGGTGGTGGGAGGAAGAACTCCGGCACCAGGCCCACGCGGGAGATGGCCTCCCACCCGACGAGAACAGCAGCACCGAGCAGCAGCGGCGGTGCGACGGGCTGCCGCGTCGCTGTCGTCGCCATGTCCTGTCCCTCCGGTTCACCGTGAACCGGGGACAGGCGGCGGAGTTCCGCAGCCGGCAAGGCACGCGTGCGTGCCCCGTGCTACCTCCCATCCGGACTTTCACCGTCGGTCCTGGAGTTCCACCAGGTCAACCCTCGCCCGAAGGCTCAGGCTCGCGGACTGTCACCGCCGGTTCGGACTTACACCGACCCCGGAGCACGTTGCTTGCTTACCGGGCGATGGTATCGCGTCGGTGCGGTGCCACGGCGGACGCTGTGCGCGAGGTCTCAGCTCCTCATGGTCATGACCGAATGGTCGCCCAACCGTCCTCCCCGGGACTCACAACGCGACGTCGGGGCGCGTGACATCCTGCAGGGCCGAGTCGACGAGCGCGCTGCAGGCTTCCAGCGACGACTCCGGATCGAGGGCTCGCCGCAACTCGGCGCGGTCGACGCCACGGGACACGTCGCTGCGCGCCCCGGCCTCGACGACGGCGTCGACGACCGCTTCGTCGACGGCCTGTGCAGCGCCGGCCGGTGCGGCGAGGTTGGCGGGCGTTGCCGACCGTTCGCGTGCTGCCACGCCTTCGCGCGCCACCGCCATCGCGTCCGCCACCACACGCTGCGCTTCGGCTCGCCCCACGGCCGACTTGAGCACCGTGGTGAGCTGCTCCGCCATGACCGCCGGACGTGCGTGGTCGAGATTCTCGTTCATCCGTTCGGTTTCGACCTGCAGCCCGGCCAGCACGTCGCCGATCCTGGTTGCCGCGCCGCCGGCCAGCGAGAGCAGATCGAACAGCGGTTGCCACTCGGCGTGCCAGCCCCCGGTGGCGCGCTGGTTCTCCTGCAGGGAGGCGGAGTAGATCGTGCTCAGCAGGCCGGGAGCGCGCATCGCCGCGCCACGGACGAGGACCGAGGTCACCGGGTTGCGTTTGTGCGGCATGGCCGAGGAACCGCCGTGGTCAGCTCCGCCGCCCTCGGCGACCTCCGCCACGTCCGAGGCCGAGAGCACCACGACGTCCGTCGCGACCTTGCCCGCGGCCGCCACGACACCTGCAGTGGCGGCAGCCAGGCTCCGCACCCGGGTGCGGTCCGTGTGCCAGGGCGCCGCCGGAACGGCGAGGCCGAGCTCCTCCGCTAGGTGCTCCACCACTGTTCGTCCCGCCGCACCGTAGACGCCGAGTGTGCCGCCTGCGCCGGCCAGTTGCACCGCAAGATCTGCACGCACCCGCAACAAGTCGCGGCGCGCGGCATCGAGCCCGACCGCCCAACCGGCCGCCACGACACCGAAGGTCGTGGGCACCGCGTGCTGGCCGAGAGTCCGGGCGATCTGTCGGGTGGAGCGGTGCCGATCGGCGAGCACGGCCGCGGCGTCACGCGCGGCACCGAGCGCGCTGACGACGACGTCGATCACGCGCGCGGACCGCAGCATCACGGCGGTGTCCCACACGTCCTGGCTGGTGGCACCGTGGTGCAGCCAGGGCCTCACGTCCTCCGGCGCCACCGACAGCATGGCCTTGACGAGTGGTACGACAGGGTTGCCGCCGCCTGTCGACGCCGCAGCGAGCGCATCGGGATCGAATCGGTGCTCCGCGAATGCGGCGTCGGCACGGTCTGCCACACCGTGCGGGATGATCCCGCGACGCTCGAGGGCACGCAGAAGCGCGATCTCGGTCTCGACCATCGAGGCGACCAGGCCATCGTCCTCGAGCAACTCGTCGACCGCAGGGTCCCCGAACAGTGCGCCCAGCAACGTCATGGACGTGACTCTGCCACGGCTACACCTCGAAGAAGACGGTCTCCCCCGCCCCCTGCAGCTTGATGTCGAACCGGTAGCCGTCGCCGTCCGGTCGGGCGAGCAACGTCTCGCGTCGCTCGGCGGGTACGGAGGCCAGCACGGGGTCGGTCGCGTTGAGCGGCTCGTCCGGGAAGTAGATCCGCGTGACGACGCGGTTGAGCATGCCGCGCGCGAGCACAGTGACGTCGATGTGCGGCGCCTCGACCGGGCTGTCCGGATCGTCGAGATCGCCGGCCGGTAGGGGTCCCGGTCTGACGGTGTGGACCGCATAGGTCGTCGTCTCGTTCCACGTCGTCGAACGCGCGAAACCGGTGAACCCGGGGAGCGAGCTGGGCACCGCACCGCGTGGGTCGTCGGGGTGGTCGAAGCGACCGTCGGGGTCCGCCTGCCAGATCTCCACCAGTGCGTCCGGCATCGGCTCGCCGTCACCGTCGAGCACCTGACCGACGATCCAGAACGCCTGCGGGGTGCCGTTGGGCACAGCGAACCGCCCCTCCTCTCCCCAGTCCAGGCCGATCTTGAGGAACGGGCCCACGGTCTGCGACGGCGTCAGGCCCAGACGGGTCCCCTGTTCACTCATCGTCCTCGTCCTCCTCGTCCTCGAAGACGCTGGCCTCGGGTCCGCGGAGGACGATGTCGAACTCGAAGGCGAGCGCCCAGTGATCCTGGGTCTGGTCGTAGTCGAACCGGGAGATCATCCGCTGCCGCGCCTTCTCGTCCCGGACGGAGTTGTAGATCGGGTCCTGGAAGAACAGCGGATCGCCAGGGAAGTACATCTGCGTGACGAGCCGCTGGGTAAACGCCCGCCCGAACAGCGAGAAGTGGATGTGCGCCGGCCGCCACGCGTTCGGGTGGTTCCGCCACGGGTAGGCGCCGGGCTTGATCGTGGTGAAGCGGTAGCGGCCCTCGACGTCGGTCATCATCCGGCCGACGCCGGTGAAGTTCGGGTCGAGCGGCGCCGGCCAGGTGTCCCACTGATGGGCGTACCTGCCGGCCGCATTCGCCTGCCAGACTTCCACCAAGGTGTGCGGCACGGGCCGCCCGTCCTCCTCCAGCACCCGGCCGTGCACGATGATCCGCTGTCCCTGGGGCTCCGCGTCGCCGCCGTGGTTGGTGGTGAGGTCGTTGTCGCCCTCGCGCACGATGTCCTCGCCCAGGGCCGGACCGGTGAGCTCGTTGAGCCGCTGGGGCAGAGGAACGAGCGGCTCCTTGGGGTGACGCAGGACCGTGGACTTGTAACCCGGGCTGTCGAGCGGCGGGTGGACCCCGTCCGGCACGGGGTAGTGCGGCAGCGCCACGCCGCCGCGGGTGATGGCACCGGGCACGAAGAGGTCGTCCAGTCCAGTCATGGTTCCTCCGTCACATCTTCGTGAGCAGGCCCGGTTCGCAAGGGGCACACTCGTTCTCGACAGAGAATGGTCGCCCGGCCCGCGTTGGTCAAGCGGTGGCGCACGCGGCCGGCGAGCCGCGCAAGCGCACCACAGGCGTCCCGGCCGCCATAGTCCGGCGGTTCTTGACGCAACTGCCCACGCCTCCTAAGTTCTCTATGCGCACGAGCGTTCATCGCCGTGCCGCAATGCGAAGAACAAGGGAGTTCACGATGCGACGACGGCACGGGCGTCGGCGGTATGCGCGTCGATCCACCAGCGCGGCTGTACTGACCTCGCTCGCGCTGCTCGCCGCCTGCGCCGGGGGCGAGGGGACGGGCGGCACGGACGGCTCACCGGGTGGCCAGGACCGCGGGGACGGAGAGCTCACGCCCGTCACGGTGGGCTCGCTCCCCATCGTCGACACCGCCGCCATTCACCTCGGCGTCGAACAGGGCATCTTCGCCGAGCACGGACTCGACGTCGACCTGCAGATCGCTCAGGGTGGCGCCGCCGTGGTCCCCGCGGTGGTCAGCGGTGAGTACCAGTTCGGCTTCTCGAATGTCGTCTCACTGCTCGTCGCCTCCAGCCAGGGGCTCGACCTCCAGATCGTCGCATCCGGCAACTCGACCAGCGGTGACCCCGCAGCCGACATCGGCGGGGTCCTCACGACCCCCGACTCCGGGATCAGCGATCCCGCGGACCTCGAGGGTGCCACGGTCGCCGTCAACACCCTGAACAACATCGGGGACGTCACGATCAGTGAAGTCGTCGCCCAGGACGGTGGCGACCCGGCATCGGTCGAATTCGTCGAGATGGGCTTCCCCGACATGCCGGCCGCACTCTCCGGTGAGCAGGTCGACGCCATCTGGGTGCTCGAACCGTTCTTCTCGATCGCCAAGGGTGATGGCGCACAGGTGGTAGCGCACAACTTCGCCGAGGTCGATCCGGACATGATGGTCGCGGCCTACTTCACCTCCGGCCAGTACGCCGAACAGAACGCCGACGTCACCGAGTCGTTCACCGCCGCGATGGAGGAGTCGCTCGCGTACGCCGAGGACCACCCCGACGACACTCGCGCTGTGCTCTCCACTTACACGGAGATCGACCCGGCGATCACCGAGACCATGACGATGCCGAGCTACCCACCGCAGATCAACGCGGACTCCCTGCAGATGCTCGCCGATCTGTCTTTGGAGTACGGCGTACTCGAGCAGGAGGTCGACGCCCAGGAGTTGCTGCCGTGAGCCCGGCGTCGGTCGCGATCGCCGGACCCCAGGCGGCGCGAGCACGCCCACGCCGCCGCAACGGCGCCAGCGAACGCCTGTGGCTCGGTCTCGCCGGAGTCCTGGCGCTGATACTCATGCTGGAGCTGCTGCCGCGGACCGGGGTGGTCGACCCGCGCTTCCTCCCCCCGTTCTCCGAAGTCTTCGCGGCGTTGGTCGACCGCCTGGCTACCGGCGATTTCTGGAGCGCACTCGGCAGCACTCTGACCACGTGGGCGATCGGCCTGGCCGCCGCCATGGTCTCCGGGATCGTCGTCGGCATCGTCGTCGGCACCGTACCGGCGCTCCGCGAGGCGACCGCCTCGACCATCGAATTCCTCCGCCCGATCCCGTCGGTCGCCCTGATCCCCCTCGCCGTGCTGCTGTACGGCACCGGCCGCGAGGCCACCCTGCTGCTGGTCGTGTACGCCTCGTTCTGGCAGGTGCTGGTCCAGGTGCTGTACGGCGTCCAGGACGTCGACCCGGTGGCCCGGGACACGGCACGTTCGTATCGGTTCTCGGTGTGGACCCAGGCACGCACCGTCATCTGGCCCACCGCGCTCCCCTACGTCGTGACCGGCTTCCGGCTGGCGGCGACGGTCGCACTGATCCTCACCGTCACCGGCGAGTTGATCATCGGCACCCCCGGGGTCGGGCAGTTGATCCAGGTGGCTCAGTCCTCGGGCGCCGTCGCCTCGATGTACGCGCTCGTGTTCGTCACCGGCCTTCTCGGGGTGATCGTCAACCTGGCGACCCGGGCGCTGGAGCGGCGGATCCTGCGATGGCACCCGTCCGTGCGACGGGAGGCCACCTCATGACGTCCACATCGGCGACCTCTGTCGGGACGGTGCGCCGCCCGCGCCGCGGCTCGCTGCTGCGGCGAGTCGTGATGATCCTGGGACTGCCCGTGGTGCTGGTGACAATCTGGTGGTTCGCCTCGGCGGACTCCCAGTCGTTCTTCGCCCCGCCCCTACGGACCATCGTCGAGGCCTTCCCTGCGACCTGGTTCGAGGGCAGGCTGACCTCGGACGTGCTGCCCTCGGTGCTCAGGTTGCTCGCGGGGTACGTCTCCGCTCTTGTCGTCGGGATCGCCCTCGGTGTGGCGATCGGACTCTCGCCACGCCTGCGCGCCGTCTGCGAACCACCGCTGGAGTTCTTCCGCGCGATCCCCCCACCGGTGATGATCCCGATCCTGATGCTGTTCCTAGGGATCGGGACGTCCATGAAGGTCGTCGTGATCGCGACGGGTTGCCTATGGCCCATTCTCCTCAACACCATCGAAGGGGTCCGCGGCCTCGACGAGATCCTGCGCGACACCTCGGCGATCTACCGGTTGCGTCGCCGCACGGTGCTGCGCAGCCTCGTCCTACGCGGGGCCTCGCCCCAGATCGTCACCGGCGCCCGCCAGGCGCTCTCGGTGGGAATCATCCTCATGGTGATCTCGGAGATGTTCGCCGCGAACAACGGCCTGGGCTTCACCATCGTCCAGTTCCAGCGGTCCTTCGCCCTGCCGCAGATGTGGACCGGCATCGTCCTGCTCGGCGTCGTCGGCGTCGTACTGTCCGTCGTCTTCCGCGCCGTCGAACGGCCCGTGCTGGCCTGGTACCACGGCCTGCGCCAGTCCCAACGAGGAGGCACCTGATGACCACCGGCACCGCGCCCGTCGATCCGGCCGGACGGCCCGCCCCCGGCGCACAGATGCTCCAGGTCGCTGGCCTGAACAAGACGTACCGATCCGCCCAGGGTGAGACCGAGGCGATCCGAGACCTCACCTTCGACGTCCGTGCCGGCGAGATGGTCTGCGTGGTCGGTCCGTCCGGCGCCGGCAAGACGACGCTTCTGCGCTGCCTGTCCGGCCTGCTCCCACCGACGGCGGGCACCGTGACACTCGAGGGCGACCGGGTGACGGGCCCCCCGAAGGGCATGGCCATGGTCTTCCAGGAGTACGCGCGCTCGCTCTTTCCCTGGATGACGGTGGCACAGAACGTCGAGCTCCCGCTCAAGGAGAAGGGCGTGCCGAAGGCCGAGCGCCGGTCCAAGGTGCGTACCGCCATCGAGGCGGTCGGGCTCGGTGATGTCCCCGATTCGTACCCGTGGCAGCTCTCCGGCGGCATGCAGCAACGGGTGGCCATCGCCCGCGCCGTCGCTTATGAGCCGCACATCCTGCTCATGGACGAACCGTTCGCCGCCGTCGACGCCCAGACACGCGCCGACCTCGAGGACCTCGTCCGCCACCTGTGGAAGCGTCTCGGACTGACCCTGGCATTCGTCACGCATGACATCGACGAGGCCGTCTATCTGGGGCAGCGGGTCCTGGTCCTGTCCGCGCGGCCGACAGTAATCCTGGAGGACGTCACCATCGACCTCCCCGCCGAGCGCGACCAGCTCACCACCCGCTCCGACAGCACCTTCGCCGCGCACCGCGCCCACATCTACGACCTCGTCCAGCAGGCCAAACGCGGATACCGGCCGGAGGACCGGGTCGGCGATGTCGACCACGGGAAGGCACGGCCATGAGCGAGGTCGTCGCCGAACGGACGCAGGTCGCCATTCTCGGTGCCGGGCCGGCAGGCCTGCTGCTGTCCCACCTGCTGCACCAGGAGGGCATCGACTCTGTCGTCGTCGAGGCCCGGGACCAGGAGTACGTCCAGGCCCGCGTCCGAGCCGGTGTGGTCGAGCACGGCGCGGCGGACATCCTGCGCGACGCCGGCGTCGGTGAGGGCCTGGACCGGGACGGGATACCGCACGAAGGTATCGAGCTCCGGTTCGACGGCGAGAGTCATCGGATCCCGATGTCGGATCTGACCGGCCGGCACATCACCGTCTACGGTCAACAGAAGGTGGTTCGCGACCTGACCGAGCGGCGGCTGGCCGACGGCGGGAAGATCCGCTTCGCGTGCGGACCGGCACAGATTCACGACGTCGACGGCGACGAGCCATCGGTCACCTACACCGTGGACGGACGCCGGCACCGGATCGTCGCCGACTTCGTCGCCGGGTGCGACGGCGCCCACGGCTCCGGTCGGACGGCGCTGGGCGCGACGCCGGTCGAGAAGGTCTACCCCTTCGCCTGGCTCGGGATCCTGGCCCGGGCGGCACCGCGGATCGAAGAACTCGTCTACGCGAATCATGAGCGCGGCTTCGCGTTGTACTCCATGAGATCCGCCGAGGTGTCCCGGCTCTACCTGCAGGTGCCCGCCTCGGACCGACTCGAGGACTGGCCGGACGAGCGGATCTGGTCCGAGCTCGCGGTCCGCTTCTCCCTCGGTGGTGAGCCGTGGGAACCGACCCGCGGTGAGATCTTCGAGCGTTCGATCGCACCGCTGCACAGCTACGTCGGCGAGCCCCTGCAACGCGGCCGGCTTTTCCTGGCCGGTGATGCCGCGCATATCGTTCCGCCGACCGGCGCCAAGGGCATGAACCTGGCGATTCGTGACGTCTCGATCCTCGCCCCGGCGCTGGCGGCGCAACTGCGCCACGGGTACGAACACGACCTGCGCAGCTACTCCGCGCGGACGCTGGATCACGTCTGGCGGGTGGAGTACTTCTCGTGGTGGATGACGACGATGCTCCATCGCTTCGGCGAAGATGCGTTCAATCGGCGGGTCCAGATAGCGCAGTTGCGCAGCGTCGTCGGATCTCGGGCACACTCGACGGCGCTGGCTGAGGCGTACGTCGGATGAGAGATGGGACAGGAATGACCGAGGTGAGCAGCGTGGACGCCGGTGAGACACCCGCGGGCAGATCGGCGGGCTACGTGCAGTCGCTCGACCGTGGCCTGGCGGTGATCCGTGCGTTCGACGCCGAGCATCCGCGTCTGACGTTGAGCGACGTCGCCCGGCGCACCGGGTTGACGCGTGCGGCAGCTCGCCGGTTCCTGCACACCCTCGTCGACATCGGGTACGTCGACGCCGACGGACGACTGTTCACCCTTCGCCCGCGCGTCCTCGAGCTCGGCTACGCCTACCTCTCGGCGCTGGGACTGCCCGAGATCGCGCGGCCGCATCTGGAGCGGCTTGCGGCCGTCCTCGGAGAGTCGTCGTCGGTCTCGGTGCTCGACGGCACGGACATCACCTACGTCGCCAGGGTTGCCGCGCGGCGGATCATGAGCGTCGATCTCGGGGTCGGGACACGACTGCCTGCCTACGCCACGTCGATGGGGCGAGTGCTGCTGGCGGGTCTGCCCACCGACGAGCTGGACGACCATCTCGGCCACCTCGTCCCGCTGACGAGGTACACCATCACCGAACGTACCCAGCTGCTCGCCGAGCTCGATCGCGTGCGCGAACAGGGCTGGTCCATCGTGGATGAGGAACTCGAGGAGGGACTGCGATCGATGGCCGCCCCGGTCCATGACCGCAACGGGGACGTGGTGGCTGCGGTGAACGTTTCGACGGCGGCCCGCCGCGGCTCGGTGACGACCATGGTCGATGAGATCCTCCCCCATCTGCATGCGGCCGCCCGGGCCATCAGCGACGATCTGGCTGCCAGCCGGTGAGGCGTGCGACGGGCCTCGGCGCACTGCTCGTCGCCGTCGTCCTGGTCGGGCTGAGTCTGCGCGGGCCGGTCGTGGCCATCGCGCCGCTCATCCCGGCGCTGTCGACCGACCTCGACCTGCCTTCCTGGGCTGCCGGGTTACTCACCTCTCTGCCGCTGCTGTGCTTCGCCGTCGTCTCACCACTTGTGGCCGTGCTCGCCAGGCGCCTGGGAGTCGACGGTGCCCTGTTCGTCGGTCTGGTGCTCCTCGCGTTTGCGGCGGCGCTGCGCCCCTGGGCGGGAGCCGGGCTCTTGCTTCTCGGCACCGCACTCGTGGGCGTGGGGATCACGGTGGGCAACGTCGTCGTCCCGGTTATCGTCCGGCGTGATGCCGGTCGCCGCGCGCCCATGGTCATGGCCGTCTCCACGAGTGCGTACGGAGTCGGGCAAGGCATCGCGTCGGCCTCGGTGGTACCGCTGGCGTCCGAGATCGGCTGGCGGGGGGCGGCGACCACCCTCGCCGTCCCCGTCGTCCTCGCGGTCGGAGCCTGGCTCCTGCGCATGCGAGCGAAACAGGGGGACGCGCTCGTCGTGCCCGCCGGGGCGCCACGCGGTGGCGTCTCGCGGGAGGGTGACGCGTGGTGGCTCGCCGGATTCTTCGGGATGCAGGCGATGCTCTTCTACAGCGCGAGCACCTGGCTGCCGAGCCAGCTCGCCGAGGATGCGGGCCTGAGTGAGACGACGGCGGGAACCGCCCTGTCCGTCTTCCACCTCGTCGGCATCCTCGGGACCCTCGCGGTCCCGGCGTGCATGCGCCTGCTCGCCGGGGGCCGCGGGGCCGGCATCACCTTCGGGAGCCTGTGGTGCGTCTTCTTCGCCGGACTGGCGCTCGCTCCCGCGCTCTGGCCGCTGTGGGTCATCCTCGGCGGATTCACTCAGGGCGCCGGGATCGGCCTGGGGTTGACGCTTATCGCGATCCGCCCCGTCGACCCGGACTACGGACGCGACCTCTCCGCGATGGTGCAGTCGGCCGGCTACGCGGTCGCCGCGGCCGGGCCGGTGCTCCTCGGTGCGGTGCACGAGGCGACCGGCAGTTGGGCCGCCGTCTCGTGGCTGTGCGTGGGGGCGGGGGCGCTCATGGTGGTGGCCGCCCCGCGGGCAGGCGCCGACCGAGCGATCGGCGCGCCGGCACGGAGCTAGCGCTCACCTGCACCGGCACCGTCCGCAACCTCGGGGGCGGCCGACAGGGCGTGCTGCAAATAGACCATGGACGGCTGCGAGGAGTTGACCATGCGCCGGTAGCGGCCGCCGGGCAGGGCGCGCGGGTGACCGGGCGGGAGGTAGCTGCGGCGGAGCGACTCGGCGATCGCGGCCGCGGTGTGCTTCAGACGCCGGACGTGGTCCTCGACGGGGGCGTCGTCGTTCGGAACGACCAGGCTGACCGCTCCGACGACCGCGTCCTCTGCTCCGCGCACCGCCACGGCGATGCCTCGAGAGCCCGGGTAGATGTAGCCGTCGGCAACGGCGAACCCGTGCCGCCGGGTTCGCTCCAGAACGGTTCGCAGCTTCGTCTCGTCCCGGATACTCGTCTCGGTCAGCGGGTGCAGTCCGCGCCGTAGAACACCGGCCAGCACGTCCTCGCCGGCCTCGGCCAGCAGCACCAGTCCGCTCGAGGAATGCTGCAGCTCGATACGGCCGCCGACGATGGTCGCGTTGACCACGGCGTCGCGCGCCGAGAGTCGTTCGAGTACGAGCACGTCGAGGCCACTGCGAACGGTGAGTTGCACGTGTTGGCGTACCTGGGCGTGCAGGGCCTGCAGGTGCGGCAATGCGATCTCGCGGAGTCCGAGCGCGCCGGGCGTGCGCGTCCCCAATTCCCAGAGCCGGTTCCCCAGCCGGTAGCTGCGGTCGGCCATCCGTTCGAGCAGGTCGTGCGCCGTCAGCTCACCGACGATGCCGTGTGCCGAGGAGAGCGGCAGCCCGGTGCGACGTGCGAGCTCGGTCAGGCTCAGGTACGGGTTCTCGACCGTGAACGCGTCGAGTACCGCCATCGCCCGGGTGAGGGCGGACAGTCCGGCGGAGGAACGCGCCATCACACCTCCTTGTGACCTCGAACGGACGCCGGTGAACCCGCGCGCGACATCAGCCTGCCCAGCTTCGCATGAAGCGAAGCGCCGCAAGGTCCACCGGTCGCCGGCACCTAATCTGCCGGGAGCAGACGGCACCACGACAAGGAGGTCGATCATGTCTAGGGAGTCTCTCCAGCAGGCCATCAACCGCGCGGGCAACCCGGTCGAACTGCTGCGCAATCTCGACTACCCGGCGTTCACGTTCCCGATCCGGCCGGAGTTCACGAATTGGCGCAGCGAGCAGCGCGCCTGGCGCGAGACCGTGGCGCTGCTCGATCAGTCGCATCACATGACGGACTTCTTCATGGCGCCGGACGACCGGTTGATCGCACTGCTCAGCCGGATCGGTGTCAACACGTTCCGCAACTTCCGGCCCGGCCGGGCCAAGCAGCTCGTCGCGGTCAACCACGACGGCTACGTCATCGGGGACGGCATCCTCTTCCACCTCGGCGACCGGCTCGACCTGGTCGGCCATCACATCCTCTCCGACTGGGTCCGCTACACCATCGAACGCGAAGGGCTGGACGTCTGGACCCACCTCGACCCGAACTCCGCGGTCCGTGAGAACGGCGACCCCGTGCTGTACCGGTACGAGTTGCAAGGCCCACGCGCCAACCACGTCGTCGAGAAGCTCACCGGCGAGCCCGTGCCGGCGGTGAAGTTCTTCCACATCCACGACTTCTCCTTCGCGGGAACGACCGTCCGCGGCCTCCGTCACGGGATGGCGGGCGAGCCGGGCTTCGAGTTCCTCGGCCCGTACGAGGAGGGCGAGCAGGTCCGCGCCGCGATACTCGAGGCCGGGGCAGAGTTCGGCATCGAGCCGGTCGGTGCCAAGGGATACTCGAGCACACCGCTGGAGTCAGGCTGGGTCCCCACCCCGTTCCCGGCCATCTTCGGCGACGACTTCCGCGAGTACCGGGACTGGCTCCCCCTCGAGCGCGTCGGCAACCTCGCCGGCTCGCTGTACTCGAACGATGTCGAGGACTACTACCTCACGCCGTACGACCTCGGCCTGGGGAGGAACGTGAACTTCGACCACGATTTCATCGGAAAGGAGGCCCTGCAGCGCATCGTCGGAGGGCCGACCAAGCAGAAAGTGACGCTCATCTGGAATGCCGACGACGTCGCCGACGCGGTCCGGTCACAGCTGACGCCGGGCACCCCGGCCAAGTTCATCGACTTCCCGAAGTCGCGCTACGGCTTCTACCAGTTCGACGCCGTCCTGCTCGGCGACCGGCGCGTCGGCGTCTCGACCGATCCGGGGTACGTCACCTACGAGCAGCTCTACATGTCGTTGGCCTCGGTCGACGCCGACGTCGCCGCCGAGGGCACCCAGGTCGAGGTGCTCTGGGGCGAGGATCCGATCTCTGCCAAGGGAGTCGTCGAGCCGCACCGTCAGATCCGGCTTCGGGCCACGGTCGCGCCCGCGCCGTACCACGAGTTCGCACGCACGGCTTACCGGGCCGACCCGCAGGACTGAGCCCCGACGGTCGGTGGCGTCAGGACTCGCCGCGCCGCTGGCGCAGTGCGTCGAGCGCCTCCTCGAGCAGGGCCGCACCGTCCTCCTCAGACCGACGTTCCTTCACATACGCGAGGTGTGTCTTGTACGGCTCGTTCTTCGGGGGCTGCGGCGGGTTGTCCCGGTCCTGACCCGCGGGGAACCCACAGCGGGGGCAGTCCCAGACCTCGGGGACGACGATGTCGGGCTCCTTGGCGAAGCTCGGTCTCACCTCGTGCCCGTTCGAGCACCAGTAGCTCACCCAGACACGTGGCGCAGCCTCGCCTCGTTCTGACTCGCCCATCGGCCCGGCTCCGACACGCGACCCTCGGATCGCGTTTCCCCCACCAGCCACACGTCCTCCCTCAGACGTCGAACTTCTGAATCAGACCGAGCAGCGAGATGGACAGCACCCAGACGACGGCGATACCGATGGTGATGCGGTTGAGGTTGCGTTCGGCCACACCCGAGGACCCGGCGGAGCTCGTCAAACCCCCACCGAACATGTCGGACAGGCCGCCCCCCTTGCCCTTGTGCATGAGGATGGTGAGGACCATGAGCCCACTGGTGATCACCATGGTCACCTGGAGCGCGATCCGCAGAATATCCAAGGGTCAGTTTCCCAACTCAGTCGTCGTCCTGGTGCCGTTACGTCGCCGGCCACCGTCAAGGATAAGCGATGCTCCTCAGAGCCCGACCTGGTGCTGGCGATAACGCACGATCGAGGCGAACTCCTCCGCCTGGAGACTCGCTCCGCCGACGAGGGCACCGTCGACGTCACCCTGGGCCATGATCGAAGCGACGTTCGAGGACTTGACCGATCCGCCGTACAGGATCCGGAGCGCCTGGGCGAGGTCCTCGCCGTACTTCTCGGCCAGCCGGCCCCGGATCGCCGCGCAGACTTCCTGCGCGTCCTCGGGGGTGGCGACCTCACCGGTGCCGATGGCCCAGACGGGCTCGTAGGCGATCACGGTCCTGGCGGCCTGGTCGGCGTCCAACCCGTCGTAGGCGCCGTCGACCTGGGCGAGCGTGTACCGGACGTGGTCGCCCGCCTGTCGCACATCGAGCCCCTCGCCGACGCAGATGATCGGCGTCATGGAGCCGTCGAGAGCGGCCTTCGCCTTCGCGCCGACGAGGGCGTCGTCCTCCCCGTGGTGCTCACGGCGTTCGCTGTGTCCGACGACGACGTAGCTCACCCCCAGCTTGGCGAGCATGGCGGCGGAGATCTCTCCGGTGTAGGCGCCGGAGGCGTGCGCCGAGATGTCCTGGGCGCCGTAGCGGATCTCGAGCTTGTCGCCGTCGACCAGCGTCTGCACCGAGCGGATGTCGGTGAACGGCGGAACGACGACGACCTCGACCTCGGCGTAGTCGTGCTTCGCGTCCTGCAGAGTCCAGGCGAGCTTCTGGACCAGAGCGATGGCCTCGTGGTGATCGAGGTTCATCTTCCAGTTGCCCGCCATCAGCGGGGTGCGGGTAGTGGCCATCGAGCCTCAATCCTCCAGAACCGAGATGCCGGGCAGCGTCTTGCCCTCGAGGAACTCGAGTGAAGCACCGCCGCCGGTCGAGATATGCGAGAAGGTCGACTCGTCGAAGCCGAGCTGGCGCACGGCCGCCGCCGAGTCGCCGCCGCCGACGATGGTGAAGCCTTCCGCCTGGGACATGGCGCGGGCGACGGCCTTGGTCCCGGCCGCGAACGGCTCGAGTTCGAATACGCCCATCGGTCCGTTCCACACGATCGTCCGCGCGTCGGCGAGCTTCGCCGCGAAGTCCTGCTGCGACTGCGGCCCGATGTCCAGTCCGAGCTGTCCGTCCTCGATGGCGTCGGCGGGGACCACCGAGGTCGGGGCGTCGGCCTTGACCTCGGGGGCGACCACGATATCCGTGGGCAGGACGATCTCGACGCCCTTCTCCTCGGCCTCGGCCAGGTAGCCCCGGACCGTCTCGATCTGGTCCTCCTCGAGCAACGAGGAGCCGACGCCGTAGCCCTTCGCCTTGAGGAAGGTGAACACCATGCCGCCGCCGATGAGCAGCCGGTCGGCCTTGCCCAGGAGGTTGGCGATGACGCCCAGCTTGTCCGAGACCTTCGACCCACCGAGCACGACGGCGTACGGGCGTTCGGGGCTCTCCGTCGCCCGGGAGAGCGCCTCGATCTCCGTGCCGACGAGCTTGCCCGCCGCGTGCGGCAGGCGCTGGGCGACGTCGTAGACGGAGGCCTGCTTGCGGTGCACAACGCCGAAGCCGTCCGAGACGAATGCGTCGGCGAGCTGAGCGAGCTCGTCCGCCAGCGCGCCGCGCTCGGCCTCGTCCTTGGCGGTCTCGCGTGCGTCGAACCGCACGTTCTCGAGCAGCGCGAGCTGCCCGTCCCCCAGGCCGGCGGTCACGGCGCGGGCGTCCTCGCCGGTCACGTCCTTAGCGAGCGCGACCTCGGCGCCCAGGAGTCCCCCGAGCCGCTCCGCGACCGGAGCCAACGAGTATGCCGGGTCCGGCGCGCCCTTAGGGCGTCCCAGATGCGCCGTGACGATGACGCGCGCCCCCTGAGCCAGCAGTGCCTGCAGGGTCGGCAAGGCGGCCCGGATGCGGCCGTCGTCGGTGATTCTCGTCCCGTCCAGCGGGACGTTGAAGTCGGAACGGACCAATACGCGCTTGCCGCGCAGGTCACCCAGGTCCTCGAGGGTCTTCACGGGATGCTCCTCAGGCTGAAACGGTGGGGTCGGCACACGGGCGCCCGCGTGCGCGGCGGCTCGGGCCGCGCACGCGGGCGCCCGGGGGTGTCAGAGACGCTCGCCGACGTACTCGGACAGCTTCACGAGCGAGTTCGAGTAGCCGTACTCGTTGTCGTACCACGAAACGACCTTGACCTGGTCGTCGATCACCTTGGTCAAGCCGGCGTCGAAGATGCTCTGGAACGGGTTCCCGGCGATGTCGGAGGAGACGATCGGGTCCTCGGTGTAGGACAGCACGCCCTTCATCGGGCCCTCGGCGGCCTTCTTCATCGCGGCGTTGACCTCCTCGACGGTCACCGAACGGCCGGCGGTGAAGGTCAGGTCGGTGGCCGAGCCGGTCGGCGTCGGCACGCGCAGCGCGTACCCGTCGAGCTTGCCCTTGAGCTCCGGCAGCACCAGCGAGACCGCCTTGGCGGCACCGGTGGAGGTCGGGATGATGCTCAGCGCGGCGGCGCGGGCACGGCGGAGGTCCTTGTGCGGGCCGTCCTGGAGGTTCTGGTCCGCGGTGTAGGCGTGCACGGTGGTCATGAGGCCGCGCACGATCCCGAACTCGTCGTTGAGCACCTTGGCCATCGGGGCCAGGCAGTTGGTGGTGCACGACGCGTTGGAGATGACGTTGTGGCTGGCCGGGTCGTAGTCCGTGTGGTTGACACCGACGACGAACGTGGCGTCCTCGTTCTTCGCGGGCGCGGAGATGATGACCTTCTTCGCACCGGCGTCGAGGTGGGCCTTGGCCTTGGTGGCGTCGGTGAAGATGCCGGTCGACTCGATGACGATGTCGGCGCCCAGCTCGCCCCAGGGCAGGTTGGCCGGGTCACGCTCGGCGAGTGCCTTGACCGTCTGGTTCCCGAACGAGATGGAGTCCTCGGTGTGCGAGACCTCCTCGGAGAGCGGCCCGAAGACGGAGTCGTACTTCAGCAGGTGCGCGAGAGTCTTGTTGTCGGTGAGGTCGTTGACACCCACGATCTGGATGTCCGCCCCCGATGCCAGCACGGCGCGGGTGAAGTTACGCCCGATGCGGCCGAAGCCGTTGATGCCGACGCGGATGGTCACTATGTCCTCCTGAAGTGCGCCAGCCCGGCGCACGCATCTCGTCCTATGTCGTCAGCACCGCAGAGGTGCTCCCGGTCGGCACGGCGGATGGCGCGGTGACCGCGCGGCCGCACCGGACCAGCAGAGGCGAGTCTACCCACGGACGAGGGCCGCTCCCACGCGAGTGGACGACCGCGACGCGATCGTCTCGTTGGCGGCCCCCGACCGCTCGCCCCGGCGCCGGCCGGCGACGCTCACAGGTCGAGCATGTCGGGGGTCAGGCTGGCCTCGGTGTCGGGGACGCCGAGCTCGTGCGCGCGGCGGTCCGCCATCGCCAGCAGCCGGCGGATACGGCCGGCCACGGCGTCCTTCGTCAGCGGCGGGTCGGAGAGCTGGCCCAGCTCCTCCAAGGACGCCTGTTTGTTCTGCAGGCGGAGCCGGCCGGCCTGCAGCAGATGGTCGGGCACGTCGTCACCGAGGATCTCGAAGGCACGTTCCACCCGCGCCCCAGCGGCCACGGCCGCGCGGGCGGACCGCCGCAGGTTGGCGTCGTCGAAGTTCGCGAGCCGGTTCGCCGTGCCCCGGACCTCCCGGCGCATGCGACGTTCTTCCCACTGCAGGACGGCGTCGTGGGCACCCATCCGGGTGAGCATGGCGGAGATGGCGTCGCCGTCGCGGATGACCACCCGGTCGATGCCGCGGACCTCGCGGGCCTTGGCCGTGACGTTCATCCGGCGGGCGGCGCCGACCAGAGCGAGCGCGGCCTCCGGGCCGGGACAGGTGACTTCCAGTGAACTCGAGCGGCCGGGTTCGGTCAGAGACCCGTGGGCGAGGAAAGCGCCCCGCCACGCAGCCGTCGCCTCGGCGACCCCGGCCGAGACCACCTGCGGCGGCAAGCCGCGCACGGGCCGGCCGCGGTTGTCCAGGAGCCCCGTCTGCCGGGCGAGGGACTCCCCGTCACGGATCACGCGCACCACGTAGCGGTTACCGCGCCGCAGTCCGCCGCCGGAGACGACGATGATGTCCGAGTGGTGCCCGTAGACGTCGAGCATGGTCTGGCGGAGTCGACGCGCCGAGACGCCGGCGTCCAGCTCGGCCTCGACGACGATCCGGCCGGAGATGATGTGCAGTCCGCCGGCGAACCGCAGGGTCGCCGCCACCTCGGCCTTGCGGGCGGAGACCTTGTCCACGTTGACCCTGGCGAGTTCGTCCTTCACGGCTGACGTCAACGACATGCCGGCCATCTTCGCACTCATCCCCCCTGCTCCTCAGACTCCATCGGACCCACGTCACCCAGGACGCCTTCGAAGGCATCACGGTAGGCCGCGGCCAGGCGCAGCGGGTCGTGCCGTGGTGTGCCGTCGCCCACCCTGATCTGCCGCAGCAGCACACGTGCGCCGCACGCGGCGGCCGCGTCTGCCAGGTCGTCGAGGTCCTCCACCGCCGTGGGGTCCGCGAGGACGACGTCGATGCGGAAGTCAGGCGCCGTGTCCGTGAGACTGCGCACGTGGTCGGCCGCCGTCATGTCGTCGGTCTCCCCCACCTGTGCCGAGAGGTTGACCGTCAAGGCGCGACGGGCCCGCGTGGTGCGCAGCGCCTCGCCGAGTTCCGGCACGTAGAGATGTGGGATCACGGAGGTGTACCAGGAGCCCGGTCCGAGGACCACCCATTCCGCCTCCCGCACCGCAGCCACGGCCTCCGGGCAGGCGGGCGGTGACTCCGGCAGCAGCCGGATCTCCTCCACCCGACCGGGTTCGACGGCGACGGCCGACTGGCCGCGGACGGTGCGCAGCCCTCCGCCGGCGTGCACGTCGGCCTCGATCTCGAGCGGCACGGCGGCCATCGGCAGCACGCGCCCGTGCACGCCGAGCAGCCGGCCTACCATGTCGAGTCCGGCCACTTCGTTCCCGAGCAGCTCCCACAGGGCGACGATGAGGAGATTGCCGACGGCGTGCTGGTCGAGCTCCCCTTCGGTGGCGAACCGGTGCTGGAGGACGTCGCGCCACAGCAGCCCCCAGTCGCTCTCGTCACAGAGCGCGGACAGAGCCATGCGCAGGTCGCCCGGCGGCAGGACGTCGAGTTCGCGGCGCAGCCGCCCGGAGGAGCCGCCGTCGTCCGCGACGGTGACGACGGCGGTCAGGTCCTTCGTCAGGTGCCGCAGGGCGCCGAGCGTCGCGGCCAGGCCGTGGCCGCCACCCAGGGCGACGACGGCGGGGCCGGCCGGCTGACGGCGCACCGACGGCGGGAGCTCGGGCACGGCGGTCATTCGCGCCCCATGTCCCGGTGCAGGGTGCGAACGGAGAATCCGTGTCGGCGCAGCCGGTCGGCGAATGCCTCGGCCATCGCGACGGAGCGGTGCTTGCCACCGGTACAGCCGACGGCGATCGTCACGAACGGCTTGAGCTCGTTGATGTAGCCGTCCAGGACGGGGGCGAGGGCGTCCACGTAGTGATCCGCGAAGTCCGTCGCGCCGTCCTGGCCGAGCACGTACTCACTCACCTTCTCGTCCTGGCCGGTGAGGTGGCGGAGTTCGCTGACCCAGTACGGGTTCTGCAGGAAGCGGACGTCGACCATGTGGTCGGCATCGAGCGGCAGGCCGTACTTGAATCCGAACGATACGACGGTCAGCCGCAGCGAGCGGTCCCCCGTCTCCCCCGCCACGAGCTCGCGGACCTTACGGGCGAGGTCGTGCACGGACAGGTCGGTGGTGTCGATGAGAACGTCCGCGCGGTGGCGCAGGTGCCCGAGCATCGACCGTTCCTCGGCGATGCCGTCCAGCAGGCGACCGTCGCCCTGCAGAGGGTGCGGACGGCGGACCGACTCGTAGCGCCGCACCAGTTCGGAGTCGGCGGCGTCGAGGAAGACGATGCGGTAGCCCACGCCCTGGGCCCGCAACTGGTCGAGGACATCGATGAGCTCGGCGAAGAAGGTGCGTGAGCGCACGTCCACGACGGCGGCCAGGCGGTGCACTCCGCCCTCGCCCGGACTCATCATCCGGGCGAGCGTGGCCAGCAGCCGGGGCGGCAGGTTGTCGACGACGTACCAGTCGAGGTCCTCCAGCGCCGCGGCGGTGCGGGAGCGTCCGGCGCCGGACATCCCGGTGATGATGAGGAGTTCGGGCGGATCGTTCGGAGGCAGTGGCGTGGACTCGTCGAGGACGGGGATCCCCTCGGGAACGGTCGGTGGCCCGTCGTCGCCGGCCGCGGCTGCACGCTGCTCCATGGTGCTCAGGATGCCAGGTCGTCCTGGGGAGCGGCGCCCAGCGATTCCAGGACGGCCCGGGCCGTGCGCGGCCCGATGCCCTTCACGGCGGCCACCTCGTCCACGCCGGCCCGCCGGATGTTCTTCACCGAACCGAAGGCCTTGAGCAGGGCGGCCTGGCGGGTGGGCCCGAGCCCGGGGACATCGTCGAGCACGGACCGGGTCATGGCTTTGCCACGTCGCGTGCGATGGTGGCTGATGGCGAACCGATGTGACTCGTCGCGCAGATGCTGGAGCAGGTAGAGCGCAGGTGAGGTGCGCGGCAGCACGACCGGGAAGTCGTCCCCCGGGAGCCAGACCTCTTCCAGGCGTTTGGCGAGGCCGACGAGTGCGACCTCGTCGATGCCGAGGTCGTCCAGGACCCGGTGAGCGGCGGCGACCTGGGCGGGTCCGCCGTCGACCACGACGAGCTGCGGCGGGTAGGCGAACTTGCGCGCCTTGCCCGTATCGGGGTCGACCGGACCGGTCTGCAGGGGCACGCCGTCGTCGTCCATGGCGGGTGTGCCGCCGGGCGCGGCGCGCCCGGCGTCCCGTTCGGCGACGTAGCGGCGGAAGCGGCGGCGCAGCACCTCGTCCATGGCGGCGGTGTCGTCCGCCGCCCCCTCGCCGTGCTCGCCGCGGACGATGTAATGGCGGTACTCCGACTTCTTGGGCACCCCGTCTTCGAACACGACCATGGAGCCGACCTGGTGCGAGCCCTGGATGTGCGAGATGTCGTAGCACTCGATCCGCAGCGGCGACTCCTCCAGGTCGAGGGCCTCCTGCAGCTCGGCGAGCGCCTGGGACCGGCTCGTGAGGTCGCCGGCCCGGCGGGTCTTGTGCAGGCTCAGCGCCTGCTCGGCGTTGGTGCGGACGGTCTCCGCCAGGGCCTTCTTGTCGCCGCGCTGCGGCACCCGGATGCCCACCTTGGAGCCCCGCTCCCCGCTGAGCCAGGCCGCCATGCCCTCGACGTCGTGCGGGAGGTAGGGCACGAGGATCTCGCGGGGCACGGCGGTGGTCGGGTTGTCGCCGTAGACCTGTTGCAGCAGGTGCTCGACAAGGCCGGCCTCGTCGACCTCCTCCACGCGCTCGACCACCCAGCCGCGCTGCCCGCGGATGCGGCCGCCGCGGACGTGGAAGACCTGCACCGAGGCCTCGAGGTCGTCGGCGGCGAGGCCAAAGACGTCGGCATCCGTCTTGTCCGGCAGCACGACGGCGTTCTTCTCCACCACGCGGCGCAGGGCGGCGGCGTCGTCGCGCAGCCGGGCGGCCCGCTCGTAGTCCTGCTCGGCGGCTGCCTCCTTCATCTCGCGTTCCACGCGCCGCAGGTGCGGTCCCGTCTCCCCCTCCATGAAGTCGCAGAACTGCTCGGCCAGGTCGCGGTGGTCCTCCGGGGAGATGCGCCCGACGCAGGGGGCGGAGCACTTGTCGATGTAGCCGAGCAGACAGGGCCGGCCGGCGGACTGGGCGCGCCGGTAGACCCCGGGCGAGCAGCTGCGGATCGGGAACACCCGCAGCAGTTGGTCCACGGTCTCCCGGATGGCCCAGGCGTGGCTGTACGGGCCGAAGTAGCGGGTGCCGGGCTTCTTGGCGCCGCGCATGACCTGCACGCGGGGGATCTCCTCGCCCATGGTCACTGCGAGGAACGGGTAGGACTTATCGTCGCGGTATTTGATGTTGAACCGCGGGTCGAACTCCTTGATCCAGGAGTACTCCAGGGCGAGGGACTCGACCTCGGTGCGCACCACGGTCCACTCCACCGACGCGGCAGTGGTGACCATCTGCTGGGTGCGCGGGTGCAGCGCCGCGAGGTCCTGGAAGTAGCTCGCGAGGCGACTGCGCAGGCTCTTCGCCTTGCCCACGTAGATGACCCGGCCGTGCGCGTCGCGGAACCGGTAGACCCCCGGCCGGTCGGGCACCTCACCCGGTTTCGGGCGGTACGTGGACGGATCGGCCATACCGTCGAGGTTACGTCAGCCCACCCATGCGGCGTGTTCCACGGCGGTTGGTCACGGGACGGTCCCTGGGCGGGCGCCGCACCCCCGTGCTGCCGCGCCCCGCGGCACCGCGGTGGCCGGGTTCACGCCGTCGGCAGCGGGACCGCGACGGGTTCGACGTGGACGGGGAAGGTCACGGACCGGGCGAGGTGGTTGTACTCGCGCGCTTCGGTGTGCAGTCGTGCCGCCAGCTCCTCGGTGATTCCGGGATCGGCGTAGGTCACGTGCGGACGCAGCACGACGTCGACGAACGGACCGGAACCGGCGCCCTCGACGCGTTGGGTCCCGGTGGCCTTGTCGGCATAGCTGGTCACGACGACGTCGCGCTTGGCGGCCGTGCGCAGGAACCAGAGCATCTGCGCCTGGGCCAGCGATCCGAGGAACAGTTCCTCCGCGCGATGTCGGCTGACGTCGGTGCGGACCTTGAGGTCCGAGGTGGCCAGCAGCGTCGGCTTTCCCTCCACGCGTACCTCATGGTCGCGGGAGTAGCCGGTGTAGCTCGCAGTTCCGCGTTCGTCTGCCCCGGTCCAATCGACAGTGACGTCGTAGGTCAGCAGTCCGCCCATGCAGCAACGTTACCTGGATCACACCCCGCCTGCCCATGCGGCGCACCCGGGATACCGTCAGCCGGCCGGCGCGAGGCCGACCACGAAGGCGGTGCCGTCCCGCACCGTGTTGGCGACCACCCCGCCGGGGACTGCCGCGACGGCGGGCGGACCGTCCGAGTCACCCCCGGGGATGAAGAGCTCGCCGTCGGCCTCCTCGAGCGGCACGGGCTCGGACGCCGTCCCGTCCGGTGCCACATGGACGGCGACCGGTCCGGACGCGTCCGACGTCGACAGGCACCAGAAGCCCGATCCGGCCCCGGAACCGGCCGAGCCGGCCCCGGAGCACTCCAGCTGGGCGACCCAGATGAGGTTCCGTGCGTCGGTCTCGAGGGTCGCGGACGCGCCGGTTTCGGTGTCGAGCACGGCTTCGGTCGGGTCGTTGTCGGAGCGGATCTCGTCCCAGGGCAGGTCGCCGCCCGCGGCGATCAGCACATGGCTGCCCGACGCGGCATAGGCCCGTGCGGTCCCGATGTCTCCAGCGACCTCCCCGGTTCTCGCGTCCACCAGCAGACGCCGTTGCTCGGCGCTGTCGTCCCAGGTGTACTCGAGCGTCAGGAAGCCGGGCACCCGGGACGCGAACCGTTCGGCCGCGGAGACCGGGACGTCGTCCGGGCGGAGGTCGTTGGCGTCGACGATCCAGCGCTGCTCGCCGGTCCGCGCGTCCACACCCCACGCCTGGTCGCCGCCGCCGCACACCAGGGTGCGGCCGGTGGTGGTCAGCGGATCACACTCGTCGTCTTGCCGGAGCGCGTCGCCGGTATCCATGTCCACCACCGTGGTCAGGGCTTCGTGGCCCGGATCGGCACTGCGTCCCGGACCGCCGGTGGTCTCGGAGCGCTCCTCCCGGTGCAGAACGACGGTCTCGTCGGTGGCGGCCACCAGCTCGCCCGGCAGCTGGCGCTGCCGCGGAGGATGGGACCAGACCTCTTCCCCGGTCATCGCGTCGAGCACGACCAGCCCGCCTTCGCCGGCCACGCGGTAGTCGACCACCACGTGTGAGCCGTCCGGCGAGACCTCCGTCGCCAGGGCGATCGCTCCCCGGCGGGACCAATGCCAGCGTTCCTCGCCTGTCGCGCCCTCCAGGGCAACGATGGTGTTACCACCGTGGTACGTCGGGTCGACCGACGGGTCCGTGACCCCAGGTGGGGGCAGGTCCGCGACTTCGACGACGACGCCGTCTCCGGCCGGCCACATCCCGGAGACGTAGTCGTCCACCGGACTGCCCCACCGGCGCACGACCGGCGGGTCGGGGACCGGCCGCGGCTCGGCGGCGTCCGCCCTCGTACTGTTCACGAAGAACGGCTCGGCCACCGCCGGGGGAACCAGCGCTATCACCGCCGGCACCGCGATCGCCACGACGGCCACGACTCCCCCACGCCAGTTCAGCTGCCAGGCGGTTCGACGCACCGGAACCACGAGCACGCCGCCCGCCAGGCACCCGCCCGCCACCGCGGCCATCAGTGTCGCCTCCGGCAGCAGTCCGGCCTGCCAGCCGGAGTACACGGCACGTGCCAGGAGCACCGTGCCGCCCACCAGTGCGAACACGGTCACCAGGCGGATGACCTGTCCGGGCCACTCGAGCAATCCGCTGTACGGCCGGTCCATCGCTCGCTGGTACCGCGTCAGCGCGACCATTCCCGCAATGGCGACGGCGACCATGACGACGGCCAGGTAGGGCAGCCCAGCGAGATCCGGTTCCGTCGCCGTGACGACAAACCCTCCGGCCACAGTCCCGACCGTGCCGACAAGCAGCAGGCCCGAAGCCAACCCGGCACGCACGCCGACGATCATCGGCCCTCCGGAACCCGGTCTCCGGCGTTGACGCCGCCTGGCGCCGCGGAGACGGACGTGCCCGCGTACGGAACCAGCGCGGCGAGGCAGCCCCTCCACTGCGCGTCGGTCATTGCAGCGAGACTAGACCGACGACGCACGGCAAGCGATGGGCAGTTCTGCCCGGCCCGCCCCGCACGAGCCTCATCGGCTGGGCTGCTACGCCTCCGGCCAGGTGGTCTCGTAGAAGCGGACGTAGTCGAACTGCGCGCTCACGTCCGGCGAGGCACCGCCCTGCGAGATCAGTCCGATGCGTGGCGTCTCGCCGGGCTCGAACGCCCAGACGGCACCCCAGGTCCAGGTCTCGCCGTCGTTGCTGCTTCCCGCGCGGTAGAGGTGCTCGCCCTCGGCGTTCACATGGTGCGCGATCCGGAGCCAGGTGCTGTCCTGTCCCGGCCGGCCGACGATAGACCCGCCGAAGGACAGCCCGTCGGCCTCGGGCATCTCGCGGCCGAACTCGACCTGACGCGTGTCGTTGATGGCGACCTTGCTGAGCCGGGCGAAGTCATCGTCGCCGCGGTAGACGACCAGGCCTGCCTGCTGGAAGTTCTGGTTGCCGCGGATGTCGAGATCGAGGTCCACCCGAGTCTCGACGATCCAGTCCTCGTCACTCGGGGCATCCCGGAGTAGTACGCCCGCCGGGTTCTCGCCGCCGACGAGCTCGCCCTCCTCGACGGGCCAGGTCAGCTGACCGCCGGACACCTCGGCGTCCGGGTTCTCGCGCACCCAGGTCCAGTCCGCCAGGTCGGGCGCGTCGAACTCGTCGCCGCCGAGCTGCCGGCCCGGCTCGGGTACCGGGACCATCTCGGTCGCCTCGGTGGCCGGTTCTGCCACGGTGAGGTTGTCCAGCACCGCCCCGCCGGCTCCGTGGCCGCGGAAGCGGACGGGGGCGCTGGGCAGGCTAAGACCCTCGTGCCGCGTGCGCACTTCGGCCGCCGGGTCGTTCAGATCCGACTCCGAGGCCTGCACGAGTACCTCAGGACCGTCGACCTCGACGACGACAGTCTGCCAGTCGGGAGCGGCCGGCAGCTCGTCGGTGGCAACCTGCCTGGCACCGCCGGAGGCGGTCTCCACCGTGAGTGTGCCGGCACCGGGGTCAGCAGTCACCACGGCGCCGTCGCGCCGGGTCCCGAGACGCACCGTGACCGGGCCCCCGTCGGAGCGGGCGTCGAACCGCACGCGCACCCGGTCGGCGGGCGCGGCCGCCGCCGTCCGTGCGTGACCACGCAGTTTCGCCGTGGCACCGGCCAACGGATCCTCGGGGCCGCGGACGAAGCCGCGCATGCCTCCGGCCGTCAGGTCCTCGGAGACGATCCCGAGGTCGGACTCGGTCACCGGCGGCGTCTGCGGCCCCGACGACGGGCCCGCCCCGGCACGGACGCGCGGCCAGCCGTCGATCCAGTCGATCGGATCGATGAGGGTGGGACGCCGGTTGATGCCGAACGGCTCGTCCAGCCATGGCTCGTTGCGATCGATACCGTGGTAGACCATCCAGTCGCGTCCGGCCGCGTCGGTGGCGATCGCGTGGTGGCCGACGCCGATGAACTCGTTGCCGTTCTGGTGGATGACGTTCGTGCCACCGATGTACGGATCAAGCAGGCTCTGGCCGGTGTCGTCGACGAACGGGCCGAGCGGGGACCTCGACCGGCCGGCGCTGACCGTGTAACCGGTGGTGGGTCCGGCGCAGCAGTTCGCCGACGACCCCATGAAGTAGTACCAGTCGTCGTGCCGGACGACGTAGCCGCCCTCATACCGGTCCCCCAGAGTCAGCTGGGTGTACTCACCGGTGGCGGTGAGGCCGTCGTCGCTGACCGGTGTGCCCCAGAAGCCGCCGTCGTAGGCACCGAAGTAGAGGTAGTTCTGCCCGTCGACGTCGGTGAAGCCGGCCGGGTCGATGGTGCCGAGGAAGCCCTCGCCGTCGTCGTCCGGACGGGGCTCGATGATGGGCTCGTCGGTCGGGGTGAATGGCCCCTCGGGCCGGTCGGCCGTCGCGACGCCGACCGCGCTGTCCGCGCCCTCGTTCAGGGTCGTGTCCGTGACGGTGAAGTACAGCACGTACTGCCCGTCGATGTAGCGGATGTCCGGCGCCCACAGGAAGGTCTCGTCCGTGGCGTAGGACGGCATCGTCGTCTCGTCGAAGAGCGTGCCCAGGTACTCCCAGTCCGTCCAGTCGCGGGTGCGGGCGACGTGCATCATCCCGTACTCGTCACCGGAGACCAGGGGGTCGGCGGTCGCGTAGACGTACCACCACCCGTCCTTGCCCTGGATGACGGCCGGGTCCGCGTAGGTGTCGGAGAAGCTGTCGGTGACGGCGTTCTCGTACTGGTCCGGGGCCGCCCCCGCGGGCGCCGCGACCGCGAGCAGGGTTCCGGCGAGCAGGACAGCGAGGGCGTGGCGCAGGCGTGAGCCGGAGCGTCGTACGGTGATCATCCTCGATCTTTCTGGCGACGTGGGTGGGCGTGTGACCAGCGCTTACGGTGGCAAATCGATTACAGTTCCGTCAAGCTGACGCCCAGCTCGCCCCCAGACACGTTGGGGAACCCGCTCAGACCGCCGCCGCGGCAGGCTCGAAGATCTCGGCGAGGAACTGGCCGGTGTACGACCCCGCCACACCGGCGACGTCCTCGGGGGTCCCGCTCGCGACGACGGTGCCGCCGCCGCTCCCCCCCTCGGGCCCCATGTCGATGATCCAGTCGGCGCTCTTGATGACGTCGAGGTTGTGCTCGATGACGATGACCGTGTTGCCCTTGTCCACCAGGCCCTGCAGGACCATCAAGAGCTTGCGGATGTCCTCGAAGTGCAGGCCCGTCGTGGGCTCGTCGAGCACGTACACGCTCCGACCGTTCGATCGCTTCTGCAGCTCGGAGGCGAGCTTGACGCGCTGCGCCTCCCCTCCCGAGAGCGTCGGGGCCGGCTGACCGAGCCGGACGTAGCCGAGCCCCACATCGACCAGGGTCCGCAGGTGCCGAGTGATGGCGGGCACCGCAGAGAAGAAGTCGGCCGCCTCCTCGATCGGCATGTCGAGGACCTCGGCGACCGTCTTGCCCTTGAAGTGCACCTCGAGCGTCTCCCGGTTGTACCGAGCACCGTGGCAGACCTCGCACGGGACGTAGACGTCCGGCAGGAAGTTCATCTCGATCTTGATGGTGCCGTCACCCTTGCAGGCCTCACAGCGCCCGCCCTTGACGTTGAACGAGAACCGGCCGGGACCGTAGCCCCGGATCTTGGACTCGGTGGTCTCGGCGAACAGCTTGCGCATGTGGTCCCACACGCCCGTGTAGGTGGCCGGGTTCGAGCGGGGGGTCCGCCCGATGGGCGACTGGTCGACGTGGACGACCTTGTCGAGCTGGTCAACGCCGGTGACCCGCCGGTGCCGCCCGGGCACGCTGCGGGCCCGGTTCAGCTCGTTGGCGAGCGCCTTGTACAAGATGCCGTTGACCAGTGTCGACTTGCCCGAGCCAGACACACCCGTCACCGAGATGAACGTCCCGAGCGGGAAGTCGACGGTGATGTCCTTGAGGTTGTTCTCCCGCGCCCCGACGACCGTGAGCTTCCGCTTCTTGTCGATCGGCCGGCGTACGGCCGGGGTGGGGATCTCTCGCCGGCGCGCCAGGTAGGCGCCGGTCACCGAGTCCTCCGTCTCGAGCAAGCCGGGCAAGGTTCCTGAGTGGACGACCTTGCCGCCGTGCTCCCCGGCCCCGGGGCCGATGTCGACGATCCAGTCGGCGGTGCGGATGGTGTCCTCGTCGTGCTCGACGACGATGAGCGTGTTGCCCAGGTCACGCAAGCGGCTGAGGGTGTCGATGAGGCGCCGGTTGTCCCGCTGATGCAGGCCGATGCTGGGTTCGTCGAGCACGTACAACACGCCGACCAGGCCGGACCCGATCTGCGTGGCGAGCCGGATGCGCTGCGCTTCGCCGCCGGAAAGCGTCGCCGCGGCGCGCGAGAGCGTCAGGTAGTCGAGCCCGACGTCGAGCAGAAAGCCGAGGCGGGCGTGGATCTCCTTGAGCACCTGACCGGCGATCGCCGCCTCACGGGCGCCGAGCTCGAGGCCGTCGAGATAGCGCTTGGCGTCCGCGATCGAGAGGTCGCACAGTTCGGCGATGTTCAGCTCGCCGACTCGCACCGCGAGGACCTCGGGCTTGAGGCGGGTGCCCGAGCAGATCGGGCACGGGATCTCCCGCATGTAGCCCTCGTACCGCTCGCGGGACCAGTCCGACTCGGTCTCGGCGTGCTTGCGCTTGACGAAGTCGACGACGCCCTCGAACCCCGAGGTGTACGACCGCTCGCGCCCCCACCGGTTCCGGTAGCGGACGTGGACCTGGTAGTCCTTGCCGTGCAGCACGGCTTCCTTCGCGCGCTTCGGAAGCTGGCGCCACGGGACGTCGACCGAGAAGTTGAGCTGCTCGCCCAGGGCGGTGAGCTGGCGGACGAAGTAGTCGCTCTGTGCAGCCCACGGAGCGACGGCCCCCTCGGCCAGGCTGAGTTCCTCGTCGGGCACGACGAGTTCGGGGTCCACCTCGAGCCGGGTGCCGAGTCCCGTGCATTCGGGACAGGCGCCATACGGAGCGTTGAAGGAGAAGGTCCGCGGTTCGATCTCGTCCAGCACGAGAGGGTGGTCGTTCGGGCACGCGCGCTTCTCGGAGAAGCGCCGCTCACGTTCCGGATCGGCGCCGTCGAGGTCGACGAAGTCGGCGACCATGAGCCCGTCGGCAAGCCGTAACGCGGTCTCCACGGAGTCGGTCAGGCGTTGACGGACGTTCTCGCGGACCACGAGCCGGTCGACGACGACGTCGATGTCGTGCTTGATGTTCTTCTCCAGCGACGGCGGCTCGGCGAGTTGGATCACCTCACCGTCGACACGTGCGCGCGCGAAGCCCTGGGACTGCAGCTCACGGAAGACGTCGGCGTACTCACCTTTGCGTCCGCGCACCACGGGCGCGAGCACCTGGAACCGGGTGCCCTCCGGCATCTCGCGGAGACGGTCGACGATCTGCTGCGGGGTCTGGGCGGTGACCCGCTCCCCGCACACCGGGCAGTGCTGCGTGCCCGCGCGGGAGTAGAGGAGTCGGAGGTAGTCGTAGACCTCCGTGATGGTGCCGACCGTCGAGCGCGGGTTGCGGTTGGTCGACTTCTGGTCGATCGATACGGCGGGACTCAGTCCCTCGATGAAGTCGACGTCCGGCTTGTCCATCTGACCGAGGAACTGCCGCGCGTACGCGCTCAACGATTCGACGTAGCGGCGCTGCCCCTCGGCGAAGATGGTGTCGAACGCCAGCGACGACTTGCCGGACCCGGACAGGCCGGTGAAGACGATGAGCTGGTTGCGCGGAAGCTCCACGCTGATGTTCCGGAGATTGTGCTCGCGCGCGCCACGCACGAGTAGCTGATCGCTCACCCGTCCGATGATAGGTCGCCCCACCGACATTCGGACACCCGTTCGATGGCGCCGCCACGTGACATCGCCGACATCGGGCGGCGGCACGCGGCTGGCCCGAACCGTCTCTTCCTCGGCGACAGGCCGCAATGTCTGTCACGATGCTGGCGATGAGCTCCGCCACGCCCGCGCTCTCCCCGGCCCCCGGTTCCCCACGGGCCGGCACCACCCCGATCGGCGAGTACGCGGTTCTCGGCGATTCCCGCACGGTCGCGCTCGTCTCTCGTGACGGGTCGATCGACTGGCTCTGCCTGCCGTGGCTCGACTCGCCGGCCCTCTTCGCCGCGCTGCTCGGCGGGCCGGACAACGGCCGATGGCGCCTGGCCGCCGTGCCCGGCGACGGCGCAGACAGCGACGGGCCCGACTCCGACGTGACGGCCACCCGGCGCTATCGCGGGGACAGCTTCGTGCTGGAGACCACGTGGACGACGCCGACGGGAACGGCCCGCGTCATCGACGCCATGCCGGTGGGCGACGAGCGCTCCGACGTCGTCCGCCGTGTCGAGGCAGTCAGCGGCACCGTGACGTTCGAGCACGAGTGGGTGGTCCGGTTCGGTTACGGCAAGACGCGCCCCTGGATCCGGCGCATCGGCACGGCCACTGGCGAGGCGGTGCGAGCGATCGCCGGTCCCGACTCCCTGAAGCTCGAGGGCGACCGATTGCCGAGGGGAAGAGCGGGACGCCACACCGACCGGTTCACCGTCTCCGCCGGCGAACGCGTCGACCTCGTCCTGACCTGGAGCAAGTCCTGGCAGGCGGTCCCCGACCGCACGGACGTCACCCGCGCACTCGCCGAGACCGAGGAGCTGTGGAGCGACTGGGCGCGGTCCGCCGCGTACTCCGGGCCGTACCGTGACCTGGTCGTGCGGTCCTTGCTCGTGCTCAACGTGCTCACCCAGGGGCCCACCGGCGGCATCGCGGCAGCGGCCACCACCTCGCTGCCGGAGGAGCTCGGTGGAGAGCGCAACTGGGACTACCGCTTCTGCTGGCTCCGGGACGCCGCGCTGACCGTCGAGGCCCTCATCGAACTGGGATACCGAGGTGAAGTCGAACGCTGGCGATCCTGGTTGCTCCGGGCGGTCGCCGGCGACCCGGAGAACGTGCAGATCATGTACCGGCTCGACGGGTCGCGCGAGCTGCCCGAACGCGAACTCGACCACCTCGCCGGCTACGCGGGCTCGCGCCCCGTCCGCGTCGGGAACGCCGCCGTCGACCAGCACCAGAACGACGTGCTCGGCGAGGTGATGCTCGCCCTCGACCTTGCACGCCGCCACGGGCTGGAGAGTGATCCGGACGCGTGGGCGCTCCAGCGGGTGCTGATCGATCAGCTCGTCGAGCACTGGCGCGAACCCGATCACGGCATCTGGGAGGTCCGCGGCCCGCTGCGGCACTTCACGCACTCCAAGGTGATGTGCTGGGCTGCACTCGACTGCGCCGTAAGGGCTGTCGAGCAGCACGGCCTCGACGGCCCGATCGAGTCGTGGCGGGCCGTCCGCGACGAGATCCACGCCGATGTGCTCACTCACGGTTACGACACCGACCTCGGCTCGTTCGTCCAGTACTACGGCGCGACGACGACGGACGCTTCCCTCCTGCAACTCGTCCAGGTCGGCTTCCTCGCACCGGACGATCCGCGCATCCTCGGGACGATCGCTCGCGTGCGGGACGAGCTTGCGGACGGGCCCTGGGTGCACCGGTACCGGACCTCGACGGGGGTCGACGGCGTTGCGGGAGACGAACATCCCTTTCTGGCCTGCTGCTTCTGGCTGGTGGACGCGCTGGCCCGCACGGGCGACGTCCGGACCGCGCGCCGCTACATGGACGAACTGGTTTCCGCGGCCAACGACGTCGGGCTCTTCGCCGAGGAGTACGACCCGGTGAACCGCCGCTTCACCGGCAATATGCCTCAGGCGTTCTCCCACCTGGCGCTGGTCCGGGCCGCTCACGCCCTGCAGGCGGCCGGCGACGCCGATCGCCCGCTGGGCGCGCACGCCCCCGGTACGGAACGATGAGGCCATGAGCGAGATCCAGGACGAGTTGCCCGATGCTCACGTCGAGCCCGGCGGCCGGTCCGTGGCTCACCGGTTGGGAAGTGTGACGGTCCGTAAGGCGTCGGTCTCTGAGGAGGACAACAACGCCTACCTCGTCACCAGCGGCGATTCCCAGCTCCTCGTCGACGCCGCCGACCGTGCCGATCGCGTGCTCGCGCTGATCCGTGAAGGCGGCGACGGCCTGTCCGCCTTGCTCACGACTCACCGCCACTGGGACCATCACCGCGCGCTGACTGCGGTCGCCTCGGCCACGGGGGCCGAGGTACTCGCCGGCGCCGAGGACGCCCCGGAGCTGCCGGTCCGCCCCACCCGCACGCTCACCCACGGCGATGTGGTGACGCTCGGCGAGACCACGCTCGAGGTGATCGCCCTGCGCGGGCACACCCCCGGGTCGGTCGCCCTCGCCCTGACCGAGCCCGACGACGGCCCGTCGCCCGGCCGCGTCCACCTCTTCACTGGAGACTCCCTCTTTCCGGGCGGAGTCGGGCGCACCTGGTCGGCAGAGGACTTCGCCACCCTCATCGACGACGTCACCTCCCGTGTCTTCGACCGGTTCGCCGACGACACGCGGGTCTATCCCGGTCACGGCGACGACACCACACTCGGCCGGGAACGGCCACACCTCGCCGAGTGGCGCGCCCGGGGCTGGTGAACCACCTCGACCGTCCACGCGTCGTCCGTAACTGTTGGCCCCTCCCCCGACGGCCAATACGGTGACGCCATGTCCACACCGATCGTCCACCACGAGGTGACCGGCGAGCCCGAACAGCCCGCCGTCGTCCTGTCCAACTCGCTCGGGACCAATCTGCGGCTGTGGGACGCGCAGGTTCCCGCCCTGGCCGAGCACTTCCGGGTCATCCGCTACGACAGCCGAGGCCACGGCCGCTCCCCGGTCGAACCGGGGCCGTACTCGATCGAGGACCTGGGTGGCGACGTCGTCGCCCTGCTGGACCACCTCGGTATCGACCGCGCGTACGTCGTCGGCATCTCCATCGGCGGGCTCACCGCCCAGTACCTCGCGGCCGCCCATCCCGACCGTGTGCGCGGCATCGTCGTGGCGAACAGCGCACCGAGGCTCGGCCAGCCGGACGCCTGGCGCGACCGGGCGCAGCGCGTGACCACGGAGGGCATGGCGGCGGTCGCCACCGGTGTGGTGCAGAAGTGGTTGACCACCGCCTACGCCCGGGACCATCCGGAGACCGAGGCCTGGCTCACCGACATGCTCCTGGCCAACGATCCGAGTGGGTACGCGGCCACCTGCTCGGCGTTGGCCCGCGCGGACCTGCGCGAGGCGATCCGTTCGGTGACCGTGCCGACCCTGGTCATCGGCGGCGCCGCGGACACCTCGGTCGAACCGCAGGACACCCGCACCGTTGCCGAGGCCGTGCGAGGCGCGATCTACCACGAACTGCCGACCGCCCACATCTCGAACGTCGAGGCCGCCGACGACTTCACCCGACTCGTCCTGGGCTTCCTTCTCTCCGGCTGACAGACGGTCTACCCCGCTCCTGTCGTCGGTAGGCTGGCGGGATGAACCTGTTCGCCGTCGAGTACGTCTACGACCAGGCCCGCACCGCCGACATCGATGCGCTACGGCCCCAGCACCTGGAGTTCCTCCGGCAGTTGCACGAGGACGGCCGGGTCGTGGCCGCGGGTCGTTGGCAGGACGCCGCCACCCCGGGGGCCCTGCTGCTCGTGCACGGGCAGGACCACGACGACGTCCTGCATCTCCTCGACGGTGACCCGTTCCACCGCGCCCACCTCGTCGTGCGCCGGACGGCGCGTCCGTGGCAGCCGGCCGTCGGCTCCCTCGGCTGATGAGGCGATTCCTCAAGACCTGGATCGACCCTTTCGTCCTCGCCCTCCTCGCCGTCCTGGCGCTCGGGATTCTCGTCCCGGTACCGGAGGCTGCTCGTGAGGCGGTCGAGACCGCGGGCACCGTCGCGGTCACCATCCTGTTTCTCGTCTACGGCATGCGGCTGTCGACGCGCGAGGTGCTCGCCGGGCTGCGCAACGTGCGGCTCCAGGGCGCCATCCTGGCCGCGACGTACCTACTGTTCCCCGCCATCGGCCTGGCGCTGCACGGGCTGACCGGGTCGCTGATCGGCGGTTCACTCGCCACCGGCCTGCTGTATCTCACGCTCCTGCCCTCGACCGTGCAGTCGTCCGTCGCCTTCACCTCCATCGCACGCGGCAACGTCCCCGGCGCCCTGTGCGCCGCGACGATCTCCAACGTGCTCGGCATGGTGCTCACGCCTCTGCTCGTCCTCGCGTTCCTTGGTCAGGTGGGACCGGCAGGCTTCCAGGGGCTGCGCGACGTCCTGCTGCACCTGCTTCTCCCGTTCGTCGTGGGTCAGCTCCTGCAACCGCTGACCGGCAGCTGGATCCGCAACCATCGCTCCGTGACCGTCTCGGTCGACCGCGGCACCATCCTCATCGTCGTCCTCGGCGCGGTCCTCGAGGCCACCGCCGACGGCGTCTGGTCCGCCGTGTCCTGGCAGATGCTGCTGGCCCTGGTCGCGCTGTGCGGTCTCGTCCTCGGTGCGCTGCTCGCCGCGACGTGGTGGGGCGGGCGCGGCCTCGGACTCGACGTCTCGGATCGCATCGCGCTGCTCATGTGCGGGTCGAAGAAGTCGCTGGCCACCGGTCTCCCCATGGCCGCCGTGCTGTTCCCGGCTTCGACGGCTGCGGTCGTCGCCGTGCCGGTGATCGTGTTCCACCAGATCCAGCTGATCGTCTGTGCTGTGCTCGCCCGGCATCTGGCTCGGCGGGTGCACTAAGCGTCGCCGGCGCCTCCGCATGCGCGGCGCCGCCCTGCCGGTTCGCGACGGTCGTCGTCCTTGACCGCGTACGCCGGCGAGGGAACAATTGGTTCCCCAAGCGCGCATCTGTGCGCTTACCGAACAGGAAGTGAGCCGCGCACCTCATGTTGATCACCGAGGATCTCCGTGAGGCCGTGGCCGGCATCCCCGACGGTGCGACCGTGATGATCGGGGGCTTCGGCACGGCTGGACAGCCCGTCGAACTCATCGACGCCCTCATCGACCAGGGGGCGAGCGACCTGACCGTGATCAGCAACAACGCCGGCAACGGGGACGTGGGACTGGCCCAACTCATCGCGCTCGGGCGGGTCCGCAGGATGGTGTGCTCCTTCCCCCGGCAGAAAGACTCCTGGCATTTCGACGAGCGGTACCGCGCGGGCAGGATCGAGCTCGAGGTGGTTCCCCAGGGCAATCTCGCCGAACGGATCCGCGCCGGCGGTGCGGGTATCGGCGCCTTCTACACCCCGACCGGTTACGGCACGTTGCTGGCCGAGGGCAAGGAGACTCGCACGATCGACGGTCGCGACTACGTCCTGGAGTACCCGCTCACGGCGGATGTCGCCCTGATCAAGGCCCGGCGCGCGGACAGCGTCGGCAACCTGGTCTACCGGAAGACGGCCCGCAACTTCGGCCCGATCATGGCCGCAGCAGCCGCGACGACGATCGCCCAGGTCGCCGACGTGGTCGAGGCGGGCGGGATCGATCCGGAGGCCGTGGTGACACCAGGCATCTACATCGATCGAGTGGTGCGCATCGCCGAGCCGGCGGCAGCAGGAGAGCTGGAGGTCGGGCAATGAGCCAGCCACTGGACCGGGACGGCATCGCACGCCGCGTTGCAGCGGACATCCCGCAGGGCGCGTTCGTGAATCTGGGCATCGGGATGCCCACCACGGTGGCGGGTTACCTCGAACCGGACCGCGGGGTCACGTTGCACACCGAGAACGGGATGCTCGGCATGGGGCGTGAGGCGAGTGGCGACGAGATCGACCTCGATCTCATCAACGCCGGCAAGATTCCGGTCACTGAGTTGCCAGGGGCGGCCTACTTCCACCATGCCGACTCGTTCGCCATGATGCGTGGCGGCCATCTGGACCTGTGTGTCCTTGGTGCCTTCCAGGTGTCGGCGTCCGGCGATCTCGCGAACTGGCACACCGGTAAGCCGGACGCGATCCCCGCCGTCGGGGGCGCGATGGACCTCGCGATCGGCGCGAAGCAGACCTTCGTCATGATGGAGCTTCGCAGCCGCGACGGGACGCCGAAGCTCGTGCAACGGTGCAGCTATCCGTTGACGGGCGTGGGCTGCGTATCGCGGGTGTACACCGACGTCGCCGTCTTCGACCTGGCCGACGGTACGGTCGCCGTAACCGAGACCTTCGGCCCGGCCACGGTCGACTCGCTGCGCGAGCTGACCGGCCTCGACCTGCTCGACCGCACCGCGGCCCACTGAGGAGTCCCCCATGGCGAGAGCTGCCTTCGTCTACGACGCCGTCCGCACCCCGTTCGGGCGGTACGGCAAGGCGCTGGCCGGTGTGCGGCCGGACGATCTCGGTGCCGCGGTGATCGGAGCGCTCCTGGACCGCAGTCCGGACCTCGATCCGGTGAGGATCGACGAGGTGCTCTTCGGCAACGCCAACGGGGCCGGCGAGGAGAACCGCAATGTGGCGCGGATGTCGTCGTTGTTGGCCGGCGTGCCCACGTCTGTCCCGGGCGCGACGGTGAACCGCTTGTGCGGCTCGGGCGTGGAGGCGATCATCCAAGGTTCACGTGCCATCGAGACGGGCGATGCGCGTCTTGTGCTGACCGGCGGGACCGAGTCGATGTCCCGGGCGCCGTGGGTGCTGCCGAAGACCGAACGGCCCTATCCCGCCGGTGACGAGACACTGGTCTCCACGACGCTGGGCTGGCGTCTGGTCAACCCCAGGATGCCGGCCGAATGGACGGTCTCGCTCGGCGAAGGCGCCGAGATCCTGGCCGATCAATACGGCATCGGCCGCGACCAGCAGGACGAGTTCGCGCTGCGCAGCCACCGGTTGGCGACCGAGGCCTGGGACGCCGGCCGGTACGACGCGGAACACGTCCCGGTCCCGGGCGTCGACCTGGACCGGGACGAGAACATCCGGCCCGACGCCTCGCTGGAGACGTTGGCCGGGTTGAAGCCGGCATTCCGCCGCGAGGCCGGCACGGTCACCGCGGGGAACGCCTCGCCGCTGAACGACGGCGCCTCCGCGGTCCTGCTGGCGGACGAGGCGGCCGCAGCCGACCTCGGCCGGGCGCCGCTGGCCAGGGTGGTGAGCCGGGCGGCGTCCGCCGTCGACCCGCCGATCTTCGGCATCGGGCCGGTCGAGGCCGCGAACCTCGCACTCGAACGCGCGGGCAGGTCGTGGCAGGACGTGGATCTCGTCGAGCTCAACGAGGCGTTCGCCTCGCAGTCGTTGGCCTGTCTGAAGCTCTGGCCGGACCTCGATCCGGAGAAGGTCAACGTCGATGGCGGGGCGATCGCGATCGGCCATCCGCTGGGGGCCTCGGGTGGGCGCATCGTGGGTCACCTGGCACATGCGCTGGCCGCTCGCGGCGGCGGGCTGGGCGTCGCAGCGATCTGCATCGGCGTCGGTCAGGGCCTCGCCGTTGTCCTGGAGGGGTGACGAGCACGAGCGAGGAACGAGCGGAGTGCGAGGAACCCCGACCACCCAACACCAGGGGTGACGAGCACGAGCGAGGAACGAGCGGAGTGCGAGGAACCCCGACCACCCAACACCAGGGGTGACGAGCACGAGCGAGGAACGAGCGGAGTGCGAGGAACCCCGACCATCCAACACCAGGGGTGACGAGCACGAGCGAGGAACGAGCGGAGTGCGAGGAACCCCGACCATCCAACACCAGGGGTGACGAGCACGAGCGAGCACCCCGGACAGGGTGTCGCCCGATCGGTCTCAGCTCTCCTCGCGCTCGCGCTCCTCACGGGCCAGGCGCGCGCGAGCCTGCGTGAGGTCTTCGCCGGGACGGACCATGACGCCTTCGACCGCGGCGAGGCGCCGGTCCTTCGCGTTGCGGCGGAGGCTGGCGATCACGGTGACGATCAGCACGCCGACGATCCAGCCGAGGGAGACGTACTGGTCGGGCTCGGGGATGCTGTGCCAGTCGTAGAACTGGAGGAAGCCCAGCTCCGTCTCGTGAAGGGCGTGGATGACCTGCTTGACACCGATGAAAGCGAGGATCGCCGCGAGGCCGTAGTGCAGGTACACGAGCTTGTCGAGGAGCCCGTCGATGAGGAAGTACAGCTGCCGCAGTCCCAGCAGTGAGAACGCGTTGGCCGCGAAGATCAGGTACGGCTCGTGCGTGACGCTGTAGATCGCGGGAATGGAGTCGACGGCGAAGACGAGGTCAGCGCTGCCGATCGCGATGATGGCGAGGAGCAACGGGGTGATCATGGTCCGCCCGTGGTGGCGGTGGAGCATCTTGCCGCCGACGAAGCCCTCGGTGACCGGGACGACGCGGCGGACCAGGCGGACGAAGGCGTTCTCCTGGTATCCCTCGTCCTCCCCGGTGTCGACAGTGCCTTCGCGGGCCTGGCTGATGGCGGCGTAGATGAGGATGGCACCGAAGAGGAAGAAGACGTCGGACCACCGTTCGACCACGGTGGCGCCGATCGCGATGAAGATGCCGCGAAGGACGATCGCGATGACGATCCCGGCGAGCAGGACCTCCTGCTGATACTTCCGAGGCACCTTGAACGCCGCGATGATGATGACGAACACGAAGAGGTTGTCGATCGAGAGGCTCTTCTCGAGCAGGTACCCGGTGAAGTAGCCGGTGCCGTGCTCGTGGCCCCAGACGCCCCAGACGATGAAGCCGAACACGATCGCCATGGCGACGTAGGCGGCGGACCACCATGCCGCTTCCTTGATGGACGGGGCGTGCGGGTTGCGTAGGTGGCCGACGATGTCGACCGCGATCATGACGACGATGAGGCCGACGAGCGAGAACCAGCCGAGCGCGTGGACGTCCACGGAATCCTCCGGTACGTAGGGGTAGGTACCGGAGGTCTCTTCCACCCGATCCGACCGGCGCCGTAGTGGGCCCTCAGTCGATCCGGGCCGGTGGAACCGAGCGGGCCAGGCTGCTCGCCGTGATGACGACTCCACCGATCAGGGAATACTCCCCTCCCGCGGACAAGAGTACGTCAGCGCGACGGCGTCGGCGACAGCTGCCCGCGTGACGTCGGACGCACGCCGCGCGGCGGTCCTCAGGCGTTCGCGGCCGTCATCTGCCGCAGCTCCTTCTTGAGGTCGGCAATCTCGTCCCGCAATCGCGCGGCGAGCTCGAACTGGAGGTCCTCGGCGGCCGCGTGCATCTGGTCGGAGAGGTCTTGGATGAGCTGGGCGAGGTCGCTCGAGGCCGCACCGGCGAGCTTCTCCCGCGTCGTCTCCCCTGCCGCCTGCTTCTGCTTCCTGCTCGGTCCGGAGCCGGCACCGCGGTAGCCGCCCTCGAGCAGCTCGGCGGTGTCGACGTCTTCGCGCGCGAGCATGTCGGTCACGTCCGCGATCCGTTTGCGCAGCGCCTGCGGCTCCACCCCGTGCTCCTCGTTGTAGGCGAGCTGCTTGGCACGGCGGCGGTTCGTCTCCTCGATCGCGCTCGCCATCGACGGCGTGACGGTGTCGGCGTACATGTGGACCTGTCCGGACACGTTCCGGGCGGCCCGCCCGATGGTCTGGATGAGAGAGGTCTCCGAGCGCAGAAAGCCTTCTTTGTCGGCGTCGAGGATCGAGACGAGCGAGACCTCCGGCAGGTCGAGACCTTCACGCAGCAGGTTGATGCCGACGAGGACGTCGAACGTGCCTAGTCGCAGCTCGCGGAGCAGCTCCACCCGCTTGAGCGTGTCGACGTCGGAGTGCAGGTAGCGCACCTGAATGCCCCGCTCGAGCAGGTAGTCGGTCAGGTCCTCAGCCATCTTCTTGGTCAGCGTGGTGACCAGGACGCGCTCGTCGCGTCCGACGCGTTCGTTGATCTCCCCGAGCAGATCGTCGATCTGCCCCTTGGTGGGCTTGACGACCACCTCGGGGTCCACCAGGCCCGTCGGGCGGATGATCTGCTCGACGACGCCGTCGGACTGGCTGAGTTCGTACGGTCCCGGGGTGGCCGAGAGGTAGACGGTCTGGCCGATCCGCTCGAGAAACTCCTCCCAGCGCAGCGGACGGTTGTCGACTGCCGAAGGCAGCCGGAACCCGTGTTCGACCAGCGTGCGCTTTCTCGACATGTCGCCCTCGAACATGGCCCCGATCTGCGGCACGGTCACGTGGGACTCGTCGATCACGAGGACGAAGTCCTCCGGGAAATAGTCGAGCAAGGTGTTCGGCGCGCTTCCAGGTGCGCGACCGTCGATGTGCCGCGAATAGTTCTCGATGCCGGAGCACGTCCCGATCTGGCGCATCATCTCGATGTCGTAGGTCGTGCGCATCCGCAGCCGTTGGGCCTCGAGAAGCTTGTTCTGCCGCTCGAGCTCCTCCAGCCGTTCCGCGAGCTCGGCCTCGATCCCCGCGATGGCACGCTCCATCCGCTCGGGTCCGGCGACGTAGTGGGTCGCCGGGAACAGGTGGACGGACTCCTCGGAGCGAATGACCTCTCCGCTGACCGGGTGCAGCGTGCTCAGCGCATCGATCTCGTCCCCGAACATCTCGATCCGGATCGCGAGCTCTTCGTAGACCGGGATGATCTCGATCGTGTCGCCACGGACCCGGAACGTGCCGCGGGAGAACGCCATGTCGTTACGCGTGTACTGCATCTGGACGAACTGCCGCAGGAGCTCGTCGCGCTCGAGCTGCTGGCCCACGTGGAGCTGGACCATCCGGTCGACATACTCCTGCGGCGTACCGAGACCGTAGATGCAGGAGACCGAAGCGACGACGACCGTATCCCGCCGGGTCAGCAACGAGTTGGTGGCGCTGTGCCGCAGTCGTTCGACCTCGTCGTTGATCGAGGAGTCCTTCTCGATGTACGTGTCCGTCTGCGGCACGTAAGCCTCAGGCTGGTAGTAGTCGTAGTACGAGACGAAGTACTCGACGGCGTTGTGCGGTAGCAGTTCGCGGAACTCCGTGGCGAGCTGGGCCGCCAACGTCTTGTTCGGCGCCATGACGAGCGTCGGACGCTGGATCCGCTCGACGAGCCACGCCGTGGTCGCGGACTTTCCCGTGCCGGTGGCACCGAGCAGCACGACGTCCTTCTCGCCGGCGTTGATGCGGTCGGCGAGCTCGGCGATCGCCGTCGGCTGGTCACCCGACGGGCTGTAGTCGGAGACCACCTCGAACGGGGCGACGGTCCGTTGCAGGTCGGTCACGGGGCGCATGTCACTACGGTACGGCGCGGCACTGACACGGCGTGGGGCAGGGCGACGGGCGTCACAGCGTGACCGGGGCCTGCGCCGTACCCGCCGGTCGGCGTGTCCGGCGTGCACACGCCTGCGCCGGGCCGCCCCGGGCGTTACGTTGGCGCCAGACACCGTGGTCGGGAGGGCGCATGAGGATCGGCATTCCCCGTGAACCGCACGAGCACGCGCGGCTGGTGTCCGCGACACCGGCCACCGTGCGCCGCCTCGTTCAGCTCGGCTACGAGGTCCTCGTCGAGTCCGGCGCAGGCGAGCGGGCACGCCTGCCGAACCGCTCCTACGTCGAGGCCGGTGCCCGGATCGGCGACACCGCCGAGGCTTGGGGAGCCGATGTCGTGGCCGCCGTCGGGACGCCCACGCGGCGCGAGATCGATCTGCTCCGGCCCGGGGCCACGCTCATCGGCCAACTCGCCCCCGGCACCCGCCCCGAGCTGCTCGACCTCCTCGCCGAACGGCGCATCACCGCGCTGGCGCTCGACGCAGTGCCGCGGATCTCACGCGCACAGTCGCTCGACGTGCTCTCCGCCCTGTCCAACGTGGCCGGGTACCGGGCGGTCATCGAGGCGGCCCAGGAATTCGGCGGCATGTTCGCCGGGCAGGTCACCGCAGCCGGGACGACGGCGCCCGCGAAGGTCTTCGTCATCGGAGCCGGCGTCGCCGGTCTCGCGGCCATCGGGACGGCGTCCAGCCTCGGTGCACAGGTCCGGGCCTTCGACGTACGGCCGGAAGCCGGCGAGCAGGTGGAGTCGATGGGCGCCACCTTCGTCCAGGCGGCGGAGGCCACCAGTGGGGCGACTGCCGACGGTTACGCCGGGGCGTTGACCGAGGACCAGGAGGCGGCCACCCGGCGGCTGTACGCCGCCGAGTGCGCGGACGCCGACATCGTCATCACGACCGCCCTCGTGCGCGGCACCGCCCCGACGACGGTCACCGCCGAGACGATCGCCGCCATGCGGCCCGGCTCGGTGATCGTCGACCTCGCCGCTCCCGGTGGTGGCAACGCAGAGGCGACCGTACCCGGAGAGCGGGTCGTCACCGACAGCGGTGTCATCGTCCTCGGTTGGACGGATCTGCCTGACCGACTGCCGCAGCACACCTCCCAGCTCATCGGCACCAACATCGCGAATCTGCTCGCGCTCATGACGCCGGGACGGGACGGCGAGCTCACCGTGGACCTCGAGGACGCCGTCGTACGCGGGATGACCGTCGCCCGCGATGGCGAGGTGCTGTGGCCGCCACCGCCCGTCTCCGTCACGGCGACCATGCCCTCGTCGCCCGCCGGCGCCGCTGCGGCGACGACCGAGCCGGAGCCGGACACCGCGGCGTCCGGCGGCCAGGTGCGTCGGCGCGGCCTGCTGCTGGGTCTGGCGGTCGCGTTGGCCGGACTCGCCGTCGCCTCCTCGCCGTCCGACGTCGGCGGCCACGTCGTGGTCTTCGTACTCGCCGTCATCGTCGGCTTCTACGTCATCTCCTCCGTGATCCATTCGCTCCACACGCCGCTGATGAGTCAGACCAACGCGATCAGCGGCATCATCCTCGTCGGCGCACTCCTGCAGGTCGGCAACGAATCGTGGGTGGTGACCACGCTTGCCGTCGTCGCCGCCTCGGTCGCCGCGATCAACGTCTTCGGCGGGTTCCTCGTCACCCGGAAGATGCTCGCCATGTTCCGGACGGCGGAGCGGTGAGGGGGCGGGGATGAGTGTCGTCTCCGTGGTCCAGGGCAGCTACCTCGTGGCCGCCGTCCTGTTCATCCTCTCGCTCGCCGGCCTGTCCAAGCAGGAGACCGCACGCCGCGGCAACGTCCTCGGTATCGGTGGGATGGTCTTGGCCCTCATCGCCACCGTGGTGCTCGCGCTCGACCGCTCGGAGCGGCCCTGGGAGCAGACGGCCGGTCTCATCGTGCTCGTCTTCGTCGTTGGCGCGACGGTCGGAATCTGGCGCGCACGCACGGTGGAGATGACACAGATTCCCGAGCTGATCGCGCTGCTGCACTCCTTCGTCGGGCTCGCAGCCGTGCTGGTGGGCTACGCGTCCTACTTGACCGAACCAGAGACGGACACCGTCCACCTGGTCGAGGTGTTCCTGGGCGTCCTGGTCGGCGCCGTGACGTTCACCGGCTCCGTCGTGGCGCACCTCAAGCTTGCAGGGCGGATCCGGAGCGCGCCGCTGCACCTGCCCGGCCGGAACGGCCTCAACCTGGCGGCCGCGCTGGCGCTGGCGGCTCTGATGGCGTGGTACATCGTCGCGGGGACGCGCGAGGCCGGTACCGGTGCGCCCTCCGGACTGCTGCCGCTGGCTATCACGACGGCAGCGGCCCTCGCGCTCGGATGGCATCTCGTGGCCTCGATCGGCGGGGGAGACATGCCGGTCGTGGTCTCGATGCTGAACTCCTACTCCGGCTGGGCGGCGGCCGCCGCGGGGTTCATGCTCGGCAACGACCTGCTCATCATCACCGGCGCCCTCGTCGGCTCCTCCGGTGCGATCCTCAGCTACCTCATGTGCCGCGCCATGAACCGCTCGTTCGTCTCGGTGATCCTGGGCGGGTTCGGCGCCGAGGACGGTGTCGCCGCAACGGGGGCCGGCCCGGACGGCGAACACCGTGAGACCTTCCCCGGCGAGGTCGCCGAGCAGCTCCGTGGCGCCCGTTCGGTGATCGTGGCGCCCGGCTACGGCATGGCGGTGGCGAAGGCGCAGTACCCGCTCGCCGATCTGGCGGCCAAGCTGCGCGGTCGTGGCGTGCAGGTGCGGTTCGGCGTCCATCCGGTCGCCGGACGGCTGCCCGGCCACATGAACGTCCTTCTGGCCGAGGCCAAGGTGCCCTACGACGTCGTCCTCGGCATGGACGAGATCAACGGCGACTTCGCGGATACCGACGTCGTACTGGTGATCGGTGCCAATGACACCGTCAATCCTGCCGCGCAGGAGGACCCCGGCTCGCCCATCGCCGGCATGCCGGTGCTCGAGGTGTGGAAGGCACGCGACGTCGTTGTCTTCAAACGCTCCATGGCCACCGGATACGCCGGCGTGCAGAATCCGCTGTTCTTCCGCGACAACACCGCCATGCTGTTCGGCGACGCGAAGGAGCAGGTGGAGAAGATCATCCAGGCGTTGTGACCCGGTCCGCCCAGAAGTCGTCGACCTGGCGGCGCAGGTTCTCCTCGGACCCGGTGCCGTCCAGGACCACGTCGGCCGCGGCGAGCCGTTCGTCGTCACTCGCCTGGGCGTCGATCCGCGCCTGCGCGTCCACCTCGTTCATGCCGCGTCCCGCCGTGAGCCGGCGTAGGCGTTCCTCGGCCGGGGTGTGCACGACGACGAGGACATCGAAGCTCTCCCCCTGGTGCGTCTCCACCAGCAGGGGGATGTCGTGGACCACCGTCTCTGCGCCGGCCTCTCGCGCCGCGGCCTCCCGCTCGGCGGACAGGCGCCGGACCTGCGGATGGACGATGGCGTTGAGACGCTCACGCGCCACGGGGTCGCCGAAGACCACCGCGCCCAGGGCTGCGCGATCGAGCGCGCCCTCGGCATCCAACACGCCGTCGCCGAACGTCTCGGTGATCCAGCGCAACCCGACGGAGCCGTCCGCGACAGCCTCACGTGCCAGCACGTCGTGATCGATGACGACGGCGCCCAGCTCACCGAAGCGGCGCGCAGCAACGGACTTGCCGGCGGCGATGCCGCCGGTGAGACCGATCCTGACCATGACCTCGAGACTACGGCGTCGGACGCGCTCGCACAGCGGCCCGACCGTGCCGCGACATGCCAGCGGTAGCCGTCCGGCGATCCGGCGCGGCAGGATGGCGGTGACCCAACCGGACGCCGCCGGCGGTCGCTGCCGGACCGGCGTAGATCCGAAGGAGCGCACATGCCCAACCCGATCGTGAGCAAGGCCAGCACCACGTGGAACGGCACCCTGTTCGAGGGGTCGGGGAGCACGAACCTCGACTCCTCCGGTGCGGCGGCGTTCGACGTCGCCTGGAGCAGCCGCGCCGAGTCGCATCAGGGCAGGACGAACCCAGAGGAGCTGCTCGCCGCTTCCCACGCCACCTGCTTCTCGATGGCGTTGTCCAACGAACTCACCAACAACGGCACGCCCCCGACTCAGCTGCAGACCTCGGCGGAGGTCACGTTCGTGGCCGGGGAGGGCATCACGGGGATCGCGCTCAGCGTGCGGGCGCAGGTGCCGGACATCTCCGCGGAGGACTTCCAGAAGATTGCCGACGGCGCCAAGTCCGGCTGCCCCGTCAGCCAGGCGCTCCAGGCGGTTCCGATCACCCTGGACGCGTCCCTCGCGTGACGTAGTGGTGCCGGTCTTCCCGGCAGACGCGACGAGGCCCGCCACCGTTCGGTGGCGGGCCTCGTGTATGGGAGCTGAGACAGCGTCCTGACCGGTGTCAGTTGCCGGTGAGCTTCTCCCGGAGGGCGGCCAGGGCCTCGTCCGAGGCGAGCGTCCCGCCGGACTGGTCCTGCGTGGAGGTGTAGGTCGCCGGTGCGGCAGCGGCAGCAGGCGCGGCCTCGCCGGACTCGGACGCCGCGGCGTCGGCCTCCATGGCGGCGCGGACCTGCTCCTTGTGGGCCTCCCAGCGCTCGTGGGCCTTGGCGTACTCGGCCTCCCAGGCCTCGCGCTGCGCCTCGTAGCCCTCGAGCCACTCGTTGGTCTCCGGGTCGAAGCCCTCGGGGTACTTGTAGTTGCCCTGCTCGTCGTACTCCGCGGCCATGCCGTACAGCGACGGGTCGAAGTCGTCGCTGTTCGGGTCGACGCCCTCGTTGGCCTGCTTCAGGGACAGCGAGATCCGGCGACGCTCCAGGTCGATGTCGATGACCTTGACGAAGACCTCGTCACCGACCTTGGCGACCTGCTCCGGCACCTCGATGTGGCGCTGGGCCAGCTCGGAGATGTGCACCAGGCCCTCGATGCCGTCCTCGACGCGGACGAACGCACCGAACGGCACGAGCTTCGTGACCTTGCCGGGCACAACCTGGCCGATGGCGTGCGTGCGGGCGAAGGCCTGCCACGGGTCCTCCTGCGTCGCCTTGAGCGAGAGGGAGACGCGCTCGCGGTCCATGTCGACGTCGAGGACCTCGACCGTGACCTCCTGGCCGACCTCGACGATCTCGTTCGGGTGGTCGATGTGCTTCCAGGACAGCTCGGAGACGTGCACGAGGCCGTCCACACCGCCCAGGTCCACGAACGCGCCGAAGTTGACGATCGAGGAGACGACGCCCTGGCGGACCTGCCCCTTCTGCAGGGTCTGCAGGAAGTTGGAGCGGACCTCGGACTGGGTCTGCTCGAGCCAGGCGCGGCGGGAGAGCACCACGTTGTTGCGGTTCTTGTCGAGCTCGATGATCTTGGCCTCGAGCTCGCGACCGACGTAGGGCTGCAGGTCGCGCACGCGCCGCATCTCCACCAGGGAGGCGGGGAGGAAGCCGCGCAGGCCGATGTCGAGGATGAGGCCGCCCTTGACGACCTCGATGACGGTGCCGGTCACGACGCCGTCCTCGTCCTTGATCTTCTCGATGGTGCTCCAGGCGCGCTCGTACTGTGCGCGCTTCTTCGACAGGAGCAGACGCCCTTCCTTGTCCTCCTTCTGGAGAACCAGAGCCTCGATCTGGTCACCGACGGCGACGACCTCTTCGGGGTCGACGTCGTGCTTGATCGACAGCTCGCGGGAAAGGATCACGCCCTCGGTCTTGTAACCGATATCGAGGAGAACCTCGTCCCGGTCGACCTTGACGATGGTGCCCTCGACGATGTCCCCGTCGTTGAAGTACTTGATGGTCTCGTCGATCGCGGCGAGGAGTTCGTCCTCGCTCCCGATGTCGTTGACGGCCACCTGAGGGGACGTCGGCTGGGTGGGCGTAGTGGTGGTCATTGAGCTGTGGACTCCGATGCGGACAGGAACAGGACGTCGGTGCGACGTACAGGGTGGACAGGATGATGTTGTGTCGACGTCCACGAGCCGGCGTTGCCGGCCTCGCGGACGCCACATGGTGACTCAGGCGCGCGCAGCCAAGGCCGCACTGCGCCAAAGAGTGATGCTACCGACGGCGCACGAGAGGCGGCAACCGGGCTGGTGGCAGGCGAGCACCGAGCGGCCGTGAGATCCGTCTCGCCTGTCACGGGATGTCGAGCAGGGCGAGCTCGTCGAGTCCCACGCCGGCGATCTCCTCGCCCACGGGCACGGTGTAGATGCCGTACGGCTGCCGCAGCACGTGCCGTTCTCTGCCGTCGGAGAGGGAGAGCAGGCGGAACTCGAAGGTGCCGGCGAGGAGGTCGTCCTCGCGGACGATGGGTGCGTCGACGTTGTCCACCTCACGGTTGAACCAGGCCAACTCGTCGCTTCCCGGCGTCAGCAGCGCCAGTCCGTTCTCACCGGAGATGAATGTGTGCCCCTTCGAGGTCGACACGCTCGGTTCGATGGTCTGCCCGAAGGCCGAACCGGTGCCCAGGTCGGCGAACGGGCCGTTGACGTGCCCGGTCCCGCGGTCGACGGAGAACACGCGGCCGTCCTCGTCGGCGAAGACCGGACGGGTGACGTCGGTCGCTGCGCCGCCGTCCGTGCCCGGGAACAGCAGCCGGATCCGCTCGACTCGATGGAGCTCGTCGAGGCTGTAGGAGTAGGCGACCGCACCGTCCGGTTCGTTGCACCAGAGGCGTTCGCCGTCGTCGACCAGCCGAGAGCACCACGGGAGCCCGAGCAGCTCGCCGCTCGCCGGGTCGACGAACGCCGTCGCCATCCCTGCCCAGATCGCGACCGTCCGGCCGCGCGGGCCGACGTCACGGAAGCGGGTGCGGTCCATGATCGGGCCGTCGCGCTCCACCCCCGGCCCGGGGCGACCGATGATGCGGTCGTCGGAGAACAGATCGTCATGGTGCTCACGGCCGGCCAGGTCCAGGCTCCACCGGGGCTCCAGCTGTGCTGTGAATCCGGAGACGACGGCGTGCGGGGACGGTTCGCGTTCCTCCAGCACCATGAGTGTCTCCCCGGCCACGTGCACGGCGCTGGCCCATGCCTCCACATCGGCGGTGCGGGCGTCCTGGCCGGTGGCAGGGTCGAGGAGGTGCAGGCGCCACCGGGTCCCGAGGTCCGTGGCCCTGTCCCGCTGCAGGGCGGAGGCGCAGAAGACGAGGCCGTCCGGCAACGGGTCGGGTGCGCACAGGCCGCCGTCGAGCTCGCGACGCCAGACCTCCTCACCGGATTCCGGGTCGAGGCCGTGCAGGGCGATGTCGCCGCCGGCCTCGTCGCCGGTCATGGCGAGCCAGGCCGGACCGGCGTCGACGAGGTAGTTGCCGTCGAACGAGCCGTCGAGTTCGCCGACGAAGTCCGGTTCGTCCAGCTCGGGCCGCAGGTCAGCGTCCTGGACCACCCAGGTGGCGCCGACGTCGTTCGGGCGGGCGGTGTCATCGGGTGTCGCGCCCGAGTCCGACCGGCTCTCACCTCCGTCGGAGAGTGCGGAGACGGCACGCACCAGAAGCAGCACGACGACGACGGCGCCGATCACCAACGCGCGCCGCCGGAGTCGGCTCCGCGTCCGGGTCCAGGGGTTCCGAGGTGGCACGGGCGAGGAGGACGGCCCGGTGGCCCGCGGCGAGTCCAGGCGCTCGGCCGCCCGCGGCGGCGGGGGCTGCGGTCCGGCACCGGGCTGCCCTTCCTGGTTCGTTTCCGCCTGGTACGGCGGACCCGCCGTCGCCGCTGAAGGGTCCGGCCAGGCATGACCCGCCTCGCTCTCGTGAGGACCACCGTGGTGCCGACGACCGGCCCGGTCGTCCCTCAGCCGCCGGACGAGCCGGCCGTACGGGTTGCTTCGCCGGCCGCTACCCGGCCTCGGTGCCGCCCCGTAGTCGCCATACGGCTCCTTGTCGCCGCGATCACGCACCACGTCCCCCTTTCGGCAGCAAGGTACCCGGTGCCGGCGTGTGCCGAGGACACTGGTCACGTGACTGAGAACGACGACACACTCTCCGCCGTCGACGACACCGCAGAGTCCGGCGAGCCGACAGCACCGGTATCGGCCGGCTATGAACGTGTCGACGGCGAGGCCGCGGCGGAGGCCAACGCCCGCTGGTGGACCGCGGCGTCCGAGTCGTACCTGGCCGAGCACGGCGGCTTCCTCGGCGCGGCCGACTTCTGCTGGTCGCCGGAAGGAGTGCGCGAGGCCGATGTCGCGCTCCTCGGCCCACTGGAGGCGTTGCGGGCTTCGCGGGTCCTCGAGATCGGCTGTGGTGCGGCGCAGTGCGCCCGGTGGCTGGCGGCGCGCGGGGTCGACGTCCTGGCCAGTGACGCCTCCGCCGGGATGCTGGAGCGTGCCGCAGAGTTGGACGCAGCAACCGGAACGGCCGTGCCGCGGGTGCTGGCGGACGCCCGGCACCTGCCCTTCGACGACGGGGTCTTCGACGTGGCGTTCACCGCGTTCGGGGCGCTGCCCTTCGTCCCCGACGCCGGGGCCGTGCACCGGGAGGTGGCGCGGATCCTCCGGCCGGGTGGGCGCTGGGTCTTCTCGGTGACCCACCCGATGCGGTGGGCGTTCCCGGACGATCCGACGGAGCGTGGCCTGACGGTCAGCCGGTCCTACTTCGACCGGACCCCGTACGTCGAACGCGATCGTTCCGGGGCTCCCCTCTACGCCGAGTTCCACCGCACCCTCGGGGACCACGTGCGCGACGTCGTCTCGGCGGGCCTGGTGCTCGAGGACCTCGTCGAACCCGAGTGGCCCGATGATCTTCAGCAGGTCTGGGGCGGCTGGGGGCCGGAACGGGGTCGCCTCCTGCCGGGGACCGCCATCTTCGTGACCCAGAGGCCCTGATGGCGCGGCTCGAGAGCGACGCCTGCCGGAACAGTTTCGCCGCGGCCCGGATCGCCCATCTGGCGACGGCGGACGAGGGCGGTCAGCCGCACGTGGTGCCGGTGACGTTCGCTGTCCTCCCCGACGCCGCCGCACCCACCGGTGCGGCGGTCGTCGTCGCGGTGGACCACAAACCCAAGACGACGACGCGGCTGCGCCGGCTGCGCAACCTCACCGAGAACCCCCGCGCGGCCCTCCTCGTCGACCACTACGAAGACGACTGGACGCGGCTGTGGTGGGTGCGGGCCGACGTCGACGGTGCCGAGGTCCGACCACTCGCCGAACAGGACACCCCGGCCGGCGTGCGCGGCGTCTCAGCGCTCGATGCACTGGTGGCCAAGTACCCGGCCTACGCCGAACACCAGCCGGACGGCCCGCTGCTCCACCTGCCGGTCGCTCGCTGGTCGGGCTGGACGGCCGGCGCCTGACCTCCCTGGCTGCTCCCCGCCTCGGGCTCGTCAGTGGGCCGCATTGAACTGGCCCACCTCCTCACCCTCCGGCTCCGGCAGCCACTCCTCCCTCACGGCCGCACTCCGCCTCGGGCTCGTCAGTGGGCCGCATTGAACTGGCCCACCTCCTCACCCTCCGGCTCCGGCAGCCACTCCTCCCTCACGGCCGCACTCCGCCTCGGGCTCGTCAGTGGGCCGCGTCGCGCCAGGAGCGGCCGGTGCCCACCGAGACGTCCAACGGGACCGACAGTTCCGCCGCGGCGCCCATCTCCCGGCGGACCAGTTGCTCGACCTGCTCGGCCTCCCCCGGCGCCACCTCGAGGACGAGCTCGTCGTGGACCTGCAGCAGCATCCGGGACCGGAGGCCCGACTCGTCAAGCGCCCGGGCGGTGCCGATCATCGCCATCTTGATGATGTCCGCCGCCGATCCCTGGATGGGGGCGTTGAGGGCCATCCGTTCGGCCATGTCGCGACGTTGCCGGTTGTCGCTGGTCAGGTCGGGCAGGTAGCGGCGCCGGCCCATGATCGTTTCTGTGTACCCGGTGCGCCGGGCGTGCGCGACGATTCCCGTGAGGTAGTCCCGCACGCCGCCGAACCGCTCGAAATAGGTGTCCATCAGCTCGCGCGCTTCCTCCCGAGCGATGCCCAGCTGACGCGAGAGACCGAACGCGCTGAGGCCGTACGCGAGCCCGTAGCTCATGGCCTTGATCTTGCTGCGCTGGGCGGGCGTGATCTCCTCGGTCTCGAACACGCTGGAGGCGACGTAGGAGTGCAGGTCCTCGCCGGAGTTGAAGGCGTCGATCAGGCCCTCGTCCCCGGACAGGTGCGCCATGATCCGCATCTCGATCTGCGAATAGTCGGCGGTCATCAGCGCCTCGTACCCGTCCCCGACCACGAATCCCTCCCGCAGCCGCAACCCGTCGGCCGTGCGAACGGGGATGTTCTGCAGGTTCGGGTCCGTCGAGGACAGCCGACCGGTGGCGGCGATCGTCTGGTGGAACGTCGTATGGATCCGGCCGTCGGCCGAGATCGACTTCAGCAGACCCTCGGCGGTCTGCCGCAGCCGAATCTGGTCACGGTGCGCCAGCAGATGCTCGAGGAACGGGTGCTCGGTCTTGGCATAGAGATCGGCGAGCGCGTCGGCGTCCGTGGTGTAGCCGGTCTTGGTCTTCTTCGTCTTCGGCATGTCCAGCTCGTCGAAGAGCACCTCCTGGAGCTGCTTCGGGCTGGAGAGGTTCACCTCGTGGCCGATGGCGTCGTATGCGGCGGCCGCATGCCGCTCCACCGCGTTGTCGAAACCCGCACGCAGGTCCTCGAGGTTGGCGACGTCGGCGCAGATTCCGGTCTGTTCCATCCGCCGCAGGACGGTGAGTACGGGCAGCTCGACCTCCTCCAGCAGCCGCCGTCCACCGCGGCGCTCGAGCTCTTCGCCGAGGACGTCGGTGAGCTGGACGACGGCGGACGCGCGAAGCGCCGCGGGCCGGTCGGCTCCGGCGGCGTCGTCGAGGGCGAGCACGGCCTGCCCGTCGGGTTCAGCCTCCTCCAGTTCGCGCCGGAGGTACCGCACCGACAGGTCCGCCAGCGCGTAACGCCGGTTGTCCGGGTGGATGAGGTACCCGGCCAGTGCGGTGTCGAAGACGACGCCACCGAGATCGAGCCCGCGACCGCGCAACTCGTGCCAGGCCGTCTTCGCCTCGTGCACGGCCTTGGGCCGGTCCGCATCGGCGAGCCATGCGGCAAGTGCAGCCTCGTCCTCCGGTCCGACGTCGGCCATGTCGACCGTGACTGCGGCTCCGGTCGCCGTCGCCAGTGCCAACGACCACGCGTCTCCGGCCCCCTGGGCGTAGCTGCCGGTGACGTCGAGGCCCACCGTGGTGCCCGCACCGGCGTGCACCTCGAGCCACGGCCCGAGACCGTCGGTGAGGTCGCCGACGGCGTGCAGGTCGAGGTCGAGGCCCGGCGTCGGTTCCTGGGGCACCGTGTCCGGCAGCGTGGCGAAGAGACGGTCGCGCAACACGTCGAACTCGAGGGCGTCGAACAGCTGGTGCACCGCTTCGCGGTCGACCGGTCGCCGTTCCAGCTCGCCGACACCGAGCGGGAGATCGACGTCGATCATGAGCTGGTTGAGCTGGCGGTTGCGGATGACCTGGTCGAGATGGTCCCGCAGGCTCTGACCCGCCTTGCCGGTGATCCGGTCCGCGTTGGCGATGACGTTGTCCAGTCCGTCGTACTGGTTGACCCATTTCGCGGCGGTCTTCGGGCCGACACCGGGCACACCGGGCAGGTTGTCGCTCGTCTCCCCCACCAGCGCGGCAAGGTCCGGGTAACGCGCCGGCGGCAGGGCATACTTCTCGAGCACTGCGGTCGGCGTCATGCGGGTGAGCGTGGAGACGCCGCGGATCGGATACAGCACGGTGACGTCGTCGTCGACCAGCTGGAACGTGTCCCGGTCGCCCGAGATCAGCAGGACCTCCATCCCCTGCTTCGCCGCGGCGACGGCCAACGTGGCGAGGATGTCGTCCGCCTCGAACCCCTCCTTCTCGAGGATCGGGACGTTCATCGCCGCCATCACCTCGTGGATGAGATCGATCTGCCCGGCGAACGGCTCCGGCGCGGCGTCGCGGTTGGCCTTGTACTCGGCGTACTGCTCGGTGCGGAACGTCCCGCCGGCCATGTCGAACGCGACGGCGAGATGGGTCGGCTGCTCCTCGTCCAGGAGCTTGATGAGCATCGAGAGGAAGCCGTACACGGCATTGGTGTGCTGACCCGTGGTCGTCGAGAAGTTCTCCACCGGCAGCGCGTAGTAGGCGCGGAACGCCATCGAGTGTCCGTCGACGAGAAGCAGGCGAGGGCGGTCCGGCGACGTCCCCGTGGTGCCCGGGATGGTGCTCGTTTCACTCACGGATGTCACCCTATGGCCCATGACTGACGTGACGGGTCCTGCGTCGCAGACCGACGACGTGCTGACCATGCTCGCCCAGGGCGCGGACGGCACGCTCGTCGCACGGCTGGGGATCGAGTTCCTCGAGGCGGGGCCGGAGTCCGTCGTGGCGCGAATGCCGGTGGCAGGAAACACGCAGTATCACGGCCTGCTGCACGGGGGTGCGACCGCCGCGCTCGCGGAGACGGTCGGGTCGGTCGCCGCCGGGGTCCACGCCGGCCGCGACCGGGTCGTCGTGGGCACCGAGCTCAACGCCACGCACCACCGCACGGCCCGGTCGGGACACGTGATCGCCCGGACGACGGCGCTGCATCAGGGCCGTCGGACCGCCACCTACGACATCACGGTCACCGACGACGCGGGCCGGCGGGTGTGCACCGCCCGACTGAGCTGCATGATCCTGGACCGGGACGACTGACCTGCCGCTCGAGCCCGCAGGTCCTACGTGCTCGCGCCTGTCAGGCAAGGAGGGCGTTCAGCTGCGCCTCGGTCAGCGGCCGGTCCGCGTAGACCAGCCGTACGGCCCGCGGGTCCGGGTTGCCCGCGTCGTGGCCGCGAAACACCTGGGTGAGGCCGAGACGCTCCGCCACAGCCCGGGAGGCGGTGTTGTGCTCCAGGAGGAACGCAGTCACCGGTGCCTCCGGCCGCACCTCGGCGGCGGCGTCCATGGCGGCCCGGGCGATCTCGAGCGCATACCCGCGCCGCTGCTGCTCCGGCACGAGCCGGTAGTAGAGGTTGAGCACCCCGGCGGGCCGGAGCCGCACGCCACCGATACCGACGAACGTGCCGTCCGGCAGGCGGGCCACCCAGTAGCCCAGCCCGGCCGCCCAGTCCTCGCGGTACTCGGCGAGGTCACGGGCCGTCCTGGCCGTGGTCGTGTGCCGCCCGGACGGCAGGTGCTCCCAGACCCTGGGGTCGCTGTGCAGCGCGTACAGCTCGTCGAGGTCGGTCTCCTCGGCCGCCGTGAGCACCAGGCGTTCGGTGCGACGCCGATGCGGCGTTCCGGCCCCATGGGAGAGCGCCACAGCCGAGCGCTACTTCTTCGCGCCGACCTGTTCGATGACGGCGTCGGCGACCTCGCGCATGGTCAGCCTCCGGTCCATCGAGGTCTTCTGGATCCACCTGAAGGCCTCGGGCTCGCTCAGGCCCATCTTGGTCATGAGCAGACCCTTGGCGCGGTCCACGCGCTTGCGCGTCTCGAACTGCTCGGCCAGCGAGGCCACCTCGGACTCGAGGGAAGTGATCTCGTCGTGCCGGGAGATGGCGATCTCTACGGCCGGGAGCAGGTCCGCCGGCGTGAAGGGCTTGACGACGTACGCCATGGCGCCCGCGTCCCGGGCCCGCTCGACAAGCTCCTTCTGCGAGAAGGCGGTGAGCATGACGACGGCGCAGGTCCGGTTGCCGATGATGCGCTCGGCCGCGGTGATGCCGTCCATGACGGGCATCTTCACGTCCATGACGACGACGTCCGGTTCGAGCTCCTCGGCGAGCGAGATGGCCTGCTCGCCGTTGGCGGCCTCGCCGACGACCTCGAAGCCGGCGTCGGTCAGCGACTCGACGATGTCCAGGCGGATCAACGTCTCGTCCTCGGCGACGACGACACGTCGCTTCGTCCCGGCGTCCTCCTCGTCGGCGGCGCCGGCCTCGGGGCCGGGCAGCTCGATCGTGCCGGTGGTCTCCTCGTCCGCTTCGGCGCTGGGAGCGGCGTCGTTCTCGTTCGTGGTCACGAGCGCAAGCCTATAGCGGCGCCAGGGCATGACGACACCGCGGAACCGGCGACGTGACAGCACTCACGCGACAACGTCCCCGCCTGGGCGCCCGCTGTACCGTGGCGCTCGCCGACCGTGCGACAGCGGGCACGGTTCACCATCGTCACAGGAGGGCTTCGTGGCCACGCTGCTGGCCCCGCTGGCGCAGGCGTCACGCCTGGACGACGCAGAACTCGTTACCTTCAGGATCCCGGAGGACGACGAGTCCGTCCTCCGGCGACGGCGGGTAAAACGGGACGGCGCCGAGATCGATGAGACGCTGCACCTCGGCGGCCACGTCCCTCGTCGACAGGTCGAGGTGGACGCGGTTCTTGACGGTCTTGGACTCAGGAACCGCCTGGAACCACAACCGAGGGCTGCCCACCGGGCCCTCGACTAGGACCGACGGATCCTCCTCCGGGCCGTCGAGCCCCATTGCCCGTAGCCGCGCGAGCTCGTCATCGTCGTAGGCAGCCACCGTGTAACCGTCGAGGGCCTGTGCCCAGAAGCGGGCGAGCGAGGCGGCGTGCCGGCAGTCAAAGACGACATCTCGGATCGCGGCCATCTCACTGCTCCTCCGTTGTCGATCGGTCACGAGCCTGTCGGCGACGCCGCTCCAGCAGCGCGGCCACGCCATCAAGTATCCGCTCGAGCCCTCCCGCACGACTCCGAGGGGCGCAACTTCGTCTATGGAGAGACTTTCGATTTAGTCGACGACCATCGCCGGAGCGCACTCGGACGCGTACGTTCGCAGCGCAGCTGACCCACCGGCGGAAACGGAGGCCCCGGGCTTAAGCATTACCCAACCGATGGTGACGCCACGAGGTGACGCATGAGGTGCTCCCGGCGGGACTCGAACCCGCACGCCTCTCGGCACCGCATTTTGAGTGCGGCGTGTCTACCAGTTCCACCACAGGAGCGTTGCGCGCCGACCAGGGTACCCGTGGTCGGCCGTCGCGGAGTGCGCCGGCCGGCGAGGCCGGCCCGGCGGGCGGCTTGGCTCAGCCGGTGACGCGGCTGAACGTCTCGCCGATCTTGTGCACGCGGATCGAGTTCGTCGTGCCGGCGCGCCCTGGCGGCATACCGGCGACGATGACGACCTTGTCGCCCTCCGCGGCGAGGCCGGTGGTCTGCAGCACCTGGTCGACCTGGTTGACCATGTCGTCGGTGTGGCTGACCTCCGGCACGGTGTAGGTCTGGATGCCCCACGTCACGGCCAGCCGGTTCCGGGTGACCGGGTCCGGCGTGAACGCGAGCAGCGGGATCGAGGACCGCAGCCGCGACATCCTCCGGGCGGAGTCGCCCGACTGGCTGAACGTCACGAGGTACTTCACGTCCAGCATCTCGCCGATCTCGGTCGCGGCACGGGTGATGACACCGCCGCGCGTGTGCGGGCTGGAGCCGAGCGGAGCGATGCGCTCGCCGCCCTTCTCCTCGGTGTTCTCCACGATCCGCGCCATCGTCCGCACGGTCTCGATCGGGTAGTCACCGACCGACGTCTCGCCGGAGAGCATCACTGCGTCCGAGCCGTCGAGGATCGCGTTCGCGACGTCGGAGGCCTCGGCGCGCGTCGGGCGCGGGCTGGAGACCATGGACTCCAGCATCTGCGTGGCCACGATCACCGGCTTGGCGTTGCGACGGGCGAGTTCGATCGCCCGCTTCTGCACCAGCGGAACCTGCTCCAGCGGGAGCTCGACGCCGAGGTCACCGCGGGCGACCATGAGCGCATCGAAGGCGTCGACGATCTCGACGAGGTTGTCCACCGCCTGCGGCTTCTCGATCTTCGCGACCACCGGGACGCGGCGCCCGACCTCGTCCATGATCGCGTGGACGTCGTCGATGTCAGCGGCGTGCCGGACGAAGGACAGCGCGATGAAGTCCGCGCCGAGCTCGAGCCCCCACCGCAGATCTTCCTTGTCTTTCTCCGACAGCGCCGGGACGGAGACCGCAACGCCGGGAAGGTTCAGACCCTTGTGGTTCGAGACCGGTCCGGGCACCTCCACGCGGGTGACGACCCGGGGGCCGTCGACCTCGAGGACACGCACGGCGACCTTGCCGTCGTCGATGAGGATCCGGTCGCCCGGCTTGCAGTCTCCGGGAAGCCCCTCATAGCTGGTGGAGACCAGCTCCTTGGTGCCGGGCACGTCCTCAGTGGTGATGGTGAAGGTGTCCCCTTCGGCGAGCTCCTCGGAGCCGCCCGCGAAGTCGCCGAGACGGATCTTCGGGCCCTGGAGGTCCACCAGCACCGCGACGGCACGGCCGGACGCCTGGGCGGCGTCGCGCACGTGGCGGTAGACCACCTCGTGCTCCTCGGCGGTGCCGTGCGAGCGGTTGATCCGAGCGACGTCCATACCGGCGTCGACGAGTTCCTGGATCTTCTCGGCCGACGCCGTGGCCGGGCCGATCGTGCAGACGATCTTCGCTCTACGCATGGCACCAACCCTATGGGGTCCAGGCCTGCTCGCCCGACCGCTCTCCGACCTTCGGACACCTCCGCACCGCCGGCTCGCAGCGGCGTTCAGGCGGAGACGGCAACGGTCGATGGAGCGACCGGTGCGGGCAGTTCCGTCTCGCCCCGCAGGAACTCGTCGACGGCGGCGGCCGCCGCGCGGCCCTCGGCGATGGCCCAGACGATGAGCGACTGGCCACGACCGGCGTCCCCGGCGACGAACACCCCGGGCACGGATGTGGCGTAACTCTCGTCACGCGCGATCCGTCCCCGTTCGTCGACCTCGACGCCGAGCTGCTCGACGAGTCCCTCACGCGGCACGCCCTGGAAACCGAGTGCGAGCAGCACCAGGCCGGCCGGGATGACCCGCTCGGTCCCCTCGATCGGCTCGGAATGGCCGTGGCTGCGCACGACGTCGACCAGACGGATGTGGCTGACCTGGCCCGGGCCCGTCGACCCGTCGGAGAGGAACTCGACGGTGGACGCGCCGAACACCCGCTCGCCGCCCTCCTCGTGCGAGGTGGAGACGCGGTAGACCTTCGGGTAGGTCGGCCAGGGCTGGTCGCCCGGCCGTTCCTCACCGGGCATCGGATTGATGTCGATCTGCGTCACGGACGTCGCACCCTGGCGCAGAGCGGTGCCGTAGCAGTCAGAGCCGGTGTCGCCACCGCCGATGATGACGACGTCCTTCCCGGTCGCCACGATCTGGTCGTCGACGGGCCGGCCGGCCACCACGCGGTTGTGCTGGACGAGGTAGTCCATCGCGGGGTGGATCCCGCCGAACTCGCGGCCGGGGACCGGCAGCTCCCGCGGCACGGTCGACCCCATGGCGAGCACGATGGCGTCGTAGCGTTCCAGCAGTTCCTTCCCGCTCAGCGCGTTCTCGCCGCTGCCGCCGACGTCGACGCTCGGCCGGAATCGGGTGCCCTCGGCCTCCATCTGCTCCAGCCGCCGGTCGACCTGGACCTTCTCCATCTTGAAGTCGGGGATGCCGTAGGTGAGCAGTCCTCCGATGCGATCGTCCTTCTCGTACACGGCGACGGTGTGGCCGGCCCGGGTGAGCTGCTGCGCGGCCGCGAGTCCGGCCGGGCCCGAGCCGATGACGGCCACCGTGTTGTTCGTCAACCGGTCGGGGATCTGCGGCTCGACGAGCCCGAGGTCGAACGCGTTGTCGATGATCGACTGCTCGATGTACTTGATCGTCACGGCCGGCTGGTTGATGCCGAGCACGCACGCGGTCTCGCACGGGGCTGGGCACAACCGGCCGGTCCACTCGGGGAAGTTGTTCGTCGCGTGCAGCCGCTCGATCGCCCCGGCGAAGTCCTCCCGCCGGGTCAGCTCGTTCCACTCCGGGATGAGGTTGCCGAGCGGACAGCCGTTGTGGCAGAACGGCACGCCGCAGTCCATGCAGCGGGTCGCTTGCCGCACCAGGGCCGGGGAATCCTCCACCCGACGTGTGTAGACCTCGCGGTTGTCGAGGATGCGGACGGGAACGGGGCGACGCTTGGGCAGCTCCCGCTCGCGGTACTTGAGAAAGCCTTGGGGGTCAGCCACGAGATGCCTCCATGATCGAGGCCCAGACGTCGGGCGAGGCCGGGTCGAGACCGTCCTCGGTGGCCCGCACGAGGGCGGCCGAGACGGCGGCGTACTGGCGGGGCAGCACCTTGGTCACCCGCGAGGCGAGCGCCTCGGTGTCCGCGAGGAGCTCCTCGGCGACCGTCGAACCGGTCAGCTCCAGGTGCCGGCCGAGGAGGTCGGCGACGATCGAGACGTCCTCCGCGTCCAGACCGGAGAGGATGAGCTCACCGGCGGCCAGCGCGGGCCCGTTGATCTTCGTCGTGTCGAGGTCGAGCACGTACGCGGTACCGCCGGACATACCCGCACCGAAGTTGCGGCCGGTCGTGCCGAGCACCACGAGGGTCCCGCCGGTCATGTATTCGGCGGCGTGGTCACCCACCCCCTCGACGACGGCGACCGCCCCGGAGTTACGCACGCAGAACCGCTCGCCGGCGCGCCCGCGGAGGAAGATCTCCCCGGACGTCGCGCCGTAGGCGACCACGTTCCCGGCGATGACGTTGTCCTCGGCGGCAAACTCCGAACGCTCGTCGGGACGGACGATGATGCGGCCCCCGGAGAGCGACTTGCCGACGTAGTCGTTGGTGTCCCCCACGAGGCGGAGCGTCACACCACGCGGCAGCAGGGCACCGAAGGACTGTCCGGCCGAGCCCGTCAGGGTGATGTCGATGGTCCCGTCCGGCAGGCCGTCCGGGCCGTGCCGCTTGGTGATCTCGTGCCCGAGCATGGTGCCGACCGTCCGGTTGACGTTCCGCACCGGCAGATCGATCCGGACCGGTTCGCCGTCCTCGATCGCGGGCCGGGAACGGGCGATGAGGTCGTTGTCCAGCGCCTTGTCCAGGCCGTGGTCCTGGGCGCGCACCTGCCGCAGCTCGCTGCCGGGGCGAGGTTCGAGCTTGGTCAGGAGCGGACCGAGGTCGAGTCCGGAGGCCTTCCAGTGGTCGACGGCCTCGGTCACGTCGAGCAGGTCGGCCTGGCCGATGGCCTCGTCCAGCGAGCGCAGTCCGAGGGACGCGAGGTACTCGCGGACCTCCTCGGCGATGAACTCGAAGAAGTTGACCACGTGGTCCGCCTGCCCGGTGAACCGCTCGCGCAGCTCCGGGTTCTGCGTGGCGACGCCGACCGGGCACGTGTCCAGGTGGCACACCCGCATCATGATGCAGCCCTCGACGACCAGCGGAGCGGTGGAGAAGCCGTACTCCTCGGCACCCAGCAGCGCGGCGATGACGACGTCGCGACCGGTCTTCATCTGTCCGTCCGCCTGCACGACGATGCGGTCACGCAGGTCGTTGTGGACGAGGGTCTGCTGTGTCTCGGCGAGGCCGATCTCCCACGGCCCGCCGGCGTGCTTGAGGGAGGTGAGCGGGCTCGCCCCGGTTCCGCCGTCGTGCCCGGAGATGAGGACGACGTCGGAGTGGGCCTTGGCCACGCCCGCGGCCACGGTGCCGACCCCGATGGAGGAGACCAGCTTGACGTGGATCCGCGCGCCGGGGTTGGCGTTCTTCAGGTCGTGGATCAGCTGGGCGAGATCCTCGATCGAGTAGATGTCGTGGTGCGGCGGCGGGGAGATGAGGCCGACGCCGGGGGTGGAGTGCCGGGTGGTGGCGACCCACGGGTAGACCTTGTGCGCGGGCAGCTGTCCACCCTCGCCGGGCTTGGCACCCTGGGCGACCTTGATCTGGATGTCGTCGGCATGGGTGAGGTAGTCCGCCGTGACGCCGAACCGGCCCGAGGCGACCTGCTTGATGGCCGATCGCCGCTCCGGGTCGCGCAGGCGGTCGGGGTCCTCACCGCCCTCACCGGTGTTCGACTTCGCGCCCAGCCGGTTCATGGCGATCGCCAGCGTCTCGTGCGCCTCCGCCGAGATCGAGCCGTAGCTCATCGCACCGGTGGAGAACCGCTTGACGATCTCACTGACCGGCTCGACCTCCTCGATCGGGATCGGATCGCGGTCCGCGGTTCTCAGCTTCATCAGTCCGCGCAGTGTCATCAACCGGCGGGACTGGTCGTCGACGCCGCGGGTGTAGTTCTTGAAGATGTCGTAACGCCGGGTCTTCGTCGAGTGCTGGAGCCGGAAGATCGTCTCCGGATCGAACAGGTGCGGCTCTCCCTCGCGACGCCACTGGTACTCCCCGCCCATCCGCAGCGTGCGGTGCGCCGGCGCAATCCCGGAGGGCGGGTAAGCCGTGGCGTGGCGGGCCGCGACCTCCGCCGCGATGACGTCCAGGCCCACGCCGCCGAGCGGGCTCGGCGTTCCGGTGAAGTACTCGTGCACCAGGTCCTCGGACAGGCCGATCGCCTCGAACACCTGCGCACCGCGGTAGGACATGACCGTGGAGATGCCCATCTTGGACATCACCTTCAGCACGCCCTTGCCCAGCGCCTTGATGACGTTCTTGACGGCCTGCTCGCCGGTGACGCCGGTGACCACGCCCTCGCGGACGAGGTGCTCGACGCTCTCCATCGCCAGGTAAGGGTTGACCACGGCGGCGCCGTAGCCGATGAGCAGGGCCACGTGGTGCACCTCGCGCACGTCACCCGCCTCGACGATCAGCGAGATCTTGGTGCGGGTGTGCTTGCGCAGGGTGTGGTGGTGCACCGCGGAGGTGAGCAGCAGTGAGGGGATCGGCGCGAGCTCGGCGGTCGACTCCCGGTCCGAGAGCACGATGAAGCTCACGCCAGCGTCGATGGCGTTGTCCACCTCGTCGCAGATCTCGTCCAGGCGCGCCTTGAGGGCCGCGCCACCGCCGGAGACCCGGTAGAGCCCCTCGATGGTGACGGTGGAGAAGCCCTTCCCATTCTCCGGGCTGCGGCCGATGTGCTTGAGCTGAGCCAGCTGGTCGTTGTCGATGGTCGGGAACGGAAGGACCACCTTGCGGGCGTGACTCGGCGAGTCCGCGAGCATGTTCGGTTCGGGGCCGATCGCGCTGCCGAGTGAAGTGACCAGTTCCTCGCGGATGGCGTCCAGCGGCGGGTTCGTCACCTGCGCGAACAGCTGGGTGAAGTAGTCGAACAACAGCCGTGGCCGCGCGGAGAGCACGGCGATCGGGGTGTCCGTGCCCATGGAACCGATGGCCTCTGCCCCGGTGGCCGCCATGGGTGCGAGCAGGATGCGCAGTTCCTCCTCGGTGAAGCCGAAGGTCTGCTGACGCCGGACCACCGACAGCCGCGAGTGGTCCACGTGGTCACGCGGCGGAAGGTCCTCGAGGCGAACCAGCCCCTCCTCGAGCCATGCGCCGTACGGGCGGGCGTCCGCGAGCGACCTCTTGATCTCCTCGTCCGGGACGATGCGCCCCTCCCCGGTGTCGACGAGGAACATCCGGCCCGGCTCCAGCCGGCCTTTGCGGCACACGCGGGCCGGGTCGAGGTCGAGCACGCCCGACTCGGAGGCGAGGACCACCAGCCCGTCGTCGGTGACCCAGTACCGGCCGGGTCGCAGGCCGTTGCGGTCCATGACGGCGCCGATGAGCGTGCCGTCGGTGAAGGTGACCGCGGCCGGGCCGTCCCAGGGCTCCATGATCGTCGAGGCGTACTCGTAGAAGGACCGCAGCGCGGGGTCCATGTGCTCGCTGTTCTCCCAGGCCTCCGGGATCATCATGAGCATCGCGTGCGGCAGCGATCGGCCGCCGAGGTGGAGCAGCTCGAGGACCTCGTCGAAGGTGGCCGAGTCCGAGGCACCCGGGGTGCACACCGGCAGCAGGTCCTCGACGTCCCCGAGGACGTCCGAGGCGAGCATGCCCTCGCGTGCCGTCATCCAGTTCCGGTTGCCCCGGATGGTGTTGATCTCCCCGTTGTGGGCGACGAGGCGGAACGGGTGCGCCAGCGGCCACGACGGGAAGGTGTTGGTCGAGAACCGGGAGTGCACGAGGGCCAGCTCGGAGACGAACCGCTCGTCGGACAGGTCCGGGAAGAACGGCTGGAGCTGGTCCGTGGTCAGCATGCCCTTGTAGACCAAGGTGCGGCAGGACAGGGAGGCGACGTAGACGCCGGTGGCGTGCTCGGCCCGCTTGCGAAGCCGATACACCATCCGCTCCAGGTCCATGGTCGACGGTTCCGCGCCGGAGTTCTCGGCGGCGGTGACGAAGATCTGCCGGAACGTCGGCATGGCGGCCAGCGCGCTCGGACCGATCATCGACGGGTCGGTCGGCACATCACGCCAGCCGAGGACCCGCAGGGCCTCCTCGGCAGCGATCGTCTCGAACGTCTCGGCGACCTCACGCGCCGCCTCGGCCTCCGTCGGCAGGTACACCGTGCCGACGGCGTACCGGCCGGCGGGTGGCAGCGCGAAGTCGACCACCTCACGGAGGAAGGCGTCCGGGATCTGCGTGAGGATGCCCGCACCGTCACCGGTGTTCTCCTCGGCGCCGACGGCGCCACGGTGATCCAGGTTGTGCAACGCGGTCAGACCGGCATCGACGATGTCGCGACCGGGGGCGCCGCGCAGGGTGGCCACGAAGGCGACGCCGCACGCGTCGTGCTCGCGGTCGGGCTGGTACAGCCCCGTGCCGCCGGGCGTGCGGGCAGCGGGCGACATCACGGATGCCTCCTGCGTCTGCTGCGCCTGCTCCATCAGCGTTCTCCCTCACTGCGGAGCGGTCCTTGCGGGACGACTCCGCATCGTCGTGCGTGCTGGTGGGTCCTCGTCGTCCCGTGGTGGGGCGATGTTACTCGCCGATGACGACGACGTAACAAAAAGCGTCCACATTCTTGACACACGGCTGGTGAAACCGTGGTGCGTAGGACAAGCGAACGGGCGACGGGCCGCGCATGTCAAGCACGAGCACTGTACGTCGTCACGGGTGAGTCGTGGTGCCGCGAGACTCCGGTCGGTCATCGCCCGCGTCGGAGTCCACGGCCGTCCCGGCAGGTCCCGCCGGTTCACCCGTGCGCACCTCCTCGGGCCGGCCTGGCGTGTCGCCCCGGTCCTCGGCGTCGTCTGTGGTGCCCGCGGTGCCCTCGGCGGCGACGGTGCCCTCGGTGACAGGCTCCCGGCCGGGGAGCCACACCGACTCGACGGCGGCCGCGCGCGGGGTCTGCACCATCGGGTCCAGGCGGTCGTCGACCACCCGGTCGACGAGGCGGTCACCGGTTCCGGTCCCGTTCTCCCGGGCACGCGCCTGCCGTCGGCCGAGGACGACGAAGATCACAAGGGCCACGACGAACAGCGCGATCGAGGTCCACACGTTCAACCGCAGACCGAGCACCATCTCCGCCTCGTCGATGCGCAGCATCTCGATCCACACCCGACCCAGCGTGTAGAGCATGACGTAGAGCCAGAAGACGCGGCCGCCGCCGAGACGGAAGCGTTTCTCGAGGCGGATGAGGACGAACGCAGCGAGGAGGTTCCACACGAGCTCGTAGAGGAACGTCGGGTGGAAGAGCGTGCCGGGCGGGTACCCGCCGACGAGGTGAGCCGGATCGATCTCGAGACCCCACGGCAAGGTGGTGGGACCGCCATAGAGTTCCTGGTTGAACCAGTTGCCGAGTCGGCCGATCGCCTGGGCCACGAGGAGCGCGGGAGCGAGGGCGTCAGCGAACGGCCCGAGCCGCAGGCCCTTCCGCCGCAGGGCGAGCCACGCCGCCACGGCCCCGGCCGCGACGGCACCCCAGATCCCGAGTCCGCCCTGCCAGATGAACAGGGCCCGGACGAGGTTGCCGTCGGGCCCGAAGTAGGCGTCCGGCGAGGACAGCACATGGTAGATCCGTGCCCCGACGATGCCGGCCGGCACCATCCAGAAGGCGACGTCGAGTGCGGTGTCCCGCGGGCCGCCGCGGGCGGTGTAGCGCCGTTCCAGCATCCACAGCGCGACGACGATGCCCAGCAGGATGCAGATCGCGTACGCGCGGATCGGGACAGGCCCGAGCTGCCACTCACCGACGGGAGGGCTGGGGAGGGAGGCGAGCGGCGTCAACACCGGACGAAGCCTACTTCCCGCGGTGCGCGCCGGTGGCGAGCTCCGCGGCGAGCGTTTCGAGATCGGTCAGCGCGGTCTCGAGGTCTCCGCTGCCGTCGAGCAGTGTGCGCACGAAAGCCGACCCGACGATCACGCCGTCGGCGTACTCGGCGATCTCGGCGGCCTGCGTGCCGGTGGAGACCCCGAGTCCGACGCACACGCGTTCACCGCCGGCCCGGCGGGTACGTTCGACGAGGGTGCGGGCGGCAGAATCGACGTTGGCCCGGGTCCCGGTCACGCCCATGGTCGAGGCCGCGTAGACGAACCCGCGGCACGCCTGCGCCGTCATCGCCAGCCGTTCGTCGGTGGAGCTGGGCGCCACGAGGAAGACACGATCCAGGCCGTGGGCGTCGGAGGCGGCGATCCACTCGCCGGCCTCGTCCGGAATGAGGTCCGGGGTGATCAGGCCGGCGCCGCCGGCGGCGGCCAGGTCCCGTGCGAAGGCGTCGACGCCGTAGCGGTGCACCGGGTTCCAGTACGTCATGACCAGGACCGCGGCGCCGGTCTGAGCGACCTGGTCGACGGCGCGCAGCACGTCGGCGGTGCGCACGCCGCCGTCGAGTGCGGCCTGGGCTGCCTGCTGGATCACGACACCGTCCATGCCGGGGTCGGAGTACGGCAGCCCGAGCTCGATCACCTCGGCGCCGGCGGCGACCAGCGTGCGGGCGGCCCGCACGGACGTCTCGACGTCGGGGAACCCGACCGGGAGGTAGCCGACCAGGGCGGCTCCGCCGTCCTGGCGGGCGCGGTCCAGCGCCGCCGCGGTGTGCGAGCCAGCCGAGGTCTCCGAGGCGAGCGCCTCACTCATGCGGGGTCTCCTCCTCGAGCAGCGAGAACCAGTGCGCCGCGGTCTCGACGTCCTTGTCGCCGCGTCCCGAGAGGTTGACCAGGATGGTCGGCGGCGCCTGGCCGGCGGCTTTCGCCTCGGTGCCGAGGCGGATCGCCCCGGCGAGAGCGTGGGCGGACTCGATGGCCGGGATGATGCCCTCGGTCCGGCACAGCAGCTGGAAGGCGTCCATGGCCTCGGCGTCAGTGACCGGCTGGTACTCGGCGCGGTGGATCTCGGAGAGCCAGGAGTGCTCGGGCCCCACGCCGGGATAGTCCAGCCCGGCGGAGATGGAGTGCGACTCCTTGGTCTGGCCATCCTCGTCCTGCAGGACGAACGTGCGGGCGCCGTGCAGCACGCCGGGATCGCCACCGGTGATCGAGGAGGCGTGCCGGCCCGTCTCCACACCGTCGCCGGCTGCTTCCAGACCGACGAGGCGGACGCCGTCGTCGTCGAGGAAGGCGTTGAAGATGCCGATGGCGTTCGAGCCGCCGCCGACGCAGGCGCAGACGATGTCCGGCAACGCGCCGGTGAGGTCGAGGACCTGCGCGCGAGCCTCCTCGCCGATGATCTTCTGCAGGTCCCGGACCATGGCGGGGAACGGATGCGGCCCGGCCGCGGTGCCGAAGACGTAGTTCGTGGTCTGCACGTTGGTGACCCAGTCGCGGAAGGCCTCGTTGATGGCGTCCTTGAGCGTGCGCGAGCCGGTGGAGACTGGGACCACCTCGGTGCCGAGCAGCCGCATGCGGGCGACGTTGAGCGCCTGGCGCCTCACGTCCTCCTCCCCCATGTACACGGTGCACTCGAGGCCGAGCAGGGCGGCGGCGGTCGCGGTGGCGACGCCGTGCTGACCGGCGCCGGTCTCGGCGATGACGCGCTTCTTGCCGATCTTGCGGGTGAGCAGCGCCTGGCCGAGGACGTTGTTGATCTTGTGCGAGCCGGTGTGGTTGAGGTCCTCGCGCTTGAGGATGATCCGGGCGCCGCCCGCGTGCTCAGCGAAGCGGGGCACCTCGGTGATGATGCTCGGCCGGCCGGTGTACGTGCGGTTCAGGCGATCCATCTCCTCGAGGAAGGAGGGGTCCACCTTGAGCTTCTCCCACGCGTCCGTGAGGTCGTCGAGCGCGGCGACGAGGGCCTCGGGGACGTAGCGTCCGCCGAACTCGCCGAAGTACGGACCGTCGACGTGGCCGAGGTGACGTGGCAGCGCGACCTCCCCGGTCCCGGGCCGTGCGCCGCTCATCGCCGCACCGTCCGCAGGGAGGGATGAGAGCCGGCAGCGACCATGTCGGCGACCGCGGCACGGGGGTTGCCACCCGTGACGAGCGCCTCCCCGACCAGGACGGCGTGGGCGCCGGCGCGCGCATAGTCCAGGACGTCGTGCGGGCCGCGGACTCCCGACTCGGCGACGCGGACGACGTCGTCCGGGACCACGTCGGCGACGTCCGGGAACACCGACCGGTCAACCTCGAGGGTGTGCAGGTCGCGGGCGTTGATGCCGATGACCCGCGCACCGGCGTCGAGGGCCCGCCGAGCCTCGTCGCGGTCGTGCGCCTCGACGACGGCGGTCATGCCGAGCGAGTGGACCCGCTCGACGAGCCCGGTCAGCACCGGCTGCTCGAGGGCGGCGACGATCAGCAGGACGAGGTCGGCTCCGTGCGCCCGGGCCTCCCACACCTGGTACGGGCTGACGACGAAGTCCTTCCGGAGCACGGGGATCTCGACGGTCTCCCGCACGGACTCGAGGTCCTCGAGCGATCCGCCGAAACGCCGGCGTTCGGTGAGCACGGAGACGGCGGCGGCACCGCCGGCCTCGTACTCGGTGGCCAGTCCGGCCGGGTCGGCGATGTCCGCGAGCGCCCCCTTGGACGGGCTGGACCGCTTGACCTCCGCGATGATCGTCAGCGCTCCGCTGCCGCCACGCAGGGCGCTCACCCCGTCGCGGGCGCTCGGGCGCGCCGCCACGGCCTCCTTGAGGCTCTCGAGCGGGCGGCGTGCCTGCCGGTCCGCGAGATCCTCGCGGACCCCGGCGACGATGTCTTCGAGCACGGTCACGAGGCGCGCTCCCTTCCTTCGACCGTCCGAGATCTCATCGTAGGCCGCGCGGGAGCGTGCTCAGTACGCCGTGGCGTCTATCCGGACGGGAGACGGACGGCCACGTGACGAGGCTCGCCGTGGTCGAGGGCTCCGGCAGCGGGTCGGCCGGCGGTCAGTTGCCGTACCAGTCCGCGGATCGCTTCGCGTCCTCGCCGTCGGACCGGCCGGGACGCGCCGCCCGAGCGATGATGCTCACGATGATCGCGGCGGCGCCGATGCCGGCGCCGACGTAGATCACGGTCATCTCGGAGAAGATCATGCCGATGCCCGCCACCAGCGTGGCGATCGTGACGCCCACCGCCAGGATCCACGCAGCGACGGTCCGGCCGTGATGGTGCGACGGCGAGGCGGGCGGCAGCGTGTAGGTCTGCGGCTGCGGGATCTGCGGCACGGGTCTCTCCTGGGTCGTTCCGGGCACCGCCCAGCCTATCGGACCAGGCCGCCCGCGCTGTGCATGCGACGGCGGGCTCAGCGTGCGCGGCCGCCGTCACCGTCCCCCTCGGCGGTGGGGTCCTCTCCCCGACCCAGAGCGTCCCAGTCGTCCATCGACCGGTGGCGCTCGTCGGTCTCCCGAGCGAGCGACGACGGCTGCTCGGCGCCACCGCGCGCCAGCTCCTCCGGCACGGGCCGGGCGCGTTCGAACCGACGCCCGGTGGCGCTCCACCGGCCGGAGAACGCGATGATGCCGACGCCCGCCAAGGCGAGCGCGGCCGCGAGAACGAACGTCAGATAGGGCCAGGGCGTGACGTCGACGGCGCCGGTGAGTTCCGGGACACCGCTGATCTCGCCGGCGGCGCGGCGCACCGGGGTCGCGGGATCGCTGAGGAACCCGCTCACCACGGCGACGACGGCCACGGCCGAACCGAGCAGGGCGAGACCGCCGAGGAGTGCGCCGACCCGGCGTCCGAGGGCGACCGCCAGTCCCGCCGCACCGGCGACCAACGCTGTGGCCGCCAGCGCGGGTGCCGCCGTCGTCCCGGAGACGGAGACCGGCTCGGGGCCGAGCACGGTCGTCACGTGTGCGCGGGCCCACGCCGGTGAGCCCGACCCGGCGAGGAGCGCCGCGAGCGCGAGCACCGACAGCACGAGCCGGCTGCGGGTGAGTCGGTCGGCGAGCCGGCTCACCTGGACGCGACCTCGCGGAGGCCGGCGGCGATCTGGACGGCCCGCACGGCCGCGGCCGCCTTGTTGCGGCTCTCCTGATACTCGGTGGCCGGGTCGGAGTCCGCCACGATCCCGGCGCCGGCCTGGACCGTGGCCCGGCCACCGGAGATGACCGCGGTGCGGATCGCGATGGCGAGATCGGCGTTGCCGTCGAGGTCGAAGTACCCGACGACGCCGCCGTAGATGCCGCGGCGGACCGGTTCGAGGTCGTCGATGAGTTCGATCGCTCGCGGTTTCGGGGCGCCGGAGAGAGTGCCGGCAGGGAAGGTCGCGGTGAGACAGTCCAGTGCGGTGGTCCCCGCGCGCTGCCGGCCGACGACGGTGGAGACCAGGTGCATGATGTGGCTGTAGCGGTGGATCGCCATGAAGTCGACGACGTCGACGGTCTCCGGGTCGCAGACCTTCGTCAGGTCGTTGCGGACCAGGTCGACGAGCATGACGTGCTCGGAGCGTTCCTTGGGGTCGGCGAGCAGGTCCTCGCCCAGGTCCTTGTCCTCGGTCGGACTCCCGCCCCGGGGTCGGGACCCCGCGGCCGGGAACATGGTCACCTCACCGTCCTGGACGCGCACGTGCGTCTCGGGACTGGAGCCGACCACGGAGAAGTCGCCGGGACCGCCGGGTTCGTCCTCGCCGGCACCGCCGTGCAGCCGCAGGTAGTACATGTACGGGCTCGGGTTGATGGTGCGCAGCACCCGGTAGACGTCGAGCGGGTCCGCCGGGCAGTCGATGTCGAGCCGTTGGGACAGGACCACCTGGAAGACCTCGCCGTCCCGGACGGCCTGTTTGGCGGCTCGCACGGCGTCCTCGAAGTCCTCGCGGCGGGTGCGGAAGCGCAGCTCGGGCTCGGTGACGTCGCTGCGCGCGGCGGCCGCGCTCACGCTCGGGCGGGTCAGTCCCGCAGCCATGGCGTCGAGACGCGCGAGCGCGTCGGTGTACGCCTCGTCCACACGGTCGTCCGTGTCGTCCGCGTTGACGGCGTTGGCGATGAGCCACACGGAGCCGTCGTGATGATCGAGGGCGACCATGTCCGTGGCCAGGCAGAGGGCGACGTCGGGCGTGTCGTGCTCGGCCGGGGCGAGCGCCCGCAGAGTCGGCTCCCACTGGCGCAGCACGTCCCAGCCGAGCGCGCCGACCAGGCCGCCCGTGAGCGGCGGCAGCCCTGGCAGGGCCGGTGTGCGCAGCGCCTCCAAGGCCGCGGCGAGGACGTCGAGCACCGGTCCGGATGTCGGGATGCCGACGGGCACGTCGCCCGTCCAGGCCGCCTGGCCCTCGCGCGAGGTCAGCGTCGCGCGCGAGGAGACGCCCACGAACGACCACCGGGACCAGACGCCGTCGTGCTCGGCCGACTCCAGGATGAACGTACCCGGGCGGCCGCCGGCGAGCTGCCGGTAGACGCCGGTGGGAGTGAGGTCGTCGGCCAGCAACCGACGGACCACCGGGATGACACGGCGGTCCGCGGCCATCGCACGGAACTCGGGAAGGCTCGGCCAGGTCCGGCCCCAGGCGAGGTCGGGGACCTGCGCGGGCGGGCGCGTCGTCGACTCGTGCGTGGACGCCGAAGCGGTCATGCTCGCTCTCCCTTCTGCCCTCGGGCGTCGTCCCGGTCGCCCACCACGGCGCCCAGGTCGCCGCCCGCCTCGAAGCACGTCCGTGTGCCGGTGTGGCAGGCGGGCCCCACCTGGTCGACCCGGACGAGCAGGGCGTCGCCGTCACAGTCGAGCGCCACGGACTTCACGTGCTGGGTGTGGCCGGAGGTGTCGCCCTTGCGCCAGAGCTCGCTGCGCGAACGTGACCAGAACGTCGCACGGCCGGTGGTGAGGGTCCGGTGGAGGGCCTCGTCGTCCATCCACCCGACCATGAGCACCTCGCCGGTGTCGTGCTGCTGGACGACGGCGGCGACGAGGCCATGCTCGTCCCGCTTGAGGCGCTCGGCGATCTCGGGGGCTAGTGCGGATGTCGGTGGCACCAGAGAATCTTGTCACGCACGTGTCGTCGTCGACGTCGGGAGGACGCATGACCAGCCAGGCAGATGCCCACCGGGCGTCGACCGATCGGGGCGGGGCCGCGCCGTCGTGGGCGGAGGCCGAGCGTGCGGCGTTCGTCCGGACGCTCCACGCCACCGACCCGGCCGCCCCCACCCTCTGCGAGGGCTGGACCGTGCACCGGCTGGTCGCCCATCTCGTCAGCCGCGAGCACCGGCCGGCCGCCGCCCTGCGGGACGGGACGGCAGCGGTGGGTGACGAGCCGAGTCTCAACGCACTTCTCGACGGTCCCGACGCACCGCCGTACCGGGATCTCGTCGACCGTTTCGCCGCCGGTCCACCGCGCTGGTCGCCGTTCTCGTGGGCGGCCGAGACCACCAACCTCATCGAGTACGTGGTCCACCACGAGGACGTGCGTCGCGGCGGGCCGGAGCCGGCCGAACCCCGCGTACTGCCCACCGACATGGTGCGCGCGGTGTGGGAACGGCTGGGACCGATGGCCCGGCTCGCGCACCGGTCGAGTCCGACAGGGGTGGTGCACGTCGTTCCGGGCGGACCGCGGCGGACCGTGCGCCGGCGGACGGACGCGGTGGCCGTGGTCGGTGACCCGGTGGAGCTGGCGCTGTATACGCTCGGCCGCCGTGACGAGGCCGAGGTCGACCTGCTCGGCCGGCCGGAGACCGTCGAGGCGTTCCGAGCCGCACAGCGCTGACCGGATATCCGCCGGCCGCGGTCATCTATGCACAGATTATGCAGAAAAGTGCAAATTATGCTGACAGCGCGGCCGCCGTTACGGTGCGGACCATGCCGTCCCCCTCCGACTCAGCACGATTCCGCACGGACCCGAAACACGTGACGGTTCTCGAGCACGTGACCATCCCGCTGGCCGACGGCACGCGACTCGCGGCCCGTATCTGGCTTCCCGCCGACGCCCAGAACTCACCCGTGCCGTCCGTTCTCGAGTACATCCCGTACCGCAAGAACGACATGACCGCGCCGCGCGACCTCACCATCCACCCGGAGTTCGCGAAGGCCGGCTACGCCTCCATCCGCGTCGATCTACGCGGCTCGGGCGACTCGGACGGGGTGATGGCGGACGAGTACGCCGAGTCCGAGCTCGCCGACGGCGTCGAGGTGCTGCGCTGGATCGGTCGTCAGCGCTGGTCCAACGGCAAGGTCGGCATGATCGGGAAGTCGTGGGGCGGCTTCAACGGGCTGCAGATCGCGGCCCGGCGCCCGCCGGAGCTCGCCGCGGTCATCACCGTCTGCTCCACGGACGACCGGTACGCCGACGACGTCCACTACAACGGCGGCGCGATCGTGGGATCGGAGATGCTGTCCTGGGCGTCCACCATGTTCGCGTACAACGCCCGACCCGCTGACCCCAAGGTCGTCGGCGAGAGATGGCGCGAGAACTGGTTCGAACGGATCGACCAGGCGCCGTCGAACATCGAGGACTGGCTCAGTCACCAACGTCGCGACGCGTACTGGAAACACGGTTCGGTGTGTGAGGACTGGTCGGCCATTCAGGTGCCGGTGCTCGCCGTCGGCGGTCTCCTCGACGAATACCGCACCACCCTGTTCCGGCTGATGGAGAACGCCCAGGCACCCGTCCACGCCCTGCTGGGACCGTGGTCGCACAACTACCCGCACCAGGGCGTCCCCGGACCGGCCATCGACTTCATCGCCGAGTCGGTCCGGTGGTGGGACCACTGGATGCGCGGTGTGGACAACGGGGTCGACGCCCAGCCCCAGCTTCGCGCGTACATCCCGGACTCAGCCCCGATCGGTTCGGATACCACGTCCCGCCCTGGTCGCTGGGTCAGCGAACAGCGGTGGCCCTCACCGGACGTGGACCGTGTCGGCTATCACTCGTCCGACGCCGTCGTCGACGGCCCGCAGACCTTGCCGAGCACCGCCATGCTCGGGCACCGTGCGGGCAGTTGGCTGCAGTTCGGTGCCGCGGCCGGACAGCCGCTGGATCAGTCGGGCGACGACGCGCGGTCCTGGACCGCGACCTGGCAGCCCGACGAGGACGCACCGGTGGAGATCCTCGGGACGCCGGAGGTCGAGCTCACCGTCCGGCCCAGCAGCGATCGCGGGCACCTCGCCGTCCGGCTCACCGACGTCGGCCCCACGGGCGAGTCCCGCCTGCTCACCATGGGCCTGTTCAACGTGACCCACCACGACTCGCACGAGAACCCGCGGCCGCTGGCCCCGTCGGAAGCGGTGACCGTCCGTGTCCCGCTGTTGTCCACCGCACACCGGTTCTCGCCGGGCCACCGCATTCGCGTGAGCATCTCGGCGAGCTACTGGCCGATCCTCTGGCCGACGGCAGGACGGAGCGAGCTCACCCTCGACGGCCCCGTCACACTGACCCTCCCGGTCCGACGCCGCGGGGACGACACGTACACCCAGGACGAGTTCCGCGCGCCGCCGGCACACGCCTCGGGCGCGATCGAAACGGGTGGCTCACCCATGCGCCGGACGCTCACCGAAGACCTCGTCGACTCCGACGTCACGATCACCACGTACTCCGAGTCCTGGTCGACCCATCACACCGACGGGCTCCACTACTTCTCCTCGGAGGAGGACTCCTACCACCGTCGGGAGGACGACGCCACCTCGCCGACGGCCGAATGCCGGCGCGTCATCCGGCTCCGTCGTCCCGGCGGGAAGGCGCCGACCGAGCCGGGGCGCTCGGGGCCTGCGGATCTTGCGGCCGAGCCCTGGGACGTGGAGCTGCGGACCGTGAGCCGGATGTTCGGGGACGAGACGACGTTCACCGTGACCAACGAGATGATCGCGCTGGAGAACGGCCGCCAGGTCAGGTCGCGCAGTACCAGTGCGGTGATCCCGCGCGATCTGAACTGAGGCTCCCATGAGAGACATGACACCGGACCACGCGCTGCCCGGTTCCCCGCAGCGGCGACCTGGTTCCCCGCGCGTCTCCCGCCGCGGTGTGCTCTCCGCGGCGGTCGGCGCCGCCGGTCTCGCGGCACTGGGCGGCTGCGGCATGGCGACCGGCAAGGGAGAAGGCACGGTCACCGTGGGCTCCAAGGGGTTCGCCGAGAGCTGGATCAACGGTGAGCTCTACGCCCAGGCGCTGCGCGCCCTCGGCTATCAGGTCGACCTGAAGACCAACGTGGGCTCCTCCGAGCTGATCGACGCCGCACTGACGAGCGGTCAGATCGATCTGTACCCCGAGTACACGGGCGTGATCGTGATGTCGCTCGCCGGGCACGAGGACCTCATGGAGTCGGCCGAGCAGACCCTCGACCTCGCTCGGGAGTTCGAGGCCTCGCGCGGTGTGACCGTGCTGGACGCCACCCCGTTCGAGAACAAGAACGCGATCGCCGTCACGCGCGAGTTCGCCGCCCGGCACAACCTGCGCACCATCGACGACCTGCGCGGCATCGGGGAGTTCACCTACTCGACGTACCCGGACAACGTCTCCGGCGGGCAGGGATACGAGGCGATCGTCGAGACCTACCGCCTCCCCAACATGAACCTCCGAACGCTGAGCATCGGGCTGAACTACCAGGCCCTGGAGAACGGCGAGATCGACGCCGCCGACGTGTTCACCACCGACCCGCAGCTGCTGCGGTCCGATCTCGTCGTCCTCGAGGACACGAAGAACCTGTTCGGCTTCCAGAACGTCGTGCCGTGCGTGCGTGACGACCTCCTCGATCGCGTCGGTCAGGACGTGCCGGACCTGCTCAACACGATGAGCTCGCTGCTGACCCTCGAGGCCGTCCAGGCCATGAACGAGGCGTCGGCGATCAACAGGCTCGACCCCGCTCAGGTCGCACGCCGATTCCTCGAAGCCAACGACCTGCTGTGAGGCACCCCGTGAACGAATCCCAGCACCGAACCACCGGGCCGGAGCGCACCGAGCGGTCGGTCTCCATCACCTTCGACCGCGCGACGAAGATCTACCCCGGGTCCGAGACACCCGCGCTCGATGCGCTCAGCCTGACGGTCGAGGCCGGTGAGCTTCTCTGCCTCGTCGGACCCTCCGGCGGCGGCAAGACCACGGCCCTCATGCTGATCAATCGCCTGATCGACCTCACCAGTGGCGACATCAGGATCGGCGAGACCAGCATCACCGACATCGGCGCGATCGAGCTGCGCCGGAAGATCGGGTACGCGATCCAGCAGACCGGGCTGTTCCCCCACATGACCGTCGCGCAGAACATCGCAGTGGTCCCGAGGATCCTCGGGTGGTCCGCAGCCCGGATCGACGCGCGGACCGACGAGCTCCTCGAGCTCGTCGGCCTGACTCCGACCGCGCAATGGCGGGCCCGCTACCCCGGCCAGCTCTCCGGCGGTCAGCAGCAGCGCGTGGGGATCGCCCGGGCTCTCGCCGCCGACCCCCCGCTGATGCTGATGGACGAGCCGTTCGGTGCGCTCGACCCGATCACCCGTACCGCCGTGCAGGACGAATTCCTGGCGATTCACCGTGCCGTCGGCAAGACGACGGTGTTCGTCACCCACGACATCGACGAGGCCATCAAGATGGGCGACAAGATCGCCGTGCTGCGGCCGGGTGGACTGCTCGCTCAGCTCGGGCCGCCGGAAGACCTGCTCGCCGAGCCTGCCGACGACTTCGTAGCCTCGTTCCTCGGTGCCGAGCGCGGGCTGAAGCGGCTCGGTCTCTACCGCCTGGGCGACCTGGCCGGGGAGCAGCGTGAGCCCTTGCCGGACTGGCCGAGGCTCCCGGCGGGCACGACGGCGCGCGAGGCGCTGTCCTGCGCCACGGCCGAACGTGCCGACGGCGTCATCGTCGCCGACGGCGAGACGCCCGAGCGCGCGGTCCCCGTCGCCCGGCTGCTCCAGCCCGACGTATCCGAGGGAGCCGCATGAGCGGTATTGCGACACCCGGCGATCCCGAGATCCCCGACTACGGTGACGCCTCCCGGTGCGTCATCGACAACGGCGTCTTCTGCACTGACTGGTTCGTCCAGCAGTGGCCGGAGGTGTTCCAGCCGGCACTGCTCGAGCACGTCGTCATGACGGTCGTCGCCGTGGCTGTCGGGTTCGCCATCTCCTTCATCGCCGCGGTGCTCGCCTACCGACGGGCATGGCTGTCTTCGCCCTTCGGCGCCGTCGCCACGTTCCTGTACACCTTGCCGCCACTCGCGCTTTTCCAGCTTCTCGTCCCGATCACCGGGCTGACCATGGTCACCGTCGAGATCGCGCTGGTGTGCTTCACCCTGGTCATCCTCTTCCGGGCGGTGCTGGCAGGACTGCTGGGCGTGCCGGACGACGCCAAGCGAGCGGCTCGCGGAATGGGATTGGACTCCGGCCAGATCCTGCGCATGGTGGAGTTGCCGCTGGCTATCCCGTCGATCATCTCCGGGCTGCGGGTCGCGACGGTGCTGACCGTGAGCATCGCGACCATCGCCGCCTTCGTCGTGGACGCCGGGCTCGGGTCGCCCATCCTCAAGGCGATCTCGTCCCCGTTCAACACCCAGTTCATCGGCGCCGGCGCGCTCGCGGTGTTGCTGGCGTTCGTGCTGGACGGCCTGCTGGCACTGGTCGGGCGCGCCCTGACCACCTGGACGAGAGCGAAGGTCTGAGCTATGGAGGCATTCGTCGACGCGTTCGCGTTCATGGCCGACAACGCCGGGATGCTGCTGGACAAGACCGGCGAGCAGCTCTGGCTGAGCGCGGTGGCCATCGGCATCTCGTTGCTCATCGGGGTGCCGGTGGGCCTGTGGCTGGGCCACATCCACAAGGGCGAGTTCCTGGCCGTCAGCCTGACCAACATCGGACGGGCCCTCCCCTCGCTCGCACTCATCGCGATCTTCATCGGACTGGTGGGCATCGGCTTCACCAACGTCCTGCTGGCCCTGGTCATCCTCGCGGTGCCGCCGATCATGAGCTACACGTTCGTCGCCATCGACTCGGTCGACCGCGATCTGACCCGGGCGGGCCGCGGGATGGGCCTCTCGCCCTGGCAGATCCTGCTGCGGATCGAGATCCCGCTCGGGCTCCCGATGGCCTTCAGCGGCATCCGGACCGCCGTCGTGCTCGTGGTCAGCAGTGCCACGCTCGCCACGGTGGCCGGCGGCGGCGGCCTCGGAGACATCATCCTGAACCAGGTCGCCTACGGGATGCGCGGCGTCATCGCCGCGGCGCTCTGGGTGGCGGCGCTGTCCATCCTCGCGGACCTGCTGGTGGCAGGGCTGCTCAGGCTCATCGCTCCGGCCGGCGTGCGTCGGCTGGCGGCCCCATCGACGTCGGCGCCTGCCGCGACCTGAGCCGTTCGGGCGCGGGAATAAGCAGGTCGGTCGTCAGCGTTGGATGCTCTCGCCCCGAGGAGAGGTGAGTGATGGCGCGGCAGCCGCACCCGCAGAATCAGCACGACATGTCCCACGGATCCGACGAACCCGGAGAGCTCGAGCGCGAGCAGCAGTACCTCGACCGGCTGTACGCGCGTGTCGACGAGCTCCGGGAGGAGGTTGCCGCCGATCTCGATCGTGCCCTGACCCAACGCGGGGCGTCCTCGCGTGATCTCGTCGAACGTGAGGCACGGGTCGATCGACTCACCGAGCGCGCCACCGCACTGGACCACGCCGAGTCGGGGTTGTGCTTCGGCCGCCTGGACCTCGACGACGGCCAGGTGCGGTACATCGGCCGTACCGGACTGCGGTCACCGGCGCCCCAGCGCCGGCCCATGCTGCTGGACTGGCGGGCCCCCGGTGCGCGGCCGTTCTACGTGGCCACGCCGGCCGACAACCACGGCGTGATGCGGCGTCGCCACCTGCGGACCCAGCGCCGGCGCGTGACGGGCGTCGAGGACGAGCTGCTCGACCTCGAGAGCGCCGAGATCACGACGTTGCAGGGCGAGGGAGCGTTGATGGCCGCACTTGCGGAGCGACGCACCGGCCGCATGCGGGACATCGCCATGACGTTGCAGGCCGAGCAGGATGAGATCGTCCGCGCGAACGGGGAGGGCGTCCTCGTCGTCCAAGGCGGACCCGGAACGGGCAAGACCGCGGTCGCCCTGCACCGAGCGGCGTATCTGCTCTACGCGCGACCGGAGATCGGCCGTCAGGGCGTGCTCGTCGTCGGTCCGTCGCCGACGTTCCTCGACTACATCGAACAGGTCCTGCCCTCGCTCGGCGAGACCCAGGTGGTGCTGCAGACACCGGACCGGCTCTACCCGTCCGTGGTGCCCGGGCTGCGCGAGGCGGACGAGGTGATGCGGCTGAAGGGTGAGGCCGTCATGGCGGAGCTGTTGACCCGCGCGGTGGCTGACCGTCAGCGCATCGTCGATATCGAGTTCTCCTTCGACGGCGACCGGTTCACCCTGCCGCGGCAGGCCCTGTGGTCGGCGGCTCAACAGGCGCATCGCGTCTCGCCGGCCCACAACGTCGCACGCAGGACCTTCCGGGCGCAGGTGCTCCGGGCGCTGGCGATGGAGGTTGTCGGTGCCGGGGTGCGGCTGCTGCAGGAGGTCGAGCAAGGATTCGAGGAGGAACTCGCACGGTTCGACACGTCGCGGAACCTCGACGAGGTCCCGGCCGCCGTCGAGGTCGCGGGGACCGAGGTGGACGGCGTGGCGGCTGCCGAGGAGGTGGCCTACATCGAGCGCGAGCTGATGGCGGACCCGGACGTGGCGCAGGCGATGGAGGACCTGTGGCCGAAGCTCACCCCCGAGCGGCTGCTCGAGGATCTCTTCGCCGAGCCCGAGCGCCTGGACCGCGTCGCCGGTGGCCTGCTCGACGCCGACGAGCGGCGTCTGCTCGCCCGGGACCGTGGGACCGGCTGGTCGGTGGCCGACGTGCCGCTGCTCGACGAGGCCGCCGAGCTTCTCGGGGTGGACGAGGCCGAGGACCGTGCCCGGGCGGCGGTCGTGGCCCGCGAGCGAGCGCGCTTCGCGCGACAGGTGTTGCACGCCAACGACCTCCTCACGGAGGAGATGGACGAGGAGGCGCTGGAGGCCGCCGACCTGCTCAGTGGCGAGGCACTCGCCGAACGCAACGTCGCCGGTGATCACCGTTCGTTCGCCGAGCGTGCGGCCGCCGACCGCACGTGGACCTACGGTCACGTGGTGGTCGACGAGGCGCAGGAGCTGTCGGCGATGGCCTGGCGCGCTCTCTTCCGCCGGTGCCCGGCAGGGTCGATGACGGTCGTCGGTGACGTCCATCAGGGCAGTGGGCCCACCGCCGCGGCGACCTGGGAGCTCGCCCTGCAGCCGCACACGCCGGCCCCGGTTCGGTTGCGCGAGCTCACGGTCGGTTTCCGGACGCCGTCCGAGGTCATGGAGGCCGCTGCGCCCGTCCTGCGGGCGCTGGATCCGGACGCGAGCGTGCCGACATCGGTCCGGTCCACCGGCGAGGCGCCTGTCCGTATCGGCACGCCGGCGACCGAGCTGGACCGGGCCGTGGCGGACCGGGTCGAGCGGCTGCGCGGCCGGGGCGCGGTGGCCGTCGTGGCGGCGGCGCCGCGGGCCGCCGCGCTCCGTGAACAGCTCACCGGCCAGGCGGGCGGCACCGACCTGCAGGCCGATGTCGTGGTGCTGAGCCCGCGTGAGGCGAAGGGTCTGGAGTTCGACGCCGTCGTGGTGGTCGAGCCGGGCGAGATCCTCGACTCGCCCCGCGGCCTCGGCGAGCTCTACGTGGCGATGACCCGCACCACGGGCACGCTCACCGTGGTGCACTCGGCCGAGGTCCCGGAGGTCCTCGCCCACCTCTCCCCCGCCTGACCCGCCACACTGCTCACCTGCGCCCACTCGTCAACGTCGTGCCGACTGGTCGATTCTGTGCACCGCCGCAGGCTGCACGGAATTGACCACTCGACACGTCGATGACCACTCGGCACATCATTGACGAATCGCGCTGGATCAGCGGATGGGCAGGCCGGCGGCACGCATGTGGTCCTTGACCTGACCGACGGTCAGCGTCCGGAAATGGAACACCGATGCGGCGAGGACGGCGTCGGCGCCGTGCCGGGCAGCCTCGGTGAAGTGCTCGGGCTCGCCGGCGCCACCGGAGGCGATGAGCGGCACGTCGACGCGCGCGCGGACGTCGTCGAGCATCTCGAGGTCGAACCCGCCGGTCGTGCCGTCGGCGTCCATGGAGTTCAGCAGGATCTCTCCGGCGCCGAGCCGGGCGCCACGCTCGGCCCATTCGACGGCGTCGATCCCCGTGCCCCGACGGCCGCCGTGGGTGGTGACCTCGTACCCCGAGGGGGTCGAGGTCTCACCCGTGACGCGACGCGCGTCGACGGAGAGCACGAGAACCTGCCGTCCGAATCGCTCGGCGATCTCGGCGAGCAGCTCGGGCCGGGCGATGGCGGCCGTGTTGACGCCGACCTTGTCCGCGCCGGCCTTGAGGAGCCGGTCGACGTCCTCGACCGTACGCACTCCCCCGCCCACCGTCAGCGGCACGAACACCTCCTCGGCGGTGCGCGAGACCACCTCCATCGTGGTCGCGCGCTCCTCCGCGGAGGCGGAGACATCGAGGAAGGTGAGCTCGTCGGCGCCCTCGGCGTCGTAGCGATGAGCGAGCTCGACCGGGTCGCCGGCGTCTCGCAGCCCCTGGAAGTTCACGCCCTTGACCACGCGCCCGTCGGCCACGTCGAGGCACGGGATCACCCGGACGGCCACACTCATGCTTGTTCCTCCGTTCCGTGACGCTCGGGCGTTCGACGGCGACCGCGCGGCCGGCCGGCGGCACCAGTGCCGAGGCTAACTCCTCGGCTAGCGTGCGCAGGATGAGCGTCCATCATCCCGCGCCGCTACGTGCCGTGACGCCACTGGTGCTCGAGGCGCTCGACCGTCACGACGAAGCGGGCCCGCTCGTCGTCGGGATCGACGGCCGCTCGGGGGCCGGAAAGACGGCGCTCGCGCTGGACCTCGTTGCCCGGCTGCACGCCGAACCGGGTCTGTCCGGCGACGCCGTCGCCGTTCTCGCGCTGGAGGACGCCTACCGCGGTTGGACCGGACTGGCCGTCGGCCTGGGCGCCGTCGCGTCCGGCGTGCTCGAGCCGCTGAGCCATGGCGAGCCGGGTCGGGTGCGTCGCTACGACTGGCACGCCGATCGACTCGGCGCACTCGTGCAGGTCCCACCGGCGGGCACGCCCCTCCCGCGGCTGCTGGTGGTCGAAGGGTGCGGGGCAGGCTCGGCGATCTGCGCGCCGTTCGTCCACGTCCTGATCTGGCTCGAGGCGCCGGAACCGGTTCGCCGGGAGCGCGCGCTCGCGCGGGACGGCGGGACCTGGCCGCACCTGTGGGAGGTGTGGGCCGCGCAGGAGCGGGCGTTGCTCGAGGCCCGGGACGCCCGCGGCGCGGCAGACGTGGTCGTCGAGACCTGATCAGTGATCAGTCGCCGCCACGGGGCGAGGCGTCCTCGCCGCGGCCGCTCTGCGAGTCCTCGGTGGGCTCACCGCTCGGCTCCTCGGTCTCCTCCGGATCGGTGGTCGTCACCAGCGAGTCCGCGTCCCCGCCCGTCGTGGCGAGGATGTCGACGACGAGGACGAGCGTGTCGGTGCCGTGCGCCTGGGCCGGGGGGATGACGAGCAACACCTGGGAGCCGACCGGCTGATCGACCAGGCCCGTGCGCAGCCCTTCGAAGGTCTCGTCGAGCACCACCGTCTGCGGAACCTTGCCGCCCTCCCATGTGGAGTCATACGGCTCACCGGACTCCCACTGCACACCGGAGTACTGCAGGGTGACCTCCTGCCCGGGCTGTACCTGCGGTCCGTCACCGCGGATCAGCGGCTGGACGGTCAGCTCGTTCGGCGGGTCGGCGTCGGGGACGTCGATGGACGGCGAGCCTTCCTCGTCGAGGCTGACGGTCGGGAGGTTCTCCCGGTCCGGTGGCTCCACCTCCTCGCCCCGTGCCTGGGTATAGCGCACGTCGACGACGAGCACGAGCATGTGTTCCTCGCCGTTGTCCTCGACGGGCTGCTGCAGCAGCAGCCGGCTGCCTTCGCGCGATCCCGTCAGGACCGGGAAGAGGTCCTCGCCGACGTCTTCGGGAGTGAGTGTGAACGTGCGGGCCACACCGACCTCGCGGCCCTCCATGAGCTCGCCGGTGTCGCCGTCGTACGCGGTGAGCGAGAGCAGCACGGGCTCGTTCGCCGCCAGTTCGCGCCCGTCCCCCTCGATGAGCGTCTCGACGGAAGAATCCTCGAGCGGCAGCGGCGCGTCGAAGCTGACGACCGGGACCGAACCGAACTCGCCGGAGACGTCGACGGCGGGCTCTGGTGGCGGCTCCTCGCCCTCGTCCGGGGTGCAGGCCACGAGCGCGACGAGGGCCAGCAGCGCCGCCAGGGCGGCCCGCAGACGATCGCCGATCCCGCTCACGAGGTTCACGGCCAGCAGCCTACGTCGCCCTCCCGGGTGGTCCGTGCACCTGTGGCCAGGCTCTCAGCGAGCCGGTGCGGACTCCAGCTCACTGCCGTCCGCCGTCGGACCGGACACCCCACCCGGCGGCACGGCGGACGGGGCACCGCTGCGCCGGAAGCCGTACCAGCACAGCAGCCCGATCATCCAGAACTCACCGACGCTCGCCACGTACGTCAGGATCTCTCCGGCAGACGCCAGGCCGGGCGCGAGGTAGGTCGTCGCGGTACTGACGAGGTAGCCGGCACCGCCGGCGACGAGCAGCCAGCCCAACACTCGTGTCATGCCGGCGCGCAGGACGAGCAGGCCCATCGGGATCAACCACAGGCCGAAGAACACGCCGCCGACGCCCCACAGGTGCCCGCCCAGGACGTACATCAGTTGGGCGGCCGCGCCCGAGTACCCGGCCGCGAGTCCGTTGCCGAGCGCGATGTCCAGGGCGGCGGCGAGCGTCGCGGCGCTGGCCAGGATGCACACGGCGTTGATCACCCCGAAGACGCCGACGGCTGCCGCATGGGCGGCATCGACCCGGACGAACAGGCGGGCGAACCACAGCGCGGTCAACGTCTGGGCCACGACGAGCGCCAGCTCCAGACCGACGCCGAGCCGGGCGAGTCCTTCGTTCTCCACGAGGTTCGCCAGCGTCGCGGACGCGCTGTCCGGGTCGTACAGCAGGGGCCTGATGACCAGGAATCCCGGGACGGCCACCAACGCCATCGAGAGGTAGAGCAGGCCGGTGGTCCGCGCGGTCGAGCGGGGCAGGTCGTGAGTCACATCGTCCTCGTTCCGTCGCTACCTTACATAGTAAGGCGACCATACACCGTAAGGTGGCCGCTGGCCAGGCTTTCCGACGACGGATACGAGGACGAGTGATGCCGACCGATGCCGCCGCCTCCGCACGCGAGCCGCTGAGCAGGGAGCGGGTGATCCGGGCCGCGGCCGCACTGGCCGACGACGAAGGCCTGCGCGGAGTGACGATGCGCCGCCTGGCCACCGATCTCGGCGTCGAGGCGATGTCCCTGTACCACCACGTGCGCGGCAAGGAAGACGTCCTGGACGGCCTGGTGGAATTCGTGGTCCAGGAGGTTCGCGACGAGATCGACCGCTCCGCCGCGGCCGGCGGCGACTGGCGCTCCGCCGTGCGCCGCCGATGCCTGGCTGCACGCACCGTCATGCTCCGGCGTCCGTGGGCGCCCGGCCTGATCCGGGGCCGGAGCGCGGTTCCGCCGAGCGTGTTCGGCCTGTTCGAGGACGTATTGGGCCTCATGGTCCGCGGCGGATGTTCCTACCGGCTCGGTCACCGTGCGATGCACGCGCTGGGCAGCATGATCCTCGGCTTCACGCAGGAGCTGTTCAGCCCGGCGGACGACGGCGGCGCCCTGGTCGATCCCGACGAGTCCGAGGCGGCACTGGAGGCGATGGCAGCGACGCTGCCGTACACCACCGCGATGGTCGCCAGCGAGGTCCATGCCGCGGACGACCCGATGCTCGGATGGTGCGACTCACAGACAGAGTTCGAGTTCACGCTCGACCTCATGCTCGACGGACTCGAGCGCGCGCGGCTCACCGAGACCGGCGGTGCCGCAGCGCCCGGCACGCCGGCGCAGTGAGCTCCGGCCTGCGGCGCAGGAGGGCGGGCGGTACGCTCACTCGCGCAGCGTGGCGAGCAGCGCCTCCACCCGCTCGTCGACGGGCGAGAACGGGTCCTTGAGCACCACGGTGGACTGCGCCGCGTCGTTGATCTTCAGGTGCACCCAGTCCACGGTGATGTCACGGCGGCGATCCTGCGCCGTCGCGACGAAGTCGCCACGCAGGCGTGCCCGGGTGGTCGCCGGTGGTTCGTCGACCGCCGCCGCGACCTCCTCGTCGGTCGTGACCCGGGCCATGAGCCCCCGCTTCTCGAGCGACGCCGCCAGACCGCTCGCAGGCGAGATGTCGTGGTACGCGAGCAGCAGTCGCGCCACCCGGGGGTCGTCCAGGCCAAGGCGATGGCGCGACCGGTACCGCTCGAGGAGTCGTGCCTTGATCGCCCAGTCGAGCTCGGTCTCCACGCCGCTGGGATCCGCGGTGCGCAGCGCGGCGAGTCCGCGCTCCCACAGGTCGAGGACCTGGCGTTGCACCCCGGTCAGTTCGGCCTCCTCCCCCGAGGTCTCCAGCCATGCGGTGACCCGCTGGTGGAACTCCTCCTGGATCTGCAGGGCGCTCATCGTCCGTCCCCCGGCGAGTTCGACCGGGACCGTCGCGGACATGTCGCGCGAGATCTCCCGGATGGCACGCATGGGTTCGGCCATCGCGAGGTCGGAGATCCGCACGCCGTCCTCGACCATGGCGAGCACCAGATCGGTCATCCCGACCTTGAGCATGGTGGTGGTCTCCGCCACCGACGAGTCCCCGACGATGACGTGCATGCGCCGGTACTTCTCGGCGTCGGCGTGGGGCTCGTCGCGGGTGTTGATGATCGGGCGCGAGCGCGTGGTGGCCGAGCTCATGGCGTCCCACATCTGGTCGGCCCGTTGCGAGAACGCGTACGCCGCCCCACCGTCCGGGCGCGTGCGCACGTGACCTGCGCCGGTGAGGATCTGCCGGCTCACGAAGAAGGAGACGAGTGCCTCGCCGACGGCCTGGAAGTCCCGACGGCGCCGCAACAGGTAGTTCTCGTGGCAGCCGAAGGAGTTGCCAGCGGAGTCGAGGTTGTTCTTGAACAGGTGGATCGTGCCGGGCACGCCCTCCTCGGCGAGCAGGTCGTTGGCCTCCCGGGTCATGCGCTCGAGGATCCGCTCACCCGCCCGGTCGTTCGCCACGAGCTGGCGCACGTCGTCGCACTCCGCCGTCGCGTACTCGGGATGTGAGCCGACGTCGAGGTAGAGGCGGGCGCCGTTGCGCAGGAACACGTTGGAGGATCGCCCCCAGGCGACCACCTTGCGGAAGAGGTAACGGGCGGCGTCGTCCGCGGTGACCGGTCGTGCGGTGCCCTCGCCCGGTGCTGCGGCCTCGGCGGGAGGCGCCGCACACGTGATGCCGTACTCGGTCTCGACGCCGAAGATCCGTCGGCTCACCACTGGTCCAGCCCGAACGCACGCGTTGCCGTCACGACGGCCACGGTACCGATCCGCGGCCGGCACCGGCGTCAGCCGTCCGCGCCATCGCCGGTGCGCCGCGCATGCCGCTGGACCTTCGCACGGTTGCCGCATCGTTGCATCGAGCACCAGCGCCGGCGTGCGCCCCGGGACCGGTCGACGTAGAGCAGCCCGCATCTGGCGTGGGCGCACTCCTTGACCTGCGGCAGCCGGCCCGCGGCGACGAGATCGATCAGGTCTGCCGCCACAAGGCCGAGCCCGGCACCGACGTCCCCGGCGGCGCCCGCGCTCACCTGGACGCCGTTCGCCGCGGCCGTCAACTCCCTGCGCGGAGCCGCCGTGGTAGCGGCATTGACGACGGCGACCTCAGGCACTCCGGCACGCTGTTCCAACGTGGCGATCACGGCGTCCCGCAGCTCGCGCGCGCGTGCCAGATCCGCCGGGGAGCACGGATGGGCCTCGGACGTGATGCCGGCGCGCACCACCCACGCGGTGAGATCGCGCGGTTCGATCAACGTCTCACGCGCAGTCGGGCGCCAGCGATCGCGCAGTGTGTTGGCGAAGTCGGCACACAGCGCGTCCGCGAGGAAGAGCCAGTCGCCGTTCCTCGCGGGCGCTCCGCCGGATCCCGAACCCCTTGTCCTAACCATCTCAGCAGGTTAGCTTCCAGTGATGGAGACCACGGCGCGACTGTCCGAGATCACGATGAACTATCGGGACGAGGGCACCGGCCCGCTGGTCCTCCTGCTGCACGGATGGCCCCAGACTTCCTTCTGCTGGCGGCACGTCGTGCCCGCGCTCGCCGAGCACTATCGGGTCGTCGCGCCGGACCTGCGGGGGTACGGCCGCAGCGATCGGCCCAGCGGCGGGTACACCAAGCGCCGGATGGCCCAGGATCTGCGTGAACTGGCCGATCACCTCGGCGCCGATCGGGTCCGCGTCGTGGGACACGATCGGGGTGCGCGCGTCGGGCACCGATTCGCCCTCGACCACCCCGGGCTGGTCACCCGGCTCACCGTCCTCGACGTCGCCCCCACCCTGCACATGTTCGAGGCGGGAACGACGGCGACCGCGAAGAACTATTGGCACTGGCTCTTCCATGAGCAGCCGGACCTGCCCGAGCTACTCGTGGGAGCCGCGATCGAGCCGTACCTGCGGCACTTCTTCCACGCGTGGGCGTTCCAGCGCGCACGGATCGCCGACGGACTCGCGCACTACGTCGAGGCATTCACCCAGCCGGGGGCGCTGCGTGCGGGGTTCGACGACTACCGTGCCACACCGGACGATCTCGCCGACGACCGCGCCGATCGCGACGCCGGGCGAACCGTCCAGATTCCGGTACAGGTGCTCTGGGGCGACCGTGGTCTCGCCGCCGGCACGGCGAGTCTCGAGGCGTGGCGGCCGTTCGCGCCACGGGCGTTCGGTGGCCCGATCGCCGAGTGCGGGCACTTCATCCCGGAGGAGCAGCCCGGTGCGCTGACCGCCGCGTTGCTGGAGTATCTCGCCTGAGGTCTCCCCGGCCGGACGCCCCAGGTCCACGGCGCCGCCCGTGCAGCGGTTACTGGCCGCCCTTCTGCACGAATCCCTGGACGAAGGTCTCTGCGTTCGACTCGAGCACGCCGTCGATCTCGTCGAGGATGTCGTCCACCTGTTGGGTGCGCACCTGTCCCGCCGCCGCGACGGGTGGCTCGGGACCCGGGTCGCCCGGGTCTTCCCGCCGGGTGACCCGGCGCTGCTCCTGCTGTGCCATGACGTACTCCCTCCGTCTGCGGACGATCCTATGCCGGGTCCGGCCCGGGTGGAGCCTGCAGGTTGCGCACCAGGTCGGCGGCCGTGGCCGAGGCGTCGAGCACGGGTCCGATCAGCTCCCGGGTCCCGCGGAGCGGGTCGTGCATCGGCACACGGACGAGGTGGTCGTTGCCCGGGACGTCGAGCACCACCGACTGCCACCCGGCGGCGGCCACCTCATCCGGGTACCGGGCGACGACCTGGCCGCGGAACCACGCGCGCGTGTCCGCCGGTGGGGTGCGCTCGGCCGCGGCGACGTCGGCGTCCTCGACCAGGCGCTCGAGACGCCCGGCATGGGCGAGGCGACTCGCGATCGACCGCTCTGGCCGCAGATCGGCCCATTGCAGGTCCAGCGCCTGAAGTCGCGGGTGGTCCCACGGCAGGCCGTCACGCCGGCGCATCCCGTCCAGGATCTGTTTCTTGGCCACCCATTCCACCTCGGTGGCCGCGGACGCCGGGTCCGTGGCGAGCTTGTCCAGCACGCCGTCCCAGCGCTGCACGACCGCCGCCGTCTCCGGGTCGAGGCCGGCCGGGGCCCGCTCGCGCAGTGCGCGCGAGACCGCGTCGAAGTAGGTGCGCTGGATCTCCAGCGCCGTCATCTCCCGCCCGTCGGCCAGAGCGAGGCGGTGGGTCAGAGTCGTGTCGTGACTGACCGCCGCGGTCTCGGCAACCGGATCGGCGAGCGCGAGCGCGTTGAGCTCGAGCGGCACAGCGCCGGCCTCGAGCAGCCAGAGCACGAGGGAGGTGGTGCCGAGCTTGAGGTAGGTGGAGACGTCGAAGCGGTTGGCGTCACCGCCGATGACGTGCAGGCGACGGTACCGCTCCGCGTCGCTGTGCGGCTCGTCCCGGGTGTTGATGATCGGACGGTTGAACGTGGTCTCCAGCCCGACGTCGTTCTCGACGTAGTCGGCGCGCTGGGAGATCTGGAAGCCCGGTGTCTCGCTGCGCTGGCCGAGCCCCACCCGGCCGGCGCCGCAGAGGATCGGACGGGTGACGAAGAACGGCGTGAGGTATCGGACGACGTCTCCGAAGTCGACACAACGCTCGAGCAGATAATTCTCGTGGGTGCCGTAGGCGGCGCCCTTTCCGTCGACGTTGTTCTTGTACAGCACGATCTCCGGCATCCCGGGGATCTCGCGGAGGGCGTCCATCGCGGTCCGCATCACGAGCTCGCCGGCACGATCCCAGCGCACCGCGTCCGCCGGCGTGGTGATCTCCGGACTGGAGTACTCCGGGTGCGCATGGTCGACGTACAGCCGGGCGCCGTTGGACAGCACGGCGTTGTGCGCGGTGGGCAACGCGGCCTCGGCGGCGCCGGGCCGACGCACCAAGGTGGCCCTGTCGGACAGCGGCGGCGCGGCGTCCGTCAGCTGCGACGGGTCGGCGGCGGACCGGTCCAGCCGGAAGCCCCGGGCGTCGGCGAGCGGGTCCTCACCGGCGTAGTCCCAGGTCACCTGCCGCCTCCGGGCGCTGTGCCGGGCGGCGTAGGCGGCGACGACGTGGGTGGCCAGGACCACCGGGTTGGCACGCGGGTTCCCGGGCTCGAGGATCCCGTACTCGGTCTCGAGACCCATCGGCCGGCGGACCGAGGGAGCCGGGCCCCGACCGTCGTGCGCGGCCATCTACAGGTACCCCGGGACCGGCGTGATGGTCTCGACGTCATCGTGCCCGGGCAGGGCGACGTTCCCGGACTGCTCGGTCCCGGTCCCCCGGCCACCGAGCGTGCGCAGATAGGTGATGCGCTCGCCCTTCTTGCCGGACACCCGCGCCCAGTCGTCCGGATTGGTGGTGTTCGGCAGATCCTCGTTCTCGCGCATCTCGGCGTGCAGGGCCGCCAGCAGATGGCCGGTGCGCAGCCCGCGCCCGGACCCGCCGAGCAGATCCTTGATCGCCCGCTTCTTGGCGCGGTCGACGATGTTGGCGATCATCGCGCCGGACGCGAAGTCCCGCATGTGCATGATCTCCTTGTCACCGCTGGCGTAGGTGACCTCGAGGAACTCGGTCTCTGGGCCGGTGGCGTAGAGGGCCTCGACGACGGCGTCGATCATCGCCCGGACCGTGCGGTCCGGATCGCCGTCGTGCGCGGCGAGCTCCTCCTCGTGCAGCGGAAGGCCCGGGGTGAGGTACTTGCCGAAGATCTCCCGAGCGCCCTCGGCGTCCGGCCGCTCGACCTTGATCTTCACGTCCAGCCGGCCGGGACGCAGGATCGCCGGGTCGATCATGTCCTCGCGGTTGGACGCACCGATGACGATGACGTTCTCGAGCTTCTCCACGCCGTCGATCTCGCTGAGGAGCTGCGGGACCACGGTGGTCTCGACGTCGGAGGAGACCCCCGTGCCGCGCGTACGGAACAGCGACTCCATCTCGTCGAAGAAGATGACCACGGGGATCCCCCGAGCCGCCTTCTCGCGGGCGCGGGCGAAGATGATGCGGATCTGGCGTTCCGTCTCGCCGACGTACTTGTTGAGCAGCTCCGGCCCCTTGATGTTGAGGAAGTAGCTGCGCGGGCTCGCCGCTCGTGGCTCGGCCGGCCGGGCGACGGCGGCCTCGGCGGAATCCTCGGCTTGCTCCGCCTGCCGGCCGGTCGCCGTAGCGGCCAGCGAGGTGGCCACGGCTTTGGCGATGAGGGTCTTGCCGCAGCCGGGTGGCCCGTAGAGCAGCACCCCCTTGGGTGGCTTGAGGCCGTGCTCGCGGTAGAGCTCCGGGTGACGGAAGGGCAGTTCCACCGTGTCGCGGATCTGCTCGATCTGCGGCCCCAGGCCCCCGATGTCCGAGTACTCGGTGTCGGGGACCTCCTCGAGCAAGAGCTCCTCGACCTCCGAGCGCACGACGCGCTCGATGACGAAGCCGGTGCGCATGTCCGCCGTCAGGGCGTCCCCCACCCGCACACCGGAGGTCAGCAGCGGCCCGGCGAGGCGCATCACGCGTTCGTCGTCGGTCCGGGCGTGCACGAGCACCCGGTCGCCGTCGAGCAGCTCGCGGACGGTCACCAGCTCACCGGTGGTCTCGAAGGAACCGGCACCGATCACGAGCAGCTGCTCGTTGAGGCGGACCTCCTGGCCGGGCCGCAGCGCACCGAGCGGGACCGAGGCCGAGACGGACAGGCGCATCTTGCGGCCGGAGACCACGACGTCCGCCTCCCGCTCGTCCATGTAGCCGGCGAGGAACGTGCCGTAGCTGCCCGGAGGCTTGGTGACGGCGTCGAGCTGCTCCTGCATCTGGATGAGCCGCTGACGTGCTGAGTCGAGCGCCTGCGCGAGGCGCTCGTTCTTGCTGGCCAGCGAGATCGCGCGCTGCTCGAGCTCGCGTTCGCGGGTCTCGCCGTCGGCCTCCGGCATGAGGATCCTTCCGTCTCAGAGCGTCGTGACCAGCGTAGGACGAGCATGGGCCCGGGCGTCGGCGGCGTCCGGCGGGCGAACGTCACACCCGCGTCGCCGCGCGCCACACTCGGGCACTCTCCGTACCCTGGGCTTATGCACGCCTTCGACGTCCTCGGTGATCCGGTCCGCCGCCGGATCCTCGAGCTGCTCTCGGGCGGTGAGCGCAGTGCGGGCGAGATCGTCGAGGTGATCGGCGAGGAGTTCGGGATCTCCCAGCCGGCCGTGTCCCAGCATCTGCGTGTGCTGCGCGACTCCGGGTTCGCCACCGCACGGGCGGAGGGAACACGCCGGCTCTACGCCGTCGACCCCGCGCCCCTGCGCGAGGTGGAGGCCTGGATCGACGACTTCCGGCATCTGTGGCTCGGGCCGCTGGAGGCGCTGGGGACCGAGTTGGCACGGGGCAAGCGCGAACGCCGCCGCGAGCAGGAACGCGCGCAGCGGCGGGAGCCCACCGAGGCCGGCCCCACCGGGCGGACCGGCTCGGGGGCGGCCTCCTAGAGCTCCTCGAGGCGCGACTGGCCTCGGGTGCGGGTGCGGCCTACGCGGTCCCGTCCTCGGGCGCCGCTGCGGCGGCATCGTCGCTGCTGGGAGTCTCGGCCTGCGCGCCGGTGCTGTTGTCCGCCGTCGTTCCCGGTGCGCCGGCGACGCCGAACTGTGCCATCTCGGCGCGCCGTCGGACGTCGCGCCGCACGCGCCGGATCTTCTTCTCCGAGATCGGCCGCTCCCCCACCTCGTCGGGAGTCCATTCGGCGTCGGCCGGGTACGCGCCCTTGGCGGGGCGCCGCTTGCGCCGCGGCGGGCTGTTTCCCGGCGCCAGGCGGCGGGTGGTGAGCAGGAACCCGGTGTGGCCGATCATGCGGTGGTCCGGCCGCACGGCGAGGCCCTCGAGGTGCCACGTCCGCATCATCGACTCCCAGGCCTGCGGCTCGGTGAAGTTCTCGGTGCCCCGGATGTCCTCGGCGAGACGGCTGAGCTGGGTGGTCGTGGCCACGTAGGCGACCAGTACCCCGCCCGGAACCAGCGCGTCCGCGGCGACGTCGAGGTTCTCCCAGGGCGCGAGCATGTCGAGGATAAGGCGGTCGACCGAGGCGGGCTCGACCGCCTCGGGCAGGACCTCCGCGAGGTCGCCGGTGCGCACCTCCCACGCGGGATGCCGGTCACCGAACCACGACTCCACGTTGCCGATCGCGATGTCGGCGAAGTCCTCGCGCCGTTCGACCGAGATGAGGTGGCCGTCCTCGCCCACCGCTGAGAGCAGGCTCATGCTCAGCGCGCCGGAACCGACGCCGGCCTCGACGACGCGCGCGCCGGGGAAGATGTCGCCCATCTGGACGATCTGACCGGCGTCCTTGGGATAGATGACCGCCGCGCCCCGGGGCATCGACAGTACGTAGTCGCTGAGCAGCGGACGCAGCGCCAGGAGCTGGTGGCCGGTGGGAGTGTCGACGACGGTGCCGTCGGGCTTGCCGATGAGTTCACTGTGCCGGAACGAGCCACGCTGGCTCTGGAAGTAACCGTCGTGGGTGAGCACGACGGTGTGCATCCTGCCCTTGACGTCGGTGAGCTGGACCCGCTCGCCGGCCCGGAACGGACCGCGCCGCCGAGCGGGCCCGCCGGGCAGGGATTCGTGCGGTGCGTCGGTGGAGGGAGTGTCGCTGCTCACGACGGGCGAGTCTACGGGCGTCGCCGTGCGCCCATCGCCCGGGCCACGGCGGTGACCTCGACGACCCCGGTCTCACCGGTGCGCGGGTCGAGGAGGACGACGACGGACCCGTGGTGCTGGGCGGCGGCCACCGCCTCGACGGCCGGTAGCCCGGTTGCGACGGTGAGGATCTGCTGCGGGTGCAGGGCTCGAGCCGCCGCCGTGGCGGGGGTACCGGCCCGGGCGCCGGGCGGGACCTGTCCGGCGGCCTGGGTCTCGAGCAGCGCCACCGGGCGGCCTTGCTCGACGAGGACGACGTGTCCACCGGCCCGGGCGGCGAGCATGGCCTGGTCGAGGTCGGCGTTCGCGTCGACGGCCACGGCCGGGACCGCGAGGCGGCGCAGGTCCAGCCCGGCGGCCTGCCTTCTGGCTCCGGCGGTGCGCAGTGCCTGGCCCGCGCCGGTCCACAGCAGGAACGCAATGAGCACCATCCAGATGCTGCCCAGGTCCGGGCGGCTGCCCCGCAGCAGCGGCAGGACCAGGACCACCACGACGACGCCGATCGCCACGATCCGCCCGATCCAGGCAGCGGCGACCGTGCCGCGTGTGCGGTCCCCCGTGAGAGCCCAGACGAGCGCCTCGAGCACGTGACCGCCATCGAGCGGCAGACCGGGCAGCAGGTTGAACGCGGCCACCAGGCCGTTCGAGATGACGGCGCCGTAGAGCAGCAGAGCACCAGGCCCGGACAACGCCGTCGCCTCGAGCACGAGCCATGCCCCCGCCGCGATCAGGCCGTTGGCCGCGGGACCCGCGACGGCGACCAGAGCCGATCCGCCCGGCCGCGGCAACTCCTGCTCGAACGAGGTGTGCCCGCCCCAGAACGTCAGGACGTACTCGCGCGGGCGGCCGCCGAGCCGCTGCGCGGAGAAACCGTGAGCCAACTCGTGCAGCAGGACGGACACGAGCAGCATGACGACGAACGCGACCGTCGTGCCGACCACGGTGGCGGTCCCGACGGTGGGTACCAGCCGCTGGACCACCGGGTAGTACAGCAGCACGAGGACCGCGGCGATGAGCACCCATGACGGCGCGAGCACCACGGGGATGCCGCCGACCTGCCCGACGACCCAGCCGGAGGGGACGCGGGTGCCGAATCGGACTGTCCTGGTGCTCACCGGCTCAGCGTAGGTGGGCTCAGGAGACGATGAGCCACAGGGCGCCGATGATGAGCATTCCGGCCCAGCCGAGCACGGTCGCGATGACCGTCCAGGTGCGCAGACCGTCGGCGACCGAGAGTCCGAGGAAACGGGAGGTGATCCAGAAGCCGGAGTCGTTGATGTGGGCCAACGCCACCGAGCCGCAGCCGATGGCCAGGACGATCAGCACCACCTGGATCGAGGAGTAGTCACCGTTCTGGACCGTGCCCTGCACCAGGCCGGCCGCGGTGAGGGTCGCGACGGTGCCGGACCCTTGCGCCACCTTGAACACGGTCGCGAGAAGGAACGCGAGCAACAGGATCGGCACACCGGCGTCGACGAGCATGCCCGAGACCGAGTCGCCGATGCCCGTCTCGGTCAGGACGCGCGCGAAGACGCCCCCGGCGCCGGTGACGAACACCACGATCGCCGCGGGGGCGAGCGAGCGATCCATGATCTGCCCGATCTCCTGCCTGCCCCAGCCGTTCCGTCCCGCGAGCACGTACATGGCCACCGCGACCCCGACGAGCAGGGCGAATCCCGGCTGACCGATCAGGGAGACCACATTGGCGGCAGGGGTCCCCTCCTCGAGCACCAGTCCACCCACCGTGCCGACGGAGATCATGAGAATCGGCAGCAGCACGGTCGCCAGCACACCCCACGGGCCGGGCGTCGTCCGCGAGGCCGAGGTTTCCGTGCGCACGTCGCCGGTGCCGTGCGAGACGGCCGTGGCGGACCCACCGCTTCCGCCGGCGGCCGGGCCGGCACCAGGAGCCGACTCCTCGAACCGGCGTCCCACGACGTCGTCGATCGCGAACTCCCACCGCGAGTTGATGATCCTGCCGGTGGCGTAGGCCAGGAACCCGATCGGGATCGCGATAAGCAGCCCGACCACGGTCACCAACCCGATGTCCGCCCCGAGGAGGGTACTGCTCCCCGTCACGCCGGGGTGCGGGGGGACGAGATTGTGAATGAAGACCATGAGTCCCGCGATGGGCACACCGACGTACACCGGTGTGCGGTGCCCTGCCGCTTTGGCGAAGCTGAACATGATGGGCACGAGCAGGATGAATGCGACGTCGAAGAAGATCGGCACCGCGATGACGGCCGAGGCGAGCAGCAACGCAGGTCCGACCCGCTCCCTCCCGAGCCGCGCGGTGAACTTCTCCGCCAGGGCGTAGGCGCCGCCGGTCCGTTCGATGATCGCGCCGAGCATGGCACCGAGACCGACGAGCAGGGCGACGTTACCGAGCGTGCCGCCCATACCCTCGATCATGGTGGGCAGCACCTCCTCCGCCGGAATGCCGGTGGCCAGCGCGGTGACGACGGCGACCAGGAGCAGCGCGATGAACGCCGGCAACTTGACCTTCATCACGAGCAACAGCAGCAACGCGATCGCCGCCGCAGCAGCGATGGCGAGATAGGCAGGGGACATCGTGGCCCTCTTTCCGTGCGACGTCGGGCGGAACGGTGCGGCGGCGGACGACTGCCGTATCAGCGCCGGATGGCGTCGATCCGCAGCATCTGCGTGATGGTCTCGTCGAGCACGGAGTCGTCGAAGACGCGCTTCCAGTCGTCCTTGACGATCATGTCCCGGCCGTGCCCCATAGCGATGTGGCAGGCGTCGGAGAACGGGTTGTCGCCGCGCAGTGCATTGGCCAATGCCACCTGGATGTGCCCGTAGAACAACGCCTCGGCAGCAGGCCGGGGCACGCCGACGGTGGTGACGGTCTCCTCCAGGGCCTCCTTGAGGAGCTCGCCGATCATGCAGGCGATGGTTTCGACGAGCGTCGGCTCGAGGACGGCGAGCTGCTTGACGCTCACCCAGAACACGTCGATGACCGGGGCGTACATCGTGCGGATGACCGCCTCCGCGAGCTCCTTGACGGACGCCTCGCCCGAGTCGACCGCGGCGACGGCGTTCTGCGGGGCGGCGATCCCGCCGAAGGTGTCGGCGTACTCCTCCTTGGTGGTGCGCTCGAGGAAGATCGAGGGGTGCGCGGGGTGGGCGCAGACGTACTCGATGCCCTCGCGGCGGTAGAGCAAGCCGGCGTAGGCGGCGGCAGGGTCCAGCGTGAGGACGACGGCCCCGTCCTTGAGCTGGGGAACGACCTCCTCGCTGACCGTGCCAAGCACGACGTCGGGCACGGCCAGGATGACGACGTCGGCGTCGGCCACGGCCTCGCGGGTCTCGGTGACCTCGAGGCCGAGCGCGCGCACGCGCTCCTGTCCGGCCGGCGAGGCCTCGGTGTAGTAGACGGTCGCGCCGGTGGTCTTGAGGTTGTTCGAGACGCGCTGGCCCATCTTGCCGCCGGCGCCGATGACGGCGATCGTCAGGTCGTCCACGTTCATGAGTTCCTGCTCCTCAGGTAGTCCAGGTTGTGCTGGGTCCACTGCCGCTCGAGCCGGCAGGTGGTGGCGATGTCTTCGGTCCAGGGCAGCCAGTGCTCGACGACCTGGTTGATGCCGCGCTCCCGGGGACGGACCTGCCGGACCATGTCGTCGTAGTCCAGGAGGCCCTCGCCCAGTGGGGCGCCGGCGTAGGTGAACCCCACCCAGCCGCCGCGGCGGCTAAACGCGAAGTCCTTGACGTGAAGATTCACCACGTACGGGGCGGTGGCCGCGACGACGTCGCGCGGAAGCTCGAGCGCAGCCACACAGTTGCCGGGGTCAAGCACGATGCCGAGCGCAGCGTGGTCGACCCGCCGAACGAGGTCAACGAGAACGTCGGTCGGCAGTTGCTCGTACGTCTCCAGCCCCAGGACGACTCCGCGGTCGGCGTAGGCTTCGACGACGCGAGCGAGCAGGCCCGGTGCTTCGTCGAGCGTGGGTTCGGACGCGGCGGGACGGATCATCGACCGTACGAAGGGCGCTCCGAGACGTGTCGCCATCCTCAGGTACTGATCCAGGTGCCGCGGACCAATTCCGCGGGTCCCGAGCTCAAGGATGAGGCCAAGTTCGTCGGCAGCATCCCGCACCCGATCAAGCTCTGCGTCGGTGAACGTCTCCAGGGGCGGGTAGTCGCAGATCTGGAAGACCTCGCCGCCGAGTTCAGCGGTGTCCTGGAGCATCGCCTCGAGGGAGACAGGTTGTGGGTTCACCTCTGACCATTGCCAGAAGTAAGCGTAGGTGCCAAGGCCGATGCGGCCCGTGGTCCCACCCGAGAGGTCGCCGGCCACGTCGACTCGCTTCCGTTGTCACTGAAGCCGCAAGGCTCAGCGGCTTGGGGCACGACGTTAGGAAGCGTTCGGTGTCCTGTCAACCGGTTGACCAGTCGCGGGAGCGGCGGCGTATCGCTCGGGGGAGAGCTGGACGCGTCGGACGCTGTCGGCGCTACCGTGCACCTGAGCGAGTCAGGTCTCGACGCGGGTGAGACGGATTGCCATGTATTGACGGGCCGGAAGCGCGATTCGTGCCGTCTCGCGGTGAACTCCTGGTACGGGCTCGAGCGTCATGTTCCAGGTGTCGATGACGTCGATCCGCCACGCCACCCCGGTGGGCAAGACCAGATTCCGGTAGCTGGGCCGGTTGAACCCGAAGTAGGCGAGCATCCACTCCCCCGCGACTCCGCCCCACGGCACGTCCCAGTCGCTCGGCAGCGGATCGATCGCGCCGTCCGGGGCCGAGGCGAGCACCTCGTCGAGGAACCGCATGCGCGCCGGGGACTCGCCGTGCAGCACGCCGCCCTTCGACCACCACAGCACCTCGTCGTCACGCACGTACGTCTCGCCGTGGACGACGTAGCCGCCGCGCACCGCGCCCTCCCAGCAACGGCGCACGAGCTCCTCGGCCGTCAGGTTGCCCCAGCCGTGGTCGATGTCCCCCTCGTAGCCCACCTCGTCGATGACCACGGGCTTGCCCCACCGCTCACGCCAGGAGTCGGTGTACTCGGCCGTGCGGTAGACGTCCTGGCGCTGAGCGGACACGTGCGTGATCCAGTCGCGGCCGTGGTCGTAGAAGGGGCGGCAGTTGTGGATGGACCGCAGGTGGCCGTGCGGGTCCTCCTCGACGACGATCGCCGCGAGCCGCTCCCAGTCCGCCTCGCTCTTGGACCAGACGAGGTCGTACTCGTTGGCCATGGCCCACCAGACGTTCGGGTAGGCCGCGAGGCGGCGGACGACGTAGCGCAGGTACCGGTCGTCGACGGCCGCGCCGAGGTCGACGAAACCCCAGCGGTCGTACGGGTGGAAGAGGATCAGGTCCGCCTCGACGCCGATCTCGGCGAGCTGCGCGATCCGCCGCTCCAGCTTGCGGAAGTGCGCCGGGTCGAACCGCTCGAGGTCGAAGCCGTTCGCCAGGGACCCAGGGAACGGGAAGTCCGCGGGCTCGTCGGAGTTGTACAGGTACGACTTCGGGAAGACGCACATGCGGATCTTGTTGAAGCCCGCCGTCTCGAGCGAGCGGAGGGTCGCGTCCTGCAGCTCGTCGCTCTGGTGGGTCCACGCGTACGCCGTCGTCCCGACCGGTCGGTAGCGCGTGCCGTCCGCGTGGCGGAAGTGGAAGCCGTCCACACGCACGGGGCCGTGGCTGCCGGGTGCCGCCGCGCCGACCTCGACCGACGTGGTCAGGCCGTCGAGCGAGCGCGCCGTCGAGCGCATCGTGACGGTCCAGGTGCCCTCGGCCTCGGCGAGGAACCGGACCCGCCAGACGCCGTCACCGTCGTAGAAGCCGCCGACGCGGAGGGTCCGCTCGCCGTTCGTCACCTCGGAGTCGAGCTCGACGTCGAGGAACGGGTTGCCGTGGCTGGGCCCGTCGATGCGGATCTCGACCGGGCTCCAGCGCGGCACGGGTCCCGGCGCCGTCAGTCGTGCCGAGGCACGGGGCACGTCCTCGCCCTCGTAGGCCGGGTCCGGCGCGACGGCCGGCAGGTACTCCTTCGCCGCCTCGCCGTCGGGGATCGCGGCGAGCGCGCCGAAGAACTCCTCACGCAGGGCGGTGTCCTCGAGCTGCGGCACGATGGCCGCGAGCTGGCCGAGGCGGGCGTCGCGGAACTGCACTGCCGCGGGGGACGCCGCCACGCCGGGCAGGTACTTCTCCAGGACGGCGCGGGCGCCGGCGTGGTCGAGCGCGTCGCCGACGAGGGAACCGGGATGGAAGGGCATCAGATCTCCCAATCGAGGTCGAGCGGCAGGTTCGTGGCCGACGCACCGACCTGCAGCGTGTACGAGCCGGGCTCGACGTGCCAACCGCCGTCGTAGTGCGCGAGGCGCCGTGCCGGGACGGGGACTCGGGCGGTGACCGACTCGCCGGCGACGGCCCGCACGACGGCGGAGCCGACCAGCCAGCGCGCGGGCCGCTCGACCGCGGAGTCGGAGCGCTCGGCGTAGACCTGCACGACCTGCTTCCCGGCGCGGCCGCCGGTGTTGGTGAGCGTGACGACCACGTCGTCGCCGTCACGCCGCGCACCGTCCCAGGACCAGGTGGTGTAGCCCAGTCCGTGCCCGAAGGGGAAGGCCGGGCGGGTGCCCGCCCGCAGCCAGGCCCGGTAGCCGACGTGGAGGCCTTCGGCGTAGCGCAGCACGCCGTCGGTCGGCACGACGTCGGCGACGGGGACGTCCGCGAGGGACGCGGGCCAGGTCGTCGGGAGCCGACCGCCGGGCTCGGCGGCGCCGGTGAGGATGTCGGCGACGGCGGACCCGAACTCCTGGCCGCCGAAGTAGCCCTGCAGCACGGCCGCCGCCTCGCCGGCCCACGGCAGCACCACAGGCGAGCCGGCGTTCACGACGACGACGGTGCGCGGGTTGGCGGCGACCACGGCCCGCACGAGATCGTCCTGCCGGCCCGGCAGGTCGAGGTTGGTGCGGTCGTAGCCCTCGGACTCGACCGTGGAGTTCGTACCGACCACGACGACGGCGACGTCCGCCGCCGCGGCCGCCTCGGCGGCGCGGGTGACGAGTCCGTCCGGGTCGACGTCGTCGGGCGCGGTCCCCAGCGTGACGCTGAACGCCCCCAGGCTGCCGAGCCCCTCGTCGTTGCGGAGGGTGAAGGTGGCCCGGATCTCCACGGGGTGTCCGGCCTCGACCGCGATCCTCGCGGTGGACGACGGCGGGTTGAGGAAGGCTGCCCCGAGGTCCGTCCCGGTGACGACGGGGGTCTCGTCGAGGACCACCCTGCCGTCCACCTCGATGCGGCCCCGGCAGGAGCCGGCGAACCCGAGCAGGACCTCGCCGCTCGTCTCGGGGGTGTACCGCGTCAGGAGCTCCAGCGCGGCGGCGGTGGCCACGGGGGCGTCGCCGCCGAACCAGGTGAGCGCCGTCGAGAGCCGGTTCTCCGTGAACATTTCCCCGCCGTCGGCGTCGAGGAACCGCGCGCGGACACCCGGCTCATCCGTGTCGGGGTTCGTGATCTGTGCCGGCGGGAGTTCCGCGACCCCCTCCTGGACCACGGCGCCGATCTCGTAGGTCACGTCGGCGTGCGGCAGCGCCGCGCGGATGCCGTCCAGCGGCGAGACGACGTGGTCGGGCACCACCGTCGCGCTGCCGCCACCCTGGGTGCGGGCGTGGAGGGCGTTGTGCCCGATGACCGCCACGGAACCGATCCGGGGACCGTCCAGAGGCAGGATTCCGTCGTTGCGCAACAGGACCGCCCCGGCGACCGCGGCCTCGCGCGCGAAGGCGGGGCCGTCCACGGGCGCCGGGGTGACGCCGTTCGCACCGCCCAACGCCCCGACCCGTTCGGCGAGCAGCAGGATCCGCAGCACCTTGCGGTCCACGTCGGCCTCCTGGACCCGCCCGTCGCGGACGGCCTCGACCAGGCCGCCGAAGGCGGAGACCGGGCCCGGCATCGCGAGGTCGTTGGCCGCCGGCACGGCGCCGAGACTGCGCACCGCGGTCCAGTCGCTGACGACGGCGCCGTCGAAACCCCACTCGCTGTTCAGGGGGGTCTCGAGGAGGTCGTTCTCGGTCATCGTGACGCCGTCGACCGAGTTGTAGGCACTCATCACGGACCAGGCACCGGCCTCGACGGCACGCTCGAACGGCGCGAGGTAGAGCTCGCGGAGCGGACGCTCGTCGACCCGGACGTCGACCGTGAACCGGTCGGTCTCGGAGTCGTTGGCGACGTAGTGCTTGGGGCACGCGGCCACACCGTTGTCCTGCAGCCCGCGCACGTAGCTCTCCGCGAGCTGCGCGGTGAGTTCCGGGTCCTCGCTGAAGCACTCGAAGTGGCGCCCGCCCAGCGGTGAACGGTGCAGGTTGATCGTCGGCCCGAGCACCACGTCGACACCCTTGCGCCGTGCCTCGGACGCCGCGGCCGCGCCGTAGCGGTAGGCCAGGTCGGGGTCCCAGGACGCGGCGAGCGCCGATCCCGAGGGCAGGTTCAGCGACGGGTCCCGCTCGTCCCACCGCGGTCCGCGCACCCCCGCCGGCCCGTCCGAGAGCGTCATCGCGCGCAGGCCGATCTTCTCGATCGGCACGGTGGTCCAGAAGTCGGCGCCCTGCACGAGGGCGGCCTTCTCCTCCAGGGTCAGCTTCTCGAGCAGCGGGCGGAGGTGGTCGGTCGGGTCGGTCACTTGGGCGGTTCCTTCCGGGGTGCGGGTGCTGGCGGTCAGCGGTGTGCGGACGTTTTCGTATGTCACGCGGCGTCGCCCGCCGCGGCGGCAAGGGCGGCCCGGCGCTGCTCGCGGCGCTTCGACTGCCGATCCGGGTCGGGCACGGGGGCGGCCATGAACAGGCGCTGGGTGTACGGGTGCTGCGGTCTGGAGGTGACCTGGTCGCCGTCGCCGGTCTCGACGAGCTCGCCGCGGTACATCACGGCCACGCGGTGGCTGATGTGCCGGACGACGGCGAGGTCGTGGGTGACGAAGAGGTAGGCGACGCCCGTGCGTTCCTGGATGTCGATGAGCAGGTCGAGCACGCGCTTCTGGGTGGACAGGTCCAGTGCGGAGACTGGTTCGTCGCAGACGATAAGGCGGGGCTCGAGCGCGAGCGCCCTGGCGATCGCGATCCGCTGGCGCTGCCCGCCGGAGAACTCCCGGGGCAGGCGCGTGCGGGCATCCGACGGGAGGCCGACCTGGTCCAGCAGATCCCGTACGCGGCCCTTCGCCTCACCGGAGGCGACGCCGCCCGCAGTGAGCGGTTCGGTGAGGATCTGCTCGATCGTCATCGATGGGTTGAGCGAGGAGTACGGGTCCTGGAACACGACCTGGATCTCGTCGCTGAGGGCCCGGCGGTCCCGGCGGTTCAGGTGCGAGATGTCCCGCCCGTCGTAGGTGATGGCGCCGGCGGTGACCGGCGCCAGGCCGAGCACGGCCCGGCCCAGGGTAGTCTTGCCGGACCCGGACTCCCCGACGAGGCCGACGGTCTCGCCGGGAAGGATGTCGAGCGAGACGCCCTTGAGGGCACGGAACGCCTCGGCCCGGAGCCCCTTGCCGGGGTAGTCGACGACGAGGTCCTCGACCTCGAGCAGGGGCGCGGTCATGACTGGCTCCCAACGGTCAGCGGGGCGCGGGCGGGTCCCTCGTCGAGGATCGCGTCGAGGAGGCCGCAGGTGTACGGGTGCTCGGCTCGCTTGAGGATTGTGCGTACCGGGCCCTGCTCGACGAACAGGCCCTCACGCATCACGGTGACCCGGTCGCACAGGTCGGCCACCACGCCGAAGTTGTGGGTCACGAGCAGCATCGCCATGCCCCGTTCCCGCTGCAGGTCGCGCAGCAGGTCGAGCACCTCGGCCTGGACGGTGACGTCGAGCGCCGTCGTCGGCTCGTCCGCGATAATGAGGTCGGGGTCCGTCGAGACGGCGCCCGCGATGAGGACGCGCTGCGCCATGCCGCCGGAAATCTCGAACGGGTACGCGTCGAAGGTGCGCCGCGGTTCGGGGATCCCCACGCGCTCGAGGAGGTCGAGGGCCTTGGCCGTGGCCTCGGCCTTGCTCATGCCGAGCCCCACGCGCAGCGGCTCGACGAGCTGGCTGCCGATCGTGAACGACGGGTCGAGGTTGGACATCGGCTCCTGCGGGATGTAGCCGATCCGGATGCCCCGCACGCTGGAGTAGACCCGTTCGGACGCCCCGGCGAGGTGGACGTTCTCGTACGTGATCTGCCCGCCCGTGACGCGGCCTCCGCGCGGCAGGAGGCCGAGCACGGAGAACGCCGTCTGGGTCTTTCCGGAGCCCGACTCGCCGATGAGGCCGTGCGCCTCCCCCTTGCGGACCTCGAGCGAGACCCCGTGGACCACCTCGAGCGTGGAGCCGTCGGGCTGGTCGTAGCCGACCCGGAGGTTACGGACGGTCAGGACCGGCTCGTGCGACCGCGTCGACGTCGCCTCCTCGTCGGGGTGGACGATGACGTCGGAGCCCGGCTCGGCCGACCGATCCGCCGACTGTGCCGCCGCGTTCGCCGTCGCCGCCGTCTTCTTCCGACGGCGGACCCGGACGGTCCGTTCGAGTTCGTCGCGCATGACGTTCGCGAGCAGCGTCAGCGCGAGACACGTGATGGCGATCGCCGTCGCGGGCCAGACCATGAGGACCGGTGCACGGAAGATGTTGAGGAACGCGTCGTTGAGCATCGCGCCCCAGGTGGGCACGGACATGTCGCCGAGCCCTAGGAACTCCAGCCCGGACTGGATCGCGATGGCGATGCCGGTCAGCGTGGCGGACTGGATGATGATCGGGGCCCGTACCACGGAGAGCACGTGCCGGCCGATGATGCGGGCGTCGCTGAGTCCGGCGACTCGGGCGGCGTCGACGTAGAGCTCGTTCCGCACGGAGGTCACCGAGGCGTGGACGAGGCGGTAGTAGGCCGGCGACATGAGGACACCGAAGACGAGCATGGCGAGCCAGACGCTCGGGCCGAGGACCGACCGGGCGGCCAGCAGGACGACGATCCCGGGCAGCGCCATGACCAGCGACGTCACCCAGGAGGTGACCGTGTCGAACCACCCCTGGTAGTAGCCGGCGATCAGGCCCGCGATCACCCCGATGACGAGCGCCGTCACGACCGCGACGAGGGCAGCCGCAATGCTCACCTGGGTGGCCGCCAGCAGCCGGGAGAAGACGTCCCGTCCGGCGCTGTCGGCCCCCATGATGTGGTCCGCGCTCGGCGGCGCGAGCACCAGTTCGAGCGACGCGAGGTTCGGGTCGTAGGGCGTGAGACGAGGCCCGATGACGGCGAGGACGCCGATGGCCGCGACGACGACGAACGAGACGAGGCCGACGGGGCGCCGCAGGATGCGTCGGAGGAGGGAGCCGGCCGCCGCCGGCCCGGCGGTGGGAGCGGTGGTGGTCATGACAGTCGAACCTTCGGGTTGAGTGCGGCCTGCGCGAGGTCGATGACGAGGTTGACGACGACGACGATGATCGCCGTCGCCATGACGATGCCCATGACGACCGGGATGTCCCCCGACGTCGTCGCGGACACGGCGAGCTGCCCGATGCCGGGCAGCGCGAAGACCTGCTCGACGACGACCGCCCCGCCCAGGAGCCCGACGAACTGCACGGCCAGGACCGCCAGGGCGGGGCCGCCCGCGTTGCGGAGCACGTGCTTGAGGACGACCCGGCGCAGGCCGAGGCCACGGGCGCGCAGGGTGCGCACGTAGTCGCGCCCGAGCGCGTCCAGGACGGAGCCGCGGACCTGCATCGCCACGGCCGCGACCGCGTTGATCGACAGCGCCAGGATCGGCAGCGTGATGCTGGACAGCCAGCCGCCCACCGAGTCCGTGATCGGCACGAACCCGACGGCACGGAACCACCCGAGCTCGATGCCGAACACGAGCACCAGGCCGAGGGCGATGAGGAAGCCCGGCACGGCGGAGCCGACGACCGCGACGACCTGGACGAGCGCGTCGATCCAGCCGCCGCGGCGGGCCGCGAGCACGCCGAGCACCACGGAGACGACGGCGGAGACCAGGGTCGTGCCGATGACCAGCGTCAGGGTGACGGGTAGGCGGGTCGCGAGGCTCACCGAGACGAGCTGCCCGGTGAACCACGACGTGCCGAGGTCCCCGCCGAGCGCCGAGGTGAGCCAGTCGGCATACTGGGCGAACAGGGGGCGGTCGAGCCCGAGTTCGGCGGCCTTCTGCGCGACGACCTCCTCGGTCGCGTTCTCCCCGAGGATGTTCCGGGCGATGTCTCCCCCGCCCAGGTAGAGCAGGGAGAAGGCGACGAGGGAGATGACGGCGAGCATGACCGCGCCCGAGACGAGGCGCCTGACGATGAACGTGAACATGTGGTCCTGTCGGTGGGCGGCTCAGTCGGCCGGGCGGATGTCGTAGATCGCCGGGAAGGCGTTGGTCGTCAGCATCTCGACCTCGGTGCCGGGAGCGACCGCCATGCTTCCCTGCGCGCGGTAGAAGGGGGCGAACCACGCCTCCTCGACCAGGTACTGGTTCAGCTCGGCGGCGGCCTCGTCGCGCTCGGCGTCGGTGCCGTACTGCATCTGCTCGAGCATCGCGTCCACCTCGTCCCGCTCGGTGCCGAACGGGTTCCAGGTCGCGCCGGGGGCGAGCATGAACTGCGCGAGCTGCCAGTCCGGGTTCTGCTCGAGCGCCATGTAGGACGCCGCGTACTTCGGGGCGAGGAGGTCGGTGAGGAAGTTGGTTCCCGGGTCGTCGTGGCGCACGGTGATGCCGATGTCGGCGAGTTGCTGGGCGATGAACGTGTACGTGGTGGTGCCGAGCGACGGGGACGAGGGCATCGACAGCTCGAAGCCGTCGGGATACCCGGCCTCGGCGAGGAGTTCGCGCGCCCTCTGCGGGTCGTAGGTGTAGCGATCGTCCAGCGCGGGGTCGTACGCGGCGGAGCGTTCCGGGAACATCTGGGTGGTGACGGAGCCGTGGCCACGTTGCAGCGCCTCGAGCATGGCTTCGCGGTCGAAGGCGTAGTTGATCGCCTGGCGCACCCGCACATCGCCCAGCGGTTCGCTCATGGCGCCGTCGCGGTCGAATAGGAGAAGCCCGAAGACGTCGAGCTCGTTGCCGACGATCGACCAGCCGGAGGCCTCGATCTGTTCGAGGTTGTCGTTCGTGGAGACCCGGACGGCGTCGGCCTCGTTCGCGAAGATCGCGTTGAGGGCGGCCGTCGGATCCGTGTAGACGTCGATCGTCAGGGAGTCGTAGTACTGGACGTCGGGGTTCCAGTAGTCGGGGTTGGCCCGGTACACGTAGCTCGTCCCGGTGACCGATGCACGAGGTTTGAGGACGTACGGTCCGGACCCGACCGGGTTGGTGGCCAGGTCCGGGTTGTCGAAGGACTCGGCACTGCCGACGAGGCCGGCGTCGCGGGCCAGGTAGTTCAGCATCGCCGGGTCCGGGGCTGCCAGGTCGATGACGACCGTGGTGTCGTCGGGCGTGTCGATGGACTCGATGCTCGCGAGATTGCCGGCGTTCGACGCCGTGCCGTCACGGAACCGCAGCAGGTTCTGCTTGACGACGTCGGCGGTGAGCGCAGACCCGTCCGTGAACGTGACGTCGTCGCGGATGGTGAGCGTCAGTTCGGTCTCGTCGTCGTCGTACGCCCAGTCCGTGGCGAGCCAGGGCTCGATCCGACCGTCGGGCGTGGCACGCAGGAGGGTGTCGTACACGGCCTGGTAGAAGGGCGCCTGGTTCCCCCAGTCCGATCCCGCGGGATCGAACGTCACGGGCGCGGAGATGGCCCCGAGGACGAGCGTCTCGTCGTCCTCCTGAGCGCTGCTCGTGCTAATACAGCCGGCGAGCGCGAGCACGCTGAGGCCGGCGATCAGCGCCGTAATCGTGCGTCGGATCATCGTTGGCCCTTCATCGTCGGTGATCCGGGATCGCGTCCCGTGCGATGGCGACCGTAACATGAATTTCTAGTGGTTCCTAGAAGTTGGGAGACCAGGTGACATCCTGCTAGGACTGACCGGCATGGTGACGCCCGCCCGGGCATGGCAGACCTCCCGCGAGAACGGAAGCCGATGAGGACGAGTACCGAGCGATCCCGCGCTAGGGGTAAACGCGGCTCCTACGCGAAGACCGAGGCGACGCGGGCCGCCATCCTCGACGCCGCACTCGAGGTCTTCGCCCAGTCGGGGTTCCGGTCCGGGTCGCTGCGCGACGTCGCCGCCAAGGTGGGCATGAGCGAGGCCGGCATGCTCTACCACTTCCCCAGCAAGAGTGCTCTGCTGGCCGCCGTGCTCGAGCGGCGCGACGAGCACGCGCAGGACTTCGTGCCTCTCGGCACGCACGACCCGGCCGACACGTTGCGCGGACTCGTCGACCTCGCCGACTACAACGCCTCGGTGCCGGGCGTCGTCGAGCTCTACTGCATCCTCTCGGCCGAGGCGACCACACCCGACCATCCTGCGCACACGTACTTCGTGACTCGCTACGAGGACACCCGCCGGCGGGTCTCCGAGGCGTTCGAGCGGCTCCGCAGCGAGGGCAGGCTGAGGGTCGAGATCGACCCCACCGAGGCGGCCGTCGCGACACTGTCCATGATGGACGGCCTGCAGGTGCAGTGGCTGCTCGACCGCGACGCCGTGGACATGGCGGAGTCGCTACGCGGGTTTTTCCGCAGCATCGTCGAGATCGACTTCCCGGCGACCTGACGGCCGCCGCCGCTCGGCGCACCGAGCGGCCGCGGCTCAGTCGCGACGCGGCGGCGCGGTCGACGTCCGCACGACCAGCGTCGGCTCCAGCGGCTGCTCCGTCGAGGCGCTCCGACCCTCGATCCGGTCGATGAGCAGGTCGAACGCGCGCGCGCCGAGCGCACGGAAGTCGAGGCGGACGGTCGTGAGGGGCGGCGAGAAGTAGGCGGCGGAGGGCATGTCGTCGACGCCGACGACGGAGACGTCGCGGGGCGCCGCCATCCCCCGCTCCGCCATCCCGCTCATGAGCCCGAGCGCCATCTCGTCGTTGGCGGCGAACACTGCGGTGGCGTCGCCCACCTCACCGGCCGCGGCGTATCCGGACCTCGCGTTCCAGTCGTGGGCTCCGGCGATCACCGCCGGCTCCAGCCCCGCGTCGGCCATCGCCTGCCGGTAGCCCTGCTCGCGCTCGACGGACTCGTTGCGCGTCGACGGCCCGGCGACATGGGCGATCCGCCGATGTCCCAGCTCGATGAGGTGCCGCGTGGCCTGCACCCCCGCCAGGAACGAGTGCGCACCGACGGAGCCGGCCGCGTCCCGCGGGCGCTCCGATACGAGGACGACAGGAGTCGACCCGGCAACCTCGGCGACCACGTCCTCGACGCCGGCGATCGGCGAGGAGACGATGACGCCGTCCACCGGTATCGAGACGAAGTGCTCGAGAGCACGCCTGGCCTCCCCCTCCCAGCCTGAGGGGTCGTAGCCGACCTCGACCTGAGCGATCGCGAGCGTGTACCCGCCGGCACGCGCGGAACGCCCCAACCCCGTGAGGGTGTCGGTGCTACCGAAGTTCAGGGACCCGAGCGCGAGGACGCCGACGATCGACGACCGCTGCATGCGGAAGGACCGCGCCGAGGCGTTCGGGCGATACCCCAGCTCCGCGACGGCGGACGCGATCCGCGCCCTGGTCTCGGCGCTGACGTACCCCCGCCCGGTGAAGTAGCGCGACACGGTCTGGGCGGACACGTTCGAGGCACGGCCGACGTCGGCCATGCTCGGTCGCGGTCGGCGCACAGTGCCTCCCCGGGCTTGTCAATCGGTCGGACCAGACGTAGGTTACCGATCACCTATTTGGTCAACCGGTTGATACCAGCGACGACGCAAGGACGACGATGACGCGTATCCCAGACGGAACCCCCGCGCCGGCCCCGCCGCAGACCCGCCGCTGGCGGCTCGGATCCGTTCCATGGCAGGACATCCAACCCGTCGGTCCGGCGCGCACCCGGGTGATCATCGACAACGACTTCTCCGGGGACCCCGACGATCTCTTTCAGCTCGTGCACCACCTGCTGTCGTCGAACGTGGAGATCCCCCTCGTCGTCGGCTCCCACCTCCGCCCCGACGACCCGTTCGACCCGAGCGGCCGCAGCGCGCGCAACGCCGTCGCGATCGTCCGCGACGTCTTCGCCCGGCTCGGCCTCGAGTCCACCGAGGTCATCGCCCAGGGCGCGGACGCGGCCCTGACGGATCCCCGGACGCCGCAGCCGTCGGCTGCGGCCGACGCGATCATCGAAGAGGCGCTGCGCGAGGACCCGCGGCCGCTGTTCTACGTCGCGGGCGGCGGCCTCACCGACATCGCGTCCGCGTACCTGCTGGAGCCGCGGATCGCCGAGCGGCTCACCCTCGTCTGGATCGGCGGTGGCGAGCACGACGGCGTCGCGCCGCCACCACCCGGCGCGATGCCGATCGAGTACAACCTGCTGATCGACGTCGTTGCGGGACAGGTCGTGTTCAGCGACTCGACCATTCCGATCTGGCAGGTCCCGCGCGACGTCTACCGGCAGTGCCTCGTCTCGGAGGCGGAGCTGCGCCTGCGCGTCGCGCCGACGGGCCCGGTCGGGCGCTACCTCTACGAGGAGCTCGTCGAGGTCAACCGCCGCACCCTCGGTGAGGGGCGCGGTCCTGGCGAGACCTACGCGCTCGGCGACTCTCCCCTGGTGCTCCTGACGGCGCTCCAGTCGCTGTTCGAGCCGGATCCGTCGTCCAGCGCCTACCTCGAGAAGCCGACGCCGCGCCTCGGCGCCGACGGGCGCTACACGGAGCGGCCTGACGGACGCCCCATGCGGCTGTACACGCGGGTCGACACACGGCTGATGTTCGAGGACTTCTACCTCAAGCTCGCAGAGTTCAGCCGCTGGCAGCAGGACGAGAACCGCATCAACGGAGGGACACACCGATGACTGGGCAGGCGACCCGACGGGTCCTCATCAACACCGACGCGAAGAACGAGGCGGACGACCAGTTCGCCATCGTCCATGCCCTGCTCTCCGAGACGCTCGATGTCCGGGGCCTGATCGCGGCCCACTTCGGCGCCTCCCGATCTTCGACGTCCATGCTGGACAGCCGCCGGGAGATCGATCTGCTGCTGGGCCACCTGGGCATGGACGTCCGGGTGGAGAACGGGGCCGAGGGACCGATCCCCGACGAGCAGACGGCCGCGCCGTCCGCCGGGGCGCAGCTCATCATCGACGAGGCGAAGAAGACCGGCGAGGGGCCGCTCCTCGTCGCCTTCCTCGGTCCGCTCACCGACATGGCCTCGGCCCTGCTCATGGATCCGTCGATCGCCGACGACGACGTCACGGTCATCTGGATCGGCGGAGCGCCGTACGGCGATGTCGAGCCGGAGAAGTGGCCCGAGTTCAACCTGTCGAACGACATCGCGGCGGCGAACGTCGTCTTCCGCTCGGGGATCGACGTCTGGCAGGTCCCGTGGTCCACGTACGTCCGGACCGCCGTCGGCTACGCGGAACTCGATGAGAAGGTGGCTCCGTGCGGCCCGCTGGGCCGGTACCTCGTGGACCAGCTCCGCGAGTGGAACTCGACGTGGGTCCCCCAGCCGATCGAGCACCGCGCGCTCGGCGACTCACCCGCGATCGGGCTCATGCTGAACCCCGCCGCCGGGATATTCCGCAGGGTCCCCGCCCCGACGTTCAGCAGCGAGGGCGGCTACCTCCCCGGCGGCACGCACACCGTCCGGGTCTACGAGCACTTCGACACGCGCTACCTGCTCGAGGATTTCTTCGCCAAGCTGCGCCGCTTCGCGGCGTCCCAGGAGTCGGCGTGACCGGCTCCGCCCGCACGGCGAGCGGACTCAGCCGTCGGCAACTCCTCGGCCTCGCCGCGGCCCTCGCCGCGACCGGCGCGACGGGCGCCTGCTCCATGGGGGTCGGCCGGACGGACACGTCCGGGGGGCTGTCGATGCTGACCTACGACGACGTCGACTCGGCCGCCCTGCTGCGCGAGCAGCTCGCGAGGTTCCAGGCCGAGGGCGGCCCGCAGACGACGCTCGACACGGTCCCGGGTTCGGGCGCGGCTCAGTTCCCGGACAAGCTGCGGACCCGGATCCTCGGCGGCCAGTCACCCGACGTGTGGCAGATCTGGGGTGGCCAGATCGGCGCACCGTTCGTCGAAGCCGACCTGACCACCCCGCTCGAGGAGTACTACGACCGGTACGGGTGGCACGACATGCTGAGTTCGGCCGGCGTCGACGGGATGACCTTCGACGGCCGGCTCCACGGCGTGCCGCTCAACGTGTCCTCCCTCGGAGCCTGGTTCAACACCGTGGTCTTCGACGAGGCCGGCGCCGACATCCCGACCACCTACGACGAGCTCGAGGCCGCCAACGAGAAGATCCTCGCCAGCGGGGTCGCGCCAGGCGGCTTCGGCGGCAAGTACGGCTGGCACATCATGCGGCTCTTCGAGTACCTGCTGGAGGTGACGGCGGGACCCGAGCTGCACGATCAACTCCTCCTCGGCGAGGAGTCGTGGGCGCACGAGGCCGTGGTCGAGGCCTTCGACCTCTTCCAGACATGGAACGCACGCGGCTGGATCACCGAGGGTGCCCTCGGCATCGACCCGGCCGACGCCGAGCAGAGCTTCGTCCAGGGCACCTCCGCCTACACGTTCAGCGGTCCGTGGATCGAGGCGCAATACATCCAGCCCTCCGGGCAGCCGGCCTCGACCTTCGGCACGTTCCTGCTGCCCACCGGGCACAGCGAGGTACGCCACTCGGGATTCATCGAGGGATACATGATCTCCGCGGCGTCAGGCAGCCCGGACCTGTCGGCCGAACTGCTGGACTTCCTGATCCAGCCCGACACGCAACGGGCCATCGGCAACTCGCAGTCGGCGACGATCGACGCACCGCCCGATCCGGACGAGTTCCCGCTCAGCGCCCAGTGGGCCGAGATCCGTACACACAGCCCGATCTACACCATCCAGGACCAAGCGTTTCCCAAGTCCGTCTCCGACCAGTACTTCGCCGTGCAGAGCCAGGTGCTCCAGTCACAGCTGACCGGCCGAGAGGCCGCCCGTGAGATGGCGGTCATCGTGAGCGACTGGAAGGACTCCCAATGACGTCACCAGCAGCTCGGGAGCCGCGTCCGCGCCGCTCGCTGCTTCCCCTCGGTTTCGTTCTGCCGGGCCTGATCTTCTACGTGCTGTTCCTCGTCTGGCCCGCCGTGCAGGCGCTCTGGATCAGCCTGACCGACTGGGACGGCCTCTCGGAGCAGCAGACCTTCGTCGGACTCGAGAACTATCAGCGGATGCTGGACGACCCCGTGGTCGGGACGGCGGCCGTGAACAACGTGCTGTGGACCCTCGTCACCATCGCACTGCCGATGGCCCTCGGGCTCGCCCTCGCGGTCCTGCTCAACAGGAAGGCACGAAGCTCACCGTTCTTCCGCACCTTGTTCTATGCACCGGCGGTCCTCCCGCTCGTGTCCATCGCGTCGATCTGGGCGTGGCTGTACGACCCCACCGACGGTGCCATCAACGAACTGTTGCGCATGGTCGGCCTGGGCGACCTCGCCCAGAGCTGGCTCGGGCAGGACTCCACGGCGCTCTGGGCCGTCATGGTCGCGGCCGTGTGGGTGCGGACCGGCTTCCCGATGCTCCTGTACCTGGCGGCGCTCCAGAGCATCCCCGACGAGCTCTACGAGGCGGCCGCCCTCGACGGCGCAAGCCGGTGGCAGCGGTTCACCCAGATCACTTTCCCGAGCCTCAAGGACACCCACTACGTGGTGCTCGCCCTCTCGCTCATCGAATCGCTCAAGGTGTTCGACCTGATCTACGCGATGACCTACGGCGGGCCCGGCTACGCCACCCAGGTGATGGGCACCTGGATGTACGCCAACGTCTTCCAGTACTTCGACGCCGGGTACGGAACCGCGATCGCGGTCGTCATCACGATCGTCGCGGTCGCCGTCGGCACGCCCTACGTCCGCTCGCAGGTGAGGAACTCATGAGCACCGTCACGACCCGGCGCCGGACCGAGCCCCTGTCACGTGAGGCGCGCCCGCCGTCGGGCGCTAAGAAGCCCGGCAGGCTGGCGGCGCTCGGCCTCACCGGCGCGATCCTGATCGCGGCACTGCTGTGGATCTCGCCGCTGGTCCTGCTGGTTGTCTCGGCGCTCCGCCCGCTGTCCGACTTCCTCAGCAACGGGCCGGTCTCCTTGCCGGACACGTTCACCCTCGCCAACTTCGCCGAGGCGTGGGACGTGGGGAACTTCGGCTCGTCGTACGCGAACACCCTCTTTCTCCTGGTCATCAAGGTGCCGCTCGGCGTCGCCCTCGCGGCTCTGCTCGCCTACGCCCTGGCCAAGCTGCGCATCCGGATGAAGAGCGTCACGCTGTTCTTCGTCGTCATCGGGATGACGGTGCCAATCTACGTCGCGATCGTCCCGCTCTTCACGATGCTGCGGAGCGTGGGATTGACGGACAGCATTCCGGGGATCGTCGGCCCCTACGTGGCCTTCGGCCTGCCCCTTCAGGTGGTGATCCTGCACGCGTTCTTCCGCCGCGTGCCGGACGAGCTGGTCGAGGCGGCACGGATCGACGGCGCGGGTGATCTGCGGATCTTTCTGCAGATCATGCTGCCGCTCTCGCTGCCGGCCCTGATCACCGTGGCGATCCTCGACGCCGTCGCGACGTGGAACGAGCTGTTCCTCGCGCTGTCCTTGCTGAGTTCGCAGGAGAATCAGACCATCCCGCTGGGGCTGCTGAACTTCCAGGGACAGTTCGCCACGAACTACACGGGCCTCGCGGCAGGCATCCTGATCGCCGTGGTCCCGATCCTCGTGCTCTACATGTTCCTGCAGAGGTTCATCGTGGGCGGCCTGACCGCCGGGGCGACCAAGGGCTGAGACAGAAGGAGAGACAGATGAGACTGGACGGAAAGACTGCCCTGGTGACGGGCGCCGCGGCGGGCATCGGCCGGGCGGTCGCCGACCGCTTCGCGGCGGAGGGCGCGCGAATCGTCTACGCCGATCGGGACGGCGACGGCGCCACGGAAGCGGCCGCACACGTCGGCGACACCGCGCGAGGGGTCGCCGTCGACATCTCAGACGAGGCCGCCGTCGCCGCCGCGTTCGCCGAGCTGGAGACCGACGGCTGGACTCCGAACGTCGTCGTCGCGAACGCGGGCGTACAGCTCTTCGGCCAGGACGCGAAGATCGCGGACCTCGACCTGGACGTCTGGCGGCGCACGATCGACGTCAACCTCACGGGCACCTTCCTCACGGTCAAACACGCCGTGCGCGGCATGCTGCGGCTCGGAGGCGGTTCCGTGATCCTGACCGGCAGCCCGACCGGCCTGCGCGGCGAGGGCAACGACTTCACCGCCTACAGCACGTCGAAGGCCGGCATCCACGGCATGGCCCGCACGGTCGCGGCGGCGTACGCGCGCGACGGCGTCCGGGCGAACGCCGTCGTCCCCGCGTACACCGAGACCCCGCTGGTGCGGACGCTGACGGAGAACGAGACAGAGCGGACCGCCATCGTGGGCCGGATCCCGATGGGGCGCGCAGGCACACCCCACGACGTCGAGGGCATCATGGTCTACCTCGCGAGCGACGAGTCCGCCTTCGCGACCGGCGCGATCTTCGAGGTCAACGGCGGGATGTCGACGCTGTGAGCACGCCGCACGAGATCGCCGACGCCGCGTGGGGACTCGCCGAGCCCGCGCCACGGCCGTGGCGTTCCGGACCGTGGTCGCTCGAGCTCCGCGGTGACGAGCTCGCGGACATCCGCTTCGGCGGCACGCTCGTGCTGCGCATGGTTCGCGCCGTGGCGCGCGACCGGGACTGGGACACCGTGCCGGCCGAGGTGTCCGACGTGACGGCCACCGACGGCGAACTGCGAATCGCGCTGTCGCTGCACGGACTGGGCGCGGCGCTCGACGGCGCCCTCGTCGTCACGGCGGGGGCGGACGGCGCGCTCGCGTTCGACCTCGACCTGCGCTCGGGCACCGAGTTCCGGCGCAACCGCATCGGCCTGGTGGTGCTGCATCCGCCCGAGGTCGCCGGCGAACCCCTGACCGTCGTCTCGCCCGGCGGCGTCGCGACGCAGACGCACTTCCCGACGGCGATCGCCCCGCACCAGCCCGCCAAGGACATCGCGGGCCTGCGCTGGAGCCACGACGGCATCGCGAGCGAACTGGCGTTCACGGGCGACGTGTTCGAGATGGAGGACCAGCGCAACTGGACCGACGCGTCGTTCAAGACCTACTCGACGCCGCTCGACCTGCCGTTCCCCGTCACCGTGCACGCCGGAGAGCGGATCCGGCAACGCGTCACGCTGACCGGCCGCGCCGTCGCCGGGGCTACCGGACATCCGGCGGCCGCCGTCACGGAACCCCGAACGGGCGCCGTGTTCCCCGCCGTCCAACTCGGCGCGTCGACCGCCCCGGATCGGCACCTGCGCCCGGCACCCGACGTCGCGGCGCTGCTCGTCGAGCTCGACCTGCGCAGGCCGCGATGGCGGGCCGCGCTGGCACGCGCCGCCCGGGAGGCCGGGTCGCGCCCGTTGGACGTCCGTCTGGTGGCGACCTCTCCCGACGACGTCGCCCCCGCTGTGGCGGCCGCACGTCACCACCCGATCGCCCGGTTGGGCGTCTTCGACGCCACCTCGCACGTCACCGAGCCGACGTTGTGGGAGGCGCTGACCTCCGCCGTCGGGGCGCACGACGGCGAGATCACCCTGGTCGGCGGCGCACGGACACACTTCACCGAACTCAACCGCCAACACCACCGGCTCCCCACCGACCTGCCCGCGCTGACGTTCTCCGTCACGCCGCAGATGCACGCCCGGGAGCGGTCACAGATCGTCGAGTCGCTCGCGATGCAACGACTCGTGGCCCAGGACGCTGCCCGGATCGCCGGCGGGCGCCCCGTCCACATCGGCCCGGTCACGCTGCGGCCGCGGCTGAACGCCGTCGCCACCAGCGCCTCGGCCGAGCCGCCCGGCGACGACCTCGCCGAGGGGTACGGACCGGCGTTCCTCGACTCGGCGACCGACCCGCGCCAGCGGGGCCGGGCGCTGGCGGCGTGGACGGTCGCGAGCGCAGCCGCGCTGTGCGTACCCGGTGTCGAGACGGTGACCTACTTCGAGACCTCCGGCCCCCGGGGGCTCGGCGACGCGGACCGCGAGTACCCGGTCGCCGAGGCCGTGCGGCTGCTGCACGGCCTCGGCCGCCGGCTGGTCGACGCGCCGCTGGACCCGGCCGGCGTCGCCGCGCTCGTCGCCGCCGACGGGACCCACACCCAGGTCCTCGCCGCTAACGTCACGCCGGAGCACCGGTCGATCATGACACCGCTCGGGGTGATCGACCTCGCTCCCTACGCCGTCGAACGCAGGTGCTCGCACTGACGGCGCCTCGATCACCGAGGGCCACGAGCGTGCCTGGACGAAGAGCCAGACCAGGATGACGCCGTTGGTTTAGGTCGGGATCCGCGACGCGTGGTCGGACATCGGCGTCGTTCCCGCGGAGTCATGGTGAGGACGTGGTCGCTGCCCGCCACGGTCGCGCGCTCCCGCGCCCTGGCTGCCTTCTGGCGTCGACACGCAGATGCGAGCCTCGCCGAAACGCGCTCGGAGACTCGGTATTGAGTTCGGGCCGCGTCAGGTATCAAGCGAGCACATAGGATCCGAACCATGCCGACGTACCTCAACAATCCGGCGGACGAACTGCGCGGGACCCTCTCCCCCGTGCCGGCACGGACACCCACGGCCGCGGTCGCGTCGCAATTATTGACCTATTTCACCAGCGGCGGCGTGGAGCCGGGCACCCGGCTACCCGCGGAACGGCAACTCGCCCAGATGCTCGGAACGGGGCGCTCCGCGGTCCGCGAGGCATTGGCGGCATTGGAGATCCTCGGCATTGTCACGGTCCGCCCCGGTTCGGGCACCTACCTCAGTGGGGGGGTATCCGAACTGCTACCCCGGACCCTGAGCTGGGGTTTGATGCTCGGCGAGCAGAACACTCAGGACCTCATCCAGATCCGGAGCACGCTGGAGATCTTGGCAGCCGAGCTCGCCGCCACCCGGGCCACGCCAGAGTCGCTCGATCCCCTGCGCGTCCATCTCGACCAGATGACGCGCCACCGCAACGACTTCCCCGCATTCATCGAGGCGGACATGCACTTCCACCAGGACGTTGCTGCTCTCGCCGGGAACGTGGCGCTCAGCGGTGTCTTGCAAAGCGTGCGCTCGCTGTTGCGGATCTGGGTGGATCGCAGCGTGGCGCGGACTTTCGACGCTGACGTCGCGGTCCGTGAACACCAACGCCTGCTTGGTGCTCTGGAGTCCCACGACCCGGCTGCGGCCCGTGCGGCCATGACCGACCATATGCACACCGCCGGTGAACGGGTGCTTGCACAGGCACAGGGTTCGAGCCCCGGAATCGATGCGCAGGCCTGACCATATCGGACGGAGCGCGGTCTGCAATCGATCCTCACCGGCGCAGGCCGTCCGCCGCGGCGCGGACGATCGCGGTGAGCCGCTCGACGTGCGCCGAGCGCAAGCGCCACCGCTGCCAGTACAACGGCACGTCGGCTCGCGTCCGGCGGCCGAGCCGGACCACCGCACCGGTCCGGAGCCCGTCACCGAGCTGGTCCTCCGGGACCATCCCCCAGCCCAGGCCGGCGAAGACCGCGGCGACGAAGCCTTGCGATGACGGCACGTCGTGAATCGGCGGGGTCTCCGCGACGCCATGGGCGGCCAGGATCCCGTGCTGCAGGTCGTCCTTGGCGTTGAACCGGATCATGGGCATGGCGGCCCAGTCGTACCCGCGGCCACGGGCATGACGGCGCGCGAGTTCCGGCGTGGCGACCGGTAGGTATCGCATGACCCCGAGGCGTTCCACCTCGCACCCCTGGACCGGGACGGGGTCGGAGGTGACTGCCCCGAGCACCGCGCCGGCCCGCAGCAGCGTCGCCGAGTGATCCTCGTCCTCGACGTGCAGGCGAAGCGTGATCCCGCCCCACTGCGCGCAGGCACCGATCGCGGCCGTGAACCAGGTCGCCAACGAGTCGGCGTTGACCGCGACCGGCAGGTCGATCCGGGCGCTCTCCCCCGCAGCGAGATCGCTGAGAGCCTCAGTCTCCAGCAGCCGTTGCTGACGGGCCAGGCGCAGCACGACGGCGCCGGCTTCGGTGGTGCGTACCGGTGTGGCGCGCACCAGCAGCACCCTGCCGACCTCGGATTCGAGGGCACGGATGCGCTGACTCACCGCCGACGGCGTGATCGAGAGATGGTGCGCCGCGGCGTCGAACGTGCCGTGGTCGACGATCGCGACGAGCGCGGCCAGCTGCTCGGGACGAAACTGCATGAAGCGATGCTAATGACCCTTCAGAATCCTTCGCTTCACTTCATCGCCGGACTCCGCCTAGCGTCGTGGTTGTGCCCACCCTCGTGACCGGTCTGCTGACCGGGCTGTCGATCATCGTCGCCATCGGCGCGCAGAACGCCTACCTGCTGCGCCAGGGGCTGACACGCAACCACGTCGGCATCGTCGTCGGCATCTGTATCGCCTCCGACCTCCTGCTCGTCAACCTCGGCGTCGCGGGGGTCGGCACGCTCGTCAGCGACCACCCCGTCGCGGTCTCGGTGGTGCGCTGGCTCGGCGTGGCGTATCTGGCCGGGTACGGACTGATGTCACTGTGGCGGGCACGGCGTCCGGGCAGCCTCGAGGCGACCGACGGCCACCGGTCGAGCCGTCGCACGGTCGCGACCACGACGCTCGCCCTGACCTACCTCAACCCGCACCTGTACCTCGACATCCTGCTGCTCGGGTCCATCGCCGCCACCCACGGCGCGGCGCGGTGGTGGTTCTCGGCCGGTGTGTGCCTGGCCAGCGCCCTCTGGTTCTCCGTGGTCGGCCTGGGTGCCCACGCCGCCGCCCCGGTGCTCGCCCGCCCGGCGACGTGGCGGATCCTGGACGTGCTCATCGGCGCGGTGATGCTGCTGCTCGCGGCCCGCCTCGCGCTGGGCTGACGGCCGCCGGGGGCGAAGCGCCGAGCGTCGGTGCACGGCCACGTCAGTGGGGCGATTTACGGTGGCGGCCATGACGGACACGGTGATCGAGCGGGAGGCGGCGGGCCCGGACGTCGCCGCGGTGGAGACGACCGACGAGAGCCCGGGGACCACGCCCGGCGCCGCAGCAGGTGGCACCCAGGAGCGCCGCCGCGCCGCGATCTCGCCGTCCCGGGCCAAGGACTTCCTGCAGTGCCCGTTGCTGTTCCGGTTCCGCGCGATCGACCGTCTGCCCGAACCGCCGAGCCAGGCGGCGGTCAAGGGATCGCTCGTCCACAGCGTCCTCGAGCGACTCTTCGACCTGCCCGCCAGCGGCCGCACGGAGGAGGCTGCGCAGGGCATGCTCGACCCGCAGTGGCAGGAACTGCAGCAGGACCGACCGGACGTGACCGGCATGTTCACCGGGCCGGACGAGCTCGGCGCCTGGTTGGCGGAGGCGCGCAGCCTGCTCAGCCAGTACTTCCGGATGGAGAACCCCCGCCGACTGGAGCCGGCCGAGCGGGAGATGCTGGTCGAGACCGAACTCGCCTCCGGCATCCTGCTGCGCGGCTTCGTCGACCGCATGGACGTGGCCCCGACCGGCGCCGTCCGGGTCGTCGACTACAAGACCGGCAGGTCGCCGCATCCCAGCTACCAGGACAACGCGTTGTTCCAGATGCGGTTCTACGCGCTCATGCTGTGGCGGCTGCACGGAACGGTTCCCGCCCGCCTCCAGCTGGTGTTCCTGGGCGACGGTCGCATCCTGACGCACGACCCGTCCGAGGACGAACTGGTCGCTTTCGAACGCGACCTGGAGGCGCTGTGGCGGCGGATGGCCGAGGTCGCCCGAAGCGGACGTTTCCCGCACCAGCCGTCCCGGCTGTGCGCGTGGTGCTCGTTCCAGCAGTTCTGCCCGGCCTTCGGCGGCGAGCCGCCCGAGCTGCCGGCCGACGGCGTCACGCACCTGCTCGGCGTGCAGGCGGTCTGACCGCGTCAGGTCACTCGCTCGTGGTCTCGACCGTGTCGATCTCCCGGCCGGCCGCGATCTCCGCCAGGACGTCGAGAGACATCTGCTCGAGCGTGGCCAGGCGGCTCAGGCCGTCCTGCGGCTGCACCTCGACCATGAGCGGTACCACCACGGTCCGGGCACCCGCGGCGAGGGCGGATCCGACCCCGGGCGGCGAGTCCTCGATGGCGACGCACCGGGCGATCTCCACGCCGAGGCGTGCGGCGCCGGTCAGGTACGGCTCCGGATCCGGTTTACCCCGTGCAACCTCGTCACCACTGACGACGGCGGAGAAGGCTCCGGCCGGGGCGGCGTCCGCGACGGTGCGGGCGAACGGTCCGTAGGACATCGTCACCATCGCGCACGGCACGCCAGCGTCGCGCAGTGCCGTCAGCAGCTCACGGGCGCCGGCCCGCCAGGGCGCACCGTGCTGACGGATCTGGTCGAGCACGTTCCCCTGGAGCTGGTCGACGATGGACTCCGGGGTTCCGGGCACCCCGGTCTGCTCCTGGAACATGCGCGCACTGACCAGCAGTTCCTGACCCACGAGCTGGAGCGCCTGCTCGTGCGTCCAGGTGGCGCCGTGCTGCTCGGCCAGCCGATGCTCCGCGGCCATCCAGTACGGCTCCGACTCGATCAGGGTGCCGTCCATGTCCCACAGGACGGCGTCGGGCAGGCCCGCCGGGGCGGTCGGACGGTCGGCGTCGTGGTGTTCAAGGGCGGTGTTCAGGGCGTGCTCCAGCCAGCGGACGTCAGCGTTGTGCCTCGAGCCTAACGGGCTGCCGGACGGCCGCCTTGCGCCCACACCGGACCGGACGCCCGGCGTTCACGCCGTGGTCGCGTCGACGCCTACTGTGGCCTCATGACACCTGCGGACTCCAGCAGCTCGCCCGAGGCGTCCCCCGAGCCGTCCGGCCAGGAGCTGCCCCCGGCGCTCCTGCTCGCGGCCTTCGAAGGATGGAACGACGCCGGCGCCGCGGCGTCGCAGTCTCTCGAGCTCATCGCCGAGGCCTGGGACGCCGAGGTGGTCCATGAGCTGGACCCGCAGGACTACCACGACTTCCAGGTCACCCGACCGCATGTGGCAACCGAACCGGACGGCACCCGCACCTTGAGTTGGCCGAGCACGGCGATCTCGGTCGCCACCACGCCGATCGCCGGGCGACGGATCGTGCTGGTCCAGGGCATCGAGCCCTCGTTCCGGTGGCGCGACTACTGCGAGGAGATCCTCGACGTCACACGCGGGCTCGGCGTGGGGACGGTCGTGACGCTCGGCGCACTGCTGGCGGACGTCCCGCACTCACGACCCATCCCGGTCCAGGCCTCCTCCAGCGATCCTGAGGTCCAGGCGCTGCTGGACGTCGAACCCTCGGAGTACGAGGGGCCGTCCGGCATCGTCGGGGTGCTCGCCCACATGGCCGCCGAGCAGAACATGCACACGCTCAGCGTGTGGGCGGCGGTCCCGCACTACGTCTCGCAGCCACCGTCCCCGAAGGCGACCCTCGCGCTGATGCAGCGCCTGGAGGAGATCATCGGCGAACCGTTGCCGATCGGTGACCTGCCGGAGGACGCCCGGGCCTGGCAGGCCGGCGTGGACGAGCTGGCCGGCCAGGACCCCGACGTCGCGGAGTACATCCAGCAGCTCGAGGAGGTCAAGGACACCGCGGAGTTGCCCGAGGCCTCCGGTGAGGCGATCGCGAAGGAGTTCGAGAAGTACTTGCGCCGCCGTGACACCCGTGGGGACAAGGGCGACAAAGGCGGCCCGACGGCGCCTCCCGGACCGCCCGGACACTGAATCCGCCCTCGGGCGTCGCCCCGAGAACTCAGAGCGCGACGCCGAGCAGGGCGTCCACCGTCCGGCGAACCAGCTCGGGCGCCCCGTCGACACCGGATCCCTGGTCCGCCGACGCGGCATCGACCCACGCGTCGACGGCGGCCAGCGCCGCCGGTGCGTCGAGGTCGTCGGCCAGGGCCTGCCGGACACGGTCGAGGACCGGCTCGGCCGCCGGCCCGGAGGGCAGGCAGACGGCCTGGCGCCAACGCTCGAGCCGCTGCGTTGCGGCCGTGACGTCCGTGTCGCGGTACTCCCAGTCCGTGCGGTAGTGGTGCGCGAGGAGCAGGAGCCGCACCGCCATGGCGTCGGTGCCGTCGGCCACGAGCCGTGAGACGAACACGAGGTTCCCGCGCGACTTGCTCATCTTCTCGCCGTCGTAGGCGACGAGGCCGGCGTGGTTGTGCACCAGCACGGGTGTGGCGGTGTCCGTGAGCATGCGCAGATGCGACTCGCTCATCTCGTGGTGCGGGAAGACGAGGTCACGTCCTCCGCCCTGAACCTCCACGTCGCCGTCGAGGTAGGCGTGCGCGAAGCACGCACACTCCAGGTGCCAGCCTGGCCGGCCGTGGCCGAGACCGCCGCCGTCCCAGTCGGGTTCTCCGTCCCGGCTGCGCCGCCACAGCAGCGGGTCCAAGGGCTGACGTTTGCCCTCGCGGTCCGGATCGCCTCCGTTCTCGGCGAAGAGTCGTTCCATCTCGCCGGTCTCCAACCGGGCGGCGGTTCCGAACAGGGGGTCGGCGCTGACGTCGGCGTAGACGTCGCCCAGGTCTGGGGCGGCCCCGCCGGCGCCCTCCGGCAGTGCGACCCGGTAGGCGCTGCCCTGGTCGAGCATGTGCTCCACGGCGGCGGCGATCGGCCCGACCGACTCCACGACCCCGACGTAGGTGGTCGGCGGCAGTACCCGGAGGGTCTCCATGTCGCTGCGGAAAAGGTCGATCTGATCCGCGGCGATCCGCTCCCAGTCGGTGCCCGTCGCGCAGGCCCGTTCGAGCAACGGGTCGTCGATGTCGGTGACGTTCTGGACGTAGCGGACCTCGCGTCCGGCGTCGCGCCAGGCACGCACCAGCAGGTCGTAGGCGAGGTAGGTGTTGGCGTGCCCGAGGTGCGTCGCGTCGTACGGGGTGATGCCGCAGACGTAGAGGTGGGCCGGTCCGTCCGTGCGGGTCGCCAGCAGGCTCTCGGTAGCAGTGTCGAAGAGGTGGACGACGCCGCCGGTGCCGGGCAGCTGCGGGACGTCGGGAGCAGGCCAGGAACGCACGGGCCGACTCTAACCGCCGGACCGGCGGACGCCACACACGCGTCCGCGTCGGCGTCGCGGACCGGCGCGTGGCCCGGCGCGGGGGTCAGGGGGTGACGCCGACCGGTCCGGACGGCTCGGCGGGCACGGTGCCGGTGAGCAGCAGCACCGCCACCGCGACGGCGAGCACGATGCGGTAGATGACGAACGGTGCGTAGCTGTGGGTGGAGATGTAGCGCAGCAGCCACGCCGTCATGCTGTACCCGACAACGAAAGCGAGCACGGTGGCGATCGCGATGTACGCGCCCGGCACATCCGGCGCGCCCTCGGCGGGCTCGCCGACGATGACGTCGGAGAACAGCTTGTAGAACCCCGAGCCCATGACGGCCGGGATGGCCAGCAGGAAGGCGTAGCGGGCGGCTGCCTCGCGCGAGTAGCCCATGAGCAGACCGGCGGTGATGGTCCCGCCGGAACGTGAGACGCCCGGCACGAGGGCGAGCATCTGAGCGAAGCCGTAGAGAATCGCGTGCTTCCATGTCAGCCGGTCGAGGGTCAGTGTGCGACGTCCGTAGATGTCGGCAAGGCCGAGGAACACCGCGAAGATCAGTAGCATGGCCGCGGTGATCCACAGGTTGCGCAGGCCGTGGTCGATGGCGTCCTCGAACAGCAGGCCCGCGACGACGATCGGCACGGACCCGACGATGACGAACCAGCCCATGCGCGCGTCCGGGTCACTGGTCGGCACCTGCCGCTTCCACGGGCCCACGGGCAGGGACTGGAACCAGCGGGCGACGATCCGGACGATGTCCTTGCGGAAGTAGAGGACGACGGCGGTCTCGGTGCCGATCTGGGTGATCGCGGTGAACGCCGCGCCGGGGTCGCTCCCGCCCGGCAGGAGCTCTCCGACGATGCGGATGTGCGCGCTCGAGGAGATCGGGAGGAACTCTGTCAGGCCCTGCACCAGGCCGAGGATGATTGCTTCCCACCACGTCACGGGTCGCCACGATAAGCGACGAAGCTGGGACAGCCATCCGTCCCAGGGCGCAGACGACCGAGGTGTCGTATGCCACCGCGGTCGGACGCGGGACGACGGCACGGCCGCCACCAGTAGGTTGAGACCATGCAGCAGCGCAGGGTGGGCCGCACCGGGCTCCAGGTCTCCAGCATCGGGCTGGGCACCATGACCTGGGGACGGGACACCGACGAGCACGACGCGGGCGAACAGCTCGAGACCTTTCTCGACGCCGGTGGCTCGCTGGTCGACACCGCTGCCCGCTACGGGGACGGGGCGGCGGAGGCGTTGCTCGGCCACCTCATGGGCACCGTGGTGGACCGGCGCGACCTCGTGCTGGCATCCAAAGCGGGCGTGCGCGACGGGGCACCCGATGCCTCGCGGCGCCGGTTGCTGGACGACCTGGACGGGACGCTGGACCGGCTGGGCACCGACCATCTCGACCTGTTCCTCGTCGAGCGGCCGGACCCGGCGACGCCGGTGCAGGAGACGGTCGCCGCCCTGTCCGAGGCCGTCCGCAGTGGCCGCACCCGCTACGTGGGCCTGGCGAATCATCCGGCGTGGACCACGGCGCAGGCGGCCACGCTGCTCGGGGCTGCCCCCGGCCTGGCCGCCGTGGAGATGGAGTACTCACTCCTCCAACGGGGCGTCGAACGCGAGGTGATCCCGGCCGCGGCGGCCCTCGGCGTCGGCGTGCTGGCCTGGTCGCCGCTCGGTCGTGGTGTGCTGACCGGGAAGTACCGTTCGACCATTCCGGCGAGCTCGCGGGCGGCGTCGCCGCACCTGCGCGGGTTCGTCGAGCCGTACCTCAACGACCGTGCGCACGGCGTGGTCGAAGCTGTCACGACGGCGGCCAACGGCCTGGAGCGGGCACCGGTCGAGGTGGCGCTGGCATGGGTACGGGACCGACCGGGCGTGGCCTCGGCGATCGTCGGTGCCCGCAATGCCGGCCAGCTCCACGGTGTGCTCACGGCCACGGACCTCGAGCTCCCGCGCCCGATCCGCGACGTTCTCGACGAGGTCACCGCTCCGGCGATCGGCTATCCCGAGCAGATCTGAGCCTGGGCCGTCCCGCCCGGCCGCGACGACGCGTGTGGCTGCGAAGAGCTACCGCTCGTCGTCGTAGTCGAACTCCTCGTCGTCCTCGTCGTCATCCTCATCGTCGGTGTAGATGTCGAAGGGCGTGTCGACTCCGTGCGAGGTGAACAACGCGTCGTCGTAGGTGTCGAACGCGTCCATGAGGGTGTTCGCCGCGGAGATGACGCCCGGTGCGTCGCTGTCACGCGCAGCGACGACCGCGTCGTAGTGTGCTTCGAACGCAGCGATGAGTCGGTCGAGCGCGGCCCGCGGGTCGTTTGCCATGGGACGAGGGTAGCGTCCCCGCCCCGGCCGCACAGCCCGGCCCTGACCTGCGTGGACGCCGTCGATTTGGGTCAGTCTCACGACGAGGGGGAGCATAAGGGGATGCCGGGTCAGAACCAACGGACCGCCACCAAGCGCGGCCGCCGCGCATCGGCCGCCTACTACGAGTACCGCACCGTCACGCTCCCCAAGAACGTCAGCCGGGGTGACGTGCGCCAGCTCCTCACCGACGAGGCCGAGTACGGCCGGTGGGAGCTCGCACGGACCAGGCTGTACGTGGGCGGGACCCGGAAGGTGTGGCTGCGCCGGAAGGCGATGCGAGTCGAAGCCACGCTCTGAGGACTCAACAGGTTCGCACGAGCCGTTCCAGGACTCGCACGCCGAACCGGAGCGCGTCGACCGGAACGCGTTCGTCCACACCGTGGAACATCCCGGCGAAGTCCAGGTCCGGCGGGAGCCGGAGCGGGGCGAAGCCGTAGCCGGCGATGCCGAGGCGGTGCAGCGACTTGTTGTCGGTGCCACCGGAGAGCATGTAGGGCAGCACGCGGGCGCCGGGGTCCTCGGCGTCGATGGCCGCGACCATGGCGTCGACCAGTGTGCCGGAGAAGGGCACCTCCAGGCCGGTGTCCCGGTGGATGTCCTCGATGCGTACGTCCGGACCGGCGAGGCGGCGCAGCGTCTCCATGACCTCGTGCTCGTCCCCCGGGATAAGGCGGACGTCGAGAGCGCCGGTCGCCTGACCGGGGATGACGTTGGCCTTGTATCCGGCCTCGAGCTGCGTGGGGTTGGCGCCCGTGCGCAGCGTCGCACCCACGAACTTCTTCGCCGGTCCGAGCGCGTCGACCAGCGACTCGATCGTGGAGATGTCCTCGGGGTCGTAGCTGGTGCCGGTCAGCTCCGCCACGCCGTCGAGGAGCTGGGTCACGGTCTTGGTCAGCCGGAGGGGCCAGGCATGCTCCCCGATGCGGTGCACGGCACCGGCGAGAGCGGTGACGGCGTTGTCCGTGTTGACCTGGGAACCGTGGCCGGCGGTGCCGTCGGCGACGAGCCGGAGCCAGGCGAGGCCCTTCTCGGCCGTCTGCAGCAGGTAGGTTCGCCGACCGTCGATGTCGACCGAGTAGCCACCCACCTCGCTGATCGCCTCACTGGCGCCCTCGAAGAGGTCGGGCCGGTTGCGGACCAGCCACTGGGCACCCAGCCTGCCGCCGTTCTCCTCGTCGGCGAACATGGCGACGATGAGGTCCCGGGGCGGGCGCCAGCCGGTCCGGCCCATGTCCCGCACGACGGCGAGGATCATCGCGTCCATGTCCTTCATGTCGACGGCGCCACGCCCCCACATGAGCCCGTCGCGCTCCTCGGCCGCGAAGGGATCGACGGACCAGTCGGCGGCGTTCGCGGGGACGACGTCGGTGTGCCCGTGCAGCACCAGCGCGGGACGCGTGGGCTCGGTACCGGGGATGCGCAGCACGACGCTGGAGCGGCGGGGCACGCTCTCGATGAGCTCCGGGGCGAAGCCGACCTCGGTCAGCCGTGCCATGACGTACTCGGCCGCGTCCCGCTCGCCCGGGCCCGAGTTGTCACCGTAGTTCGAGGTGTCGATACGGATGAGGTCGCGACAGAGGTCGACGACCTCGTCCTCGGGCCGGATCGCGGCAGGCGGAGACGTCATGTCGGGCAGGGTACCGACCCGCCGCGGTGCGCAGCTCGGCTGTGCCGGACGGCGGCGGGCCGTCAGTCCTTAAGGCCCCGGCGGGTGAGCAACGGCTCGATCCGGGCGTCGCGTCCGCGAAGGTCACGGAAGGACTGGAGCGGGTCCTGCGCATTGCCGCGAGAGAGCAGCTTGGCACGGAACGCGGTCCCCGCCATCCGGTTCAGACCACCGTCACCGGCGATGTCCCCTTCCGTCGTGAACCACTCGACAGTGTCCGCGTCGAGCACCTCGGACCAGATGTAGGAGTAGTAGCCGGCGTCGTAGCCGCCGCCGAACGTGTGGTTGAAGTAACTGGAGCGGTACCGCGGCGGCACCAGGTCGAACGCGACGCCGGCCGCCTCCAGGGCGCTCCGCTCGAAAGCAGCGACCTCCTCCGGCTCCGTGGGCACGTCCTCCGGGGCGAGCTGGTGCCAGGCCTGGTCGAGCAGCGCCGCACCGAGGTACTCCGTGGTGGCGAAGCCCTCGCCGTACTCGGCGGCCGCGAGGACCTGGCGCAGCAGCTCGGCGGGCATGGGTTCACCGGTGACGTGGTGGCGAGCGAACCGTTCGACGACGGCGGGGTTGGCCATCCACATCTCGTTGACCTGGGACGGGTACTCCACGAAGTCGCGCGGGACGGACGTACCGGACAGGCTCGGGTAGTGCACGTCCGAGAAGAGTCCGTGCAGCGCGTGGCCGAACTCGTGGAAGCACGTGCGGACCTCGTCCCAGGTGAGCAGGGTGGGCTCGCCGTCGGGCGGCCGGGTGATGTTGAGGTTGTTGACCACCACGGGGCGTTGCCCGAGCAGGTGGGACTGGTCCGCGAGGTGATGCATCCACGCCCCGCCTCGCTTGCCGGCGCGGGCGTAGAAGTCGCCGAGGAAAAGCCCGAGACCGGTGCCGTCCTCCTCCGTGACCTCCCACACGCGCACCCCGTCGGCGTAGCCCGCGAGGTCGGCGCGTTCGTGGAGGGTGATGCCGTAGAGCTCGTGGGCGGCGTAGAAGACACCGTCGGTGAGGACCTGGTTGAGCTCGAGGTACGGCTGGAGGACCGCGTCGTCGACGTCGTAGCGCTCCTTGCGGAGCTTCTCGGCGTAGAAGGCCCAGTCCGCGGCGCGAAGCTCCGCCCCTGCGCCGTCGCGCACCAGCATGTCCTGCAGCTCTACGGCTTCCTGCCGGGCGTTGCGAACGGCAGGTGCGGCGAGCCGGCCGAGCATCTCGTTGATGGCGGTGACGGTCTTGGCCGTGGCGTCCTCGGCGACGTAGGCGGCGTGCGTGTCATATCCGAGCAGCCGGGCCCGCTCGGCGCGCAGCCGCGCCGTCTCGAGCAGGATGGCCCGGGTGTCCGACGCCTCGTCGACGCCGCTCCCCCGCCGTTCGGAGGCCTCGAGAAGCTGGCGGCGCAGTTCGCGGTCCTCGAGGCGGGCGAGCAGCGGCTGCTGGGTGGGCAGTCGCAGCGGGATGAGGTGTGCCGCGTCAGCGTTGTTCTCCGCAGCGTTGCGGGCCAGTCCGGCCACGGTGTTCTCGTCGAGCGGGGCCAGCCGGTCACCATCGTCGACCGGAACGGCTCCGGCCTCCATCGCCTTGACCACGCGCTGGCCGAACTCCGTCTCGAGCGTCACGAGGCGGGCGTTGAGTTCCTTGAGTCGTTCGGTCTCCTCCGGTCCGAGTCGGATGCCGGCGCGGAGGAAGTTCTTGCGGTACTCGGCGAGCAGCCAACTCGTCTCCGGATCGAGGTCGACGAGTGCCTCGGCGTTGGCCAGCGACTCGATGCGGGCGAAGATCCGGTGATCGAGCCACAAAGCGTCCTGGTGGGCCGCGAGCTGCGGGGCGATCTCGCTCTCGATCTCGTGGATCTCGTCCGTGCCGACCGACGAGGCGAGCGTGTGGAAGACGGCGAGCACGCGGCGGAGCAACTGGCCCGAACGTTCGAGGGCTTCGAGCGTGTTGGCGACGTCGGGCAGATCCGGGTCGGTGGCCACCGCCTCCCATTCCGCCCGCTGGGCGGCGAGCCCGGCGGCGATGGCCGGGCGGAGGTGCTCGGTGCGTACGGCGGCGAAGTCGGGCAGACCGTAGGGCAGGTCCCACGGCTGCGCGAACGGGTTCGCGGGATCGAGCTCGGTCGAACCCGTGCCCGTGGTGGGCGTGGTCTCAGGCATGCGCGCCATTGTGCAATGCCCTGGGCGGACGGCGCTGCGGACGTCGCCGACCCCGGGTGCGAGCCCCGCCGAGCCGGGTGTGCTCGACGGGGCACGCGGGTCACGGGGTCAGAACCCGCGGCACTGGCCCTCCTTGTTGCCCTGGACGACGTTGTTGGCACCGACCGGGCGCGGCGTATTGGACTTGCACTGCAGGTTGCCGCCGACGCGGTTGCCGTAGACGGCGAACTTGCCGCCGTCGTTGTTGGTGAACAGCTGGATGTCGCCGTCGGTACGGGTGCGGCGGACCTCGCCGCCACCGCCCTGCTTGAACTGGATGTTGCCACCGACCGTAGTCCTGCTGAGCCGGCCGTCGGCGAGCGTGCGAGGCAGGATCCGCACGCGCTTGTGGTTGTCGGCCTGGATGTTGCCGTCAACCTTGATGCCGCGCGCGACCAGCGTGGCGTTGGCGTAGACCTTCACGTTGCCGTCCACCCTCGTACCGACGAGGGTGCAGGTGGCGCCGCGGGGAACGTAGATGTCTCCATCGATGGAGGCGGTGCGAATGGTGCCGGTGCATCGGCGATCATCGGCATAGGCTGGCGCCGAGACTGTGACAGCGAGGCCGGCCGCCACGGCGAGCGTGGCGAGCAGGGCGGGGATTCTGGACATGGGCGGTGCTCCCGGTGCTTGAGAGGGATCGAGCATGACGGGAGAAGTCTCGAGCCCGTCCATGAACCCCGGATGAGCGGAATGTGAGAAAGCTCTCATCCTCGCAGGGTCAGGCGCGGGCTCGGTACCCATGGCTCGCGAGCACCTGCGTGATGTCCGGCGGGAAGTAGCCGGGGCCCTTGAGGACCTTGCCGTCCTCGCGATAGATCGGCTTGCCGTCGTCGCCGAACTTGGACAGGTTGGAGGCCTGGATCTCGGCGAGGACATCGGCCAGCGGGATGCCGCACTCCAGGGCCATGCCGTAGACGACATAGACAAGGTCGCCGAGTGCGTCGGCCGCCTCGACGGTGTCGCGGGTGCCGTCATCAGCGGCGACGGCACGGGTGAAGGCTGCGGACATCTCGGCGCCCGCCTGCTCGCCGTAGACCGCCTCGACGAGCTCGGCGAGTTCCTCGGCGACGAGTGCCATACGCATGTGGATCCGGTCGCGGTCGACCTCCGGGGCGTCGGTGACCACCGGGAGGGCGTAGGTCTCGTGGAACTGGCGCACCAACGCCTCCGGGTCACGCGGCGACGGTGCGGCGGTCGCGGTCGCGGTGACCGGGTCTGCCGGTCCGTCCCACGGGGCGGCAGGCTCGCGCGGGTCGTCTCGGCGGATCGTGCCGATCCACCCGTCCTGCCAGGTGCCGCGGCTCGCGACGAGCCCGCGCACCGTGCCCTCCTTCCGGAAGCCGTGCCGCCACGCCACGCGCCAGGACGCCCAGTTCCCCACGCCCGCCTTCCACTCGAGCAGGTCGAGACCGAGGTCGCCGAAGGCGTCGTCGAGCACCAGCCCGACCGCGCGGCTCATCACGCCCGAACCGCGTGCCTCGGGGGCCAGCCAGTAGCCGAGCTCGCCCTTGCCGTGGGCGACGTCGGAGATGCCGATCATGCCGACCAGGCGCGTGACGCCGTCGTCCGTGACGCGGACCGCCCACGTGGGCGAGCCGCTCTGCCAGCCGTCGCGGACGACGTTCTCGACGAACCCGACCGCGTCCTCGCGGCGGTACGGGCTCGGGATCGTGGTCCACCGTTGAATGTCCGGGTCCTGGCAGATCTCGGTGATGCGGTCGACGTCGTCCTCGGTGGGCGCGGAGAGCAGGAGGTCACCGGACGACAGCTCGTAGGGCTCCATGACCTCCGACCGTAATGCGTCCCGCCGCCGTCGAGAGACGAGCTGGGGCACGGGCCAGGTAGGCAAGCCGCCGCCGACCGTGCCCGACCGCTACACCGGCCTTGTGGGGTCGCTCACGAACGGCGTGCGGCGCCCGCGTGACGGTCGAACGGCGCCGCTCGCGCGTGCTACATTCTTTCGCGTTGCTCAGCCAGGTCGGGCCTGGTCCGGCCGGGCGAGGAACCACTTGTCCGGGTGGCGGAATTGGCAGACGCGCTAGCTTGAGGTGCTAGTGCCCGTTATAGGGCGTGGGGGTTCAAGTCCCCCCTCGGACACCGACTCTCTTCGACATCAACAGCCCGGGCCGTACGTGCTCGGGCTTTGTCGTTACGCGGCGCCAGGTCATGACCTTCCCTCAGTCCCCGACGGCGTCGATCCCCCGCCGGACGATGTTCGGATCCGGCTGCCCCACCACCTCGTGGTCTTTGCCCTCGTACTCGAACCGGGACAGGAAGTAGCGCATCGCGTTGATCCGGGCACGCTTCTTGTCGTTGGACTTCACGGTGATCCACGGCGCCCAGTCGGTGTCCGTGCGCCGGAACATCTCCTCCTTGGCGGCGGTGTAGTCGTCCCACTTGTCCAAGGACTCCAGATCCATCGGCGAGAGCTTCCACTGCCGCACGGGGTCGACCTGGCGGATGATGAATCGGGTGCGCTGCTCGGCCTGGGTGACGGAGAACCAGAATTTCGTCACCGAGATCCCGGACTCGGCGAGCATCTGCTCGAACAGCGGCGCCTGGACCATGAATCGCTCGTACTGGTCAGGGGTGCAGAACCCCATGACCCGTTCGACGCCGGCGCGGTTGTACCAGGACCGGTCGAACAGGACTATCTCCCCGGCGGTCGGCAGGTGTTCGACGTAACGCTGGAAGTACCACTGGTTCTGCTCGCGGTCACTGGGCTTGCTCAGCGCCACGGTGCGGGCGTAGCGCGGGTTCAGGTGCTCCATGAACCGTTTGATGGTCCCGCCCTTTCCGGCGGCGTCCCGGCCCTCGAAGATCATCACGTGCCGTTCGCCGGACTCGGTGATCCAGTTCTGCAGCTTGAGTAGTTCCACCTGCAGCAGGTATTTGGTCTCGTCGTACTCGGCGCGTGGCATGCGCTCGTCGTAGGGGTAGTTCTCCCGCCAGGTGTCCACGGCCCGACCGGCCGCGTCGATGAGGACCGGATCGTCGTCGTGATCCTCGCCGACCCGGTGTCCGTCGATCTGGAGCCGGTCGATGTATTCGCGGACGTCCTCGAGCATGAGCCGAAGCTAACGAGGTCGCGTGAACGGATGGTGACGGTGCGTGGGTGCCGGGCAGAGGCGCGACGTCGGATCCGAGTCGCGCGACCACGTGCGGCGTGCCACGCTGAAGGACGCCAGGATCTCGCGATGCATCTCACAGCGCGCATGGCGGACGGAACGATGTGCGCCAGGACACACATCCAGCGCTTGGCATATCTCAGATCTGAGATATCGTCGTGGGTATGACCGTGATCGACACGCAAACCCCGCTCGCCGAGATCGGCTCGCTGATCCGCGGCGCGCGCCAGCACAACGGCATCACCCAGAGCCAGCTCGCCGAGCGCCTGGGCACGAGCCAGAGCGCCATCGCGCGCATCGAGCAGGGCAGCCAGAACCTGTCCGTCGAGCTCCTCTCCCGGATCAACCAGGCCCTCGAGGCGGATCTGCTCTCCTTTGGAACCCCTCGTCCCGCGCACCTGCGCGTGACCGGTGGCCAGCAGCTCTCCGGAACGATCACCGTCAAGTCGTCCAAGAACGGTGCCGTCGCACTGCTGTGTGCCTCGCTCCTCAACCGCGGCCGCACCGTGCTGCGTGGCGTCGCCCGGATCGTCGAGGTCGACCGGATTGTCGACGTGCTGCGCTCCATCGGCGTGCGCGCCACGTGGTCGGCGGACGGCAAGGACCTCGAGATCGTGCCGCCGGCCACCCTCGACCTCGCCGGCATCGACGAGGATGCGGCGCGCCGCACACGCTCGATCATCATGTTCCTCGGCCCGCTGCTCGGCCGCGAGCAGAAGTTCGAACTGCCCTACGCCGGCGGGTGTGACCTGGGGACCCGCACCGTCGAGCCGCACATGATCGCCCTACGTCCGTTCGGCCTCGACGTGGTCACCACCGGCGGCCACTACCACGCCACGGTCGATCCGAACCGGCCGGACGAGATCTCGGTGGTGCTCACCGAGCGCGGCGACACGGTGACCGAGAACGCCCTCATGGCCGCCGCCCGGCACCCCGGCGTGACCACGATCCGCAACGCCAGCCCCAACTACATGGTCCAGGACCTCTGCTTCTACCTGGAACTGCTCGGCGTGCGGGTCGAGGGCATCGGGACCACGACCTTGCGGGTCCACGGCCTGGCCGACATCGACGCGGACGTGGAGTACGCCGTCGCCGAAGACCCGGTGGAGGCGATGAGCCTGCTCACCGCGGGCATCGTCACGCACTCGGAGATCACCGTCGCACGGGTGCCGATCGAGTTCATGGAGATCGAGCTCGCCACCCTCGCCGAGATGGGGCTGCGCTACACCCTCTCCCCCGAGTACCCCGCGGCCAACGGTCGGACCCGGCTGGTGGACGTCACCGTCCACCCGAGCGACCTCAAGGCACCGATCGACAAGATCCACCCGATGCCGTTCCCCGGCCTGAACATCGACAACCTGCCGTTCTTCGCCGTCATCGCGGCATGTGCGGAGGGTAAGACCCTCATCCACGACTGGGTCTACGAGGGCCGGGCCATCCACCTCACTGACCTCACCCGACTCGGTGCCGATGTCCGCCTCCTGGACCCGCACCGCCTCGACGTCACCGGACCGACGCGCTGGTCCGGCGCGGAGGTGAGCTGCCCACCGGCGCTGCGTCCCGCCGTCGTCATTCTGCTGGCGATGCTCGCCGCCAAGGGCACGTCCGTGCTGCGCGGGGTGGACATCATCGCCCGTGGCTACGAGCAGTTGCAGGAGCGACTCATCCAGCTCGGGGCCCAGATCGAGACCTTCCGCGACTGACCCGTGTCACCGACCGCTGCAGTTCCCACCGCACGCGCCCGTTCCTCCGGGCGCGCGGCGTAGGAACTGTAGCGGTCGACGGCGGTCAGGCGGGCTCGACGTCCCGCGCGGCCAGCTCGAACGAGTCCGTGTCGATCCCCCACGACAGGATGCGGCGCGGTCGGATCCGGATCCACGCCGGGTCCCACGGGAAGTCCGGTTCGAGCCGGGCGCCGACCTCCTCGCCGCCCTCGGTGAACGTCTCGGCGCGGCCGCGGATCTCGAGTCCGCGTGGCCGCCAGGGATCGGTCGTCGCAACGTCGTCGACGACGAGCGCCACCTCCGGGTTGGCCCGTGCGTCGCGGAACTTCTTGCTGCCCGCCATGTGCGTTCCGGCGTGGCCACCGATGAGGATCGCATCGGATTCGGGGTCGTAGGTGAATCCGAGCGGGGTCACGTGTGGGCGACCGTCCCGGCCGACGGTGGCGAGCCGCGCGAGCTGGGCCTCGGCCACTCCCCGTCTCAGGTAGCCGAGCTCGCGGGCGGTGAAGGTGGACATGGACGTGGACATGGACGTGGACGTGGACGTGGACATCGTTCCTCCTGAGTTCATGGTCGTGGCGGTCGTGGCGGTCTAGGACGGGGCCTCCGCCACCTGGTCCAGCCGGGCGAGCTGGTCCGCGGTGAGCGTGAGCTCGGCGGCGGCGACGTTCTCCCGCACGTGGCCGGCGCACGTGGTCCCGGGCAGCGGTACGACGTCGAGGCTGTGGACGGCGGAGCGGTGGTGCACCCAGGCGAGCGCGATCTGACCGCGCGTCGCGCCCTGCTCGCGTGCGATCGCGTCGAGCTCCGCTCGTAGTGCCGGCGAAGTCCCACCGTCGTGTAGCAGCCCGTGTCCCGTCGGGGAATGGGCGACGACGACGGCCCCGACCTCGCGGGCGGCGTCCAGCAGGTCGGTGTCGGGTCGGTGGACAAGCGACCACTGCTCCTGGACCGCGTCAATCCGATGGACGGCGGCGGCGCGGCGCAGGTCCGAGGCGTTGACGTTCGACAGGCCGAGCCGGCCGACGGTGCCTTGGTCCACCAGCTCCGCCATGGCGCCGACGGTCTCCTCGATCGGGACCTCGTCGGAACGAGCGTGCAGGTAGTACAGGTCCAAGTGCTCGACGCCGAGGCGGCCCAGGCTCGCCTCCATAGCCTGCTGGACGTAGTCCGGGTCGGCGCGCACGTCGTACGGACCGCCGACCTCCTCACGCCAGACCAGGCCGAACTTGCTGGCGAGGAGCACCTCCTCGCGCCGGCCGGCGATCGCGGCGCCGACCACGGCCTCGTTCCCGTAGGCGTCGGCGGTGTCGATCATGTGGACGCCGGCATCGAGCGCCGCGCCGATGACGCACGCGGGATCGCGTTCGGAGTCCGTGTCCGCCTCGTGCAGCCTCATGGCGCCGAAGGCTTGACGGCCGAACGGATGGGTCGGTGTGTACGTCGTGTGCATGGCCTCGACTGTGCCCGCCGCGGCCTCCGGTCGACAGCCCCTGCGAAGACTGGCCCCGCGAGGGACACCCTCCGAGCCACCGGACGCCGCCGACCTTCGTAGACTCGGCAGGTGACCACCGAGCTCGGCACGTTCCTGCGCGGGCGCCGCGAGGCTGTCTCCCCGCAGGAGGTCGGCCTGCCGCACGGCCCGCGTCGACGCGCGCCTGGCCTGCGCCGCGCCGAACTGGCCACGCTGGCCGGCGTCAGCGCCGAGTACCTGACCCGCCTCGAGCAAGGCCGCGACACCAACCCGTCCGCCCAGGTTCTGGCGGCGTTGGCCGATGCCCTCCGGCTCTCGGCGGACGAGCGGTTACGGCTACTCATGCTCGCCAAGGAGTCAACCGGTGCGGCGCTGCTCTGCCCGGCAGCGACCGAGCCGAGTGCGGAGATCCGCCCGTCCGTGCGCACCCTGCTCGCGCAACTCGAGCCGCGACCGGCCTACCTCACCAACGCGATCGGCGACGTCTTGGCCTACACCACCGGATTCGAGCGTCTGGCGCGGCCGACCGGCCTGCTCGATGCCGCCCGCCCCAATCTGGTGCGGTTCGTCTTCGAGGCCGCCGCACGCGACCTCTTCCCGGACTGGGGCGCCGTCGCCGACGATCAGGTCGCCGCGCTGCGGACCACCACGTGTGCCGAGTCACGGGATGTCGCCGACGAGCTGACCGTAGCCGTCGGAGCGCCGTTCACCCAGCGGTGGCACGCGGTGACCCGGCTGCCCACGCGGACCGGGACGCTCCGAGTGACCCACCCCGACGCCGGCGCGTTGCGCCTGGAGTTCGAGACCCTGGACCTGGCCGGCGACCAGCGCCTCGTGGTCCATCTCCCGGCCGACGACGCCACCGCCGCCGCGTTGGACGCGTTGGTGGGCCGCCGGCCGGGGGCGCTACGGACGGTCGGGTGACCCTGCCGGTGCCGGCCCCCGCCCCCTGCGCGGGACCGTCATCGGCGCTCAGCAGGTCGCCTGCATCATCGGGACCAGCACCTCGTTGATGTCGTACAGCGCCGCGGGGTCGTCGGATACGTTGCGGCCGTTGATGCCCAGTTCGAGCTGTCGCTCCCCGTCGCGGGAACTCAACGCCACGCTGACGGTGCCGTAGGTGGCGCCGTCGTGGCCGTAGAGGTACTCGCCCGGTGCGCACGGGTCCGGGACGCGGTACACGCCGAGTCCGTACTGCATCTCCGCCGTGCTGAGCGGCACGAGCATCTGGTCGACGAGCTCGGGAGCGACCAGATCACCGGCCAGCAGCGCCTCGAGGAAGGCGTCCAGGTCGCGCGTCGTGCTGGTCACGGCACCGGCCGAGGAGAACAGGCTCGGGTCCTGGTGGTCGAGGTTGTACCAACCGCCGTACTCCTCGCCCGCGTAGCCCGCTCCGACGAGGAACGGCCCTTTCGTGCCCGGTTCGTCCGGCATGTCGGTGTGCCGCATGCCGGCGGGCGCGAACACCCGCTCCTCGAGCAGGTCGGAGACACTGCGGCCGGTGAGTTCCTCGAGCATCATGCCGAGCACGATGTAGCCCGTGTTGGAGTAGCTGAAGTCGGTCCCCGGCTCGAACATCCACGGCAGGCTGGCGCCGGCGGCGACCAGGCCGGCGTCGTCGTACTCCTCGCCGAGGACGTCGAAGAACTCCTCGACCGACTCCGGGTCGTCCATGCGGGCAAGCGTGGCCGGCGTGAGGAACTCCGGAGCGCCGGAGCGATGGCTGAGCAACTGCTCGACCGTCACCTCGCCACCCACGGCGTCCGGCAACAGGCCGGGCAGGATGTCCGCGACCGGAGTGGCGAGGCTCAGGCTCCCGCGTTCGACCTCCTGCATGACGAGCGTGGCGACCATCGGTTTGGTGATCGAGCCGATGCGGAACCGGTCCTGCGGGTGGGCCGGGGGCGCGTGGTCGAGTTCCCGCGAGCCGGCCGCACCGCGCCATTCCTGTCCGGGAGTCTCGACTCGGGCGGTCACACCGACCGCGCCGTCTTGGACGAGACCGTCGACGGCGGCGTCGAGGTCACGGCGCGTGTCCTGTCCCGGTCCGCGTTGCAGGGTGCGCGCCCCGGCGGCCTGAGCGGACTCCAGGACCTGGCGGGAGAGGTCGTCCGGGCGGTCCACCGGTGGGTTCGAGACGGACGCGGACGGGGCGGCGGACGCCGTGGCCGCCGTCGTCACCGGCAGGGTGAGGACGGCCGCCGCGGCCAGAGCCCGGCGCATGGTGCGGTTCGCGGTTGCTGATCTCGTGCTCATGTCCTCATCGTCGGCCGTCTGTCGCGGTCGGCACATCGTCCGGACGAGGGAGATCCCGGCCACGGCCTCCCCCGTGCGACGGAGCCCGGCCCGGGGCGCGGCGGCGATCAGTCCTGACCCGCGCCGCCGCCCGTTCGCTGCCGCGCCCGCAACAGCGCGAGCACCTGCTCCGGGTCTCCCGCGAGCCATCGGATCGGGAGCGTCGCGACCCAGTCCCCGGCCCGGTCTCGCAGCACGATGTGGTTGTGGACGTGCGGCGGCGGGACCCACCACCGTCCCACGCGTGTCCACAGCCGTTCGACGGCCGCGACCTCGTCCCACCGTGTCCACCGGCGTTGACCGCGGTGCATCCAGCCGACGGCCTCGTCGGTGACCAGGAGGGGCTCGAGCCGGCGGGCGCGCGGATGCCACAGCAGGGCGCCACCCACGGTCATCACGACGGCGACCAGCAGCCACCACACCGGCTGGTCGCGCTCGGCCTCGTCGAGGCGGATGCCGACCCAGGCCACGAGCAGTGTGGCTCCGAGGACGACCATGGCGACCGCGACGCGCACCGGGACGCCACGGCGCGGGACCGCCAGGGCGGGCTCGTCACCGTGGACCGTCCAGTGCGCAGGCGCATCGCCGGGCCGCCTCGGCCACCCGAGCATGGCCACCAACGCGCCGAACCCGGCCACCAGCACCGCCCCGAGCACCGGGACGTCGGGGTCCGTCGTCACGAGCACGACGGCGAGCACGACGAACCCCACCCCGACCACCGACGCCATCACCGGCACGCTGCGGTTCGCGCGGGTACGCCAGCCCGCCCCGTACGGGCGCATGAACCGCGGCAGGTGCGCCACCTCCGCGTCGATCGGTGGCAGCGGGGTCACCGGTGCTCGGCCTTGAGGCGCTCCTGCATGAGCCGCAACGCCTCGCCGGGTTCGACGGCGAGCAACGTCAGCGGGAGCGCCACGACCGGTCGTCCGGTCCGATCGCGCAGCAGGATGTGGTTCGTGCGACGGCGTGGCCACCGTAGGCCGCTCCACGTCCACCACGCCTCGATCGTCCCGACCTCCTCCCACGCCGTGACGCGAGGCTGCCCGCCCCAGGTCCAGTGCACGCCGTCGCCGGCGAGCAGGACGGGGCGCGGCTTCCGGGCGCGCGGGTGGAGGTTCGCCAGCGAGAGTGTGAGTAGGACGAGGCCCAGCACCGGGCCGGCGACGACAGCGGCGTACCCACGCGCCGTCTGGCCCTCGCCGAGCAGCCGTAGGCCTGCCACCACACCGCCGACGAGCACGAACGTCCCGACAGCCGCCAGCAGCACGATCACCCGCGAGGGCACGGGCCGGGTGGGGATCGCCGTTGCCGGGGCGCCGTCGTGCTCAGCCGGATAGGGCTGCGCCGTCCCGGTCCGCACCGGCCACGCCAGCCCCGCCAGCAGCAGGCCGAACGCCGCGATACCGAGCGAGGGCGCCAGGCCCTGCCCCTGCCAGAGTCCGAGCACGACGAGGCCCGCTCCGAACCCGCATCCGACGAACCGGGTGAGGCGCTCGCGCCGCATCCGCCAGCCGGGGCCGCCGCGGGGCACGACCTGCTCGAGGACCTCAGGGGGTAGCACCGCACCATGGTGCCCGAGGTCGCGGCGCCGCTCCCAGCAGCAGCCCGAGTCAGCTCATCGTGGGCACTCGGCCAAGGGTGCGGCGGCCGCCCGGTCGCGGCGATCGGCCGACGACGTGGTCACCATACGCGTCCGGGCACGTCGCCGGCGCGCCACCCAGACCGTGGCGGCGACCAGCACGACGGCGCCGAACAGGTACCAGCTCGCCGCTCCCAACGTGGCCGCGACCTCGGGCAGTGCTGTGCGGGCGAGCGCGCCGCCACCGACCCACATCGCGGCCCACACCATGGCACCGAGCGCCGACCCGACGACGAACCGCAGGTAGGTCAGGCCGCCCGCGCCCGCGGCGGCGGGAACGATGGTGCGCACGGCCGGCAGCAGCCGCGAGATCAGCACCGCGACGGAACCGTGCCGTTGGACGAGTGCGGTCCCACGATCCCAGTGGTGGGTGCCGATCCGGCGGATCAGGCGGGACCGGCCGAGCGCGGGGCCGACCCGCCGGCCGACGAGGTAGCCGACGTGATCCCCCGCCGACGCTCCCAGGGCGACGACCCCCATGGCCAGCACCACCTCGGATCCGGTGGTGGTCCCGGCTCCCAACGCGAGGACGGCCCACTCCCCCGGGAACACGAACCCGAGTCCGAGCGCCGCCTCGGCGAACGCCACCAGAGCTCCGACGGCCAGGAGGGCCGGCCCGAAGTGGGCGGAGAGCTCGGTAAGGGCGTCGACCAGGAACGATTCCATGCCTCCAGCGAACCGGCTCGGCCACTGCCGGCGATATCCGGTGACCCCCCGGTTGTCCCCGGGTCTGTCCCCCTCCCGTCTCAGGGTCGGACGGGGCAGGTCAGGCACGGACAGCCATGGCGCGGACGCGCCGGAGCCACTCCTCGTCGTCCTCGGACTGGGTCGGGTACTCGGCGTGCCCGGCGTCGAGGACCTGCAGTTCGGCGACGTCGGCGCACGCGTTGTAGACCGCGAACTGTCCGGGCGGCGGAACCGCGGGGTCCCACAACGCGCAGCCGAGGAGAGCCGGCACGCGAAGGAACGTCGCAGCTGTCGCCGCGTCGAAGAAGCGCAGGACGTCGCGGGCCTCGGGGTGTGCGGCGACGTGGTGGCGGACGAGTTCGCCGCTGCCCGTGCACGGAGACGCCAGGCGCACGTCGTACTGGCCGAAGGAGGGCACGCGAAGCGCTGCGGCGACGAACCGGTCGTCCCAGGGCAGAGCGAGCGCCCCCTGTCCGCCGCCGAAGCTGGTGCCGCAGAACACGAGCGGCAGCTGCCCGCACACCTCGGTCAGCACCGTGGCAGCGCACCACACATCCGCCGCACATCCGCCGAGCACGTAGGTCTCGACCGATTCGATGCCGTGCAGGACGTGCCCCTGTTCCGGCGACGGGATCTCGGCGAGCAGGCTGGGTTCGGGCAGCCCGCGCGCCACGGGAAAGATGGCGGCGGCGTCGGCCGGGACAGCCGCGAGGTCCGGCGCCGCTCGACCGCCGTAACCGTGACTGACGACGACGCCGGACCTCGGCGTGCCGTCGGCGGGCAGCGCCAGCCATCCGCCGAGCCGGTATCCGTCGAGGCTGGTGAACCTCAGCGGGCGGACCAGATGATCCCCGTGCCGGACCGGTGCGCCGAGCTCAGGGGCGACGTGGACACCTCGCGCCCGCGTGTAGCGGCCTCGCCAGAAGTCCGCGAACCCTTCCGGTGGTGGCGGGACCGGCACCTGGAGGAGCGCCTCGAGGTCGTAGCCGTACGTGGCGTCGAACGGCGCGTCGGGGAACCAGTCCGCGAAAGGTGGCGACGGCCGACGGGCTGCGACCTCGTGGTTGCCGGAAGCGGGCACGGGCATCCTCACAGGTGGAGACAGGGCGAGAACGAGCATGCCGCAGATCCTCGGCGCGTGGGCGACGGTGGCCGCCTACACGTCGCGGCGCATCCTCCGTCGTACTCGCGAGACGATGGACCACCCGAGTACGACGGCAAGGACCACGTACAACGCGAGGGCGATCGGTCCGGCTAAGAGCACACGGACGTCGCCGTTGGAGCTCAGGAGCGCCTCCCGCAAGCTGGACTCGGCCAGGGGTCCGAGCACCATACCGATGAGCAGCGGTGCGAGGGGGACGCCGTGGCGCCGCATGAGGAACCCGAGCAATCCGATCCCGAGCAGCAGGAACAGGTCGAACACCGCCGATGATGTCGCGTAGACACCGAGGGCGCAGAACACGGCGATACCGGCGTACAGATACGGACGTGGGATGAGCAGCAGCTTCGCCCAGAGCGGGGCAAAGGGCAGATTGAGGACGAGGAGCACGAGCATGGCGATGAAGAAGCTCGCCAGCAGCGCCCACACGAGGTCCGGCGCCCGGTCGAACAGAAGGGGGCCGGGCTGCAGACCGTACTGCCGGAAGGCTGCCAGCATGATGGCCGCCGTCGCCGAGACCGGCAGTCCCAGGGCCAGGAGGGCCCCCATGGATGTCCCCGTGGTCGCATTCCCTGCGGCCTCCGGCGCCGCGAGGCCTCGGATCGCGCCGGTCCCGAACCGGGGCCGGGGACGCCGACGGTCGAGCCGTCGTTCGACGTCGTAGGCGATGAACGTCGGTACGTCCGCACCACCGACGGGCACGACGCCGAACGGCAGGCCTATCGCTGTACCCCGGGCCCACGCGGGGGCGGCCTCACGGACCTCGGCGCGGCTGAGGAACGGGCGTCCGCTGGAGGCGGTGCCACTGGGCAGTTCTTGGCGTCGGATCCGCGAGGCGATGTGGAACACCTCGCCCAGAGCAAGGATCGCAACCGTCACGGTGACGATGGAGACGCCGTCGAAAAGCTGAGGAAGTCCGAGGCTGAACCGTTCGGTACCGGTCACCGAGTCGATGCCGACGGTCGAGATGCCGAGCCCGAGGACCAGTGCGGCAAGTCCCTTCAGGACCGAGTCGGCCACCACGGAGGAGGTGGCGACGAAGGCGAACAGGGCGAGCGCGAAGAACTCGGCCGGGCCGAAGTTCGCCGAGAAATCTGCCAGGGCCGGAGCGAGGAAGACGACGACCACCGACGAGACCGTGCCGCCGATGAACGCGCCGATCGCAGCGGTGGCGAGCGCCTGCGGTGCCAGGCCCGCCTTGGCCATGCGGTGCCCCTCGAAGGTGGAGGCGATCGCGGAGACCTGCCCTGGCGTGTTGAGGAGGATCCCGGTGGTCGAGTCGCCGAACAGACCACCGAAGTACACGCCCGCGAAGACGATGAACGCCGCCGTGGGTTCGAGCGCGAAGGTCATCGGCAGCAGCAGGGCGACCGCCATGGCTGAGCCGAGGCCGGGCAGCACTCCGACCGCGGTGCCGAGGAGGCAGCCGACCAGCACCCAGAGCAGGTTCACCGGCGTGATGGCGTGCCCGAACCCTTCGGCCAGGTTGGCCAGTGCGTCCATCACAGGCCTCCGAGGACGCCCGAGGGCAGGTTCAGTCCGAGGAGAACGGCGAAGGCCAGGTAGACGATCGAGGAGACGAGGAGCGCCAAGGTGATGTCGAACAGGGGGCGCTTGCTGCCGATACCGCGTGCCACGCACCAGAACAACACCGCGGCCGCCAGGATCCAGCCGAGGACGTTGAGGAGGGCGGCGAAGACGGCGAATCCGCCGACACACCAGGCGAGAGCCGCCCAGTCGCTGTAGGTGGTGTGTGCGTCCCGTTCGACCGGTTCCGGTCGGCGCACGTACGCCAGGATCAACAACGCGGCGAGCACGTACCCGAGGACCAGCAGGATCGTGGGGTAGAACGCCGGCCCGACGATGTCGGCGTTGTCCGTCGGCGCCATCGTCAGCACGCCGTAGAGGAGGTACGTCGAGAAGGCCACCATCACCAGCGCGAGAACCAGACCGGAGCGCCCCCGCCACCAATTCCGGGGCGGTCCCGCGGTCGGCGGGGCCTCGGTCGAGGACGGCGGGTGGACGGCGCTCACAGACCCAGCTCCTCGAGCAGTTCCCGGGTGCGGCGGGTGTCCTCCTCGAGGAAGGTGACGAACTCGTCGCCTTCGAGATACGCCGGCTCCCACTGGTTGCGTTCCATCGCGTCCTCCCACTCGGAGCTCGCGACCACATCGCGCACGAGTTGCCGGAGCTCACCCTGCTCCTCGTCGCTCAGCCCGGGCGGGGCGAGAAAGCCTCGCCAGTTCGCCAGCTCCGTGTCGTAGCCCTGCTCCTTGATCGTTGGCACGTCGATGCCCTGGACCGGTTCGGGGGCGGAGATACCCAGCGCGCGGACCCGACCGGCCTCGATCTGGTCGCTGATCTCGTTGTAGCCCGTCGCGGCAGCCTGGGCGGCACCCGAGACCATGGTCTGCACGGCTTCGCCGCCCCCGGACTCCGGGATGAAGGTGATGTCGCCGGCGTCGATGCCCGCAGAGATGGCCAGGTCAGCGAGGACGAGGTGGTCGATCGAGCCGGCCGACCCACCGGTCACCGGGAAGCCGGCGGGATCCTCCTGCCAGGCCGTGACCAGGTCCTCCAGCGTCTGGTGCGGCGAGTCCGCCGGCACCGTGATGACGTCGAAGTCCTCCGCCATTGCTGCGATCGGCGTCACATCATCGAATCCCACGGGCGACTCGTTCAGTTCGATCCCTCCGGTCATGGCGGCGCCGGTCGCGAGCAGGGTCGCCGGCTCGTCGCGCATGGCCGACACACGACCGAGCCCGATGGTTCCTCCCGCCCCGGGGATGTTGACGACCTGGGCGTTGTTGACCAACCCCGAGGTGCGGGCCGCCTGCTGGAACTCGCGCGTGAACGAGTCCCAGCCCCCGCCGGCGCCGGCCGGTGCGATCAGGGTCAGGTTGGCGCGCGCTTCAGTGCCGGCTGTGGCCGACCGGAACGAGAACGCCACGGCAAGGCCAACGACCAATACCACCACGAGACCGTAGACGCTGGTCGCTACGGTCTTGTGCCTGGTCACGTGGCAACTCCCTCGTCACCCGCAGACGGGTCCGTCTCGGTCGCGGTCACTGTAGTTTGGACGCAGACCGGCCACAACGATCTCCGCGCGCGGCGGGGAACACGCGATCGGCCGAGCGGCGCGGCAGCACAAGGAGGTGAGCGACGTGACAGTCCTCGTGGGCTTTGCCGACTCGGCGGAGGGACGAGTTGCCTTCGACGCCGGAGTCGAGGAGGCTCGACTGCGCTCGACCGGAGTGATTGTCCTGGTCATGTCCGGTGAGCCACCTCCTGTCGTGCACGACGTCCCGGTGGAGTTCCGCCACCCCGACCGGCATGACGCCGACGTCGCCGGTGCGCTGCTCGACCTTGCCGAGGAGACGTCCGCCGAGCTGATCGTCATCGGACTGCGCCGACGCTCCCCTGTGGGAAAGCTGCTTCTGGGCAGCCAGGCACAGCAGATCTTGCTCCAAGCGCGGGTTCCGGTCCTGGCGGTCAAGACACCGGCGGCCGGCTGACCGCTCCGCGCCGACAGTGGTGCTCGAGGCCAAGAAGCCACGTTCCGGCACCACTCATGCGCACGGCGGTGCTCGTGCGCTCGGCGATCGCGCGGCGACGCCGAGCTGCGATCACCGACAGTAACGAGGGCCCCGGCGCGATGCCGGGGCCCTCGTCAGGTCAGGTTGTGCTCAGGAGTGCGCCGTGGCGGCGGCGACACCTGCCTCCTTGCCGGGATCCGGCTGACCGACGGCCTCGTGGTACGCGGCTTCGATACGCGCGCCGATCTCGGCGTCGACGTTCTTCCAGTACTGGAAGGCACGCTGGAGGACCTCGCCGTGGACGCCGTCCTGCAGGTGGCCGGCGACGTTCTTGACGAACTCCTCACGCTCGGCGTCGTCGAAGACCTCCCGGACGAGGACGCCGGCCTGGTAGAAGTCGGTGTCCTCCTCGGACCGGACGGTCTGGGCGGACCGGACGAGCTCGCCGTCGACCTCCCAGCCGTCCTCCGCCGGGCCGGTGAGCTCGGAGTACGGACGGCCCTGCGTGTTCGGCGCGTAGACCGGCGCGTCACCGCTGTGCTCGTAAGCCATTGCGCCGTCGAACGCGTAGGTGTTCACGTTGGCGGCCCGCGGGCGGTTCACCGGCAGCTGGAGGTAGTTCGGGCCGATCCGGTGCCGGTGCGTGTCCGGGTAGGAGAAGGTGCGCCCGAGCAGCATCTTGTCCGGGCTGAACCCGATGCCGGGCACGATCGAGGCGGGCGAGAACGCCGCCTGCTCGATCTCGGCGAAGAAGTTCTCCGGGTTCTTGTTCAGCGTCATCCGGCCGACCTCGATCAGGGGGTAGTCCTTGTGCGAGATCGTCTTGGTGACGTCGAACGGGTTGACCTTGTAGGTCTTGCCCTCCTCGTAGGGGATGACCTGGACCTTGAGGGTCCAGCTCGGGTACTCCCCGCGCTCGATGGCGTCGTAGAGGTCGCGGCGGTGGTAGTCGGCGTCGGCGCCGGCGATCCGGCCGGCCTCCTCGCCGCTGAGGCCCTCGACGCCCTGGTCCGAGTGGAAGTGGTACTTGACCCAGAACTTCTCACCGGAGGCGTTGACCCACATGTAGGTGTGCGAGCCGTAGCCGTTCTGGTGCCGGTAGGTCTTCGGGATACCGCGGCTGCCCATGAGGTAGGTGACCTGGTGGGCGGACTCCGGGTTCAGCGTCCAGAAGTCCCACTGCATGTGGTTGTCCCGCAGACCGGAGCCGCCACGGCGCTTCTGGGACCGGATGAAGTGCGGGAACTTGATGGCGTCGCGGATGAAGAAGATCGGGGTGTTGTTGCCGACGAGGTCGTAGTTGCCCTCGGTGGTGTAGAACTTCACCGCGAATCCGCGGGGGTCGCGCCAGGTGTCGGGCGAACCCTGCTCACCGGCCACGGTGGAGAACCGGATGAGCATGTCGGTGCTCGCGCCCGGCTGGAACAGTGCCGCCTTGGTGTAGCGCGAGACGTCGTTCGTGACCTCGAAGGTGCCGAAGGCGCCCGCACCCTTGGCGTGCACGACACGCTCCGGTACGCGCTCCCGGTCGAAGTGCGCCATCTGCTCGACGAAGTGAACGTCGTGCAGCATGATCGGGCCGTCGGGCCCGGCGGTGAGGCTGTTGCGGTCGCTCGGCGCGGGTGCCCCGCCGACCGTCGTCGAGCCGGTGGAGTGGGAGAGTCCGTTGGTCTCCGTCATGCGTTCTCCTTCGTCGGTGCGGTGAGTTCTCGAGTGGTATGCGGACCGTGAGCGGTGCCCACGGTCAGACAGGCCTGGCAGGTACCCCAGTAGATGACCTCGGCGGTGTCGATGACGAAGCCGGGGTCCTCGGACGGCGTCAGGCACGGCGCGTGCCCGACGGCGCACGGCACGTCCACCACAGCGCCGCACGAGCGGCACACGGCGTGGTGGTGATTGTCGTCCTCCGTCGCGATCTCGTAGCGGCCGGGGGAACCCTCCGGCTCGATACGGCGCACCAGACGGGCGGCCGTCAGGGCGTGCAGCACGTCGTAGATCGCTTGGGTGGAGACACTGCCGAGCCGGGCGCGGACGCCGGTGCGGATGGCCTCGGCGTCGGCGTGCGGGTGCTCGGCGAGTTCGGCGAGCACCGCGAGCCGTGGACCGGTCACGCGCAGCTGCGCGCCGCGGAGCATGGCGACATGCTCATCGCGCCGGGTCGCCTCGGTTGCTGTCACGGTGTCAGCACATCACGTTTTCTGGAATCGATCAAATGACGGATCGGCTCATGAGACGGCTGGTCGGCGATTCGGCACCGTTCCGGTCCGTGGCGCGGTCGGCGTCGACCTCACGTCCCGGAACTAGTCTGGCGCCGACGCCCGAGTTCGAAGGAGCCCTCATGACGCAGTCCCTGTCCGCCGTCGTCGACCTGGACGTTCCCGGGCCGGAGATCAGCCGGCACCTGTACGGCCACTTCGCCGAGCACCTTGGCCGGTGCATCTACGGCGGGTTCTGGGTGGGTGAGGACTCCGACGTCCCGCACGAGGGTGGCATCCGCCGGGACGTCGTCGACGCCCTGCGGGCCATCCGGATCCCGAACCTGCGCTGGCCCGGCGGCTGCTTCGCCGACGAGTACCACTGGCAGGACGGGATCGGGCCGCGCGAGCAGCGACCCCGCATGGTCAACACCCACTGGGGTGACGTCGAGGAGAACAACCACTTCGGCACCCACGAGTTCATGGCGCTGTGCGAGCTCCTCGGGACCGAACCGTACATCTCGGCCAATGTGGGCTCGGGCTCGGTGAAGGAGACGAGCGACTGGGTCGAGTACCTCACCCGCGCCGGCGACTCCCCGATGGCCCGACTGCGCGCCGAGCACGGCCACCCGGACCCGTGGAATGTCCGCTTCTTCGGCATCGGCAATGAGCCGTGGGGCTGCGGGGGCAACCTCCGCGCCGAGCAGTTCGCCCCGCTCGCGCGTCAGCACGCGACCTACGCGCGCGACCACGGCGAAAACCGGCTCTACCGGATCGCGGCCGGCGCCTCGGACGCCGACTACGCCTGGACCGAGACGCTGATGAAGCAGGTCAGCCACGGCCTCGGCGACCGTGAGCCGCGCGAGATCTTCCAAGCGATCTCGTTCCACTACTACACGATGTCGGGCACATGGTCGGACAAGGGCTCGGCGACCCGGTTCAGCCGCGACGAATACTGGACCACGGTGCGGCGCGCCCAGCACGTGCGTGAGCTGATCGCGGGGCACGCCGCCGTCATGGACGCCTACGACCCGACCAAGCGGATCGGGCTCGCGCTCGACGAGTGGGGGACCTGGTGGAACGTCGAACCCGGCACGAACCCCGGATTCCTCCACCAGCAGAACACCATGCGCGACGCCCTCGTCGCGGCCATCCACTTCGCCGCCTTCCACGACCACGCGGACCGGCTGCGACTGGCCAACATCGCCCAGACGGTGAACGTGCTGCAGGCCATGGTGCTCACCGACGGCAACGCGATGGTGCTCACCCCGACGTACCACGTCTTCGAGATGTCGGCAGCCCATCACGACGGTCGGGCACTCGCGATCCATCCGGTCGGTGAGGTGCCGACCCGGACGGTCGACGGCGTGGAGGTCCCGACGATCTCGACGACGGCGTCCGCCAAGGACGGCCGCACCACCGTCTCGGTCGCCAACCTCGATCCCGACGCCCCGGCGAGCCTCGACCTCAGCCTGCGCGGCCGTCCGGCCGGCCAGGTCACCGGCCGCATCCTGGTGGCCGACGACGTGGCCGCCCACAACACGGCGGCCTCACCGGCCGCCGTCGCCCCGCAGGATTACGACGGCGCCCGCCTCGACGGCGAGCGCCTCGCGCTCGAGCTTCCGCCCGCCTCGTTCGTCACGGTGACCCTCGAGACGGCATGAGCCGGCCCGGTCAATCGCGTTCGACGGCGTAGGTGCTCGCCATGGTGTGGCTCTCCCCCGGGGCGAGCACCACGCCGTCGTGCAGGACGTTGGCCGCCTCGACACACAGGAAGCCTGGCCAGTGCTCACCCACGTCATCCGGTGCCGACTCCCACGGGTTCCACACGACCGCGTCCGCCGAGCTCTCGCGAGCGACATGGATCCGCCGAGCCATCGCGCCGTCGCGGACCGTGACCGGCGAACGCGTCCCGTAGACGCGGTCGGTCTCGCGTTCGATCCGGACGTCGCCGTGCTGATCGCGGGCGGACCAGGGCCGGGTGGTCTTGTCCACGTAGGGGGCGCCGTCCAGTCCGGTCACCGTCACCTCGCGCACGTCCCCGACGGCGAGGTAGGCGTGCAGCGCCTGCTCGTAACTGATGACCCGGTCACTGCGGTTGGTGACCGCCACCTCGATCCGCAGCGTCTCGCCGACGGTGACGGTCACGCTCAGCACGAAGTCGTGCTGCCAACGGTCACGACCGGGCGCGGTGGCGACGTCGTCGCCGCCCAGGTCGAGCCGCACCACGACCGCGCCGGAGTCCTCGCGGGCCTCGACCAGGCGGAACGGTGCGATTCGGGCGAACCCGTGCGACGGCGTCATCTCGGGTTCCTCCCGTCCCGCCCCGAACCACGGGAAGCAGATCGGGACGCCGCCGCGGATCGCCTGGCCCTCGCCGAACCGGGCCAGCGGGCTGGTCCAGAGCACCGGTTCGTGCCCGGACGGCACCCACGAGAGGACCTGCCCGCCCTGCAGTGAGATCACGGCCTCGCCGCGCGAGTGATGCACGCGCACCATCGGCAGGCCCCCGGCGCCGTCCTCCAGTGCGACGGCGTCGGGCAGCGGTGGCATGTCGTCCTCGCTCACATGCCCACGGTAGGCGACGGCGCGAGGCTCAGCTCTCGATCTGCGGCGTCCGGTCCAGCCGCGCGTCCTCGTCCTGCTCGTCGATGAAGGCGGCGAGGATCTGGCCGGACAGCGTGTCGATGCGCTGGTCGATGTGCTTGCGCTCGCGCCGGGCGGCCTTCTCGCTCATCGCCCCGAGCAACGGCAGGGACGCCTCGATGCGGTCCAGTTGGGTGCGCCAGGCCTCGGCACGGGCGCGTTCGCCGTCGTCGTCGGCGGAGGCACGCAGATAGGCCACCTGGTCGCGCAGGGCGGAGATGCGCAGCCGCAGTCCTTCCGTGCTGCGGCCCTTGCGGCGCGCCTCGCCGAGGCGGGTGATCTGCTTCTCGACGGCGGCGAAGACCTCGGGGTTCTCCCGGCGCAGCCGCAGCAGTGTCGGCCCGAGCGCCTGCACCACCCGCCAGATCGCCGGCCCCGCGATCGCGGCGACCTTGACGACGGTCCCGAGTCGTCCCATGGCGTCCTCCCGGCTCGGCGCGGACTGTGCTGATGCTCGCGCCTCAAGCGTGCCACGTGGCCGCCACGTACGCTTGTCCCGCACGCCACCTGCGAGAGGACCGCATGACCTCCCCTGCCCTCGATCACCCGGTTCGCCTGGGCGCGACCGCCGTGCTGCTCGACCTGGACGGCACCGTGACCGATTCGGCTGCCGCGATCACCGGAGCGATTGCCGAGACCCTCGAGGCATTCGGCCGGCCGCCGCTCGTGCAGGACACCTTGCTGCGGTTCGTCGGCCCACCCATCCGGGAGGGCTTCCGGGACATCGCCGCCGTGCCGGAGGCGGAGATCGAGCCCCTCGTGGCCGACTACCGCACGCGGTACGCCGCTCGAATGGCCGACGTCCCGGTCTTCCCGGGGGTCGACGAGCTCATCCGCTCCTGGCACGCCGCGGGCGTCCCGCTCGCCCTGGCGACGGCGAAACTGCAGACCATGGCCGAGCCGATCCTCGACGCGGCCGGACTCACGGCGTACTTCACCACCGTCAGCGGTGTGCTGGCCGGCGAGGACACCCTCGGCGGTGTGCAGGTCAAGGCGAACGTCATCAGTCGCGCGCTCGAGGGCCTGTCCGCCGCTGGCGCGGACATCACCGGCGCCGTCATGGTCGGCGACCGGTACCACGACATCGCCGGCGCCGGAACGCACGGCCTCACCTCGGTGCTCGTGCGGTGGGGGTACGGCCGTCCGGGCGAGGAGGAGGGCGCGGCCGCGGTCGTCCACGACGCCGGCGAGCTCGCCGCCGTGCTGGCCGCCCGGCCGTCCACCTCGTGAGCGCGCCGGTCGTCCCCGCCGCCCTCGCCGACCAGGTCGGCCCCACCGAGGCCGGCGCCGCCTGGCTCGAGCGGCTTCCCGGCCTGATCGAGCAGGCCCGCGAGCGCTGGGGACTGACGATTGAGGCCCCCTTCCCCACCGGGACCGCAGGGTGGACCGCGCCGGCACGCACCCGCGACGGCGGAGAAGTCGTCGTCAAGATCGTCTTTCCGCACGCCGAGGCCGAGGCCGAGCCGGTGGGTCTGCGACTGTGGTCCGGGCGCGGCGGTCCAGAGCTCCTCGCCCACGACCCCGCGTCATGGTCGTTGCTGCTGCGACGGATCCGGCCGGGGCACGACCTCTCCCACGACGAGGACCTGAGCAGGCGCCCGCCCGAGCAGCGCCTCGAGATCGCCGCCGAACTCCTCGCCACCCTGCATGCCGCGCCGCTGGGCGACCCACCCGCGCCGCTCCCCCGGTTGTCCGACTACACCGCCGAGCTCGCGGCGATCCTCAGGGAGCGCACGCCGCGGCACGCACCGGCCCTGGGCGCGGACCGTGGGCTGCTGTCCGAGGCGGCCGCACTGCTCGAGGACCTCCCGCGCGAGGCGAGGCCGAGGCCGGTGCACGGCGACGCCAATCCCGGCAATCTGCTCGCCGACGACGCCACCGGTACCCGCCGGTGGGTGGCCATCGACCCGAAGCCGATGCTCGGCGACCCGGCCTACGATCCGGCTCCGCTCCTGTCTCAGGTCGACGATCCCTTCCGGAGCGAGGACGCCACCACGCTGCTGCGTCGCCGCACCCGTGTGGTGGCCGCGACGACGGGCTTGGACGCCGGACGGGTGGCCGCCTGGGCGATGGCCCGGGCCGCCGAGTCGGCGCTGTGGCGTGCGGACAAGCTCGGCGACCCCGACGGCGCGGGTGCCGAGTTGGCGCAGGCGCGCGCCTGGTCGCGCCTCGCGGTGTGATCGGCCTCCGTGCGGCAGACTGAGCGGCGATGGCAGAGGAGCGCGAACCCAGGCGGCTGCTCGGGCGGGTGAGCCGGATGGGCCGGCGTGTCCGCCAACGGGTCCGCCCCGTGCGGCCGACCGCTGTCGACCAGATCATCTCCCCGGCGAGCGTGGTGACCGCACACACTGTCGGTGCGGACGAGCCGGGCGGCAGCCGCGTGCGTCCGTCCAGCGCATCCCGCCTGAGCGTGCGCCGGCTCCCGGACCGGGCCGTCCGCGCCGACGGGGCAGGCGACGGCGTCCCCCGCTGGATCCGCACCTACGGAACCGCGGCGTGGCTGCTCATCGGCATCGTCATCGTCGTGGGCATGGTCGTCTTCGCCACGGCCCGGATCCAGATGGTCTTCACCGCGGTGTTCCTGGCGTTGGTGATCACCTCCGTCCTCTACCCGGTGGTCAGCGGCCTGGCGCGATGGATGCCGCGACCGCTCGCCGTGCTCATCTCGTTGCTCGGCTCCTTCCTCGTCATCGCCGGCCTGCTCACGTACGTGGTCTCCTCGGTGATCGGGCAGTGGGCCGATCTCGCCGATCGGTTCCAGGACGGCATCCAGCAGATCCTCGACTTCCTCGAGAGTGGACCGCTGCCGTTCCACATCACGCAGGCTGAGATCTACGAGGGCATCAACAACGCCGTCAGCGAGGCCACCTCCTACGTCCAGGAGAACGCCGGCGACCTCGCCAGTCAGGTGGTCACCAACGCCGGCGCCGTGACGATCGTGTTCATGATCCTGGCGCTGAGCCTGTTCCTGACCGTGTTCTTCCTCGCCCGCGGCGAGTGGATGTGGCTGTGGTTCCTCAACCAGCTTCCCGCCCGCAACCGGACCAAGACCCACCTCGCGGCCACCGCCGGCTGGTACACGTTCTCCGGCTACGCGCGCGGAACGGCCATCGTGGCCTTCGCCGACGGTGTCATGGCGTTCGTGCTGCTGACGATCGTCGGCGTCCCGCTGGCGGCCCCGCTCGCCGTGCTGGTGTTCATCGGCGCATTCATCCCGCTCATCGGTGCGCCGCTGGCGATGATCATCGCCGGTGTGGTCGCGCTCGCGGCCGGCGGCTTCGTCGACTTCGTGATCGTGGTGCTGGGCATCGCACTCATCGGCCAGATCGAGGGGCACATCCTGCAACCGCTGGTCATGGGCCGGCAGGTGTCCCTGCACCCGGTCGTCGTCGCCGTCGGCGTCACAGCCGGGACGTTCCTCGCGGGGTTGCTCGGGGCGATCATCGCCATCCCGATCCTCGCGGTCAGCTGGGCGGTCTACTCCGCGATCCGTCAGACAGATCCGCCGCTCGAACGGCTGCCCGAGGTCAGGAACGCGGCGCGCGAGGCTGTCGAGCGCACGAACTCCGCCACGCCCGAGCCGTGAGCGTCAGCGGTTCTGCGGGAAGCCGAGGTTCACGCCCGCGACGTCGGCCTCCGGCCATCTCGAGGTGACGACCTTCCCCCGGGTGTAGAAGTGCACACCGTCGGTGCCGTACGCGTGAGTGTCCCCGAACAGGGACTGCTTCCAGCCGCCGAAGGAGTGGTACGCGACCGGCACCGGGATCGGCACATTGATCCCCACCATGCCCACCTCGACGTCGTGCTGGAAGCGGCGGGCGGCGCCGCCGTCGCGGGTGAACAGCGCGGTGCCATTGCCGTAGGCGCCGGCGTTGACGAGGCGGAGGGCCTCGTCGTAAGTCTCGACCCGCACCACGGCGAGGACCGGGCCGAAGATCTCGTCCCGGTAGACCGACATGTCGGTGGTGACGTGGTCCAGCAGAGTCGGCCCGAGCCAGTAGCCGCCGGAGGCGCCGTCCGGCTCGACGTCGCGCCCGTCCAGGACCACCTGCGCACCGGCCTGCCGGCCGGCGTCGATGTAGCCGGCGACCCGGTCCCGGTGTTCCTGGGTGATCAGGGGGCCCATGTCGCACCCGCGGCGGCCGTCACCCACGCGGAGCCGGGTGGTCCGCTCCGCGATCCGTTCCACCAGCGGGTCCGCGACCGGGCCGACGGCGACCACGACGGAGATCGCCATGCACCGTTCGCCCGCCGACCCGTAGCCGGCGTTGACGGCGGCGTCGGCCGCGATATCCACGTCCGCATCGGGCAGGACCACCATATGGTTCTTCGCACCGCCCAGGGCCTGGACACGCTTTCCCGCCGCCGTCGCGGTCCGGTACACGTGCCTGGCCACCGGGGTGGATCCCACGAAGGAGACCGCGGCCACCTCGGGCGCGTCCAGGATCGCCTCGACGGTGGTCCCGTCGCCGTTGACCACGGTGAAGACGCCGGCCGGCAGGCCCGCCTCGCGCCACAGCTCGGCCAGCCACAACGCCGCAGAGGGATCCTTCTCCGAGGGCTTGAGCACGACGGTGTTGCCGGCGGCGATCGCCACCGGGAAGAACCAGAGCGGCACCATGGCCGGGAAGTTGAACGGCGAGACGATCGCCACGGGGCCCAGCGGCTGGCGGATGGTGGTGACGTCGATGTCGGTGGAGGCGTCCTCGGACATGGCGCCCTTGAGCAGGTGGCCGGCGCCGCAGGCGAACTCGACGACCTCGAGCCCGCGGGTGATCTCGCCGAGCGCGTCGGAAAGCACCTTGCCGTGCTCGGCGGTGATGATCGCCGCGAGCTCGTCCTTGCGGGCGTTGAGCAGCTCCCGGAACCGGAACAGGATCTGGGTGCGCCGCGCCAGCGAGGTGTCGCGCCAGCCGGGGAAGGCGCGCGCCGCCGAGGCGACCGCGGACGCCACGTCCTCCTCGGAGGCGAGCGGGACGGTGGCGATGACCTCGCCGGTCGCCGGGTCGTGCACGGGTGCGGTGCGCCCGGAACGTCCGGCGGCCGGCTCCCCGCCGATCCAGTGGGTCAGGGTCGGGACTGAGGTCTGCGTGGTCATGGTGTCCTTCGGCTATCGAGTGGTCGTCAGGTCGGCGTCGCGCAGGAAGCCGGGGTCGAGTTCGATCCCCCAGCCGGGAGCGGTCGGGACCGCGACGCTGCCGTCGCGGACCTCGAGCACGGGACCGTAGATCCCGTCCGTCCACGAGGTCGTCTCGATGCTCCACTCCTGTCGCTGGAAGCAGGCGGGCATCGCGGCCGCCAGGTGCACGGAGAAGACCTGCAGCAGGGAGTCGTTCGCGCAGTGGAGCGTGCACGGCATGCCGGCGGCCTCGGCGAGTGTGGCCACCTTGCGGGCACGGGAGAGGCCGCCGATATAGCCGATGTCGGGTTGGACGACGTCGACCGTGTGCACCAGCTCGATGTACCGGGCCAGGGAATGGTCCTGCTCGCCCCCGGCCACCGGGATGTCGAGTGCCGCGGCCACCTGACCGGTGGAGCGGACGTCCTCGAACGGGCACGGCTCCTCGAAGTGCGCGTACCCGTGGTGCTCGAGCAGCCGGCCGACGGTGACCGCCGCCGCGGCGGTGTACCCGCCGTTGGCGTCGGCCGCGATGTCCACCGCATCGCCCAGGTGGCGCCGAGCGAGCGGGACCAGCGTCTCGGTACGCCCGGGGGCGGCATCACCGTCGCGGCCCATGGCCTCTCCGATCCGCAGCTTCACGCCGCCGTAGCCGTGCTCATCCACGGCGGAGGCGAGACGGTCCACCTCCTCACCCGGCGTCGTCGAGCGCAGCATGGACGAGCCGTACACCGGAACCTCCGTGCGGGCGATACCGCCGAGGAGACCGGCCACCGGCCGCCCGGTGACCTTCCCGAGCACGTCCCACAAGGCGGTGTCGATCCCGGCGACGGCGCGGTGCAGGAAGCCCCCGGAGAACTTGTAGTGGCGCCGCAAACAGGCGTCCACGAGCACCTCGACGTCCCACGGGTCCCGCCCGAGGAACATCGGAGCGACCATGGTGTGCAGCACGTGTGCGGTGATCGCCGCCTCGTACGGTGCACTCTGCCCGATGCCGGTCACACCGTCATCGGTGCGCACCCGGACGACGGCGACCTTGTCGCGTACCAGCGTCTCGACGGCCTCGATCCTCACGCCGGCCGCCCCTCCGCCCGCAGCACCAGGTACGGCTGGTTGCTGAGGATCTCGTCGAAGCCAGGCACGATCCACGCGTCCCCGTGCGCGCCGTGCACGGTGACATAGAGCTCGAGCGGATAGACCGACTGGGTGTACTCCTCCGGGACAGTGCCGGTGTGGGTGCGTCCGGCGGCACTCGTCGGCGCCGTCGTCCACTCCTCGCCCTGGTTGAGGGGACGGTAATGCAGGTCGACCCGGCAGTCGAGGTCGGCCGGGACGGTGACCCGGACACGGACGGCCTCGCCGCGGACGTAGTCGGCCGGCACGTCGACCGCCACCTGCGGGCGACGGGTCGGCACGGCCGGCAGGGTGCGGTCGTCGTGGCCGGAGTCCGGGAGCTGCGCGAGCTCCTCCCGCAACTCGGCGAGGTCGTCCTCGATCGCGGGCAGGCGATCGGCCCAGTGGCCGCGTTCGGAGATCCGGTCTCCGAAGGCCAGATCAGGGGCATAGGTCCCGGTGGTGAGGTCCACGACCGCCGCGAACGCGTCACGGGCCCGGGTGTAGTGCCCGACGGCGTCGTGGAGGTGAGCGGCCGACCGGGTGCGCAGGTGGAGCGCATAGGCGAGACCGGCCCGGGTCTTCTCGGCGTAGAACGTGGCCAGCCGGCTCTGCACGGTGATGTCCAGGCTCGCGCGGCGGAACTGCGCGTCACCGTCCGCGGCGCGCGCCGTGGCGGCCGCGAGGTGCTGGTCGGCACACTCGGCCAGGCCGTCCAGCCACTGGGCGACCTCGAGCGGGGTGTACTTGCCGGAGCGTCGTCCTTCCACCACCTCGTCGGCGAACGCGTCGATGCTGGCGAACATCTCGGGGTCGAACGGGCTGACCGCACCGACCGTCCCCGGCTCGGGGGTGTCGAACGCGTAGTGCGCGGAACGGCCGGAGCGCGCCAGCGGCATGTTCACGTACATCTCGGGCCAGTAGAAGTTGTTCGAGGCGCTCGGCGAGTGGTACGTGGTGACCAGCGGCAGGACCTTGCTCGCGGCGGACAGCGCAGCGCCGACGTCGCGCCCCGCGGCCCCGTAGGTACGGTCCAGGTCCCGGGCAGTCCCTGCCCGGTCGTCCGGGTCCGGGTCGTAGAGCAGCCGCCCCCACAACCGATAGGTGCGGGCGTACTTGGTCCACGGGTCGCCGGGCGTGCGCAGGTCGGAGCCGACGTACGGCTGGCGGCCGCCGTAGGTCCCGGTGGTCTTGCGTCCGAGGAACGACAGCGGTTCACACAGTTCCACCCCTGCTCCGCCGATCGCCGCCGTGGAGCGGGCGATGCCGGCCACCTGGTCCGGGTCCGCCCAGAGCAGGACGCGTTGGGTGCCGGGCCAGACGCGGAAGACGAGGTCGAAGTCGCGGTCGTCGCGGAGGAAGTCGCCGTAGCCGTAGCGGGTGAAGCGCCGGGCGCCGCGGGTGACACCGCTGAGGCCTTCGCGCTCGGGCTTGGCGTACTCCATCTCCCGTACCGCGGCCTGGTGGTAGGGCAGGCCGAGGTGTTCGGCCCAGTACTTCGCCGAGACGACGAACCGGCCCGCCCGTGCGCGCGCGGCGTCGAGGATCCGGGCGTCCACGCCCTTGGAGTGCATGTCGAGCTCGATCGGCCGCCCGACGTCGGACAGGCCCTGCAGCACGACCGACCAGAACTCGTGGGTGGGCTCGTGCACGCCACCCTCGTAGTGGACGCGCACGGTCACGCCGTCGATGTCCGGGCACGCGGTCAATACCTCGCGCAGGGCGGCGCGGCAGTACTCGGCGTGCGTCTGCGGGGTCAGGCCTTCGACGGGATAGCGCTCGCGCGGGCTCTCCGGGAACGCGTAGGCGTGGTTCCACAGACCGAGCTGGAAGTGCAGACCGCGCCGGTGCGCCGCCTGCGCGATGTACCGCAGCGATTCGAGGTTCCGGTCCCGTTCGGCATCGTCGACGCCGCGGGCACGGACGTCGAATCCCTCCGGCGCGACGAGGAAGGGATAGGCGAACGCCAGATAGTTGTCCTGGACGTCGGGATCGTGCGAATAGTTGTACTGCATCCCGAGGGCCAGGTGGAACCGGTTGATCCGGTGCGTGGCCAGGTGAGTGAGGTACTCGTCCCAGAACTCCCGGTCATGGAACCAGGACAGATCCTGCACGTCGCTCGTCAGGGTGCGCAGCACCCCGCGCACGCGGGTGGCCGGAGCATGGGTACCGGGCCGGACATCGCGAAGTGCCGCCACCGGGTCGTCGGCGTGCTCGGCGGTGTCCGCGAGCTCGAGGACGCCGTAGAGGAGACCGCGTGGGTCGGCGCCCGTCACAGTCAGCGTCCCGTCGGCGGCGCGGTCGAGGCCGAACGACTCCGGCTCACTCGGAGCCTCGCCATCGCCGCCGTCTTGCGCACCTGCCAGGCGCAGCGCGATCCCGACGTCGTCGGAGGCGACACCGGGGCCGTCGCCCACGCGCACACCCCGGGCCGTCAGCACGTCCCGTAGCCGGTCGGCGGCCCACCGCGTGACCTCGTCCAGCCGAACATCGTCGTCGGGGAGCAGTCGGACCTCGCCCATCAACGCTCCTGCCCCACGAGCTCGATGAGCGAGGAGCAGTCGCGCGGGCCGGCGCCACGCTCGGCGTGGTCGGTGAACAGCGCGCGCACCGTGCGGGCGGCGTCGAGCGGCGCGCCCACGGAGTCGGCGGCTTCGCACGCCAGTCGGAGGTCCTTGAGCATGAGGTCCGTCGAGAAGCCCGGCCGGAAGTCGTTGCTGGCCGGTGCACTGGCCACGAGGTCCGGTACCGGGGTCCAGTTCCGCAGTGCCCAGCAGTCCCCGGTGGAGGTGGTGGCGATGTCGTAGAACACCGCGGCGTCCAGTCCGAGGCGGCCGGCGAGGGTGAAGGCCTCGCAGACCCCTGTCAGTGAGATGCCCAGCAGCATGTTGTTGACGATCTTCGCCGCGGCCCCGGCGCCGGGTCCGCCGGCGTGGACGGCCCGGGCTCCCATCGCGAGCAGGGCCGGCTCGGCCTCGGCGAGGACGCCCGGGTCGCCGCCGACCATGAAGGTCAGCGTGCCGGCCTGGGCGCCGGTCATTCCGCCGGAGACCGGCGCGTCGAGATACCGGTGTCCGGCCGCGGCCGCCGCCTCGTGCATCCGGCGTGCGGTGCCGACGTCGATGGTGGACGAGTCGATGACCAGGCCGCCGGACGGCAGCGCCGCCAGCGCGCCGCGACTACCGGTGAGGACCTCCTCGACCACGCCGCCGTCCGGAAGCATGGTGAGCACGATCTCGGCCCGGCCGACGGCGTCGGTGACGTCGGACGCGATCCGCACACCGTGCGATCGCGCCCGTTCCGAGGCCTCGGTGGACGGGTCGTAGCCGGATACGTCGTGCTGCGCCTGAACCAGGTGAGCGGCCATCGGAGCCCCCATGTTTCCCAGTCCGACAACGGCGATGTTCGCCATAGATCCTTCGTCTCCTCGGGCGGTGCCCTGCTGAGCACTCAGCGTCGTCGATGCTTGCCGCCTCTTACGATGTCGCGGCGCACCACCCCGCTCAACGGCCAACCTTCCACGGCTGGTGTGCGCATTTGCCCAAGCCCGCCCACCGCGGGCCGTCTCGCCCAAGTCGTGCAAGGAGGCGCCTCGATTCCATGATGTCCGCAGACGATCTTCGCTACTTCCTCGCCGTCGCCCAGCGGGGGCGGCTGGTCCGGGCCGCCGCGCAGCTCGGCGTCGACCACACCACCGTCAGCAGGCGTATCGGCGCGCTCGAACGCTCGGTCGGTCAGCGACTCTTCGACCGCACCGAAGGGGGTTGGATCCTCACCCATGCCGGTGAGGCGCTGCTCAGCCCGGCCGAGAGCGTCGACACCGCGCTGGCCGTCGCCGAGGAGCGCCTCGGGATCGACGGCGACTCGCTGACCGGCACGGTCCGCATCACCTGCCCTGACGCGTTCGGGGCGTTCCTGCTCGCGCCGGCGCTGCCGGCGCTGAACGCCCGGCATCCGGAACTCGTGGTCGAGATGGTCACCGCCACGCGGCACCTCGACGAGGCGGTGCGGGGGTTCGACGTCGCCGTCACGCTCGAGAAGCCGTCGTCGTCGCGGTTCGCGTACCGGTTGCTGACGGACTACGTCCTGCGGCTGTACGCGACGCCGCACTATCTCGCCGCACACCCGCCGATCGAGCGGATCGAGGATCTGGGCGAACACGTGATCGTCTTCTACGTCGACCACCTGCTCAACCTGCCGGCGTTGCAGCTCCTGCAGCGACTACCGGTCCAGCCCAGGCTGCAGTCCACGAACGTGGTCGCGCAGTGGCAGGCGGCGGCGGCCGGTGCCGGTATCGCCCCGCTTCCGCAGTACATCGCCGCCCAGGATCCACGGCTCGTCCCGGTCCTGCCCGAGCTCGCCTTCCGCCGGAAGTACTGGCTGGCGCTGTCCAGCGAGCACGCACGGCTGAAGCGGGTGCGCGCCGTCATCGACCTCCTCCAGAGCCTGGTCGCCGACCGGCGGATCGATCTGCTGGGTCGGCTGGAGGATCAGCGACCGGCCACCTGAGGGGTTGCAAATCTGCACACAGAGTGGGCCGGATTGCGCGTTGCCCACGTATGTCTCGCCGCGCAACTATTGACCTGCCCACCGCGGCAGCCACGACGGCGCAGCCTCTGACGAGCGGCGGGGCATCACGACGCCACCGGCCGGGATGACGCGTGCCCGGCGTGGTCGGCGCGGCCCGTCAAGACCCAACCGATGACGAAGGAGTCGAGATGTACGGACCACAAGGACGGCGGCTCACCACGCCGATGAGCCGCCGTGGCGTGCTGGGGCTCGGTGGCGGCGCCGCCCTCGCCGGGATGCTCGCCGCCTGTTCGGGTAACAGCGCTTCCGGCGGGGGCGACGGCGAGATCGGTGGCACGGTGCGTTTCGCCTGGTGGGGCAACGCGCAGCGCCAGGAGGTGTACACACAGTTCGCCCAGGCGTTCAGCGAGCAGGAGCCCGAAGTGACCGTGCAGGTCGAGCCGGCGGAGTACTCGGCCTATCTCGACCGGATCGCCGTCCAGGCGGGTGGCCGTGACCTCCCGGACGTCTTCTGGCTACCGGCCAACCAGGTGACGAGCTACGCCGCGAACGACGTGCTGCTCGACGTCGAGACACTCCCGTCCGGCGTGCTGGATCTCAGCGCCATCCCGGCCGACCAGGTGGACTCGTGGCGCATCGACGGTGTGCTCAACGCGCTGGTCTACAGCCAGTACAGCCCGGCGATCCAGATCGACACGACCGCACTGTCCGACGTCGGCATCGACGGCGTGCCCGACGACGAGTCCTGGGACTGGGACGACTTCATGGCGCTCGCGCAGGAGTACGCCGATGCCGCCGGTGACGGGAACTGGGGTATCGCCACGCAGGCGTCCTTCTACCAGCACGCCCACATGTGGATCCGGCAGCAGGGCGCCGAGGTCTTCGACCAGGAGGGCAACATCGGTTTCGACGAGGCCGTCCTGGCCGACTGGTACCAGTTCTGGCAGAACGGCATCGACGCCGGCGCGGTCATGCCCCCGGAGATCACCGCCGGTCAGACCCAGTGGACCCAGACCAACCACCAGACAGCGCTCTACATGGTCCAGCTCAACCAGTTCGCGGACAACGCGGGCTTCTCTCAGGGCCACGATCTGCAGCTCGCGAAGTACCCGGTGGCGCCATCTGCAGGTGAGGACTACCAGTTCCACTACTACACCCGCATCCCGATCTCGGCGGTCACGGAGAACGCCGCGACCGCCGGCGCTTTCGTCGACTACATGCTCAACGACCCCAGCGGCGCGGAGATGGTCGGTCTCGCCTCGGGCATCCCGGTCAACCCCGACGTCGTGGACGCGATCCGCGATCTCGGGGACGAGACCGATCTGAAGATCATCGAGATGCAGGACCGCATCGACCAGCAGCCGATGCGCCTACGCCCCGAGCCGCCGCCGGCCGGAGCGGACTGGCAGAGCCTCATCGAGGACACGGCGGACAACATCTTCAACGGCGGTCAGCCGATCGGCGATGCGGTGGCTGCGGGGATGGCCGACCTGCAGCGCCAGCTGGACCGAGGCTGAGATGACGGGCAGGAGTACGTGGCAGCAGTGAGCATCACGACCAAGCACGGCACGACGTCGGCCGAACCGGCCGCCGCCACGCCGCCGCGGCGTTCGCCCCGCCGCGGCGGTGTCCGGCGTACCCGGTTCGGGTATCTCGCCGTCTTCCTGGGTCCGTGGACCCTCGGGTTCCTGGTACTGACGGCAGGTCCGCTGCTGGCGTCGGTCTATCTGTCCCTGACCGACTTCAATCTGCTCGGCAATCCGACCTTCATCGGTGCGGAGAACTACGTGCAGATGTTCACGGCCGACCCACGGTTCTTCACATCGCTCGGTGTGACGGCCATGTACGTGGTGGTCTCGGTGCCGTTGCAGCTCCTGCTCGCCCTCGGGCTCGCCCTGCTCCTCAACCAGGGCGTGCGTGGGCTGTCCTACTACCGGGCGCTGTACTACCTGCCCTCGCTGATCGGCGGCAGCGTGGCCATCGGCATCCTCTGGCGGACCGTGTTCGGCTACCAGGGCAGCGTGAACCAGGTGCTGCGTCTGCTGGGCTTCGAGGACCTGCCCAACTGGGTGAACAACCCCACGTGGAGCATCTGGACCCTGATCGCGCTGAACGTGTGGACGTTCGGCTCCCCGATGATCATCTTCCTCGCGGGGCTGCGCCAGATTCCGGCCGAGCTGTACGAACAGGCACAGATCGACGGCGCCGGTGCCGTGGCCCGGTTCCTGAAGATCACGTTGCCGATGCTCACCCCGCTCATCTTCTTCAACGTGATCCTGCAGACGATCAACGCGTTCCAGGCGTTCACCCCGGCGCACGTCATCAGTAACGGCACGGGTGGACCGGCGGATTCGACAATGTTCTACACGCTGTACCTCTATATCGAAGGATTCACCCGCTACAACATGGGGTACGCGTCCGCCCTCGGGTGCATCCTGCTCGCCCTGATCGGCATTCTGACGCTTCTCAATTTCCTCTTCTCGCGTTACTGGGTGTTCTACAATGACTGAGGCCACCGCACACCGCACATCTCCCGTCCGGCGGCGTCGGATCAAACATCTGGTCCTGCTGCTCGGCGCCGTGTTCATGGTGTATCCGATCCTGTGGCTGCTCAAGAGCGCCGTGACGCCGGAATCCGAGATCCTCGGCTCGTTCTCTCCGATTCCCACAGCGTTCACGTTCGAGAATTTCGTCGACGGGTGGACAGCCGGCCCCGGCAGCGGATTCCCCGGGTACATCGTCAACTCGTTGCTCGTCGTCGGCGGCTGTGTCCTCGGCAATCTCATCTCCTGCTCGCTGGCGGCATACGCGTTCGCACGGCTGGAGTTCCGGCTGCGCAACACGATGTTCGCGCTGATGCTCGCCGGGATCATGCTCCCCTACCACGTCGTCGCCATCCCGCAGTACGTGGAATTCCAGCAGGCGGGCCTGGTCGGCACGCTGTGGCCGCTGGTGCTGCCGAAACTGCTCGCCACCGACGCCTTCTTCGTCTTTCTCATGGTGCAGTTCCTGCGGGGAGTTCCTCGTGAACTCGATGAAGCCGCGGCCATCGACGGGGCGAGTCCGTTGCGGACATTCTTCAGTGTCATTCTGCCGCTCATGCGCCCAGCACTGATCACGACGACGATCTTCACCTTCATCTGGAACTGGAACGACTTCTTCTCACCGCTGATCTACCTGTCGAATCCGCAGCAGTACACCGTCCCGCTGGGACTCAACGCCCTGGTGAGCACGGAATCCGGTGCGGGCGTCGGCCAGTTGTTCGCGATGGCGGTGGTCTCGCTGATCCCGGTGGTGGCGTTCTTCATCTTCACACAGCGGTACATCATCAGCGGTATCGCCACGACGGGGTTGAAGGGCTGAGGTCAACCGAAGTCCCGGGACGTCGAGGGGACCAGCAGGCTGAGCGGTTCGAGGTCGTCGGCGAGCAGGTTGGTCACGCCGTCGCCGCGCTCGAGCACCCCACGCACGACAAGCGCCGCCGAGGTGCGGGCGACCCGGCGGTGACGAGCCCAGAGCCCCGCGGAACAGACGACGTTGAGCAGGCCGGTCTCGTCCTCCAGGGACAGGAACGTCACACCCCCCGCGGTGCCCGGGCGTTGCCGATGGGTCACCACGCCGGCGACCCGCAGCCGCTCGCCCGGCGGCCGTTCGGCGAGGTCGGCGATCCGCAGCACCCCGGCGGCAGTCAGGTCGGCGCGGCGGAACTGAGTCGGGAAAGAGTCGGGCGAGACGCCCGTGGCCCACACATCGGCCACGGCGGTCTCCACCGGTTCCATCGCCGGCAACCCGGCCGGTGCGTCGACACCGACGGCGGTCAGCGGCAGCGGCGGCTGGTACCAGACGTCCTGACCGGGTGACGGTGACGAGGACGACGTGATCGATGAGGCCGACGACGGCACACTCGTGCCGCGTCGCCGGGTGTGCCGGGTGCCGTACTCACCGGCGACGGCGCCGGCCGCCCACAGGGCCTCACGGCGCTCCAGGCCGAAGCAGCGCAGCGCCCCGGCGGTGGCGAGCGACTCGAGCTGTGCCGCCGTCAGATCCACCCGCCGGGCGAGGTCGGCAACATCCGCGAACGGGCCACCCGCCTCGCGTTCGTCGACAATCCGTGTCGCGGTCTGCTCCCCCACCCCACGCACCGGAGCGAGCCCGAGCCGGACGGCCCGGTCGGCGTGGGGCCGGACCAGGTGCGCCACCTCGGGCACCGGCTCGGGGCGGACCGGGCAGTCCTGATCCTCGTTCTCCGCCACCTCGTCGAGCTGCTGGACGCTCGCCTGAACGGCGGAGCAGTTCACGTCCGCGCGCAGCACGGCGACCCCGTGCCGGCGGGCATCGGCCACGAGGGTCTGCGGGGAGTAGAACCCCATCGGCTGGGCGGCGAGGATCGCAGCGTAGAAGGCCTCGGGGTGGTGGACCTTGAGCCAGGAGCTGGCGTAGACGAGGTAGGCGAAGGAGAACGAGTGGGACTCGGGGAACCCGAAGTCCGCGAAGCCCTTGAGCTTGTCGTAGATCTGCTCCCCGATCTCCGGGCCGATGCCGCGCGCGGCCATCCCGTCCAGCAACCGGCTGTGCAGCGCCTCCATCCGTTCGTCCGAACGCTTGGCCCCCATGGCTTTGCGGAGCTGGTCCGCCTCGGCGGGGCTGAACCCGGCGACGTCGACCGCGATCTGCATGAGCTGCTCCTGGAACAACGGCACGCCGAGGGTCTTGGACAGCGCCGGCTCGAGCAACGGATGGAGATAGGTGACGGGTTGGCGGCCGCGGCGGCGTTCCAGGTAGGGGTTGACCGAGTCGCCCTGGATGGGGCCGGGCCGGATGAGGGCCACCTCGACGACGAGGTCGTAGAAGTTCTCCGGGCACAACCGCGGCAGGGTCGCCATCTGGGCCCGCGACTCGACCTGGAAGACACCGACGGTGTCCGCGGCCTGCAGCAGGGCGTAGACGGCGGGGTCCTCCTGAGGGAGGTTGTGCAGACCGAGCGGTTCCGTCCTCGCTGTCCCGTCACCGGCTGTCCCGGCACCGGCCGTGCCGGCCTCGTCGCGGTAGCCGGCCACCGACTCGAAGGCCAGGCGCAGCGCGGTGAGCATGCCCAGCCCCAGCAGGTCGAACTTCACCAGGCCGGCGTCGGCGCAGTCGTCCTTGTCCCACTGCAGCACGGTCCTGCCGGGCATGGTCGCCCACTCGACGGGACAGACCTCGATGACCGGCCGGTCGCACAGCACCATCCCGCCGGAGTGGATACCGAGATGCCGCGGCAGGCGCAGCATCGCGTCGGCGACGTCGAGCACCGGCTCCGGGATCCCGGCAAGGTCGTCGGCCGGGCCCGCCCCGCGGCCGTCCCGCGTCTTCGGCCCGCCCGACGGAGCATCGCGGCTGCGCAACGATCCCCACCGCTCGATGCTCTTGGACCAGGCGTCCTGCTGGCCGACGTCGTAACCGAAGGCACGGGCGGCATCACGCACGGCGGACTTGGGCCGGTAGGAGATGACGTTGGCCACCTGCGCGGCGTGCGTCCGGCCATAGCGTTCGTAGACGTGCTGGATGACCTCTTCGCGGCGACCGGACTCGATGTCGAGGTCGATGTCCGGCGGTCCGGAACGACCCGGGGAGAGGAACCGCTCGAACAGCAACCTGTGCTGGACGGCGTCCACGGCGGTGATGCCGAGGGCGAAGCAGACGGCGGAGTTCGCGGCGGAACCCCGCCCCTGGCAGAGGATGCCACGGCTGCGGCAGAAGTCGACGATCTCGTGGACGATGAGGAAGTACCCCGGGAAGTCCAACCCGATGATGGTCGCCAGTTCGTGCTCGATCATCTCGTAGGCGCCGGGGATGCGTTCGGCGCCCGGCGGGCCGTACCGCTTAGCCGCGCCACGGTAGGTGATCTCGCGCAACCAGGTGGCCTCGGTGTGGCCGTCCGGGACCGGGAACGGCGGCAAGTTCGGGGCCACGAGCTGGAGGTCGAAGGCGCATTCCGCAGCAAGTTCGACGGACGTGGGCACGGCCTGCGGATGACGGTGGTGCCGAGCGGCCATCTCGGCGCCGGACCGGAGGTGCGCCGGGGCGGCCGGCAGCCAGCCGTCGATCTCCTCCAACGAGGCGCGGGCACGGGTGGCGGCGAGGACGTCGGCGAGGCGCTGGTCCGCGGGGCGGGCACAGTGCACCGCGCCGGTGGCCACCAGGGGAAGTCCGGCACCGCGGGCGAGCTCGGCGAGCGCGTCGTTGCGGGTCGAGTCCAGCGGGGAGCCGGTGTCGGTGACCTCGACGGCGACGTTGTCCCGGCCGAACAGAGAGGTCAGCCGGTCGAGCTCCGCGCGCGCGGCCTCCTCTCCTCCGGTCTCGAGGGCGCGCCGCACCGAGCCCTTGCGGCAGCCGGTCAGGATCAGCCACTGGCCGCCGGCGTCGGCCGCCACCTCCTCGAGACTGAGGCTCATCCGGCCCTTGACGCCGGAATCGAGATGGCCACGAGCCAGGGTCCGCGAGAGACGGCCGTAGCCCGCCGGCCCGCGGGCGAGGACGAGCAGGTGCTCGCCGTCGGGGTCGGGGATGCCGTCCATCCCGGGAACGCCTCCTGGCCCCTCGTGGGCGCCTGCGCGCCCGGTGGTCCCCAGTCCCAGCTCGGCGCCGAGCACCGTGGGAAGTCCGAGCGTGCGGGCCGCCTCCGCAAGACGGACGACGCCGTACAGGCCGTCATGGTCGGTCAGTGCGAGAGCGTTCAGGCCGAGCCTGGCCGCCTCGGCGGCGAGTTCCTCCGGGAGGTTCGCGCCGTCGAGGAAGCTGAAGGCCGAGTGCGCGTGCAGCTCGGCGTACGGGACGACAGCCACCCGCCCAGGGTATCGAACACGCGTTCGTATCGCTGGTGGGTGCGGACCCGTCCTGTCGGACCGCCGTCAGTCCCAGGTGGCCGTCGCCGGGTCGACGCCGTGGGCGGCGGCGTTGGCCTCGACGGCCTGCGCCAGCCACCCGCTGAGCCCGGGTTCACGCGCGTCGAAGTACTCCGCCCACTCCCCGCACGCATACATCCTGCCAAGGGCCACGTGACGATGGTGCGGACAGTCGAAATAGGCTTCCATCGAGACCCGGTGACGTTCGGCGAGCGCCATCGCCTCGGCACTCTCGGGCGAGACCCCGGTGCGGCACGCCTCCGCGAGCTCGGTGTGCAGCGCCTCCGCCTGCCGGGCGAGCTCCTGCCACTGCGCCGGCGTCCGCTCGGCACCGCGTTCGGCGTACTGCGCCCACTGTTCGCTCTGCCCCCACGTCTGCCGTGCGCGTTCGACGCCGGCGGGGTCCCAGTCGTCGCCGAACAGCTCGCGCTGCTCCTGTTCGCTCAGCAGGATGCCCCGGTCGCGGGCCCGCACGAGTCGGTCGAGCCGGTCGGCCGCGCGGTGCAAGGCCTCGGCGCGGGAGCGCAGCCGGTCCCGCTGCTCGCGCAGGGACTCCGTGCCGTCCTCGGTCGGGGCTGCGAGGAGCCGGTCGATCTCCTCGAGCGGCATGCCCAGCTCACGGTAGGCGGCCACCCTGACCACGCGCGTCAGGTCCTCGGCCGTGTAGAGCCGGTAGCCGCCGGAGCTGCGCCGGGACGGGCTCACCAGGCCGATGCGGTCCCAGTGGTGCAACGCCCGCACGGTGACACCCGCGCGCGCAGCGACGACGCCGACTGTCAGACCGTCCTGCGTTGCCACGGTGGTCAGTGTGGCAGGGGCACGGCACGGCCGCGCCGGCGGCTCCGGTGGCTGCCTCACCGCGGTCCGTCGATGCCGCCCTCACGCAGCTGCTGCGCCTCGTGGCTGTCGGGGTCGTACACCCGCGCAGCCGTCATGATCACCCGGGCCCCTTCCGGCGTCGTCACCGTGACGTCGGTCGTGTTCCAGGGGGTCGGTGCCGGTCCGGTGACGCTTCCCGGTGCCAGCCGTTCGCACGCCGCGGCGATCTCGTCGAGCTGGCTCAGCACGCAGGCGAACGTCACGCCCGGTCCCGCGCCGGAGGTGTCCTCGCCCGGCACGAGCAGGACGTCCTGGAATGCCCAGCGCCGCAGGTGGACCACCTGGCCGGGCAGCGCGTAGAACTCGAAGAAGCCGAGTCCTTCGGTCCAGAAACGTGTGGAGGCGTCCAGATCCGCTGTCGTGAGCGTGACGAACATCGGCATGCCGTAGATGCCGCGGAACAGCTCGGGCGGGGCGACCTCGGGACCGGGCTGCGGCACGGGGCTGAGGGAGAAGGCAGGAAATGTCTCGGTCATGTCGACATCGTTCAGCCTGACGCTGCGTCAGGGTCAAGCGCCGTCACGACGCAGGCGTGCGGCGGCACGGCGGGCGCGGTCGAGCGGGCTCGGCGGACGCGCGTGGACTTCCTCCAGCAGTGCCTCGATGACCTCGACAGCCGCCGAGGCCACCTTGCCCGGGACCGGCTCGTCGGGATCGGTCCAGGGTTCGGGCGGGGGCGCGGGCAGCAGGTCCCCCAAGTCCCCGTGGACCACCACGCCTCGCTCACGTAGCCACTCGATCCATGTCCGGCTGCGCTCGAGGACCCACGGGTGGTCGGCCGGTCCGAGCGTGATGCGTTCGGACCGGCGCGGTCCGAGCACACGGCCGACCACGATGCCGTCCACGAGTGCGGAGTACTCGCCGCCGCGGCGTGCCTGATCGCCGAGGCGGCGGTTGATCCTTCGCAACAGGTGCGCCTCCGGGATACCGACCGACTCGTTCGCGCGCACCGCCTCGTGCGGGACCCAGGCGGGATCGACCCCGATCGCCTCCAGGAACCGGTGCCACAACAGATCCGGCGGCCCGCCGGCGGGCGGCGCGGTGACCACGTGCACCCGTTGCGCCGGCAGCTCGCCCGCCCACACGTCGAGCACGCGCGTGGGGTCGAAGCCCTCCATGAACGCCGAGTCACCCTCTCGGGCGCTGGCGAGGAACCGCGCGAACGGGCGCCGACCACCGAACTTCAGCGTCTCCTGCCACGCACCGGACAGCTCCCGCGCCAGGTCCCGCGCCGTGAACACCAGGTGGATCTCCGCCCCCGTGGCCGCGAGGTCGTCCAGCACCCGCTCGGCCTGCTCCGGACTCGCCTTGGCGAGAACCTCGTGGGAGAGGATCACATCGCCGCTCGCCCGGCGGACGTGGCGCAGCAGACGGGACCACGCACCGTGCACCCGGCGAGGATCGACCCCGTGGTCGGTCTCGGTCACCTCGAGCGCCGCCCAGTAGTGGACGCGCTGGTCGCCGAGCGGGCCGTGCGGGTAGCTGACGCCGTGCCGGCTCAGCTCACGGCGGTTGACGTGCAGACGCGACTGCAGGTACGTCGTGCCGGACTTCGGGGCCCCGACGTGGAGATGAACTCGCCTCGGCATGGCGCTCACCTTGACACACCGCGGCCGTGCGGTCCCACCGGGCGCGCAGGGTCAGGCCCGTTCGCCGCCCCGGGTACGCCACAGCAGGTACACGAAGTAGGGCGCCCCGACGACGGCGGTGATGATGCCGGCCGGGATCTGCGCCGGGGAGATCACGGTCCGACCGAGGGTGTCGGCCACGCTGACCAGCAGCCCGCCGAGGAGCGGGGCGACGAGGAGCACGTGCGCGTGCCGACCCCCAACGAGGGCACGCGCCGCGTGCGGCGCGACCAGGCCGACGAATCCGACGACGCCGACCGCGCCGACTGCCGCGGAGGTCAGGAGGGCGGCGGCGACGAGCAGCAGCAACCGGGTGCGTTCGAGGCGCACGCCGAGCACCCGGGGCACGTCGTCGTCGAGAGAGATGACATCGAGGTCGCGGATGTGCCGGGCGACCACCGGGATCAGCACGGCCAACGCCACGGCGAGCGGCACGAGCTGCGGGAGTACCCGACCGTAGGTGGATCCGGAGAGCCACGTGAGCGCGAACGCGACGTTCCACGGATCGGCGACGATCACGATCGCGGTCGTCAGCGCGGAGGCTCCGGCGGCGAACCCGATGCCGACGAGGACGAGCCGGTCCGAGCTGAGCCCGCCCCGGTAGGAGACGAGGTAGACGACCGCGAAAGCGACCAGAGCGCCCGCGGCGCCGGCGGTCGTCACGGACCACACGCCTGCCCCGGGCACAAGGGTGAGCATGCCGACGGCGCCGACCCCGGCACCGGCCGTGATCCCCAGCGTGCTGGGCTCGGCGAGCGGGTTGCGGGCGACGCCCTGGATGACGGTGCCGGCGAGTGCGAGCGCGGCGCCGGCGAGCACCGCGCCGAGGACACGCGGGCCGCGTTCGGTGACGGAGGCGGAGACCACGCGCCCGGCGTCGCCGAGGATGTAGTTGACGAGGTCACCGGTGAGCATGAGTCGCCCGCCGAGGAGCATGCCGGCCAGGGCGGCGGCGGCGAGGAGGACCCCCGTCACGGCGGCCAGAGCCAGCACCCGGCGGGTGCTGCGCGGGCGTCCCGAGGCCGCGGCGCCGGTTCGTCGCACCGGGCCGGAGTCACGCAGCCGGCGGGCGAGGACGATGAGCACGGCCGCGCCGACGAGCGAGGTGACGATCCCGGTGGGGACCTCGACACCGCCGGCGCCGCCGAGCACCGCGCGGAGGGCGACGTCGGCGCCGAGCACGACGATGACGCCGGCCAGTCCGGCGAGCGGGATGAGCACGCGGTGGCGTTGCAGGCCGGGCACGAGCGGGGTCAGCAACCGGACGACGGCGGGCGCGCACAGTCCCACGAAACCGACCGGGCCGGCGGCGGTCACGGCGGCCGCCGAGAGGAACACGGCGATGAGCACGGTGAGCACGCGCGTGCGGAGCACGGGGACGCCGAGCACGGAGGCTGCGTCGTCGCCGAGGGCCAGCAGGTCCAGCCGGTGGGCGATGAGCAGGGCCGCGACCAGCCCGAGGCCGACGGCGGGGGCGACACGCGTGACGGTCTCCGTGCCGGACTGCACGATCGAGCCGCTCCCCCAGGCGTACAGGCCGGTCGTCTCCTCCTCGTGCAGGACCAGCAGCAGCATGGTCATCGCCTGCAGTGCGAGGGAGATCGTGGCGCCGGCGAGGATGAGCCGGGTCGGTCCGGTGGCTCCGCCGCGCGCGAGCACGAGCACGAGCGCGGCACCGGCGATGCCGCCGACGAAGGCGAGGACGCCGTTGAGCGCGAGCGGCAGGGAGACCCCGAGCGCGGCGACGGCAGTCAGGGCGAGGTGGGCGCCGGCGTTGACCCCCATCGTGTCCGGTGAGGCGAGTGCGTTGCGCGCGATGGACTGCAGCAGGGCGCCGGCCGCTCCCAGCGCGAGCCCGACGAGCACGCCCGCGAGCAGGCGAGGCATGCGGGAGTCGGAGAACACGGCGCCGCCCAGGTCGTCCCCCTGGCCGAGAAGGACCCGCAGGACGTCGAGGGCGCCCACGTCCGCCGTGCCCTGGGCGAGATGGATCGCGCAGAGCAGGACGATGAGAAGGCAAGCTCCGACCGCGACGGTGGCGATGCCGAGCGTGCGCCGCAGCGGTGCCTGGGGCGCCGTCGGCGGCGCCGTGTCGGTGGACGCGGTCACGCGAGCGCGTCGACGACGGCGTCGACGTACTGTTCCGCCGAGCGGGGGCCGCCGAACATCCAGATCCCGTCGGGAAGGCGGTGGACCTGGTCGGCCTGGACGAACGGCAGACCGTTCCAGACCGCGTTGCCGCCCAGGCCCTCGACGAACGGGTCGGGTTGAGCGGTGTCGTTGGCGATGTAGAAGAAGTGGACCTCGTCGAGCTGGGTCAGCCCCTCGACGTCGGTCGACTGCAGGCCGTAGACGGCATCTCCATCGCCCTCCCAGGCGTTGCGCAGGCCGAGCTCCTCCCCGAGCGCGGTGAGCATCGCGCCGTCGGTGAACATGCGGATGGAGACGCTGCCGCCGTCCTGCCAGCCGTCCGCCATGGCGAAGGGGGCGCCGTCCAGGCCGGCCGCGGCGAGGCGGGCGCGCCCGTCCTGGATCGTCGCGTCGAGGTCGGCGAGGAGCTGTTCGCCCTCCTCGACCGTCCCGGTCGCCTGGGCGAGAACCTCCACGGTGTGGTCGATGTGGCCGAGCGGGTCGGCGGCGTCGGAGCCGTGCAGCACCAGCACGGGCAGGCCGACGTCCTCGAGCTGACCGATGATCGTCTCGGGCAGGTCTGAGGTGGTGACGACGAGGTCCGGGTCGAGCTCGATGATCTGGTCGACGGACGGTTCGCCGCGGGTGCCGACGTCGGTCACCGAGTCCTCGAGGTCGACGGCGGTGTCCCAGGTGCGGAAGCCCTCGACGTCAGCGACGCCGGTGGGCATCACCCCGAGCGCGACGAGGTTCTCGACCAGGCCCCATTCGAGGCCCACGACGTCCTGAGCGGGGCCGTCCAGCTCGATGGTCTCGCCGCGGTCGTCGGTGACGGTGACCGGTTCGCCGCTCCGGCCGCCGCCGTCGTCCTGTTCGCCGGAGGCGGGCGGCTCGGTCGTTCCGCAGGCGGTGATGAGGGTGATCACGAGGACGGCGGGCAGGGCGAGGAGGGATCGGCGCATGGGTGTCCTTGGGGTGTACGGGCTCGGCCGGGGCCGGCCGGTCAGATGGTGGGGGCGAGAGCGTGCCGGCTCAACGGGCGGGTCATGAGCTTGCCGGTGACAGGGTCCTCGGCCACGGCGATGTCGATGCCGTAGGCGTCCGAGAGCAACTCGGAGGTCAGTACGTCCTCCGGAGTGCCGACGGCGCGGATGCGCCCCCGGGCGAGCAGTGCGACCCGGTCCGCGATCGCGGCGGCCTGGTCGAGGTCGTGCAGCACGACGCCGATGGCCACGTGCTCGTCGAGGGCGAGGTCGCGGAGCAGGTCGAGGAGTTCCTGCTGGTAGCGCAGATCGAGATACGTGGTGGGCTCGTCGAGCAAGAGCACCCCGGTGCGCTGGGCGAGGCACGTCGCGAGCCAGACACGTTGGAGTTCGCCGCCGGAGAGCTCGTCGACGTTGCGGGCGGCCATGTCTGCGACGCCGGTAACGTTCATCGCCCAGTCGATCGTCGCCGGCCCGTCGGGATCGGTGCGGCGCCATCGGCTGGTGTACGGGTGGCGGCCGTAACCGACGACGTCGCGCACGCGCACTCCCGACGGTGTCGGGTGAGCCTGGGACAGCAGCGTCACGCGCCGGGCGAAGTCGGTGGGGCTGAGGGCGAGGGCATCCTCGCAGCCGTCGAGCGTGACGCTGCCGGCTTCGGGTCGGTGCAGGCGGGCGAGCGAACGCAGCAGGGTGGACTTTCCGCTGCCGTTCGGGCCCACGAGCGCGGTGATCGCTCCCGACGAGAGCGCCAGGTCTGCGGCGTGGACCACGGCGGCGCCTCGGTACCCGAGGGTCAGGCCGGCGCCGTGGAGGGGCGGGGCGTCGGAGGGCTGGATCGTCACGGTGGTGAGGTTAGCCTTACCTCGACCCCGAAGGGAAGTTTTACGTGACGATGACGTTGCGGAATTTGGGCTCTCAGCGGCTCCGCACCGCAAGCACGTCGTCGCTGACCCACCGGCCCGGGATGGACATACGTGCAGTGACCTGGGGGTTCACGAGCTGGCTCACCTGCAGATCACCGACCACGCTGGTGAGACGGTAGGCGTCGGGCCACGACAGATCCTGCCAGCGCGCCATGAGAGCGACGGCCTCGCGGAACGCCGCCCGGGCGGCGCGCTCGAACGGCGCGCCGCTGGCGAGAATATGCAGCCCGTCGTCGTCGACGACGGCCGGCCATGCGCCGTCGTAGTCGGCCACGCGGTCGATCCGCAGCCGGACCGTCCCGCCGATCTCGATGCCTGTGCCACCGAGTTCGCCGTCTCCCATCGCTGCGTGCAGGTCGCCGACCGCGAGGCCGAGGCCGGGTTGACGCGCGCGCAACATCACGGTGGCGCCGGGGCGAATGATCCGGGTGTCGAGGTTTCCTCCGTGCACGCCCGGCGTGCTCGTCGGAATCCGCTCCTCGGCCGTGGCGGCGCCGAGGATGCCCACCATGGGGCGAAGCGGCACCGCCACCTCGGGCGTGAGCCACGCGTGACCGTCACGCACCTCGAGCACGCGGGTGGTGGCTGTCTCGACGTCCTCGCCGAGGAGGCCGAGACCGGGCGCCAGCGCCATGACGCCCGCGGGGGCGAGATCGACGTCCTCGATCGAGACGGCGACGGCCTCATCCGGCTCGATCCCGCGGACCGCGACCGGGCCGCTGGCGCGGTTGAACCGAGCCATGTCGATCTGTGGACGCAGCGTCGAAGGATCTGCGAGCTGCCCGTCGTAGCAGTCGGCCGTCTCGACGGTGAATGTTTCGCCCTGGTCGACCTGCCCGACAGCGTCGAAGCCGGGGCCGAACTCGGTGACCGCCCGGTCAGCTGCGAAGTGCTGCACGTCAGGCCCAGGCCTGCGGGACGAGGCCCAGTGCGGTCAGCAACGAGTAGACGAACGCGAGGCCGAAGACCACCACGAGCAGCACCTGGATCGCGGGATGGGAGATCCAGCCGGCGCGCCAGGCAGGCTCCTTGTCGCCGCGTTGGCGAGCGCGGTGGAGCATCATCACCGGCACGACGGACATGATCGCCCCGGCGAATCCGCCCGCGTAGCCGAGGGCCGAGACGAAGCCGGCCAACCCGAGGGTGGCAATGAGGAACGGGGGCACGGCGATCAGGGCGAGAGCGGCGAGACGGTGCCTGGGTGAACCGCTCGCCGGCCACGCGAAGCGATCGAGCACGTTCGTCATGAGGGTCAGGCCGATGGCCCAGAAGGAGGTGAGCATCGCGAGCAGCGCGAAGATGTTGGCCATCCAGTAGGCCGCCGTGCCCAGCTCGGCACCCCAGGCGAGAGTGACCACCTCGGTGATGCTGTCGGCGCCCATCATGCCGAGCGCGGCGAGCGGCACGAGGGCGAGGATGAAGCCGGTGGCACACATACCCGTCACGACGGCGCCGGGCAGCTTCTCCGGTGCATGGCGCGCCAGGCCGCGGGCGAGTTCGGGAACGGTGTACTGGGCGATGAACGCGAAGACGGCGAGATTGACGATCGGCACGATGTAGTACGGGCTGAATACGAACAGTCGCTCAGCCTCGATACCGGGACCGACGAAGGTCCAGCCGGAGAGCAGCAGGATGATTCCCACCATTGCCACGGTGATCGCCTGCTCGGAGCGCCCGGTCGCCTTGAGGCCGAACCAGATGACGACGACGCCCGGGATGTAGAACAGCACCGAGCCGACGAGCTCAGGGATGCCGAACAAGTCGGCGATGATGCTTCCGCTGCCGCCGGTGTAGGCGATCAGTGCGCCCAGGCCGTTGATGACCACGCCGGCGAAGATCAGCCATGAGCCGAGGTTGCCGAGGTACTTCTGTGCCAAACCGGAGAGCTGCAAGGGTTTGTCGGTCCGCAGGGCAACTTCCGCCACGTAGAGCATCGACGCTGTGGTGAGGAAACCGGAGACCGCGAGGGCGATCACCAGGGCGAGGAAGCCGCCCTCGCGTGCGCCGTAGGGCAGGCTGAGGATTCCCGCGCCGATGTTCGCGCCGAAGATGATGGCGACGCCTTGCCAGAACGTGATCGACTCGTACCCGAGTCCCCTACGCGTGACGGTCTGCTCAGACAACGTGCTCTCTCCTTCGTGAGTCGCCGCTCGTGCAAGCGGGCCGAGACATCATTCCAGGCGCCGGCCTCTACGCCGCGGTCGTGGACTCCTCGGCGCGCCTGAAACGGCGCGCCGCCCCGAACCGGTCCGGGGAGAAGGCGGCCTCGTGCATGGTCGGCGCCGAGTCGGCGATACCGCGCGCGATGAGGTCGCCGCTGACCGGCGCGAGCACGAGTCCCCACATGCCATGGCCGGTGGCCACCACGAGGTCCTTCCGGATGCCGCTGCGGCCCAGTGCGGGCACACCGTCGGCCGTGCACGGGCGCAGTCCGGCCCAGGTCTGGACGGTGGAGCGATCGCCGAGTCCCGGCAAGCCGCGCCGGCCGGCAGCACGGATGGCTTCGAGTCGGGACATGGTCGTGGTGGCGGGATCGCCGCCGAGTTCGAGCGTCCCGCACAGGCGCACACGATCGCTGTACGGCGTGACGACGACCTTGGGTTCACGCAGCGCCAGGGGGCGGCTGGGCCGCGGGCCTTGTCCGTCGAGATCGATCACGTAGCCCTTCGCGCCTTCCATCGGCATGCGCACCCCGACCTGGGCGCACAGGCGGCTGCTGCCCAGGCCTGCGGCCACGACGTAGGTGTGGGCGGTGATGCGCTCCCCCGCCGTGTCGACCGAGGCGATTCGACCGTCGCTGCGCGGGACGAGGCGCGCACGGGTCCCCCATCGGACCTCGGCACCGTGCTCCTGCGCCTGGCCGAGGACGGCTCGGAGGTACTGCTGCGTACCGACCTGGGCATCGTCCGGCCAATGCACCGCGCCGGCGACGGACCCGAGCAGTGGTTCCATGGCCCGCGCATCGTTGCCGTCGAGGCGTTCGGCGGGCGCGCCCGGCCTGGCGCGCTCGAAGGCACGTTCGGTGAGGTAGACGTCGAGGGAGCCGCGCTGCTCGTACCCGGTCTCCAGTCCTCGTTCTGCGTAATCGGCGTGCAGTCGGACGCCGTGGCGGGCCAGCTCCTGCATGCGCGCGGTGAGCTGCCGGGCCCGTTCGGGGCCGGAGGCTCTGACGAAGCGGGCGAACCAGGGCACCAGTCGCGGTGACGGGTGCATGTGGAACGGGCTGTCCGGAGTGAACAGGTATCGAAGACCGGCTCGCACGTTCGCCGGGGTGGTCAGTGGTTCGACATGGCTCGGGGCCAGTAACCCGGCGTTGGCGTAGGAACAACCGTTGCCGATGTCCGGGCCCTCGTCGAGCACCACCACACCGACGCCTCGACGGCTCAGTTCGTAGGCGATGCTTGCCCCGACGGTGCCGGCACCGATCACGACAACATCCGTGGTTGCCACGCGTCCACACCCTTCTGCGACGGCTCATGCGCTACTGCGACGACTGGTGAAGGACGACGCTATGGCTCCGCACCGGAGAACGGATCCGTCGAGAAGGATGAGGTTTCGGGGGCGGCCGGACTGGGAGGATGAGCCCTCGTGACTGTTCGCGTGCTCGTCGTCGAAGACCATCCGGTGGTGTCTCTGGGGCTGAGGACCGTCATCGACGCTCAGCCGGACATGAAGGTGGTCGGCGACGCGACGTCGGTCGAAACCGCCCTGAGAGCGGCGCGTGACCTCGAGCCCGATCTGGTGATCCTGCCCTTGCGACTCGAGGGTGAACCGCTCGGAATCGAGCTGTGCCGGGAACTGAAGACCGGGAAGTCCTCACCCCGCGTTCTGATCTACACCTCGTACAACTCGATGGACGATGCGTCCGCGTCGTTCCTGTCCGGCGCGGACAGCTTCGTGCACAAGAAGGAAGACTCCGGCCGCCTGCTGGAAACGATCCGCTCCACGATGGCGGGACGCCGGACGTGGTTGCTCGGCGTGGAGCACGCAGACGAATCGACGCGTCTGCAGGACGCCGTGGAGCGGTCCGGCCTGACGCAGCGGGAGCGCGAGGTCCTCGGGTTCATGCTGCAACGGTTCTCGAACGCTGAGATCGCCAGCGAGCTGTTCGTGGAGTTGCCGACGGTGAAGACGCACGTCAGCAACATCCTTGCGAAGCTCGGGCTCCGTAGCCGGAACGACCTGTTCTGAGCGGGCGATACCCCTGAGCCGCGAGGTGCCGCCCCGTCCACAGGTCGACGCTCGGTACTGGCAGTAACGCAGCAGGCCTGGATAGGTTCTCCCGCATGGCTCGACGGGGGCATCGAACGACGGCGTGGTCAGGGGGCGCAGCAGCCCTGCTCGTTTCCGTGGCCGGCTTGGCTGCGTGCGACGGCGAGGAGCCCGCGCCGACGGACCCGCCCACATCGGAGGAGCCGACGAGCGACGAGCCGACGTCGGACGAGCCCACCGGCGCCGAGGTCGAAAGCCCTGTGCCCCGCGACTCCATCGCGCGCGACGACGTCCACGGCGCGGAGGCCGCAGCTGAATATTTCGTTGCGTTGTATCCCTACTCGTACTCAACTGGCGACCTTGCGGAGTTCGAACAGATGTCGCACCGGGAATGCGTCTTCTGTCAGAGCGTCATTGACGGTGTGAACCAACTACACGACGAGGGTGGGTATCGCGAAGGCGGCCGGATCAATGTGGAATCGGTCGACAGTTCCCCGCCCGGCGATGGTTATGAGTTCTTCTTCGTCCGCCTCGAAGGAACCGAGACCGCATCAACCAACTTCAATTCCGAGGGTGACAGAACTGGCTCGGAGAATCAGACCGATCTGACGCTTGAACTCGCACTCGGATACGACCCCGATGGGTGGGTTGTACGCGAAGTCGACGTCACGGCACAGGACTGACGATGCCTCAGAGTCTCGCCGCAAAGGCGTCGGGAGCACTTGCTGCATCCGTTATTGTCATCACCACCGCAAGCGTCGGTCCGAGCTTTGCCGCACCACGAGACGAAGGCGCCGCGGGCACTGGCACATCAATCACCGGAGAAGCTAATCGGGAAGTACTCGATCTAACAGGCCACGGCCAGTCGGGCCGCTCGCCTTCGTCGAACCCACCGCCCCACGGCGGAAGTCCCTCCTACACGCCACCCGGCGGCGGCCAGCCTGCAGCTGGGGGTGGGACGACCGTCAGCCCCGACGTGCTGGAGACCCGGTGTCCGGTGCGATACCACTCCGACGGATCGACCACGTTCAACCCGAACGACTGCCCCGACCTGGGTGGTCCGGACATGCCGTCCATGGGCACCGAGGACTACGAGCCACCGGACAGCGAACCCGACGAGCCGGACGCTCCCGAGCCGGAGCCCGAACCGGAGCCGATCGTCGTCACCGTCGAGGACCTGCAGTCGCTCCCGATCGATCCGGGCGGCCTGAACGTCCAGCCCGGCCGCGGCTGGGTCCTGGTGAACAAGGAAACCATCGCCTACACAGGTGCCACCGAGCAGTATCTGCGCACGCACGTGCTCGGGACCCCGGTCGAGGTCCACGTCGTCCCGGTTGATCACACGTGGGACTGGGGTGATGGCACTGTCACCACCACGGAGGATCCAGGCGCACCGTATCCGGAGCATTCGGTGTTCCACACCTACACCCAGGCCGGCGACAGCCGGCAGATCACGGTGACCACCCGCTGGATCGGCGAGTTCCAGGTGGCCGGGAGCGGACCATGGCTGCCGGTCGAAGGTCTGGCGACGACCACCGTGACGTCTGAACCGTTCGAGGTCCGCGAAGCGGACACCTACCTCACGGCACCGGGCGGCTGACGCAGAGCTGTCAGGAACCGTGCTGCGCGTGCGTCTCCGCGGCAACATCGTGCTCGCGCGCCTTGCCCACGAGGCATTCGTAGTCGACGGCAAGACCCTGCAGTACCGTCTCGACGGTCGCCTCGATCTCTTCAGCGCTGGTGCCGGCGTGGCCGAACAGGACGCGGTAGTGGATGAACGAGCCCAGCAGGTCGACGGCGAGGTCGAGATCGAGGTCCTCCCTCAGATCGCCCCGTTCCGAGGCGCGTGAGAGCGTGTGCCGGACTGCCTCGCGCGGCGGGTCGAACAGCGTGCTCATGAACGCCTGCCGCAAGGCCTCGTCTCCGGCGCAGTCGGCGAGCAGCGGAGCGAGTACATCGGGCGGCATCCTCCGGAAGGCCTCGACGAAGAGGATGAGGGACTCCGCGAGATCGCACATCGTGCATGCCGTGTCCGGCGGCTCCACCTGACCCAGGCCGTTCGCCAGTGCCGCCAGCGCCAGATGCTGACGAGTGGGCCATCTGCGGTAGATGGCGGGCTTGGACGTTCCGGCGGCGCGGGCCACCTGCTCGAGTGAGAAATGGCTGTACCCGTCCTCCGCGAGGGCGGCAAGCGTCTCACTCAGAACCGCTGAGTCGATCGCGGCATCCCGCGGTCGCCCCGCCCGGCTGCTCCTGGCCGACGTGCTTGACATGCCGCACAGTCTACTACTTATATTTCGTGTCGATACGTAACGCATTGCAACTGGGAGCTGACCATGATCGACACACGAGATCTCAGGCGTGACTTCCACTCGGAGAACGGCACGGTCCACGCGGTTCGTGGGATCGACCTGTCCGTCTCCCCCGGCGAGGTCGTCGCGCTCCTGGGCCCGAACGGCGCCGGCAAGAGCACCACCCTGCGCATGTTGACCACCCTGTTGCCGCCGACCTCCGGCAGTGCCGTGGTCGCCGGCCACGACGTGGGCACCGAACCGGTCGAGGTACGACGGCGCATCGGCTACATCGGCCAAGGGAACGGCTCGTTCAACGGCCTCCGCGTCCAGGAGGAGCTGTACACCCAGGCCCGGCTGTACGGTCTGGACCGCCATACGGCACGACGTCGCACCGCCGAACTGCTCGAGCAGCTCCAGCTCGCAGATCTGTCACGGCGGGACGTCGCCCGTCTCTCCGGTGGTCAGCGGCGCCGGCTCGACATCGCGATGGGGATCGTCCACTCCCCGTCGCTGGTCTTCCTCGACGAGCCGTCGGCCGGGCTGGACCCGCAGAGCCGGTCGAACCTGTGGGACCACATGGACCGGATGCGCCGCGAGCAGGACACCACCATCGTTCTGACCACGCATTACCTCGATGAGGCGGACCTGGTGGCCGAGCGCGTCGTCGTCATCGACCACGGCACGATCATCGCCGATGGCACGCCGGACGAACTGAAGAGCCAGGTCTCCGGTGACCTCGTCGCCCTCGAGCTCATGGGCGTCGACGACGCCGCGTCCGCGGCAGACGTCGCCCGTGCCGTTCCGGACGCCGGCGAGGTCTCGGTCGATGGGACGGTCGTGCAACTACGCGTCCACCACGGCGATTCGACCACCCCCGAACTCGTCCGGGCCCTCGATGCGGCGGGCGTGCGCCTGGTCGCCACGCAGGTACGCCGACCCAGCCTCGACGACGTCTTCCTGTCTCTGACCGGACGCAGCCTTCGTGAAGGAGAAGCGGCATGAGCCTGATGACCGCCACCGCGTCGATCTTCGATCGCGACATGCGGAGCAAGATGCGCACACCCTGGCCCTACGCCGAGGCCATGGCGGACCCGCTGCTGCTCCTGCTGCTGTTCGCGCCCCTGGTGGGCGCGATCGGCCCGATGCCCGGCGTGCCCGCCGACCGCACCCTGCAGTGGTTCGTCCCGGGCATGCTCGTGCTCATGGTCTTCACGACCAGTGCGTTCATCGGAGCCGGATTCCAGGAGGAGCGCGCCTCGGGAGCACTCGAACGGATGCTCGTCACTCCCGTCAACCGATTCGCACTCCTCGCGGGTCGTGTGCTGCGCATCGCCGCGACCGTCCTGGTCCAGGCGGTGATCATCGTCGCGGTGACGGTGCCGTTCGGTCTACAGCTGTCCGTCCCGGGGGCCGTCGTCGCGGCGCTTCAACTGGCCACCCTCGCTGCGGGCCTGGGCCTCGGCTCGCTGGCGATCGGTCTCGCACTGAAGAACGCGTACGCGTTCTGGGGGGTCGCGAGCATGGTCTACACACCGATCATCGTCACCTCGGGCGCACTGCTGCCGATGGAGGTCGCCCCCGGCTGGCTGTACGCCGCCTCCAGGATCAACCCGCTGGCGCACGTGGTGGACGGCCAGCGTGCCCTGTTCCGTGGCGACCTCACCGACCCGGTCGTGCTCACCGGTTTCGTCATGGCGTTGGTCCTGTGCACCGTCGGGGCGCTCGTCGGGACGAGGGTGATGCGACGGCTGAGCGCCTGACCTGCGGCGGACACATCAGTCGTAGAGGCCTTCCACCTGCCATGCCCCTCGTTCGAGCGCGAGGAGCATGGCAGGAACGCCGTCCGGGACCACCTGGAGGTAGGCCCGGCGACGCGCCTGCTCGGACCACCAGCGCTCGGTGCCGTGCCACGGACCGGCCCAGGCGATCAACGGATACTCCCCGGGCCCGACCACCGGACTCGGAGCACGCGTCGCACGCGTCTCGCGTGAGCCGGTCCGCCCCCCTGCAAGCACGAGCAGCCGCGCCGGCGGAGCGCTGGTGAGCCCGCGGGCGCTGACCCGCACGTCGGCGCCGGTGACATCGAGCAGACGCACCGGCAGCGGCTCGGCCGGGACGGTCGCCGGCCACGGGGCCGGCACCTGACCCGGCCACGGAGCATCAGTCCGGCGCAGCGGCGTCGCCTCATCACCCCAGGCCACCAACCGCACCGTCCCCCGAGGGTCGCGACCACCGTCGAGGACAGGGACGAGGATTCCCTCGGCCCCGAGCAGGCCCTGCACCCGAAGGGCGGCCCGTTCGGCCTGTTTCTCACCACGCCGAGCCCGGCCCCACAACCCGTCCTGGACGACGCCGGCAGGACTGGTCTCCTGGGCCACGAGCTCCAGGCGCGTCAACGGGGCCGAGGGCGGGCGGCCGCTGCGCCCGGACAGCCACCCGTCCAGCTGCCACCGCACCCGGTCGGTCAACTCCGCCGCGGTGGGGGCGCCATCGATCGTCCAGGTCCGCACCAGTTCCGTGCCGTCCTCGGTTCTGGCCGCCACCCGTAACCGGGCGCACACCACACCTCGGCGCATCATGGTCTCGGCGAGCTGCTCGGCCAGCGCCCGCGCGGTGAAAGCGGCGACGTCGGACCGTTCCGCGGGCGGGTCGAGGTCGGTGGCGGCCGACACATCCTCCTCCGGCCGACGTGCCGTGGGTGGGGTGGCATCCAGACCGCGCGCGAGCCGGTGACAGGTCAGGCCGAGCGTCCCGAAGCGGGCGGCCACATCTGCGGGCTCGAGGGCGGCGAAGGCGCCGAGAGTGCGCAGGCCGAGACGGCGCAGCAGGTCCACGAGTTCCTCGGTCGCGGCGACCGTCTGCCGGGTGCCGGCGGCAAGCGTCAACGTGCCGATGCCCTGCCCGGCCAGGAAGTCCTGGGTCGTTCCGCTGGGCACAACCGTCCCGGCTCGGGCGGCGAGCATGGCCGTGAGCAGCCCGTCGGCGACGCCGACCTGACACTCGGCGCCGGTCTCGGTGGCCACCACCCCCACGAGCGCCTCCCCGAGCGCCTCCTCCGACCCTGCATGCCGCGCAGGACCGCGCGCAAGGAAGGTGACCATGCCCGGCCGAACCACCTCGACCTCGGCGACCACGGTCTCCACCGCCTGGACGAGGGGTTCGAAGGCCCGTGCGTCACGGGTCTCGTCGACCGGCAGGATCACGAGCTCGGGGCAGACCTGCTGAGCACTGCGTCTACGCATTCCCCGTCGCACCCCCGCGGCGCGTGCCGCGGCAGAGGCGACCAGCACCCCTCGGTTCCCGGCCACGGCGACCGGGACCTGGGGATCCACCAGGTCCTCGGCCACCGCGGCCGCGACCGGCCAGTCCGGAACCCACAGGACCGCCCGGCGGGCCGCCGTCGCTGACCGGATGTCCTCGCCGGACGCGTGCTGCGCCGTCGTCATCTCACACCGCCCGGAGCAACGGGGGCTCGGTGGGGCTCATCCCGGGCGCCGGAGCCGGAGCGGTGGTTCCCGGCTCGGGACGCAGCCCGTCGAGACCGGCCAGCACCCGGACTTCGCGTTGCCCCGACGCTCCGGCGCGACCGGTGGCCCGTACCGTCAGGTGCTGGTCGGTCAGGTGGCCCCAGCCTTGGCCCAGCCCGTCACACCCGGTCCGCGTAGCCCGTAGCACCAGGTGCGCTCCCGGCCATGAGTGGGTGGTCAGCAGCACCGCACCGCGGGTACGGATCCGGCCGGTGAGGGAGCGACGGTCCCGCTCGGCCAGGGCCGGGCACCTGCCGACGACGAGGACGTCGAAGCCGTCGGTGAGTGCGCCGACCACGCCGGCGGCGTCCGGACCGGGCGAGGGGACGACCGCCACGCGCTCCAGGGCCAGACCGGCACCGTGGGCGGCACGCCAGCCGATGTGCGGCATGGCGGCGAAAGCGCACCAACCACCGTCGGTGGCGGTGGAGGCCGCGAGCGCGAGCAGCACCGACGTGGACCCGGAGACCTGGACCACCGACCCGCGCGGGAGGGCGCCGGCCGGGAACAGCGGGGCGAGGGCGGCGGGTACGGGCAGGGTGCGGTCATCGACACCGGAGAGCGGCGCAGGAGCCGCCGGTGGCGGGGCAGGGGCAGGCACCTCGGACGCGTCGACGGCGGTGAGCGTGGGGCTGGTGCTCAGCCCGGGTCCGGGTAACCGGTCGCGCAGTCCGGTCGCCGCCTCCGCCTCGGCCAGCGCGGCTCGGGCCGCAGCCAGCCGGGGATCGACGCCGGCGAAGGGCTGATCGGCAGGCTCTGCACGAGAGTCGTCGGCGTCCGGGACAGCGGTGAGAACTGCCGTCATACCCCCTCCTCCCAACTGTCGAACTGGTGTTCGAGAGCATCCAGTGTTGGCCCAGGGGCGGGCCGTGTCAACCGAGGCGTCAACCGGTCCGCACTCGCTCTGTAGCCTCCCTGCCGCCACCCACACCGACCCGACCCCGCAGGCCGGCGCAGCTTCGCCCCTGGCATCGACCCGCGTGCCAGGACGGGGCCGTCGGCCTTAGGTTGGACACCAGCACCACCCGACGACGGAAGGACTGCTGTGAACCTCGATCGCCCGCTCGCCCAGGACCCTTACGAGAAGCTCCCGGCGGTGCCCTCCTTCTCGCTGACGTCCACCGACCTCACGGACGGTGAGCCGATGCCCCAGGTGCATGCCCAGGACGGCGGCAACGTCTCCCCCCAGCTGTCCTGGTCCGGGTTCCCGGCCGAGACCAAGGGGTTCGTCGTGACCTGCTTCGACCCGGATGCGCCGACGCCGTCGGGCTTCTGGCACTGGACGGTCGTCGACCTCTCCGCGGACGTGACCTCGCTCGGCCAGGGCGAGGGCGAGTCGGACCTCATGCTGCCGGGGGCCGCGTTCCACCTGCGCAACGACGGGGGCGCGCACGCCTACGCCGGCGCCGCTCCGCCGGAGGGTGACCGGGCGCACCGGTACTACTTCGCGGTCCACGCCCTCGACACCGAGACGCTCGAGCTCAGCGAGGACGACACCCCGACCACGGCCTCGTTCCTCGGGTTGTTCCACACCATCGCCCGCGCCACGCTCACGGCCACCTACCAGCGGTGATGCCCCTCCCGGAACCGACCCCGGCGGGAGAGAGTCTTCGAGACCCGAGCGACCCACTGCTCACCGACGCCGTCCGGTACGGCTCGTTGACCTGGGTGCCGTACACCCGGTGCATGGACCTGCTGGCCACACCGGTGCTCACCGCGCTGGAGGCACTCGATCCCGACGTCGCGAAGTACGTCTACGTCACCGAGATCGACCCGGACCTTGCCGACACCGCCGCGATGACCGAGGCCTACGACGTCCCGCTCGCGGCCTCGTCGAACTGCGTGCTGGTGGCCGGCAAGCGCGCCGGGGAGGAACGGGTGGCCGCCTGCGTGGTGCGGGCGACGACCCGCACGGACGTCAACACCACGGTCCGCAAGCAGCTGGACGTGCGCAAGGCCTCGTTCTGGCCGACCGAGCGGGCGGTCGAGGCCTCCGGGATGGAGTACGGCGGTATCACGCCGGTCGGCGTGCCGGCCGACTGGCGGCTGCTCCTCGACTCCCGGGTCAAGGAGGGACCGAACGTCGTCGGCTCCGGGCTGCGCCGTTCGAAGCTGCTCATGCCGGGTGGGGTGCTGACCGCACTGCCGGGCGCGGAGGTCGTCGAGGCCCTGGCGAAGCCGGCCGAGTGACCGACGGTCAGCGGCGTACCCGGTAGTGCAGGTGCAGGACGCGATCGCCCTGCACCACCTGGTCCGGGTCCTCGAGCAGTGCGACGCCGGTGTGCGCACCGAAGAACCGCTTCCCCTCCCCGAGCACCACCGGGGCCACGTCCATCGCCACCTCGTCGACCAGTCCGGCGGCGAAGGCCTGCCCGCCGACGTCGCCCGCGCTCACGACCACCAGCCCGTCGCCGGCGCGCTCCTTCGCGAGGGTGATCGCCTCCTCGACCGACCCCGCGGTGCGGACCGGCGCGTCCGGATGCTCGTCGAGCCACTCCTGCGGCAGTGGCCGGTGCGTGACGACGACGAGCTCCTCCCCCGCCGCCGGCACACCGTCCCAGCCGTTCGTCATGTCGAAGAGATGCCGCCCGATCACTGTGACGGACACGGCGTCCCAGAAGGGGTTGAGGTAGTCACGGGACGCCTGCGAGACGTGGAACGTCCAGCCCTTGTCGTTGGCGGCGATCTCGACGTCGCCGTTCCCGTACCAGTCGTGCAGTGGGCCGGGCATGTCGTCGGGCTTGGCGATGTACCCGTCGACCGACACCACTGCTTGCAGGATCACGCGTGCCATGCGGACTCCTTTTAGTCAACTTGTTGGTTATCTAAGTGAAGTGGGCGGGCGGCCTCGTTGTCAATGCTTCGGTTGATAACGGGTGACGGCGTGGAAGGCGTCAGGGGGCTCGTCTACCGTCGACGGCGTGCTCACGACTGTCGCCGTTCGCGGCTACCGCTCACTGCGGGACGTGGTGCTGCCGCTGGGACGCCTGACCGTCGTGACCGGGCCCAACGGCTCCGGCAAGTCCAACCTGTACCGGGCCCTGCGCCTGCTTGCCGCCACGGCGAGGGAAGGTGCCCCGGCGGCTCTGGCACGCGAAGGCGGCTTGTCCTCCGCGCTGTGGGCCGGCCCGGAGAGCGGCGGTGAGGGCCACGGAACACGCCGGAAGCATCCCGTCCGCGTCGAGCTCGGGATCGCCGGCGAGGACACGGGCTACAGCCTCAGCCTCGGTCTGCCGCAGCCGCCGTTCACCGACGCGATCGCCCAGCTCTTCGCCCGTGACCCGGAGATCAAGGAGGAACGCGTCTGGGCCGGGCCGATCCTGAAGACCTCAACCGTGCTCAGTGAGCGCAGCGGCCCGCTGATCCGCTCCCGCGGCCGCGACGGCTGGACGATTCTCAGCTCCGAGGCCCGGACGCACGAGTCGATGCTGGACGCGGTCGTCGATCCCGATCGCGCGCCCGAGCTCGTGCGCACGCGTGAGGAGTTGCGCTCGTGGCGGTTCTACGACCACCTGCGCACCGACCCGGAGGCCCCCGCGCGAACGCCGCGCCCGGGTGCGCGCACCTCGGCTCTGGCGGACGACGGAGGTGACCTGGCGGCGGCGCTGGCCACCGCGATGGACCTCGGCCGCGCGGACGCCGTCGACACCGCGGTCCACCGGGCGTTCCCGGACTCTCGCATCGAGGTTGTCTCCCGGGACGGGATGTTCGAGCTCCTGCTCCACCAGCCCGGACTGCTCCGGCCGCTGCACGCCGCGGAGCTCTCGGACGGGACGTTGCGTTTCCTGATGCTCACGGCCGCGCTGCTCACTCCTCGGCCACCGCAGCTGATCGTGCTCAACGAACCAGAGCAGTCGATGCACCGCTCGCTGCTGACAGCGCTCGCGCGGATGCTGCGGGAGGCGGCAGACCAGACCCAGCTGGTGGTGGTCTCGCACTCGCCGGAGCTTGTCGATGAACTCGGCCGAGCCGGTGGCACGGACACGCCGACGGCCTCGGACACGTCCGCCGTCGTGACGGTAGAGCTGACCAAGGACGCCGGGGAGACGGCCGTGGTGGGCCAGGACGGACCGCTGGACCGACCGGGCTGGCGCTGGCCGTAAGGTGTGACGCCGTGTTCCACGTCGTCTTCTACGAGCCGCGGATCCCGCCGAACACGGGTAACGCGATCCGGCTCGCGGCCTGCACCGGCACGACGCTGCACCTGATCGAGCCACTCGGCTTCGAGCTGACGGACGCACACTTACGCCGGGCGGGCCTGGACTATCACGACCTGGCGGACGTTCACGTCCACGCGGACCTCGACGCCGCCCTCGCGGCACTGCCCGGGCGCATCTTCGCGTTCACCGGCAAAGCCGCTCGCAGCTTCGCCGACGTCAGCTACGAGCGCGGTGACGCGCTGCTGTTCGGGCCGGAACCGAGCGGCCTACCCGACGAGGTCCTCGCCGACCGGCGCCTGACGGACCGGCTGCGGATCCCGATGACTCCGGCCGTGCGGTCGCTGAACCTGTCCAACTCGGCGGCGGTGGCGGTCTACGAGGCGTGGCGTCAGCACGGCTACGACGGCGGAAGCTGAGGCGCCGTCGTCAGCACCCTCAGCTCGCCGCGGCCTGCGCCCCGTAGCGTTTGGCGGCCCGCGCCTTGGCCTTGGCGGCCTCGACCTCGCGGTCCTTCGGCGGAGCGTTGGTCACGAGGTTCTCCAGGAGGTGCTCGGTGATGTGCGCGACCTCGTGGACGGCACGGTCGAAGGCCTCCTGGTTCGCCTTCGACGGCTTGTTCATGCCCGAGACCTTGCGCACGTACTGCAGTGCGGCGGCCTGGACCTCCTCGCTCGTCGCGGCGGGGGCGAAGTTGTGCAGGGGGCGGATGTTGCGGCACATGCGGTTCAGAATCCCACGCCGGACGCGGCACGTGAAGGGCCGGGCGACGAAAGCTCAGATGCCGCGGGCGGCCGGTCCGCCGTCGGCGTCCAGCAGCGCCACGCGCGTGGCGTCAGCGACCTGCCGGTAGGAGCTGTCGAGCAGTTCCGCGATTTCCTGCCAGTCCACATCGTCCGGACCTGCACCGCCGGCGGCCAGGTCGAGGCCGATCCAACCGAACGGGCCGTAATAGGCGGGGACGAAGGTACGCGGGTCCTCGGCGAGGGCGTGCCGGTCGTCCTCCTCGGGCATGAGGACGAGCCCGTGGTCGTACATCACGCGGCGGCTCGCCGGCCCTTTGGTACCGGCCCCGTAGACCGCGAACACCTTGCCGCCGTCACCGGCGCGGAACTGGGGCCGGCCGTGACCGACCTTCTCGGTGGCCTGGGGAAAGGCGAGGGCGACCCGGCGCAGACGTAGCAGGTAGGGATCGTCGTCGTCGAACATGATCGGGTGCGGCATGACGGCCAGCGTAGAGCGGGGTGCTGACACGGCTCGTGACGGAATCGGAGCCGTGCTCAGCTCAGGCCACGCAGGTGGTCGAGGAGTTCACTGACGCCACCGAAGTGCTGCGCACCGTGACGGATGAGCAGGAAGCCGAGGATCCCGACGATCCAGGACATCCAGTCGCCGGCCGAGCGGGTCAGCCAGGCGTTGATCCGCTGCAGCAGCGGCTCGACGGCCCGGTGGGCGACGAGCCGGAGGCCGAGGAGCACCAGTGCCGGCAGGATCATGACCATGCAGTAGCCGGCCATCACCAGCCCGTGCAGCGCCGGTCCCAGGTCCGCATCGGTCATGACACCGATCGCGATGAGGTAGGGCAGCAGGGTCGCGACCTCGATGACGGTGGCAGTCAGGGCGAGGGCGGCGAGCGGACGGGCCGAGCCCGTCTCGGCGCTCATGACCCGCTCACGCCACCGCATCAGGCGGCCGCCGCCCGCCTGCTCTGCGGACTTGCGCCGCTTGTCCATCCAGAACGCCAGGGCGATGAGGCCGGCTCCGGCGACGGCGATCGCCACCGCGCCGCTGTCGGTCTCCAGCCAGCGCTGGATGTCGTCGAGGAACAGGCCCGCACCGACCGAGAGCAGGAGTCCGACGAGGAAGTAGAAGGCGGCGACGGTGCCGAGGTAGACGAGCATGCGCCCAGGCCGGGGGCGCCCGGTGGCCAGCAAGAGCCAGATCGGGATGAGCAGGGTCCCGAAACTCGTCGAGTCGGCCAGGGCGAGGAGCCCCAGAAAGCCCAAGGTCGTCGGTTCCATGACGGCCATGGTCGTCGCACGCGTGCGGGCGCACGTCGGCCTGACGATGCAGGTCACGGCCGGCGCCCTGCATCGTTCGGAGTACCCACCGGGGGCCGGGGTGTGCTGGGATCGGCTCATGATCGGCACACGGCGGGATCCCGCTGCGGGGCGAGCATCCCCGGTGAGGGAGCGTGCGGAGGAGGCGCACGTCCCGACCGCGATCGACGACTGGGTCTTCCCGCATCTGCCCTACCGATCGGTGCGCGGCGACGTCGTCATGAGTCTCGGGATCCTGGTCCTCGGCGTCGTCGTCGCGCTGACCGGGTTCGCCCGGCAGCCCGGTCCCCAGGAGCCGGCGGTCGCGATCGTCGCGACGGTCGTGGCGGCCGCCGCGTTGCTCGTCAAACGCCGTCGGCCCGGTCCGGCGGCGCTCGTCATCGGCGCCGCCCTCGCCATCGAGGCCGCACTGGTGGGGACCGGGATGAACCTGGCGATCCTCATCGCGCTGTTCGACGTCCTGTACGTGGTGGCACTCCTCGGCAGCGACCGGGAACGCCGGATGATCGTGGCGCTGTGTGTGCTCGCCGCCGCCGCGTTGCTGATCCTTCCCATCGGCTCGATCTCGAACCGGCTGCAGGCTGCGCTCTCGCTGCTCGCGGTGCTCGGCACGCCGCTGTTCATCGGCACCAGCAGCCGTCAGCGGGAGGCGCTGGTGCGGGTGGAGAAGGGCCGGGCGGAAGCCGAACGGGGCCGGGCCGACGCCGTCGTGCGCGCCGCGGGCGCCGAACGCCGTCAGGCGGTGCGCGCCGAACGCGCGGCGCTGGCCCGCGATCTGCACGACGCCGTCGCGGCACATCTGTCAGCGATCGCGCTGCAGTCCGGGGCCGCGATGTCCCGGGCCGGGCAGGAGGCCGACCCGGCGATGCGCGCGGTGCGGGAATCGAGCCTGGAGGCCCTGCGCGAACTGCGTCAGCTCATCGACGTGCTGAGTGCGGACGATCCGGGCGACCTCCCGCTGAAGGTGCCGCCGGGACTGGAGGAGACCGAGATTCTCGAGGCGGATGCCCAGCGGTTCGGCGTGCCGTTGCGGCTCGACGTCGATGTCCCGCGTGAGGCGTTGACCACGGCCACCTCCCACGTCCTCATGCGCATCGCCCGCGAAGGCGTGGTCAATGCGGCCCGTCACGCCCGCGGCACCGAGGTGACGGTACGCGCCGGGGTCGCCGACGACGTCGTGGAGCTCACCGTGACCAATCCGCTCACCGACGGGAGGGGCGAGCTCGGCGAAGCGGAGGACGCCGAGCGATCGGCCGGTGGGGGTCTCGGGACGGTCATCATGGCCGAACAGGCGGCCGCCGTCGGCGGACACTGTGTCGTCGGCCCGGACGGTGACACCTGGCGGGTGCGGGCGACCGTCCCACGTCACCGTTCGACAGCAGTGGAGGCCGAGGCATGACTGACCCGACCATCCGTGTCCTCCTGGCCGACGACCACGCCGCCGTCCGCTCGGGGCTCGGCGCCGTGCTCGCCTCGGATCCGGCGATCACCGTGGTCGGCGAGGCCGCGGACGGTCGCGCCGCCGTCCTCCAGGCGCGGGCTCTGCGACCCGACGTGGTGCTCATGGACATCCGCATGCCCGGGGTCGACGGCACCCAGGCAACGGCGCAGATCGTGGCCGAGAACCTCGCCTCGGTGCTGGTGCTGACGACGTTCGACATCGACGACTACGTCGACGGCGCGCTCGAGGCCGGTGCGGCCGGATACCTCCTCAAGACCGTCGAGCCGGCCGAGCTGGTCGCCGCCGTGCACCGGGTGGCGGCCGGTGACGGCGTGCTCGCCCCGGAAGTGACCCGCCGGGTGCTCAGTCGGTTCCGCGAGCGCCGCCAGTCCCCGCCACCCGAGCCGCCCTCTGCGCTGGAGACGTTGACGGCCCGTGAACGTGAGGTCCTCTCCGGCCTCGGCCGCGGCCTGTCGAACCTCCAGCTCGCCGAAGAGCTCGGGATCTCCGAGGCGACGGCGAAGACGCACGTCTCACGGGTGCTGACGAAGCTGGACCTGCCTACGCGGATGCGGGCGGCCGTCGTCGCCCGTGACGCCGGCCTGTGACGCGGTCCGCGCACGATGCAGACGAGCGCACATGATCGACCAGCCGGCACAAGAATGACGACTCACGCCCCCATGACCGGGGCGAGTCGTGAACGATGTGCCGAATTGTCAGTCGTGTGCCCGCGTCGCCCAGAAGGCGACGGCGGATGCGGCGGCCACGTTGAGCGAGTCCACACCGCCGGCCATGGGGATTCGCACGACGACGTCGGCCGCCTCCACCGTCCGGCGCGCCAGCCCGTCACCCTCGGTGCCGAGCACCAGGGCGAGCTTCGAGTCCGTGGCCGTCACGGGCGGCGAGGCGGCGAACTCGTCCAGGCTCACCGACTCCTCGGCGAGCGCCAACGCCGCCACCGTGTAACCGAGCCGCTGCAGCTCCGCCACGTCGCCGGGCCAGCGGTCCAGCCGGGTCCACGGCACCTGGAAGACGGTCCCCATCGAGACCCGCACGGAGCGGCGGTAGAGCGGGTCGGCGCACCGTGGTGTGACGAGCACGGCGTCGATCCCCAGCGCCGCGGCCGAGCGGATGGCCGCCCCCACGTTGGTGTGATCGACGATGTCCTCGAGGATCGCCACCCGGCGGGCCCCCGCTCCGCCGCGCGCGGAGGCGAGCAGTTCGGCCACACCCGGCAGGGGCGGTCGATGCATCGCCGCCAGAGCACCGCGGTGCAGATGGAAGCCGGTGATGGCGCGCAGCAGCGTCTCCTTGGCCACGAACACCGGAATCTCACCGCCGTCCGGTGCGCCGCACGCCTGCTCGAGGACCGGCTCCATCGATCCGAGCCACTTCTCGGCCATGAGGAACGAGCGGGGCCGGTGGCCCGCCGCGACCGCCCGCCGGATGACCTGCGAGCTCTCGGCGATGTACAAGCCCTTCTCGGGCTCGTGCTTGGACCGTAGCGCGACGTCGGTGAGGTTCGTGTAGTCGCCGAGTCGCTCGTCGTCGGCGGTGGTGAGGGTGATGAGCATGGCGGACCGACGTTACCCCGGGAGCGCGCCTCCTAGGACGGAGCGGCCGGCCGCGCTACTGCTGCGGCGGCGGACCCTGGCGCGGCTCCTCCGGGGGCTCCTGCGGCGGCGGGCCCGGCTGCACCTCGTCCGCCTCCGGCGGGGCGAACCGGGTGGTGTCCCCGGGATCGGTCGACTCACCGGCGGACGCGGCACCCGGCGTGCCGCCGGTCTGCGGCCGTGCCTCGGTCGGCGCCTGACCGGCCTCGACGTCCCGGGAACGCCGCGCACCGCTGTACTCCCCAGCGGTCGAGGCCTCGGACGTCGCGTGCGCGGCTTCGCCCCGGGCGGCGGCCAGCGCCTCGTCCGGATCCTGGAGTGTGGTCTCCTGCAACGCGGTCGCCATGCCGGAGCCCTGGTCGCCGAAGTCGACCGTGGGGTGCTCGTGCGGCTCGTCGGAGCCACCGCCACCGTCGCCCCCCGGGGTCCCGAAGCCTTCGGCGATCCCGCGCAGCGCCGCCGTGAACTCGGTCGGCACGACCCACAGCTTCGAGGACTCGCCGTTGGCGATCTCCGGCAGCTTCTGCAGGTACTGGTAGGCGAGCAGCCGACTGTCCGGCTTGCCGCGGTGGATGGCGTCGAAGACCTGCAGAATGGCCCGGGACTGTCCCTGCGCCTCCAGGATGGCGGACTGCGCCTGGCCCTCCGCCCGCAGGATCGCGGACTGCTTCTCACCTTCGGCGGTGAGGATCTGCGACTGCTTGACGCCCTCGGCGGTGAGGATCGCCGCACGCCGGTCGCGCTCGGCCCGCATCTGCTGCTCCATCGCACCCTGAACGGACTGCGGCGGGTCGATCGCCTTGAGCTCGACACGGTTGACGCGGATGCCCCACCGGCCGGTCGCCTCGTCGAGCACGCCGCGCAGCTGGCCGTTGATCTGGTCACGCGAGGTCAGCGTCTGCTCGAGGTCCATCGAGCCGATGACGTTACGCAACGTGGTCACCGTGAGCTGCTCGATACCGGTGACGTAATTGGCGATCTCGTAGGTCGCGGCCTTGGGGTCGGTGACCTGGAAGTAGATGACGGTGTCGATGTTGACGGTCAGGTTGTCCGAGGTGATCACCGGCTGCGGCGGGAAGGACACGACCTGCTCACGCAGGTCGACGCCGGAACGCACCTTGTCCACGAACGGGATGAGCAGGTGCAGGCCCGCATACATCGTCGATTGGTACTTGCCGAGCCGTTCCACGATCAGCGCGACGGCCTGCGGCACGATGCGCACCGCCCGCCAGACCGTCACGGCGGCGAAGATGAGCAGGATGACGGCGATGATCGTCAGAACGGTGCCGCCGAGCGTGTCTCCCATGGTGTTCCCGTCTGTGTGGTGAGTTCAGCCGCCGTAGGGCGGGTAGTACGTCTGGTCGGTCAGGTGATCGGGCAGCGGCTCGACGACGGCGGTCGCACCATCGATGCGCACCACCCGCACAGTCGCATCGACGGGGAGCAGTGCCCCGGCGTGCTCGGTGCGCGCACTCCACACCTCGCCGGCGAGCTTGACCCGGCCGGCACGCTCGGTCACCTCCGAGACCACGGTCGCCTCTCGGCCCACGTGCGCCGCCACGTTGGTGCGGGTCTCGGGAGTCGAACGCTCGAGGAACTCCTTCGCCCACGGCCGGACCACGAAGAGCAGCACGACGGAGACGACACCCGCGACGATCAACTGGACCCAGAACGGCGCCCCGAGCAGGGCGGCGAGCATGCCCGCCAGCGCGCCACCGGCGAGCATGAGAAAGATGAGGTCGACCGTGAGCATCTCGACGACCCCGAGGACGAGCGCGGCACCGAGCCACCAGAGCCAGGCCATGGTCCCCCTTCCTCCCGGTCGTCACCTGCGACGACGTGGTCGTCCGTTCGAGGATCCTACCGTCCGGTGCCGAGCCATCCGCACGTCGTCGCCACGCCGCTTCGATGCAGGAACGAGACGGGACATGACCGGAAAGAGGACCGCTCCAGGTCAGTGGGGCCGCTGCTGGCTCAGTGGCCGGTCGCCGCCCGCGCGCTGAACCGGTCGCGGTGCCGCTCGACCTCCAGATCGAGTCCGAACGCCGCGGACAGGTGCTGCGGCGTCATCACCTCATCGATCGGGCCGGCGGCCACGACGCCGCCCTCACGGAGGAGCAGCGCGTGCGTGAAGCCCGGCGGGATCTCCTCGACGTGGTGCGTCACCAGCACCATGACCGGGGACCGCTCGTCGCCGGCGAGCTCGGACAGTGCAGACATGAGCTCTTCCCGCCCGCCCAGGTCGAGGCCGGCGGCGGGCTCGTCGAGCAGCAGCACCTCCGGATCGGGCATGAGGGCGCGGGCGATCTGGACGCGCTGCCGCTCGCCCGAGCTCAGCGTGCCGTACGCGCGTTCAGCGAGGTGTCCCACGCCGAAGACGTCCAGCAGACTGACCGCCCGCTCGACGTCGTAGTCCTCGTACTCCTCCCGCCACCGGCCGGTCATCCCGTAGGAGGCGGTCAGGACGACGTCGACGGCGCGCTCCCCGGCTGGGATCCGCTGCTCGAGCGCGGCCGAGGTGACGCCGACGAGCGGACGCAGTTCGCTGACGTCGGTGCGGCCGAGCTGTTCGCCGATGATCGTCACGGTCCCGCTGGTCGGGTGCATGCGGCCGGCGACCAACTGGATGATCGTCGTCTTGCCGGCGCCGTTGGGGCCCAGGACCACCCACCGGTCGCCCTCGTTCACCGACCAGTCCACCTGGTCGAGGATCATCTTCGTCCCGCGTCGGACCGAGACGCCGTCCAGCTCGAGCACATCACCCATGGCATCGAGCCTATGGCAGATCGGGCGCCGCCCCGGACGGCCGCGCCGACCGTCGTCCTACCCTGGTGCCCGTGTTCGCTCGACCGCTCCTGACGCTGCCGCCCTCGGTGACCCTGGCCCTGTGGCTGCCCGCCGTGGACGGTCCCGAGTCGGCCCGCCGGGCCGCACGTGCGGTGGCCGGGGACGAGGTGCACCAGGTGGTTGAACGGGGTGCAGGTCAGACCGGTGCCGGGACGCTGGCCGACCTGATTCCCCATCTGCTACCGGCCGGTGAGGTCGCCGCGGTGCTGCCGCGCCCCGGGGACCCCATGGGGGCGCCGGCGGTGCGGTCGGCCGACCTGCTCGACGCCGGCGAGGGGGTGCTCGTGCGACGTCCGGGTCCTCCGGTGGAGCGATGCTCGGTCCTGGTCCCCGAACGTGAGGTCTTCGGCAGCGTGCTGGAGCCGGGCGAGCTCGTCACCTGGCACGTGGACCTCGATCTCACCGCAGAGCTGGCGGCGCCGAGCCTGCTGCTCTCGGGCGTCGAGTCGCTCTCGCACGCACGCCGGCAGATCCAGACCGCGCTGACCGAGGCGGTCGAGACCCTCGAGGAGCTCGACGTCGCGCGCGACCGGCCGGACCTGGCCGACCAGATCCTCGATCTGTCCATGGCGACTCTGCCGGACCACCTGCTGCCGCCCGGCCTCGACCCGCGGCGTCTGGACGTGCTCGAACGGGCCGCGCGTCTGCTCGCCATCGTCGAGCTCGCCACCGGTGACGACGGCGCCGCGGTCACCGCCGTCCAGGCTGGCGCCCGGGCGGCGACGTTGGCGGACATCGCGACGGCGGCCCGGCACGCGCTGGCCTCCGCGAGCGCGACCCGCCTGCCCGGTTAGCGCACGCCCGCCGGATCAGTCGCTGAGGACCTGGCGATAGACGGCGATCGTGCGCTCGGCCACCGCGTCCCAGGAGAAGTGGTCCTCGACCCGGCGCCGGGCAGCCTCGCCCATCCGGGCGGCCCGGGCGGGGTCGCTGACGAGTGCGGCGAGTGCCGCGCCGAGGTCGCGTTCGAACGTCTCGGGGTCCAGCGGGGTGCCGGTTCCGTCCGCAGCCTGGTCGAGCGGGACGAGTGTGCCCGTCACCCCGTGGTCGACGACCTCCGGGATGCCGCCCGTGGCCGACCCCACCACCGGCAGGCCCACCGCCATGGCCTCGAGGTTCACGATGCCGAGCGGCTCATAGACCGACGGGCAGACGAAGACCGTGCCGGCGTCGAGCACCGCGATCAGCTCCTCGCGCGGCAACATCTCAGAGATCCACACCACGCCGTCACGGCGGGCCTGCAGGCTCTCCACCAGGGCGGTGACCTCCGTCGCGATCTCCGGGGTGTCCGGGGCGCCGGCGCACAGGACGAGCTGGACGCCGTCCGGTAGCTGGTCCGCGGCGCGCAGCAGGTGCGGCAGTCCCTTCTGCCGGGTGATGCGGCCGACGAAGACCACGGCGGGCCGGACCGGGTCGATGCCCAGCCGGGACACGGTGGCGGCAGCCGCGGACCGTTCGGCCTCGCCCCCGGGCGGGCGCCAGGCCTCGAGATCGATGCCGTTGTGCACCACGTGGACGGCCGAGGGGTCGACCTGCGGGTAGGCCCGCAGGATGTCCTCGCGCATCCCCGCGGAGACGGCGATGACGGCGGCGGCCGACTCGTATGCCGTGCGCTCGGCCCAGCTGGACAGGGCGTAACCGCCGCCGAGCTGCTCGGCCTTCCACGGGCGCAACGGCTCGAGCGAGTGCGCCGTGAGGACGTGCGGGACATCGTGCAGCAGACTGCCGAGCGTGCCGGCGAGGTTGGCGTACCAGGTGTGGGAGTGCACGAGATCCGTGCCCGCCAGGTCGGCCGCCATGACCAGGTCGACGCCGAAGGTCCGCAGGGCGCCGTTCGCGTCGGCGAGCTCGGGCAGGTCGCCGTAGCCGGTGACGGGGACGGCTCCCGCGGGGGCCTCCCGTGGCCCGTCGAAGGCGTGGACGCGCACGTCCGCGTGAGCGCGGAGCACGCGTGCCAGTTCGGTGACATGGACGCCGGCTCCGCCGTAGACATGCGGCGGATACTCCCGGGTGAGCAGGTCGACCCTCATGGCGCCCAGCCTTCCTTACTCGCCCAGCCACGGCCAGCATGCGCCGCCCGGAGCTCGTACCGCGCCGGCGCGGACGCAGCACGCCGGGCGGGCAAGGGCACGCAGATCTGTGACGCGGGTCATAGGGTCGGGGCATGGCGTCCCCACGAGTGCTCGCGATCGTCCTGGCCGGCGGTGAGGGCAAGCGGCTGATGCCGCTGACCGCGGACCGCGCGAAACCCGCGGTGCCCTTCGGCGGGATCTACCGCCTCATCGACTTCGCGTTGTCCAACATCGTCAACTCCGGCTATCTGCACGTCGTCGTGCTGACCCAGTACAAGTCGCACAGCCTGGACCGGCACATCTCGACGACGTGGCGGATGTCGACCCTGCTCGGCAACTACGTCACGCCGGTGCCGGCACAGCAACGGGTGGGCAAGAACTGGTTCCTCGGCAGCGCGGACGCGATCTACCAGTCGCTGAACCTCCTCGATGACGAGCGGCCCGACCTCGTGGTGATCGTCGGCGCGGACAACATCTATCGGATGGACTTCTCACAGATGGTGGCCCAGCATCTCGATTCGGGCTTCCCACTGACGGTCGCGGGCATCCGCCAACCGCTGGAGATGGCCGACCAGTTCGGCGTCATCGAGGCCGACCCGGACAATCCGCACAAGATCGGCCGCTTTCTCGAGAAGCCCACGGACGCCGTCGGCCTGGCGGACTCACCGGAGGAGGTGCTGGCGTCCATGGGCAACTACGTCATGGATGCCGACGCGCTCCGCGAGGCGGTGACCGAGGACGCGCTGGATGAGGCCTCGGCGCACGACATGGGTGGTTCGATCGTGCCGCGGTTCGTCGGCGAGGGACTCGCCGGCCTGTACGACTTCACGTTCAACGACGTGCCCGGCTCGACCGACCGCGACCGCAACTACTGGCGCGACGTCGGCACGGTCGACGCCTACTTCGACGCCAACCAGGACCTCATCTCGGTCTTCCCGGTCTTCAACCTCTACAACGACTCCTGGCCGTTGTACACGGGCTACACCGGCCTGCCGCCGGCGAAGTTCGTCTATGCGCATCGCGAGCGGCGCGGACACGCACTGGACTCGCTCGTCTCCCCGGGCGTCATCGTCTCCGGCGGCGAGATCAACCACTCCGTGGTCTCCCCCGGGACTCGGATCAACTCGTGGTCCTCCGTCGATGACGCGGTGCTCTTCGACGGCGTGGACGTCGGTCGGAACGCCGTGGTGCGCAGAGCGATCCTGGACAAGCACGTCCGGGTCGAGCCGGGTGCTCGGGTCGGAGTCGACAAGGAGGCCGACCTCGAGCGCGGCTACACGGTCACCGCGGGCGGCATCACCGTGGTGCCGAAGGGCTGGACCGTCCGCAAATAACCGGCGCGGGCGACATAGGCTGGCTCGTCGTGAGCCAACCGTCCCCCCGCACCGACGACTCCCCCGTCGTGACCGTCGGTCTCGTCTCGCCGCGACCGCTGCCGGACTCCCTGCTCGCCCACGCCCGCACCGCGGTCGGCGCCGTCGCGGGGCATGTCACCACGGCGCAGACCTCCCGCGCCGATTGGTTCGGCCGTGCCCTGACCGGTGACCTGCGGCCGGGTACGGATCCGGCGTCCGTCCTGGCCGAGCTCCGTGGACCGGCCACGGCGCTGGGAGTAGACGTGGCGGTCACCTCTGGCCGGCTCGCGCAGGCAGGTCCTGCGCTGGTGGTCACGGACGTGGACTCGACCCTGATCACGGCTGAGGTCATCGAGTTGCTCGCCCGGCACGCAGGCACCTGGGAGGAGGTCGCCGCGGTGACCGAGCGGGCAATGCGCGGGGAGCTGGACTTCGCGGCGAGCCTGCGCGAGCGTGTCGCCGCGCTGAAGGGCCTGCCGGTCGGCGTGCTCGATCAGGTGCGCGGTGCGGTGGAGCTCACGCCGGGCGCGCGCGAGCTGGTGGCCGCGGTCCACGCCGACGGCGGCGCCGTCGGTGTCGTCTCCGGCGGCTTCGCGGAGATCGTCGAGCCGCTCGCCGCGGAGCTCGGCATCGAGCACGTCGTCGCGAATCGCCTCGAGATGGCGGAGGGTCGCCTGACCGGCCGCACGTACGGTCCGGTGATCGACCGCTCGGCGAAGCGGCGCCACCTGCAGGAATGGGCAGCGGAGGACGGCGTGCCGATCGAGCAGACCGTCGCGCTGGGTGACGGCGCGAACGATCTGGACATGCTCGCCGCCGCCGGGCTGGGCGTGGCGTTCTGCGCCAAGCCGGTGGTCGTCGAGCAGGCCGACGCCGCGATCAGCTTCCCGCGGTTGGATGCCGTCCTCGGGCTGTTGGGCCTCGAAGGCGAGTAGTTACTCCCCCGGCCGGAGAATCTGGCGCAGATGCGCCGTCGAGCGATCGAGTTCGGCCCATGCGCCCGGCACGTCGAGCACGCACGCAGAGGCGGTGGAAATTCCGAGGCTGACCTGTTTGGCCAGGTCGTCACGCGCGTCGTGGAGCAGCGAGGCGGTCCCGGACATGGTGGGCTCGTGGCCGACGACGAGGACGGTCCCGGCCTCGGGGTCGACCTCGCGGAGCAGCGACAGCAGATCGCGCGGACCGGCGTCGTAGATCTCCGCGCGGGTCTCGTGCGCGCGCACCTCCAGATCCGGGGCGATGAGCTCGTACGTCTGCGTGGTGCGCAGGGCCGAGGAGACCAGTACCAGATCCACCGCGCCGACCGCACCGGCGAGCTGGGGGCCGATGAGCCCGCACTGGCGCCGTCCGCGTGCGGCGAGCGGACGGTCGGCGTCGCCGTGGTCGCCTTCGGGTTCGGCCTTGGCGTGCCGCAGCAGAATCAGCGTTCGGGTGGACATGCGGCTCCTCACACGCCCATGGCGTGGACCCCGCCGTCCACGTGGACGATCTCAGCGGTCGTCTTCGGGAACCAGTCGGAGCACAGGGCGACGACGCCGCGGGCGGCGGGTTCGGCGTCGGTGACTTCCCAGCCGAGCGGGGCGCGTTCACCCCAGCCCCCTTCGACCTGCTCAAATCCTGGGATCGACGTGGCCGCGGTGGTCTTGACGGGGCCGGCCGAGACGAGGTTGCAGCGGATGCCGTCGCGCCCGAGGTCCCGGGCGAGGTAGCGCGAGGTGGACTCGAAGGCGGCCTTGGCCACACCCATCCAGTCGTAGACCGGCCAGGCGAAGCTCGCATCGAAGGTCAGCCCGACGATCGCGGAACCCGGGGTCATGAGCGGCTTGGCGGCCACGGCCAGGGACTTCAGCGAATAGGCAGAGACATGCACGGCGGTGGCGACGTCGTCCCATTGACCGGCGAGGAAGTTCCCACCCATGACGGACTGCGGCGCGAAGCCGATGGAGTGCACGACAGCGTCGAGGTGGTCGACGTGCTCGCGGACGGCGTCGGCGAGTCCGTCGAGGTCTTCCTGGTTCTGGACATCGAGCTGGACCACGGGGGCCGGCTTCGGCAAGCGGCGGGCGGTGACCTCGGTGAGCCGGAACTGGCGGCCGAACGAGGTCAGGACCACCTCAGCGCCCTGCTCCTGGGCGAGGCGGGCGACGTGGAAGGCGATCGAGTTGTCCTTGAGCACGCCGGTGACGAGGATCTTCTTCCCCTCGAGCAGTCCCATCGGTCTCCTTTCGCGCGGCGCCGGACGCCGGTTTGTCAGTGATCTACGACCCCTGCGGGCCGGGAACGGGTGGTGATCAGCGAGTCGGCACGTCAGTGGCCCATTCCGAGGCCACCGTCGACCGGGATGACGGCTCCGGAGATATACGCGGCCCCGGGCGAGGCGAGGAACTCGACGGCCGAGGCGACGTCCTCGACAGCGCCGAACCGGCCGGCCGGGATGGTCTCGAGATAGGTCTGCTGCTGCTTCTCCGGCAGCGCTTGCGTCATGGCGGTGTCGATGAAGCCTGGAGCCACCACGTTCGCGGTGATGCCGCGGCCACCGAGCTCACGGGTGATGGACCGCGCCATGCCCACCAGTCCGGCTTTGGATGCGGAGTAGTTGACCTGACCCGGCCCGCCGTACAGGCCGACGACGGAAGAGATGAGGATGATCCGGCCCGCGCGGGCACGGATCATGCCCTTGGACCCGCGCCGCGCCACACGAAAGGCACCGGCGAGGTTCGTGTCCACGACGGTCTCGAACTCCTCGTCACTCATCCGCATGAGGAGCTGGTCGCGGGTCACGCCGGCGTTGGCGACGACGATCTCGACCGGACCGTGCTTGTCCTCGACCTCGCTGAACGCCGCGTCCACCGAAGCCGTGTCCCGGACGTCGCCGGTCACGCCGAGAACACCGTCGGGCAGGTCACCGGAGCGGTAGACGGTCGCTACCTTGTCCCCGGCGGCGACGAAGCGTTCGGCGATGGCTCGCCCGATGCCGCGGTTGGCACCGGTGACGAGCACGCTACGGCCGGCGCTGTTTGCCTCGTCTGACACAGACATCTCCCCGTGGGTCTCAGGTCACTGCCTGGAAACCGTAGCCGAGTCTGCGGACGGTTCGAAACACAGCGCCGGGGAGGCGTTCCGTGGCGGACGGCGACGCCCCGCCCGGCTGTCGCCGAGCACTGCCGGGGCCGCGCCCGGCCGAGGTCAGCCCTGCCGGGCCTTGAAGCGGGGGTTGTGCTTGTTGATGACGTAGACGCGTCCACGCCGGCGGACGACCTGAGAGCCGGGACGATTCTTCAATGACTTCAGCGATGCCTTGACCTTCACGACACTCCCCAAGGTATTTGCGAATGATTCTCGTTTGAGGCTACCAGGTGAGACGTATCCGGTGCGCGTTCCTTCGGCCGGCGGCGTAGCCTGGAGGAGTGAGGACGAACCGCCGCGCGGACCGGAGCGCCGGGCGGACGGTGGTCACGAACGGCACGAGCAGGTGGCGGCACAGGCCCGGTACCCGCGGCACGCAAGCCGTCCAGAGCATCACCTCCGCCCCGCGCCCCCTGGCCCAGGACGTCCACGACCGGACGGTGCGGTACCTCGTCTCGATGGGCATTCGCACCGCCTGCTTCTTGCTGCTCTTCGTCGTCCCCGGATGGTGGAAGCTGCTCTGCGTGGCCGGCGCGGTCATCCTGCCGGCCGTCGCGGTCATTCTCGCCAACGCCGGCCGCGAGCGACCGGAGCGGCCCACGGCCACGATGGCGCCCGAGGAGACGGTCCCGCCCCAGCGGCGGCTCGGCTACGACCCGACCACGGAGTACCTACGGTGAGCACGACCGAGGAGGACGTCCTGCGGTGCAGCGCCAAGCGCTGCGGCGCCGAGGCGACCCGCGCGCTGTTGTGGAACAACCCGAAGCTGCACACCACCGGGCGGCGCAAGGTGTGGCTGGCCTGCGAGGACCACCTCGACCACCTCTCCCAGTTCCTCTCGGCCCGTTCGTTCCTCCGCGAGGTGATCGGCACGGACGAGTTGGATGAGTCGCACGGGTGAGCGAGCGATACGCGTTCCTGCGGTCGGCCCGCTGGTTGGGGCTGGCCGTTGCCGTCCTGGCGTTCGTCGCAGCCTGCGTCGTGCTCGGCATGTGGCAATGGGACCGGTTCGACAACCGGCTCGCTGAAGCCCGCCAGGTCGCCGACGCCTACGACGCCGAGCCGGTGCCGCTGACCGAGGTGACCGGTGAGGACCTGAGGGTGGCGGCCGCCGACGAATGGCGGCCCGCCCGAGTCACCGGCCACTACGTCGACGGCGGCACGGTGCTGCTGCGCAACCGCCCGGTCGACGGGTCACCGGCGGTGCATGCGGTGACGCCCTTCGTGGCCGATACCGGGGTCGGGCAGGTGGTGGTCGTCGTCGACCGCGGCTGGCTCCCTGCCGAGGAGGCCGAGGAGACCGGCGCCGTCGTGCCTCAGCCGCCGACGGCCGGCGTGGCGATGACCGGACGGTTACGGCCTGCCGAGACGGCCGTCGAGCGGGACCGACCGACCGGTCAGATCTACCGCCTGGCCCCGGACGAGGTGATCGAGGCGGCCAGCGAGGTCACCGATGTCGGCGCGCTCGAGGACCTGCCGGTCCTTGACGGCTACCTCGTGGCCGCCGGGCCGGAGATCTCACCCCCGGGCGCTGAGGACACCGCCGCTTCCGAGGGTTCCGCCGAGCTCGGGACCTATCCCCGGCCCTCGTCCAACTGGGGGCTGAACCTCTCCTACGCGTTCCAGTGGTGGCTCTTCGCCGCCGGCGGGCTGGTGGCGGTGGTGGTGCTCGCGCGGCGGGAGGCCGCCGACCGCGCCGGCGACGCACCACGTCCACGCCGGGTGACCGCCGAGGAGGAAGAGGACGCGCTCGTCGACGCCCAGCTGGAGGACGCGGCGGAACGCTAGGCCCGGCGACTGGGCAGGCCACCTGCCGAGGCGCCACACTGGTGACGATCGAGGCAAGGAGGCCCCATGACCGTACCGGGCACGATTCCCAGCACGATTCCCGGCACGATTCCCGGCACGATGCGCGCCGCTGTCCTCCGGGGCGAGGCGCCGACACTGGAGGTGCTGGAGATCCCCACCCCGGCACCGAAGATCGGTGAGGTGCTCATCCAGGTGCTGGGGTGCGGGGTGTGCCACACGGACCTGCACGTCATCAAGGGCGAGGTGGCCTTCCCGCGACCGGCCGTCCTGGGCCACGAGGTCTCCGGCCGCGTCGCCGCTCTCGGTCCCGGACTCGAGGAGTCAGGGCTGAACGTCGGCGACGTGGTGATCAGCGGCTTCATCATGCCGTGCACCACGTGCGAGGCGTGCGAACGCGGCCGCGACGACCTGTGCGCGAACTTCTTCGCCCAGAACCGCCTGCGGGGGACGTTGTACGACGGCGAGAGCCGGCTGCGGATGCCGGACGGGTCCTTCCTGGCGATGTACTCCATGGGCGGGCTCGCCGAGTACGCCGTCGTGCCCGCCTCGGCGCTGACCGCGCTGCCGGACGGGCTCGACCCCGCCGGCGCCGCCATCCTCGGCTGCGCCGGGCTGACGTCCTACGGGGCGGCCTACCGCCAGGGCGACGTCGGGCCGGGCGCCCGGGTGGCCATCGTCGGCGTCGGTGGGATCGGCTCGAGCCTGATCCCCATGGCACGCGCCGCCGGCGCGGACCAGATCATCGCCGTCGACGTCGTCCCGGACAAGCTGGAGCGGGCGCGGCAGCTCGGCGCCACCGACACCGTCGACGCCCGGGACGCCGATCCGGTCACCGAGGTACGGGCGCTGAGCGGACGCGGGGTCGATGTCTGTTTCGAGGCGCTCGGCAACCCGGCCACGTTCCGGCAGGCGGTGGAGATGCTGGCCGACGGCGGCCGGATGGTGGCGATCGGGATCGCCGCCGGGCGGGCCGAGGCCGCGGTGGAGATCACCCCGCTGGTCCGGCGCGGGTTCGAGATCGTCGGCTCCTTCGGTGGCCGGACCCGGACCGACCTGCCCGAGGTCGCCGGGATCGCGGCAGACGGCCGCTTCGACGTCGACTCCCTCATCACCCGTCGCTATGACCTCGACGACGCCGATCGCGCCTACCGCGACCTGGCCGGCGGCCAGATCACCGGCCGCGCCCTGGTGACGATGGGCGGATGATCCCGGTGCCGAGGCCGTGGATCGGATCGTTCACGCGAGGGTGACGAGCTCCAGGTAGTTCTCGTTCCACAGGTCCTCGTCCGCCTCCGGCAGCAGCAGCACCCGTTCCGGATCGAGGGCGTCGACAGCGCCCTCGTCGTGGGTGACGAGCACGACGGCGCCCTCGAACGACCGCAACGCCGCGAGAATCTCCTCGCGGCTGGCCGGGTCGAGGTTGTTCGTCGGCTCGTCGAGCAGCAGCACGTTCGCCGAGGACACCACGAGCACGGCGAGCGCGAGCCGCGTCTTCTCGCCGCCGGAGAGCACCCGGGCCGGCTTGTCGGCGTCCTCTCCGGAGAACAGGAACGACCCGAGGACCGACCGCACACGGGTGTCGTCCAGGTCGGGGGCCTGGGAGCGCAGATTCTCGACCACGGTGCGGTCCAGGTCGAGCGTCTCGTGCTCCTGGGCGTAGTAGCCGATCTTGAGGCCGTGCCCGGGCAGCACCTCGCCGGTGTCCGGCTCCTCGACGCCGCCGAGGATGCGCAGCAGCGTCGTCTTCCCGGCGCCGTTGAGGCCGAGGACCACCACGCGGGAACCGCGGTCGATGGCCAGGTCGACGTCGGTGAACACCTCGAGCGACCCGTAGGACTTGCTCAGCCCGCGGGCCGTCAGCGGCGTCTTGCCGCACGGCGCAGGCTCGGGGAACCGCAGCTTGGCGACCTTGTCGGCCTGGCGCTCCGCCTCCAGGCCGGAAAGCATCCGCTCGGCGCGGCGAGCCATGTTCTGGGCGGCGACGGCCTTGGTGGCCTTGGCCCGCATCTTGTCCGCCTGCGCCTGCAGCGCACCGGCCTTCTTCTCGGCGTTCGCCCGCTCCCGGCGTCGGCGCCGCTCGTCGGTCTCCCGCTGCTGGACATAGGTGTCCCAGCCCATGCTGTACACGTCCAGCACGCCGCGGTTGGCGTCCAGGTACCAGACGTGGTTCACGACGGCGCGCAGCAGCTCGACGTCGTGCGAGATGACCACCACACCGCCGGAGTAGCTGCGCAGGTACTCGCGCAACCACACGATCGAGTCGTGGTCGAGGTGGTTCGTCGGCTCGTCGAGTAGCAGCGTGTCGGCGCCGGAGAAGAGGATGCGAGCGAGTTCGACGCGGCGCCGCTGGCCCCCGGAGAGGGTCTCCAGCGGCTGGTCGAGGATGCGGTTCGGCAGCCCGAGGTGTGAGGTGATCGTCGCGGCCTCGGCCTCGGCGGACCAACCGCCCTGGGCGGTGAACTCGGCGTCGAGGCGCACGTACCGCTCCATCGCCTTCTGCTGCTTCTCCCCCTCGGCCGTCGACATCGTCTCCTCCGCCTTGCGGATCCGGCGGAGGATCTGGTCGATGCCTCGGGCGGAGAGAACCCGGTCCCGGGCGCTGACCTGCAGGTCACCGGTCCGCGGGTCCTGCGGGAGGTAGCCGATCTCCCCGGCACGCATGATCTCGCCGGTGTGCTGGATGACGTCGGCGGTCTCGTCCTGCCCGGAGAGCAGCTTGGTCAGGGTCGTCTTGCCGGCGCCGTTTCGCCCCACCAGCCCGACCCGCATGCCGGAGTCGAGACGCAGGTTCGCCTCATGGAGCAGCTCACGGGCGCCGATGCGCACGGAGACGTCGTGGGCGGTGATCATCAGGCCTCAGAGCAGGGAGAAGACACAGTCGAGGGCTCCACGGCGGGCTCGGCCGGCGGGCGCCCCGACGAGTCTACGGCCGCTGCGGCCTCAGATCCCGGAGATTTTCCTCACCGGGACGGTGTCAGATGTTGAAGCCGATGGCGCGCAGCTGCTCGCGGCCGGTGTCGGTGATCTTGTCCGGTCCCCACGGCGGCATCCAGACCCAGTTGATGCGCTGGCCGGCGACCAGGCCCTCCAGGGCCTGCGCGGCCTGATCCTCGATGACGTCGGTCAGCGGGCAGGCCGCGGACGTCAACGTCATGTCGATGACCGCCTCGTTGTTCTGGTCCACCGTGATGCCGTAGACGAGGCCGAGGTCGACGACGTTGATGCCCAGCTCGGGGTCGATCACGTCGCGCATGGCCTCTTCGACGTCGGCGGCCGTCGTGGGTGAGGGGTTGGTGGTCTCGCTCATCGGTGCTCCTCCTCCGGCGCGCCGGTCAGGGCGTGGGCGAGCGCGTCGCGCAGGGCCATCCAGCCGAGCAGCGCGCACTTGATACGGGCAGGGTAACGGGCGACGCCCACGAACGCGGTCGCGTCCCCGAGGGCGTCCTGGCGGCCGGCCTCGAGCTCGGCGCCGCGGGCGTGCATGAGTTCGCGGAAGGTCTCGCCCAACTCCTCCGCCTCGCGGACGTCCGTGCCGAGAGTGAGGTCGTGCAGGACGGACAGCGAGGCCTGGGAGATGGAGCAGCCCTGGCCGACCCAGCCGAGTTCGCTGATGCGCGGGGCTCCGGCCGGATCCTCCGGGTGCTCGAGTCGGACCCGAAGTCGCACCTCGTCCCCGCAGGTGGGGTTGACCTGGAACGACTCCCCGTCGAAGGTCGCGAGTTCGCCGGCGCCGTGGCGCTGGCGCGAGTGGTCGAGGATGACCTGCTGGTAGAGCTGTTCGATCGCCTCAGCCATGGTCCACTCCGAAGAAGCGACGGACCCTGCCGAGCCCCTCGACGAACGCCTCGATCTCCTCCGAGGTGGTGTAGATCCCCGCTGAGGCCCGCGCGGAGGCGTGCACGCCGAGCCGGCGGTGCACCGGCTGGGCGCAGTGGTGACCGACGCGCACGGCGATGCCCTGGTCGTCGAGCACCTGCCCGACGTCGTGCGGGTGCACCCCCTCGACGGCGAAGGCGACGACGGCGAGCCGGTCCGCAGGGTCGTCCGGTCCGAGGATCCGTACCCCGGGCACGGAGGCGATGCCGTCGAGCAGCTGCCGGGTCAGCTCGGCCTCGTGCGCGGCGAGTGACGCCATCCCGAGTTCACCGAGGTAGTTCACCGCGGCGTGCAGCCCCACCGTCTGGGCCACCATCTGGGTGCCGGCCTCGAAACGCTGCGGCGGCGGCATGTAGGTGGTCGACTCCATGGTCACGACCTCGACCATCGACCCACCGGTGAGGAAGGGCGGCATGGCGGCCAGCAGGTCGCGCCTGCCGTACAGCACGCCGATCCCCGTCGGCCCGAGCATCTTGTGCCCGGAGAAGGCGGCGAAGTCGACTCCGAGGGCGGTGAGGTCCAGCGGGAGATGAGCGGCGGACTGGCAGGCGTCGAGCACCACCAGCGCGCCGACGTCGTGGGCGGCGGCGACGAGCTGGGATACCGGGCTGACGGCGCCGGTGACGTTGGAGGCGTGGGTGAGCGCGAGGACGCGCGTGCGGTCCGAGATCACCGAGAACGAGGCAGGATCCAACCGACCGTCGTCCCCCACCCCGATCCAGCGCAGTGTGGCGCCGGTGCGGGCGCACAGCTCCTGCCACGGCACGAGGTTGGCGTGGTGTTCGGCCTCGGTGACGACGATCTCGTCCCCCGGGCCCAGGGCGTACCCTTCCCGGGCCTGCGCCCCACCGCGCCCGAGCGAGGCGTTCGAGAAGGCGTACGCGACGAGGTTGAGGGCCTCGGTGGCGTTCTTCGCCCACACGATCTCGTCCTCACCGACGCCGACGAACGCGGCGACGGCGGCACGGGCCGCCTCGTAGGCCTCGGTGGCTTCCTCGGCGAGCTGGTGCGCACCTCGGTGGACGGCGGCGTTGGTCCGCTCGTAGAACTCCTGCTCGGCCTCGTAGACGCAGCGCGGTTTCTGCGACGTCGCCGCCGAGTCCAGGTAGACGAGCGGACGGTCGTCACGGACTGTGCGTTCGAGCAGGGGGAAGTCCGCCCGCACGGCCGCCAGCTCCGTCGCACTCAGCGAGCGGGGCGGGCCGGCGGCCGTGGCGGTCAGCTGCCCGGAAGCAGCGTTCATGCGCGATGCCTCTCAGACGCGAGCGGTGAGGTACTTGTCGTAACCCTCGGACTCGAGCTGGTCGGCCAGCTCGGGACCACCCTCCGTGGCGACCTTGCCTTCGACGAAGACGTGCACGAAGTCGGGCTTGATGTAGTTCAGGATGCGCGTGTAGTGCGTGATGAGCATGACGCCGAGCCCGGTGTCCGCGTGCACCCGGTTGACGCCCTCGGAGACGATGCGCAGGGCGTCGATGTCGAGGCCCGAATCGGTCTCGTCGAGCACGGCGAACTTCGGCTTCAGCAGTTCCATCTGGAGGATCTCGTGGCGCTTCTTCTCACCGCCGGAGAAGCCGTGGTTGACGTCGCGCTGGGCGAAGTCGGGGTCCATGCGCAGATCGGCCATGGCGTTCTTGACGTCCCCGACCCACTGACGCAGGGCGGGCGCCTCGCCGGTCAGCGCCGTCTTGGCGGTGCGCAGGAAGTTCGACACGGTCACGCCCGGCACCTCGACCGGGTACTGCATCGCGAGGAAGAGGCCGGCGCGCGCCCGCTCGTCGGCGGTCATCTCGGTGATGTTCTCGCCGTCGAGCAGGACCTCGCCGTCGGTGATCGTGTACTTCGGGTGGCCCGCGATGGCGTAGGCGAGGGTGGACTTGCCGGACCCGTTCGGGCCCATGATGGCGTGGATCTCGCCGGAGCGGATCGTCAGGTCGACGCCCTGCAGGATGGGCTTGGGGCCCTCGTTCGTCTCGACCGAGACGCGGAGGTTGTTGATCTCAAGGGTGGACATCTGCGCTTCTTCTCTTCTCTGGTCCGGGTATGGGGGCGCCGCGTGTTCAGGCGCCGGCGTTGACGGTCACGTCGACGTCGACGAGCACCCGCTCGCCGTCGATGGTGACCGGATAGACGGGGACCGGCTGGGTAGCCGGCAGGCCGGTCGGACGGCCGGTGCGCAGGTCGAAGGTCGACCCGTGCAGCCAGCACTCGAGGGTGGAGCCGTCGACCTCGCCGTCGGAGAGGTTCACCTGCCCGTGGGAGCAGATGTCCGACAGGGCGTGGAACTCACCGTCCTCGTCGCGCACCAGCGCGACCGGCAGCGGGGAGCCGTCGGGGCCGTCGAGCTCGAGGCTCAGGGCCTCGCCCGGCTCGAGGTCGGCGACGTCGGCCACGTGCTCCATCATCGTGCGCCCGCCTCCTGCTGCGGCATCGTCGTGCTCAGCTCCTCCTCGATGGCCTCCATCAGGCGCTCCTGAACCAGCGGGACGCCGATCTGGTTGATGAGCTCGGCGAAGAAGCCGCGGACCACGAGTCGGCGGGCGTCCGCCTCGTGGATGCCGCGCGAACGCAGGTAGAAGAGCTGCTCGTCGTCAAAGCGGCCGGTCGCCGAGGCGTGGCCGGCACCTTCGATCTCACCGGTCTCGATCTCCAGGTTGGGCACCGAGTCGGCACGGGCGCCCTCGGTGAGGACGAGGTTGCGGTTGAGCTCGTAGGTGTCGGTGCCCTCGGCCTCCTTCCGGATCAGCACGTCGCCGACCCAGACCGCGTGGGCACTGGCCCCCTGCAGCGCGCCCTTGTAGGTCACGCGCGACTTGCAGTTCTCGACCGCGTGGTCGACGAAGAGCCGGTGCTCCTGGTGCTGGCCGGAGTCGGTGAAGTACAGACCGAGCATCTCCACGTCCCCGCCTGGCGCGGTGAAGGCGGAGTCCGGGGTGAGGCGCACGACGTCGCCGCCGAGAGTGACGACGATGTGCTTCAGTCGCGCGTCCCGGCCGAGCTTGGCCCGGTGCGCGGACAGGTGCACCGCGCCGTCGTCCCAGTCCTGAACGGAGACCAGGGTGAGCTGGGCCCCGTCACGCACGTCGATCTCGACGGTCTGCGACAGGTGGGCGCCGCCGCGGTGGTCGAGGACGACGAGGGACTCACTCAGCTCCTCGGCCACCACCAGCAGGTGCTGCGCGGCGGGCTCCTGCTCAGTCTTCTCGCCGGTCACCCGGACCATGACCGGGTTGCCTTCGGCGAAGCCGCGCGGCACGGTGACGACGACGGCCTCGCGGAAGGACTCCCACGCCGCGGCCGCCGCACGGTCGCCCGGCGCGCCGACCGTGCCGAGCCGGCTGTCTGCACGCCCGACCGTCTCGACCGTGACGGCGTCGTCGTGCTCGACGTCCACCGTGGGGCCGACGGCGGTGAGCTCGCCCGCGAAGATCTGCTGCAGGCGGTTCACCGGCGTGAAGCGCCAGTCCTCCTCGCGACCCGTGGGAACGGGGAAGTCGGCCAGGGCGAAGGAGGTACCCCTCGCGGCCCGGGAGGCCTCGGGGGTGGCTCCGACGCCGTGGCTGTGCGCCTCGTCCGCCTGGGCTCGGGAGTGGTCGGTCGTCAGGTCCTGCTCGGCGGTGCTTGCGGCAGTGGTCATCAACCCACGGCCCCTTCCATCTGCAGCTCGATGAGGCGGTTGAGCTCCAGGGCGTACTCCATGGGGAGCTCACGGGCGATGGGCTCGACGAAGCCGCGGACGATCATCGCCATCGCCTCCGTCTCCTCCAGGCCCCGGGACATGAGGTAGAACAGCTGGTCCTCGCTGACCTTCGAGACGGTGGCCTCATGGCCCATCTCGACGTCGTCGACGCGGACGTCGACGTACGGGTAGGTGTCCGAGCGCGAGACGGTGTCGACCAGCAACGCGTCGCACAGCACGTTCGACTTGCTGTGCGAGGCGCCCTCCAGCACCTGGACGAGACCGCGGTAGGAGGCGCGGCCGCCGCTGCGGGCGACGGACTTGGAGACGATCGAGGACGAGGTGTGCGGCGCCAGGTGCACCATCTTCGAGCCGGTGTCCTGGTGCTGGTCCTCGCCGGCGAAGGCGATCGAGAGGGTCTCCCCACGGGCGTGCTCGCCCATGAGGTAGACGGCCGGGTACTTCATCGTCACCTTGGAGCCGATGTTGCCGTCGATCCACTCCATGGTGCCGCCGGACTCGACGGTGGCGCGCTTGGTGACGAGGTTGTACACGTTGTTCGACCAGTTCTGGATCGTCGTGTACCGCACCCGGGCGTCCTTCTTGACGACGATCTCGACCGCGGCCGAGTGCAGGGAGTCGGTCTTGTAGATCGGCGCGGTGCAGCCCTCGACGTAGTGCACGTAGGAGCCCTCGTCCGCGATGATCAACGTCCGCTCGAACTGGCCCATGTTCTCGGTGTTGATCCGGAAGTAGGCCTGCAGCGGGATCTCGACGTGCACGCCCTTGGGGACGTAGACGAACGAGCCGCCGGACCACACGGCGGTGTTCAACGCGGCGAACTTGTTGTCCCCGGCGGGGATGACCGAGCCGAAGTACTCCTCGAAGATCTCCGGGTGCTCGCGCAGGCCGGTGTCGGTGTCGAGGAAGACGACGCCCTGGCGCTCCAGGTCCTCACGGATCTGGTGGTAGACGACCTCGGACTCGTACTGGGCGGCGACGCCGGCGACGAGACGCTGCTTCTCCGCCTCCGGGATGCCGAGCTTGTCGTAGGTGTTCTTGATGTCCTCGGGCAGCTCGTCCCAGGAGGCGGCCTGCTGCTCGGTCGAGCGCACGAAGTACTTGATGGTCTCGAAGTCGATGCCCGAGAGGTCGGCTCCCCAGGTGGGCATGGGCTTCTTCTGGAACAGCTTGAGCGCCTTGAGACGGCGCTTGAGCATCCACTCCGGCTCGTTCTTCAGCTCGGAGATGTTCCGCACGACGTCCTCGTCGAGGCCGCGGCGGGCGTCGGCTCCGGCGACGTCGGGGTCATGCCACCCGTAGGTGTAGTTGCCGATCGAGGCGATCGTCTCGTCCTGGGTCATGGGCTCGCCGGGAGCCCTGATCTCCTGCTGGGTGGGAGAAGTCATCGGTTTCCTTCCGTGCTCCGAGTCGGGGATTGGTCGCCGCTCAGGTGGTCGTCGTGGGTCTCGGGGTCAGAGGGCGCGGTGAGCGCCGTGTCCGCGGTCTGCCGGGGCACCGCGAGCGGGATGTGCGTGGTGCACACGTGCCCGCCGGTGGCCAGCGTGGACAGGCGCTGGACGTGGACGTCGAGCAGGCGGGAGAACGCTTGTGTCTCCGCCTCGCACAGCTGGGGGTAGTGCTCGGCGACGTCCTGGACCGGGCAGTGGCCCTGGCACAGCTGCAGCGCGATCGCCTGGGATCCGATGCCCCGGGTGGTCGCGGCGTAGCCGTCCGCGGTGAGCGCTTCGGCGAGAGCCTGGACCCGAGCAGCCCGGGACGTGCCCGCCTGGTCGATCACCGGGCGGTAGCGCCGCTCGAGCTCGGCGACGCGGTCTTCGGCGAAGGCAGCCAGCGCGTCCTCTCCGGCTACCTGCTGGAGGAAGTCGAGCACGTGCGTGGCCAGGTCCGAGTAGGCGTCGGTGAGCCCCGCGCGCCCCGCCTCGGTGGCGACGTAGTGACGTGCCGGACGTCCGCGGCGGCGTTGCCCGGGACCGGCGGGTTCGTGGACAACGATCTGGCCGTCGTCCTGCAGGTGGGCGATGTGCCGACGCACGGCCGCCGGCGTCAGGTCGAGGGTGCGCGCGAGCGTGGCGGCGCTGACCGGGCCCTGCTCCACGACCAGTTCGAGGACCTTCTCACGCGTGCTCGCCTCGGCGTCCTGTCGCGTCTCGTCCTGGGTCCGCACGGCGTGGTCCTCCTCTCGCCGCTCCGGGTTGGGAGGCGCTGCCGGCCTGCGGCTCACGACAGCACCGCCACACCATTAAGAAAAGGTGTGCTTTCCTAATTGTTGTCCGGGGACGCCACGTCCGCAAGCAAGGCGACCCTCACCGGCTGTGAGGATCGGCACGCGCCGCCCGTCTGGCACGGAGCCGGCGCCCCGGCCGGTGCTGCCTACTCTTGGGGAGTGTCCAGCCCTGCCGCCGATCCCGCCCTGTCCGTGACGGACCTGCGCAAGTCCTACGGTACTCGCCCGGCGGTGCGCGGTGTCGGCTTCACCGCCGAACGGGGCGTGTTGACCGCGGTCCTCGGTCCCAACGGAGCGGGCAAGACCACCACCGTGGAGTGCTGCGCCGGTCTGCGCCGCGCCGACGCGGGCACGATCGAGGTGCTCGGCCGCGCGGTGGTGTCCGGGGCGCGCTCGGCGGGCTACCCCGCCGAGCTGCGGGCGCGGGTCGGTGTGATGCTGCAGGACGGCGGCCTCCCCCAGGCCCCGAAGGCCGGGGCGGTCCTGGAGCACGTCGCGCGCCTGCACCACGCTCCGGCGGACCCGTCGCAGTTGCTCGACCGCCTCGGACTGCGGACGGTGGCTCGCACATCGGTACGCCGACTCTCGGGAGGACAGCGCCAGCGGCTGGCACTGGCGGCGGCTCTGGTGGGGCGCCCGGAGCTGGTCTTCCTCGACGAGCCCTCCGCCGGCCTGGATCCGCAGGTCCGCCTCGACGTGTGGGAGCTGCTGCGAGAGCTGCGCGACGCCGGCGTCTCCATGGTGCTCACCACGCACCTCATGCAGGAAGCAGAGGAGCTGGCCGATCACGTGGTGATCATCGACGACGGCCGCGTGGTCGCCCGGGGCAGCCCCGGCGAGCTGACCGGGCCGGAGGTGGTGCGGGTCCTCCCCCGGCAGGCGGACGACGTCGCAGCGGTGGCGGCGGTACTGCGACATGGGCTGGCCGGGCACGACCGTTTCGCGGTGAGTGCGCACTCCACCGAGGTGACCGTCCAGTCGGCGCAGCCGCCGGACGCGGCCATCGTCGCCGCGGTCGGCACCGCGCTCGCCGAGGCGGGCTACGGCGATGCCCAGATCCGTGCCGACCGCCGCACCCTCGAGGACGTCTTCCTCGAGCTCACCGGACGCCGACTCGGGGGGCCGCAGACCGCGCTCGCCCCGGAGGAACCGCAGCGGAGGGAGCCGGCATGAGCACCCTCCCGGCCACCAGCGAGTCCGGCGGCGCGAGCTCGGCGTTTCGCCGGGTCCTGGCCCAGTGCCGGTTCGAGACCGCCGCGGTGCTCCGCAACGGGGAGCAGCTCCTGCTCACCCTGGTGCTGCCGTTGCTCGGGCTCACTGTCATGCTCCGCACCGAGCTGCTGCCGGTGCCCGGACATCCCGGGGCGCGCGCCGCCGCGGCCGTCGCGGGCGTGGTGGCCCTCGCGGTCGCCTCGCAACTGACGTCGCAGGCCATCGGCCTCGCGTTCGACCGCCGCTGGGGCGTGCTCCGTCTGCTCGCCACCACACCGTTGGGGCCACGCGGGCTGCTCGCCGGCCGGCTGGGAGCGGTGCTCGTGGTGCTCGCAGTGCAGGTCGGGGTCATCCTGCTGGGCGGGTTGGTGCTCGGCTGGCGGCCGGTGCCGGACCTGCCCGTGATGGCCGGCGGCGCGGTCCTCGTCGTCCTCGGCGCTGCGGCGTTCGTCGCCCTCGCCGTGCTGCTCGGGGGAACGTTGCGCGCCGAGGCGGTGCTCGCCGTCGCCAATCTGCTGTGGGTGCTCATGGCGGCCGGTGGCGGGTTGCTCGTCCCGGCGCAGTCCCTCCCCGATCCCCTGGCCACCGCCGTCGAGTTCCTGCCGTCCGGCGCTCTGGGCGAAGGACTGCGCCATCTCGCAATCTCCGGTGCGCTGGACCTACGCGCCGTCGCGGTCCTGATCGTCTGGGCCGCGGTCGGAACCTGGGCGGCGGCCCGCTGGTTCCGCTGGGAGTGAGGAGCAGACGACCCCGGGGCGGTCCGCTCTCGGCCGTCGAGCGACGATCGGGCGACGCCTGCCGCTGCGAGATCAGTCGTAGAGTCCGTTGCCGCCCGGTTCGGACCCACCCTCGTACTCATGCTCCCGGGTGGCCGGGACGGTCGCCGTGACGAGCGTGCCGTCGGCGCGGCGGGTGCCTTCGAGGTCGCGCGTGGTCGGGGCGCCGATGAGGCGCGGCCCCTGGTCGCCGAGCGGGACGGTGACTGGCCCGGCGGCGGTGACGGTGACCGGCTCGCCACGGATCTCGATCGTGGCCGACTCCCCTGCCTCGACCGTCAGGGTGACCTCACTCTGGTACAGGTCGACGCGCACCCGCGTGCCACGGAGCGTCAATCGGTAGGTCAGGCCGCTCCAGGTGTCGGGCAGCCGCGGATCCATGGTCAGCGTGCCGGAGGAGTCCCGCAGCCCGCCGAACCCGTAGACCAGAGCACTCCAGATCCCGCCGGCCGAGGCGACGTGGACGCCGTCGGGCGTGTTGTGATGCAGGTTCGCCAAGTCGACGTAGAGCGCGTCACCGAAGTACTTCAGCGCCACTTCCTGGTAGCCGACCTCCGCGGCGACGATGGCCTGGACGACGGCGGAGAGGGTGGAGTCACCCGTGGTGAGCGGGTCGTAGTAGTCGAAGTCGGCGCGCTTCTCCTCCGGCGTGAACTCGTGTCCCTGCATGAACAGGGCGAGGACGACGTCGGCCTGCTTGACCACCTGGAACCGGTAGATGACCAGCGGGTGGTAATAGAGCAGCAGCGGGTGCTTCTCCGGCGGAGTGTTCTCCAGGTCCCAGACTTCCTTCTCGAGGAACTGCGAGTCCTGGGGGTGGATGCCGATCCGTTCGTCGAAGGGGATGTGCATGGTCTCCGCGGCTCGCCGCCAGGCAGCGAGCTCGGCGTCGTCCAGGCCGAGCCGGCGCACCATGGCACGGTGTGCGGCCGGATGGTGCTCGCGGAGCTGGTCGACAGCGTCGGCGGCGGCCCGCAGATTGAACCGCGCCATGACGTTCGTGTAGAGGTTGTCGTTCACCACGGTGGTGTACTCGTCCGGTCCGGTCACCCCGTGGATGTGGAACGACCCGGGGCCCGTACCGCGCCAGAAGCCCAGATCGACCCAGAGCCGGGCGGTTCCGACCAGCAGGTCGATCGCCTCGCGGGCGAGGAAGTCCTCGTCGCCGGTGGCGGCGAGGTACTGGCGCAGCGCATAGGCGATGTCCGCGTCGATGTGGTACTGCGCGGTCCCGGCGGCGTAGTACGCCGAGGCCTCCTCGCCGTTGATGGTGCGCCACGGGAACAGCGCCCCGTGCTGATTGAGCTCGGCGGCCCGCTCGCGTGCGGCCCCGAGCAGGGTGTAGCGGAACCGCAACGCGTTCCGGGCCGCGCGCGGCATCGTGTAGGTCAGGAACGGCAGGACGTAGACCTCACCGTCCCAGAAGTAGTGACCGCCGTATCCCGAGCCGGTCAGGCCCTTGGCGGGGATGCCGCTGCCTTCGGCGCGCGCCGAGGCCTGGGCCACCTGGAAGAGGTTCCACCGGATGGCCTGCTGCGCGGCCGGCTGCCCGTGCAGCACGACGTCGCAGCGTTCCCAGTACCGCTCGAGCCACTCACGCTGGGCGGTGAAGTAGGTGTCGATGCCGTCCTGACGCGCCCGGTCGAGGGTGCGGCGGCACCGGTCGACGAGCTCGCGGGCGGGCACTCCGCGGGAGGTGTGGTACGAGACCACCTTGGTGATCCGGATCGGCCGTCCCTGACGCGCTCGGATCCGGTAGACGTGCTTGGCGAGGTCCTCCTCGACGAAGCCGAGCTCCTCGACCTGGTTGTCGGTCTCGATGCTGTGGTCGGCGGCCACCGCCAGGGTCATCCCGGAGTTCGTGCACCGGTAGCCCAGGACGTACCGCCCGTCACCGTGCCACTGGCACTGCGGCTGCAGCACCCGTTCGGTGAAGCTCTCGGCACGGCGCGGATCGAACCGCGAGCCCAGCGCGGCCTCGCGCACGTCGTACTCGTCGCTGCCGTCCTGACGGTTGAGGATCTGACTGGAGACCGTCACCGGTGCGTCCGAGTCCAGCACGGTGATCTCGTAGGTCATGATCGCCAGATGCCGCTCGGTGAAGGAGACCATGCGGCTTGAGGAGATCCGCACATGCTTGCCGGCCGGGGTACGCCAGTCGATGTCCCGGCGAAGGACGCCGTCGCGGAAGTCGAGGGTGCGCTCGTAGGACGGCAGGTCGGCGACGGGGAGCAGCAGCGGCTCGTCGTCGACGTAGAGACGCAGGATCTTCGTGTCCGGGGCGTTGACGATCGTCTGGCCGGTACGCGCGAAGCCGTACGCCTCCTCGGCGTGCCGGATGGGCCAGGTCTCGTGGAACCCGTTGACGAAGGTGCCGTGGCTGTAGCTGTCGCGCCCCTCCTCGACATTGCCGCGCATGCCCAGGTAGCCGTTCGCGACGGCGAAGAGCGTCTCGGTCACGCCCTGGTCCTGGGTACCGAAGGCGGACTCGCGTAGGGCCCACTCGTCGACCGGGAACCGATCCCGGTCGAGGTGCGTCGGGAGTCCGAACTCGTCGGTCATCCGTGCTCCTTGTTCACGTCTGGGTCCGTGGTCTCCACATCGGGCAGCAGGTCGGCCAGGTCGGTGACGACGAGGTCGGCGCCGGCCTCGCGCAGCCGCTCGGCGCCCACGCCGCGGTCGACGCCGACCACGAGGCCGAAATCGCCGGCGCGGCCGGCCTGGACACCGGAGAGGGCGTCCTCGACGACGGCGGACCGCGCCACTGGGACTCCGAGCCGCTCGGCCGCGTGGATGAACGTGTCGGGCTGCGGTTTGCCCGCCAGGTGCCGATCGGCGGCCACGGCTCCGTCCACCACGACGTCGAACCGGTCGGCGATCCCGGCCGCGGCGAGCACGGCCGGCGCGTTCTTCGAACTGGAGACGACGGCGACGGCGATCCCGGCGCCGAGGAGGGCGTCGGTGAACCGGACCGAACCGGGATACGGCTCGACGCCCTCGGCCTCGAGCACGGCGGTGAGCTCGGCGTTCTTCCGGTTGCCCAGGCCGCAGACCGTCTCCGCCTCAGGCGGGTCGGACGGATCGCCCTCGGGCAGGGTGATGCCGCGGGCGGCGAGCATCGCCCGCACGCCTTCGTAGCGCGGCCGGCCGTCGATGTGGTCGAAGTAGTCGGCGTCGGTGTACGGCTCGACGCCACGAGCCTCGAGGTACGGCGTGAACAACCGCGACCACGCCCGCATGTGCACCTCGGCCGTCGGGGTGAGGACCCCGTCGAGGTCGAACAGGACGGCATCGATGCCGGCGAACGTGCCGGCACGGATAGGCGCACTCATCGCCACTCCCCTGGTCGCGTCTCGGTCGGCACCAACGTAGTGCCCGACGCGCCGGAGTCGAACCCGGCCGCGCGGGAGGTGGCACGGACCACGCCGTGGGCGGCGAACACCGGTGCCGGCCCGACGTAGGCTGAAGACGTGAGCACCGCCACCGACCCGCGGCCCGGCCCGGCCGCGGCAGGAGACGCCGGACCGGGAGCGGGCCCCTCGCGCGCACGGGTGGACCGCCTCACGTGGGCGCTCGCGGTCGCGAACCTCCTCGCCCAGCTCGCCATCATCGTCACCGGCGGGGCGGTACGCCTGACCGGGTCCGGGCTCGGATGCTCGACCTGGCCGATGTGCGAGCCGGGCTCCTTCACGCCCGTCTTCCACGAGGCGACGTCGATCCATCCGTATGTGGAGTTCGGGAACCGGACGATGTCGGGCGTGCTCAGCGTCATCGCGCTGGCCCTGGTCTGGGCCGTCCACCGCCGAGAGCCGACGCGGTCTCGGCCGGCCTCGCTCAAGCGGCTGACGTGGTGGCCGCTCGCGGGCGTCGTGCTCCAGGCGGTCATCGGGGGCATGTCGGTGCTGTGGGTACTGCACCCGGTGATCGTCGGGTCGCACATGCTCTTCTCGCTCGCACTGGTCGCCTTCTCCACCTACCTGCTCGTGCGGCTCCGCTCGGCCGACGCGACGCCGCGCCCGCGACTGGCCGGGCCGGCTCGCGCCCTGCCGTGGCTGCTCGCGCTCCTTGCCGGAGCCGTGGTGATTCTCGGCACGGTGGTGACCGGGACCGGTCCCCACTCGGGCGACGCGGACGCGCCGTACCGGTACGCCCTCGACCCGGTCGTGGTCACGCGGCTGCATGCCGCAGCCGTGTGGGTCTTCCTCGCCGTCGTCATCGCCATCGGCGCAACACTGCTGAGGTCCCGCGACGCCGCGCACCTCCGCCCGGCCCGGCGCGGCTGGTCGATCCTCCTCGCCGTGACGGCCCTCGAGGGCGTCATCGGCTACACCCAGTACCTCACCGGCCTGCCGGAGGTGCTGGTCGGCGTCCACATGCTCGGTGCCGGCCTCGTGGTGGCGGCGGCGACACTGACCTGCAGCGGCCTGTACCGCCGCGCCTGACGCACACACCTGAGCGCCGGCCCCCGGCTCCCCCGCTCGGCCGTTTCCTGACGCACCCCGTCTCCCACCGCCGGCGCACCGACCAGGTCGCTGTGGCCCGGTGCGACGTGCCCCACCACTGCTGCGCCACCCCTTGCATCCAGCAGTACTCGGTGTCACTATGTACCGGTAGCTAGCATCACTGAGTACCAGGGAGGGCGGATGGGCAAGCAGACGACCGAGATGCTCAAGGGCGTGCTCGAGGGCATCGTCCTGGCGATCATCTCGGTGCGCCCGGCCTACGGGTACGAGATCACCGCCCGGTTGCGCGAGCACGGCTTCGCCGACATCGCCGAGGGGACGGTCTATGCGCTCCTCGTCCGGGTGGAACGACGGGGGCTCGTCGACGTGGAGAAGGTCCCGTCACAGAAGGGCCCACCGCGCAAGGTCTACGCGCTCAACGACAGCGGGCGCGCACAGCTCGACGAGTTCTGGGAGGCCTGGAGCTTCCTCGCAGAACGCCTTGAACAGCTCCGAGGAGAGGGACAGCACGATGGCTAAGTGGTACGAGCTCGTCACGGGCTCGCTCGAGGAGAAGAAGCGCTACAAGGACCTCAAGGCCCGCCAGAAGGCGCTGCCGGACGGTTACCGTACGGCCGCCGAGGGACTGTCGCGGTACCTCATGTACGCCGGCGGGATCGACAAGTCCGACGTGCTGCTCGCGATGCTCGAGGATCTCGTCGAGCTCTTCGAGCACAGCGCCGCCGCTGGGACACCGGTGCCGGAGATCGTCGGCGAGGACCCGGTCGAGTTCGCCGAGGACTTTCTCACGAACTACGACGACGGCCGCTGGATCAACAAGGAGCGTGCTCGGCTGGCCGAGGCCGTCGAGCGTGCCACGGCCGAGAACCGCGCCGCCGGCGAGAAGCCGGAGGACGAGCGATGAGCGCGCCTTCGCTGGACCACGCGCGCGCCCGGACGGGAGCCATCCGCGTCCGCGGGCTGACGAAGGCCTTCGGAGATCTGCAGGTCCTGCGTGGCGTCGACCTCGACGTGGCGGCCGGCAGCATCGTCGCGTTGCTCGGATCCAACGGCGCCGGCAAGACGACCGCCGTGAAGATCCTCGCGACGCTGCTCAAGGCCGACGGCGGCTCCGCCTCCGTCGCAGGGCACGACGTCGCCGCGGAGCCGGAGCGGGTGCGTGAGTCGATCAGCCTCACCGGCCAGTTCGCCGCCGTCGACGAGATTCTGACGGGGCAGGAGAATCTCGCGCTCGTCGCCCGGCTACGGCATCTGCCGGACCCGGACGGAATCGCCGAGCGCCTCCTCGCCCGCTTCTCACTGACGGACGCGGGCAACCGGAGGGTGGCCACCTACTCGGGCGGGATGCGGCGGCGGCTCGACATCGCGATGAGCCTCATCGGTGACCCACCGGTGATCTTCCTGGACGAGCCCACCACAGGACTCGACCCGCAGGCGCGCATCGAGGTGTGGGACGCCGTGCGCGAACTCGCACGGCAGGGCACCACCGTGCTGCTGACCACGCAGTACCTCGACGAGGCCGAGCAGCTCGCCGACCGGATCGCCATTCTCCACACCGGCCGCATCATCACTGAAGGCACCCTCGCCGAGCTCAAGGCGCTCATGCCGCCGACGACGGTCGAGTACGTCGAGAAGCAGCCGACCCTGGAGGAGATCTTCCTCGCCGTGATCGGCGAGACCCCTCCGTCCGAGGACGCCACACCGGCACCGTCCACCACGTCCACCACCAGGTCCACGAAGAAGAAGGGGCGATGACGATGCGCCTGCTCGGCGACACCGCCACACTGACCGGCCGGTCGCTGCGCCACATCGCGCGCAGTCCGGACACCATCATCACCACCGCGATCATGCCGATCGCGTTCCTGCTGCTGTTCGTCTACGTCTTCGGGGGCGCCATCGACGTGGGCGGGGCGAACTACGTCGACTACCTGCTGCCGGGGATCCTCCTCATCACCATCGCGTCGGGCGTGGCCTACACCGCGTACCGCCTCTTCCTCGACATGCAGGGCGGACTGTTCGAGCGTTTCCGGTCCATGCCGGTCGCGCGCTCGGCGGTGCTGTGGTCGCACGTCCTCACCTCGGTCCTGGCGAACCTCATCTCGCTCGTGATCGTCGTCGGGGTCGCTCTGCTCATGGGTTTCCGCAGCGATGCGCGCCCGCTCGCCTGGCTCGCCGTGGCCGGCATCCTCGTCCTGTTCACCCTGGCGATCACCTGGATCGCCGTCATCTCGGGACTGTCGGCGAAGTCCGTCGACGGCGCCAGCGCATTCTCCTACCCGCTGATCTTCCTGCCGTTCGTCAGCTCCGCGTTCGTCCCGACGGACTCGATGCCCGCTCCGGTGCGGTGGTTCGCCGAGAACCAGCCGGTGACCTCGATCGTCGACACCATCCGCACGCTGTTCGCCGGCGGGTCGGTCGACGGCGAGATCTGGGTCGCGCTGGCCTGGTGCGTCGGCATCCTCGTCGTCGCCTGGGCCGTGGCCGGGGTGATCTATCGCGGCAAGGCGTCCTGAGCGGCCGCCTCGAGCACCTGAGCGCACCCGCCGCACTTGAGCAGCGTACGGCTATCGCATCCAGGGCGCGTCGACCGGTCGCAGCGGCGCCCAGTCCCGTGCACGTGCGCTGGCGGCGGCGAGAATGCCGACGACGGTCGCCGGGTTGTGGATGCGTCCCTCGTGCACCGCGGTGACCGCGTCGTCGAGCGGGACCCAGCGCAGCTCCATGTCGCGCTCTTCCTCGTGCCGTTCGTGCCGCTCGTCCTCGGCGACGTCGCTGAGGTCCCGAGCGAGGTAGATGCGGACAGACTCGTCCGAGCCGCCCGGTGAGGTGAAGAAGTCGACGAGCACGTCCCACCGCGCGGCCCTGAGGTCGGCCTCCTCGCCGAGCTCACGTCGGGCGGCGAGCAGGTACTCCTCGCCGTCGACGTCGAGCAGGCCGGCCGGTACCTCCCACAGCACGCCCCGCACCGGGTGGCGGTACTGGCTGAGCAGGAGGATCTCCTCGTCGCCGGGCTCGCCCCGCAGGGCGACGACGGCGACCGCTCCGGGGTGGTCGACATACTCGCGCAGCACCGCGGACTCGTCGTCCGGGGCGAGCCGCACCTCGTCGCCGACCAGCCCGACGACGCGGCCGGAGTGGATCCGACGAGAGCTCAGCACCTCGCGGCCGGTGTCCTTGACGTCGGCGAGATCCTCGCTCACGCGTCGTCCCCGGCGGCGGCGAACGCCTCGTGGGCCGGCGCCGGTTCCGGCTCCGGGTCGACGTCGAGCAGGCGAGTGGACCGCTGCCGGTCGACGGCGGCGCCCACGAGACCGGCGAAGAGCGGATGCGCCCTTGTGGGGCGGGACTTGAACTCCGGGTGCGCCTGCGTGGCGACGTAGTAGGGGTGCTGCTCGCGGTCGAACTCGACGAACTCGACGAGCTTGGAGTCCGGCGACCTGCCCGAGATCCGCAGGCCGGCCTCGTGCAGCGCGTCGCGGTAGGCGTTGTTCACCTCGTACCGGTGCCGGTGCCGTTCGCTGACCTCGGTGCTGCCGTACACCTCGGCCACGAGCGACCCGGGCTCGAGCACGGCGTCGTAGCGTCCCAGGCGCATCGTGCCGCCGAGGTCGCCCTCGCCACCGACGATCGCCAGCTGCTCCTCCATGGTCGCCACGACCGGATCCGGTGTTCCTGGTTCGAACTCCGAGGAGCTGGCTTGCGGCAGGTCGAGCAGGTTCCGGGCGGCCTCGATGACCATGCACTGCAGACCGAGGCAGATGCCGAGCGTCGGGATCTGCTGTTCGCGGGCGTAGCGCAGCGCACCGAGCTTGCCCTCGATCCCGCGCACACCGAAACCGCCCGGCACCAGGACGCCGTCGACGCCGGAGAGGGCCTTGCGCGCCCCCTCAGGCGTGGCGCAGTCGTCGGAGACCACCCACCGGATGGTCACCTTCACGCGGTGGTGGAAGCCGCCGGCCCGCAGGGCCTCGGTGACGGACAGGTAGGCGTCCGGCAGGTCGATGTACTTGCCGACGAGGGCGATCTCGACGGTGTCCCTGGGGTGGCGGACCCGGTCCAGCAGCCGGTCCCACACCGTCCAGTCGACGTCGCGGAAGCTCATCCGCAGCCGCTGGACCACATAGGCGTCGAGCGCCTCCCGGTGCAGCACGGCGGGGATCTCGTAGATGCTGGGCGCGTCCGGACAGGTGATGACGGCCTCACGGTCGACGTCGCACATCGCCGCGATCTTGACCTTCACCCCCTCGGGCAGATCACGGTCGGACCGGCACACGACGGCGTCGGGCTGGATACCGATGGAGCGCAACGCCGCCACCGAGTGCTGGGTGGGCTTGGTCTTCAGCTCTCCGCTGGCAGCGAGGTAGGGCACGAGGGAGACGTGCAGGAAGAAGACGTTGTCCCGGCCGATGTCCTGCCGGACCTGGCGGGCCGCCTCGAGGAACGGCTGGGACTCGATGTCGCCGACGGTGCCGCCGATCTCGGTGATGATGACGTCCGGTGGCTCTTCGCCCTCGGGCTCGGCCTGGGCGCGCATCCGTGCCTTGATCTCGTCGGTGATGTGCGGGATGACCTGCACCGTGTCGCCGAGGTACTCGCCGCGCCGCTCCTTGGCGATGACGGACTGGTAGACCTGCCCGGTCGTGGCGTTGGCCTTACCGGACAGCTCGACGTCGAGGAAGCGCTCGTAGTGACCGATGTCGAGGTCGGTCTCGGCGCCGTCCTCGGTGACGAACACCTCGCCGTGCTGGAACGGGTTCATCGTCCCGGGGTCGACGTTGATGTACGGGTCGAGCTTCTGCATGACGACCCGGAGGCCGCGCGCCCGGAGCAGATGACCGAGGCTGGAGGCGGTCAGTCCCTTGCCGAGGGAGGAGGCGACTCCGCCGGTCACGAAGATCTGTCGCGGCGTGCTGGCCTGGTTCCCGGGGAGCCGGGTCGAAGTGTTGACCACGGACTTCGAGCCTATCAGCCGCCGGCGGCGCTCCGGGGGACGTCGTCACCCGACGTGCCGTAGATCTCCTCGAGCTGCGCGCGGACGTCATCGGGGCCGGGCAACGTGGCGGCACGCGCCCGGGCGGCGTTGCGCAGCTCGGTCTGCCGCTCCGGGTCGGCGAGCACCTCTCGGACCGCCTCGGCGAGGCGGTCGCTGTCACCGGGCGGCACGAGCACGGCGGCGTCGCCGGTGACCTCGGCGGTGCCGCCGACGTCGGTGGCGACCACCGCCGCGCCGGCACGCAGCGCCTCCTGGAGCCAGAGCGGCTGTCCCTCCCACCTGGCTGTGGAGACGACGACGTCGGCGGCCGCCATGAGGTCGGGCGCGTCGTCCCGGTGGCCGGCGAGGTGGACGGGCAGGTCCTCGGCACTGGCGCGGGCAGCGACGTGACCGCGCAACGGTCCGTCCCCGAGGATCACCCAGCGCCAGCCGGACGCGGCCTGCGCGTGCCGGCCCGTCCGTCGGGTGGTCCGGGGGCCGCGCAGCACGGCGGCGACGTCGAGCAGGAGGTCGAGCCCCTTCTGCGGCGCCAGCCGCGCGACGGTCACCAGTAGTCGCTCGCCCGGCGCCATGCCGAGCGAGGCGCGCAGTTCGCCGGGGTCGATTCCCGTCGGCATGCGGTCCGGCGCCGGGACGAGCGCCCGGACGGCCCGGGGAGCGCCACGCTCGCGCATCCGCTCGACGAGGTCGCCGCTGACACCGAGGACGACGTCGGCGCTGCCGGCCACGAGCCGTTCGAGGCCGGCGGCCACGGTCTGCACGGCACGCCCCCCCACGGGCAGGTTGTGCAGGGTGACGATCAGCCGGGGGCCGTCCGCGAGGGTGGCCACCGCCATGGCGGCCAACCCGCCGGCGCGCAGGCCGTGGGCGTGGACCACGTCGGCGCCGGCGGCGAGGCGGCGCAGCTCGGCGACGACGCGGGCGTCCTGGGGTCGCGGCCGGTCCGTGATCTCCACGACGGCAGTGCGTACCGGCGGCGCCACTGCCGCGACGACATCGGCGGGGCCTGCGAGCAGCACCGTGTGGCCCGCCGTGTCCGCTCCGAGATCCGGGTCCGGCTCGGCGAGCATGCGGCTGATCTCCCGGGCGTGCCGTCCCACTCCCCCGGCACTCGACCCGGTCACCTGCAGCACCCGCACACCGTCTCCTCTCGGTCCCCTCCCCCGCATGCGCCGCCAGTATGTCAACAGCTCACGCGTGCTCACCCGGATCCCCGGTCTCCGGCCGTCGCGTGGTCCACCGGTTCAGCCGCCACGTGCCGGCGTCCCCGGCGAGCACGGCCAGCGCCGGCAGCCCTGCGCCGAGGAGGCCGCCGCTCACCCCGGCGACGACCGACCCGACCCCGCCCGTGCCGAGGACGTCGAGCAGCAGGTCGGTGACGAGCCGTCCGGCCGCGGCCCCGGCGGTGGCCCCCAGGAGACCGACCGCCACGGTCCGACGCAGGCCGCCGAGCCGGCCGGCGGTACGCCGCAGTGCCAGCACGAGGAGAGCCCCGGCGACAGTCATCCCGATGCTCGAGGCGGCGGCGAGGACGAGGAGGGTGGCCGGGCCGTCGCCACCGTCCGGGACGAGCAGGTTCACGCCGACCACCGACCCGGCGGACACCACCAGCCACCCGCTCGCCGTGGCGGCGACGGCCGCCCGGCCCTGATCGACGGCGTAGAGCGCCCGTGAGACGTGGAAGATGAGCGCGTATCCGACCAGTCCCGGAGCGAAGGCGGTGATCGCTCCGGTCATGCCCGGCATCTCGTGCTGGAGCGAGAACACCGCGGTCGCCGCCGGGGCGGCGGCCACCAGCACGGCGGCACCGACCAGGCCCGCGGCCACGACGAGCCTGGTGGAGCCGCCCGCCATCGCGGCGAAGCCGGTGCTGTCACCGGTGCCGGCGCGTTCGGACAACCGCGGGAACACCGCCGTCGACAGCGGGACGGCGAGGACCGCGTACGGGAGGAAGTACACCGCCTGGGCGTAGCCGTAGACGTTGACGGTGCCGGTCTGGCCGAAGCCGTTGGCGAGGTAGACCGCGACGAGCACGCTGACCTGCTGCGCGAGCAGGGCTCCGAGGCCGGCGGCGGCGAGGTGTCGCGCCCGTCGGCCGACTCCGGGTGGGAAGCGCACCGCGGGGCGTAGCCGGACCCCGCTGCGTAGGACGGGGCCCAGCTGGCACAGGCTCATCACTGCGACACCCGCCGTGGTGCCCCAACCGACCACGACGACGGCGGCCAGCGAGAGCGAGGCCGGATCGTTCTGCCGCCCGTCGGCGAGAGCGCCGAACGCCGCGTAGGAGGTGATCACGACGGCGGAGGACAGCAGGGGGGCCAACGCCGGCCAGAAGAATCGTTGCTGGGCCTGCAGGATCCCGGAGAGCACCACACCGATGCCGTACAGCGGGATCTGCACCGCGAAAATCCGCAGGAACGTCACCGTCAGGTCCTGGGTCTCGCCGGGGACGGCCGAGCCGAGCATGAGTCCGGCCAACGGTCGGGCGAGGAGCGCGACCACGAGCGCCAGGGGGACCAGGACGCACAGTGTCCAGCCGAGGAGTGCCGACGCGGTGCGGTCCACGTCGCGGCGCAGTTCGCGGGCGAGCGGCACGGCGAGCAGCGGCACCACCGCGCCGGCCAGAGCGCCGCCCGCCGCGACCTCGAAGAGGATGTTGGGCAGCCGGTTCGCGGTCTCGTAGGCCTGGGCGGCCTCGGAGGAGCCGAGCGTCCAGGACTGCACGAGCCACCGCACGAAGCCGACGGCCCGGGTCGCGAGCGTCAGCACCGTGATGAGCCCGGCGGCGCCGAGGATCCCGCCGGCGATCTTCCGTGCGGCCATCGCCTCAGACCCGGCGGCCGAGTTCGTCCAGGCGCCGGAGCACGTCGGTCGAGGCGATGACCTCGGAGAAGCTGATGCGCTCCGAGACCACGGTGAGGGTCGCCGCCGCCGTCAGGGCGAGGCCACGGACGGCACGTGAGGGGTGTGCGGCCAGCGCGGTGCCGACCAGCGCACCGACGGCGTTGGCGCCCGTGTCGCCGAGCATGGTGACTTCGCGGAGGTCGTCGGGCAGCGCAGCCACCGCCACGCCGGTGGCGCCGGCGGCAAGGGCTCCGTGAGGGGTTCCGGGCGATGCGACGGCCAGCGGGCCACCGATCAGGCAGGCGACCTTGAGGCTGCGCCCGGGTCGGAGGTCGAAGAGGTTGTGCAGGTTGGCGGTCGCGGCGATCAGCGCTCCGCCGAGCAGCGTGTCAGCCACGCGGCCGAGCCGCCGGGCATCGGTCGAGGAGCTCGCCAGGGCGGCCGCGGCGAGGGCGCCGGCGCCGATGCCGGCGATCTTGAGCGCGCCGGTGGTGACCTGCCCGCGGGCGAGGGCGCCGAGGTGGCCGCGCAGTCCCTTGCGCTCGCGCCCGGCCTCACCGAGATCGTCGACGGCGCCGCTCACCCCGGCCGCCCCGGTGGCGATCGCGGCACCGAGCGCGACCCGGCGCGCCGCCGGGGTCACCAGGGGGGCGGCGAGCCCGCCCGCCACCGCGCCGGCGGCCGCCGCCGGCCCGCCGAGGAGGCTCACGGTCCTGCCCGCGAAGTTGGTGCGCTCGAACCTGGCGTGCCCTCCGGGCGGTCGCCGCTCGAGCACGGCGGCCGCGACCGCCGTCGCCGCGCCGCCGAGCACGGCGGGCAGCAGAGCCGCGGTCAGGCGCTGGCTCCGGCGGCTCATCCGTCGGCCGGTTCCTCGTCGTCGGTGCCGCCCGTCCCGGTGTCCGAGGGGGCGGGCAGGTCGACACGCGGCGGGATCGGTTCCCGGGCGCCGGCCTGGAACCCGAACGCGTCCGCCCCGCCGGACAGCGCGACCGCGACGGCGAGCGGCACGGACAGCTGGGCGGTCACCTCGCCGACGCTGTCGACCGTGGTGACCGCGTCGGCGTCGTCGCCGGATCTGACGGCCGCCACAAGGTCGTGGTCGGAGACGGCGGCTCCGACCGTCACCGCACCGGGGGCGGCCCCGGTGAGACCGCCGGCGAGGTCGGCGTAGGCGGCGAGCTCCTGCTCCGCCTGCTCGGCGTCGGCCGTGGGCTGGTCGGCCTCGGGGGCGTCGGCGGGCCGCGGGCCGACGAGGACGACGGCCTCGGCCGCGCGGGTGATCTCCCCTTCGAGGGTCACCAGTGGCGCGTCGGCGGAGGTGAGGAGGTCGAGCAGGGTCTGGGCGTCCTCGCTGACGGTGCCGTCGGCGTTGGCTCCGGTCAGCGCGGCGCCGAGGGCGAGAGCGAAGATCCGTTCGTCGGTGGCGTCCGGGGCCGGGGCGTGCTCGAGGTACCCGGCGAGCTGGCCCGCGAAGGTCTGCCGGAAGGAACGGGTGTCGGGGTCGGTCCACGCCTCGGTGACGCCAGCTTCTCCGACCACCTGGGCACCGGCCTCGGACAGCGACTCGCGCACCCCCTCGACGTCCTCCTGGGAGGTCTCGGGCAGGGTCACGACGGCCACGCTGTGGTCGGTCAGCACGTCGGCGAGCAGCACGCCGGAGGACTGGCGGAGGTAGGTGGTGCGCTCCTCGATGTCGGCCTCGGCCGCCGCGAGGTCCGCGCGCAGTTGCTCCCGGTCGGCACGGAGGTCCTCGACCTGCCCGGTGAGCGTCTCACCGATGGTGTCCCGCAGCGGTCCGGCGCCGAGGACGATGCCGACGGCGAGCGCGAGGAAGACCGCGATGAGCGAGACGAGATGGTAACGGAAGTCGATCATGCTGCTCTTTCTGGTCAGGTCGTCGGAGCCGACGGGGCCAGCCCCACCAGCGACCGGAAGAAGTTCACGAGGTCGTCCCACCAGGCGCCGGAGAGCCCGAAGATCGTCTGCCCGACGTTCGTCGCGGCGAGGGCGACAAAGAGGGCGAGCAGGCCGGCGAGGGCGAGCAGAGCGAGCTGCCAGGAGGAGATCCGCGTGCGGTAGAGCTGGGAGACACCCTTGGCGTCGATGAGCTTGCTGCCCACGCGAAGCCGGGTCAGGAACGTCGAGGCCATGCCGGAGCGGCCCTTGTCGAGGAACTCGACGAGGGTGTTGTGGGTGCCCACCGCGACGATGAGTTCGGCGCCGAGATCGTCCGCGATGAGCATCGCGACGTCCTCGCTGGTGCCGGTGGCGGGGAACGCGACGTGCTCGACGCCGAGGTCCTCCACGCGGCGACGCCCGGGAGCGCGCCCGTCCCGGTAGGCGTGCACGACGATCTCCGCGCCCGAGCGCAGCGCACTGTCCGAGACGGAGTCCATGTCACCGACGATCATGTCCGGGCTGTAGCCGGCCTCGATGATGGCGTCCGCGCCCCCGTCCACGCCCACGAGCAACGGCCGGTAATCGCGGATGTAGGACCGCAGGATCGCCAGGTCCTCCTTGTAGTGGTAGCCGCGCACCACGACGAGGGCGTGGCGGCCCTCGAACCGCGTGCGGATGTCGGGGCTGCCGATGCCGTCGAGGAGGACGTCCTTCTCGCGTTGGACGTAGTCCATGGTGTTGGCGGCGAAGGCCTCGAGCTGGGTCGAGAGCCCGTCGCGCGCAGCGGTCATGGCGGCGGCGACGCTCTCGGGGTCCTGCACCTCGCCGGCCGCGAGGAGTGTGCCGCCGGATCGGACCTCTCCCCCCTCGACGACGAGATGCTGGCCGTCCTTGAGGGACATGACGGCCGAGCCGAGGTCGTCGACCAGGTGGATGCCGGCCTCGACGATGATCTCCGGGCCGAGGTTGGGGTAGCGGCCGGACGTCGACCGGGCGGCGTTGAGGACAGCGACGGGGCGGCAGGCGACGAGCGCTTCGGCGCTGACCCGGTCGATGTCCTCGTGGTCGATGACCGCGACGTCCCCGGGGCGCAGCCGCTTCGTCAAGTTCTTGGTGCGGGCGTCGACGCGTGCGGGCCCGCTGGTGCCGCTCTCGGTGGCAACCGCGCCCTGACGGCGGCGGAAGATAGCACTCACCGGGTCATCGTTGCACGCCTGCACGCTCGATCAGCTCAGCGGCATGCCGGAGGGCGGTGTCCGACTCCTCCTGGCCGGAGAGCATGCGCGCGAGCTCCCGCAGCCGGTCCTCACCGTCGACGGCGACCACATCGGTGGCGGTGATCTGCTCGGCCGAGGCGTGCTTCGTCACGACGAGGTGCCGGTCGGCGAAGGCGGCCACCTGGGCCAGGTGGGTGACCACGACGACCTGGGCGCGTTCGGCGAGTCGGGCCAGCCGCCGTCCGACCTCGACGGCGGCCTTGCCACCGACCCCCGCGTCCACCTCGTCGAAGACGAACGTCAGGCCCGTGGTCCCGGTCGAGGTGCCGGCGTCGGCGAGTGCGACCTCGAGGGCAAGCATGACCCGGGAGAGCTCACCGCCGGAGGCCCCCTGGCCCAGGGGGCGGGCCGGAGCGCCGGGGTGTGCCGCAAGCAGCAGCTCGACCGATTCGGCGCCGTGCGGACCCGGCTCCTCCAGCGGTGTCAGGCGGACCTCGAGCGTGGCGTCCGGCATCGCCAGGCCGGCGAGCTCGCTGCCGACGGCGGCCGCGAGCCGGTCTCCGGTGCTGCGGCGGGACTCGGACAGTGCCGCGGCGGCACGGTCGAGCTCCGCCTCGGCGGTGGCGACGGCCTCGCGCAGCCGTTCGGCGACCTCTTCGGGCGCGTCGAGGTCAGCCAGCCGTCGGCGGGCTCGTTCGGCCCAGTCCAGCGCCGCGTCGACCTCGCCGCCGTGGTCGCGCGCCATGTCCGCCAGCGCGGCGCGGCGTTCGTGCACCCATTCCAGCCGCGCCGGGTCGGCGTCGAGGCCGGTGAGGTAGGAGGACAGTTCGGTGGCGACGTCGGAGACGAGGTAGGAGGCCTCGGCGAGTCGTTCGGCCCAGCCGGCGAGCGCGGGGTCGTCGGCTGCGGACTGGTCGAGCGATCGCCTGGCGTCGTCCAGGAGCGTGGTGGCGTCGGGCGCACCCGTCATGTCATCACCCCCGGTCAGGCTCTGGTGGGCCCGGCCTGCGGCGGCACGGAGGTTCTCCACGTTGCCGAGCCGGTTCGCCTCCTCGCGCAGGGCCACGTCCTCCCCCGGCTCGGGTGCAACGGCGTCGATCCGGTCCAGCCCGGTCCGTAGCTGCGCGATCTCCTCCTCTCGCGCCCCCACGGCGCGTTCCCAGGCGCGCAGCTCCTCCCGGGCGTTGCTCGCCGCCGACCAGGCCTCGCGGTAGGCCTCGACCAACGCGGCGTGCTCGGTTCCGCCGAACGCATCGAGCGCGGCCCGTTGCTGGGACGGGGCGCGCAGCCGGAGTTGGTCGGACTGCCCGTGGACGGTCACGAGCTGCTCGCCGACTTCGGTCAGGACGGCGTGCGGGACGGAGCGGCCACCGAGGTGGGATCGGGACCGGCCCGACGCCGGGACGGTGCGGGCGGCGATGAGTTCGCCGTCGTCGACCACCGCTCCTGCCTCCTCGGCCCGCGCGGCGGCCGGGCCGTCGGGGGCGACGACGAAGGTGCCTTCGACGACGGCGCGGTCCGCGCCGCTGCGCACCAGTGCGGGATCGGCCTTGCGGCCGAGCAGCAGGGCGAGCGAGGTGAGCACCATGGTCTTGCCCGCACCGGTCTCGCCGGTGATGACGGTCAGCCGTGGGGCGAGGTCGAGGTCCGCCGCGGCGATGACCCCGAGGTTCTCGATCCGGACTTGCTCGATCATGACCTCGTCCTCATGCGGGGCGCCCCCGCCATCCTTGGACCGGGAGGTCGAACTTCGCGACGAGGCGTCCCGAGAACGGGACCTCGGCGAGGCGCGCGAGCCGGACCGCGTGGCTGCCCCGGCGGACCGTGATGCGCGATCCGGGTGGCACGTCGATACGTCGGCGTCCGTCGCAGAACAGGACGGCATCGATGTCGCCGTGCGGGAGGACCTCGACCTCGAGGGCCGAATGCGGGCCGACCACCATCGGGCGCGCGAAGAGCGCGTGCGCCGCGATGGGGACGAGCAGGAGCGCCTCGACGTCCGGCCAGACGATCGGACCGCCCCCGGAGAAGGCGTAGGCGGTCGACCCCGTGGCGGTGGCCAGGACGATCGCGTCACAGCCGAAGCTGGACAGGCCGCGGCCGTCGACCCCGATGGTGGTCTCGACCATGCGGGCGCGCTCCCCTTTCTCCAGGGCAGCTTCGTTGACGGCCCAGCCGTGCTGCTCGGTGCCGTCGGGGGCGGTGACGACCACGTCGAGGGTCATGCGTTCCTCGACGGTGTAGTCGCGGGCGACGACGCGGGTCACCACGTCCGGCAGCGCTTCGGACTCGGCCTCCGCGAGGAAGCCCACCCGTCCGAGGTTGACGCCGAGCAGCGGCAGGTCGTGCTCGCGCGCGTCCTCGGCAGCCCGCAGGATGGTGCCGTCACCGCCGAGGACGATGATGAGTTCGCACCCTTCGGCCGTGCCGTCGCGCACGACCTCGATGCCCTGCTCCCGTAGCGCCGCGGTGACACGATCGGCCGCCTGCACGGCTTCCGGTCGGCCTTCGTGGGTGACGACGAGGATGCGTCTGGTCATGGAGCCGATCCTTCCGTCACTGGGCGAGGCCCGTCGCCGGCCGGTCCGGTGCGGACCGCACGCTCGGCTGCCTCGAGAAGGGCGTCGTCGTCGAGCGCGTGGGGGTGTCCGCGCCGTAGGGCCAAGAAGTATTCCACGTTGCCGGCCGGTCCTGGCAGCGGGGACGGGACCACCGCCCAGGCGTCCAGGCCGAGGGAGCCGGCGGTCCTGGCGACGGTACGGACGGCGTCGATGTGCAACGCCGGGTCCCGCACCACGCCACCGGAGCCGAGTCGCTCCCGTCCGACCTCGAACTGTGGCTTGACCATGAGCAGCAGGTCGGCGTCGGGGGCGGCGACCCCGGCGAGGGCGGGCAGGACAAGCGTGAGCGAGATGAAGGAGAGGTCGCCGACGACGAGGTCGACCGGAGGGGCGACCTGGGTCGCGTCGAGGGTGCGGACGTTGGTGCGTTCCAGGACGCTCACGCGCGAGTCGTTGCGAAGTCGCCAGGCCAGCTGTCCGTACCCGACGTCCACGGCGAGGACGTGCGCGGCTCCGCGGCGGAGCAGCACGTCGGTGAAGCCGCCGGTGGAGGCACCGGCGTCCAGGCAGCGCCGGCCGGCGACGACCGGCGCCTGCGAGCCGAGTGCGTCGAGCGCCCCGGCGAGTTTGTGGGCGCCGCGCGAGACGTAGTCGCTGCCGCTCTCCGCCGCGACCACGCGCAGCGCTTGAGCGGGGTCGACCTGCCGGGCGGGCTTGGTGGCCGCTTGCCCGTCCAGCAGGACGCGGCCGTCGGCGATGAGTTCCGCCGCGTGCTGGCGGGAGCGGGCCAGCCCGCGCCGGACGAGCTCGGCGTCGATACGGGTCAGTCGGGCCACGTCAGCTCTCGGCCTCGTCCAGGCGTTCGGCGAGATGGTCGTGGATCGCCTGGAACACCTCGACCTGCTGCTCGAGGGGGACGTCCTCGATCCCGTCGAGCGCGGCGAGGGGGTCCTGCTCGGTCACGCCAGGCGTGTCCGCAGCGGCGTCGGCAGGTGTGTGTTCGCCTGCTTCCTCGGCCATGGCGCGGTTCTCCTGCCTGTCGGTTCGTCCGGACTCCGGCAGGTTATCGCGGCGCCGCGACCTCGAGCAGCGGGAGGCTGTCGCGTGTGACGGACCGTCCGTCGTCGGCCGCGGACCAGGCGGCCGTGGCGAGGCAGCGCCAGGCGTCGAGCGAGATGGTGATCGGCTCGGCCGCGTCGCTGTCCAGGTCGACGACGGCGCCGCCGACTCGCATCTCGAAGCCCGCCGGCGCTCCGCTGGGGCGGACCGCCGCGGCGCCGCAGGTCCACCATCCGTCGGCGTCCGGGACCGGCGCGGGGTGCGGCTCGCCGAGCCCGCGCAGATCCACGGCGAGGTAGGACGGCCGTTCGCCGGGTTCGGCGAGAACGACGTCACGGGCGTCGTTGACACCGGTGAGGACGTGCAGCCCGGGATAGCCGGCCGCCCGGGCGCCGGCGAGGTCGGTGTCCAGGCGGTCCCCGACCACGAGCGGCCGGGCTGCCTCGGCGCGATCGGCGGCCTGGTGGAAGATCGGCGCACGCGGCTTGCCGGCCGAGTCCGGGGTGACGCCGGTGGCGCGGGTGACGGCGGCGACCAGCGCACCGTTCCCGATGGCCATGCCGCGCTCGCGCGGCAGCGTGGGATCGAGGTTGGTTGCGACGTAGGTGGCGCCGGCGGCCACGGCGAAGGCGGCCTCGCTCAGCTCGCGCCAGCCGATATCGGTGGAGAGTCCTTGGACGACGGCGGCCGGACGATCATCGGCCGAGTCGGTGACCCGGAATCCTCGCTCGGTCAGGGCCGTGCGCAGGCCCGGGCCTCCGACGGCGAGTACCAGGGAGCCCGCCGACACATGCTCGGCGAGCATGGCGGCGGCCGCCTGCGCGGAGGTGGTGATCGCCGCCGGGTCGGCCTCGATACCGACGGCGGACAACTCGCCGGCTATGACGCCGGGCTCGCGGGACGCGTTGTTGGTCACGAACATCATCCGCTGGCCGGCCTCTCGCGCCGTGGCCACGGCCTGGGCCGCGTGCGGTACCGGCTCCGTGCCCAGCAGCACGACGCCGTCGAGGTCCATGAGCGCGACGTCGTAGGACTGCTGCAGTGGACGGTCGCTCGAGGACAGGGTCGATTTCCGCTGCGGCGTCATCGTCCCTCCTGCTCCTCACCCGGTCCGGGTGCCTCGGCAGCGGACGCGGCCCCGTTCGCCGGCTCGTCCTCGAGCTCGAGGATGTCGACCTCGTTCTCGAGTTCCTCCGGGTCGGGACCCACGGCCGCACGGACGGCCGCCGCCTCCTCCGTGCGCCCGAGCTCGTCGAGTCGGTCCGCCCGGACGAGCGCGAGCCGGCGCACGAGCTGGGGGTCGGTGACTGTCCGGGTCAGCGGCCCGTCCAGCACCAGGAGGCCGGCTTCGTACTCACCGAGGTCCGCGCGTGCACCGCTCGCCACCATCGCCAGCTCCGCGCGATCCGTCGGACCGAGCGCCGAGATGTCCGCCTCGGCGACGACCGCGAGGGCACGTTCGGGACGGCCCAGGCCCCGCTCACAATCCGCCTCCACGGCACGATGCGCGTCCAGCCCGGACAGCCGCCGCGCGGTACGCAGTTCGCGCAGAGCCTCGGCGTAGCGCCCGGTGGCGTAGGCCGTCAGCGCCATCGCCTCACGCACCACATCCACGCGGCCGGCGCGCCGCTGCGCGGCCTGGGTGTGCTGATAGGCCCGCTCCGGGTCGGACTCGAGGAGCTGCCCGGCCACCACGAGGTGTCGCGCCACCAGATCGGCGTTCGCCTTCCCGAGGGTCCGCAGTCGCGCGCGTGCCGCCCCGTCCAGCATCTGCGGGTCGATGTCCTCGGGCAGGTCCGGCTCCGGCGGCCGCTGCGCGCGCTCGTCTCGGCGCTGGGGCCGCGCGTTCCGGGAGCCGCCCGGGGGCTGCCCCGGTTCGGCCCGGCGGCGACCGCCGCCGGCGGCGCGCCCGTCGGGGCGGCCAGAACCGCCACGGGACTGCCGCGGACCGCCCCCACGGTCGCCGCTCGGCCGGCCGCCGCCTCGCCGGCCGTTGCCACCACCGTTCATGCGCTCAGCCATTTCTCAGTCCCCTGTTCAGATCTGCGCTGCGCCACCATCGTGCCGCACCGTCGCAACCGCGCGGCCGCATGCCGTCGCGGGCACCATCGTTCGCCGCGGCGCGGTGTGTCGTCGAGCCCCCTGCGGGTTCATATTCTGTCCGGTTTTTCGGGTTTGGGGTGTGAGGGAGCCGGGCTGGAACGCGAGAAGGGCCCCGGGGCGGGGGCCGCGGTGTGCGGTACCCCCCCTTTCCCGGGACCCTTCTCGGATATTTAACGTGTGTGTACGGCGGTGTCCTGCTCTCCCACACGCTCGCGC
>NZ_JBHUEE010000005.1:0-212609 GCF_042680605.1 Georgenia deserti
GCGCGAGCGTGTGGGAGAGCAGGACACCGCCGTACACACACGTTAAATATCCGAGAAGGGTCCCGGGAAAGGGGGGGTACCGCACACCGCGGCCCCCCGCCCCGGGGCCCTTCTCGCGTTCCAGCCCGGCTCCCTCACACCCCAAACCCGAAAACCAGGCAGGCGTCGCCCCGCTGCAATAGGGGCTCAGCGCTGCTCTGCTGTCTGCTTCGTCCGCACTTCGGCCACGGCGCCGGTGCGTTGGAGTGTCGTCCTAGACTCGCGGTATGAGCACGGACGCGACGGAATCACCCGACATCAAGCCGCGGAGCCGCACGGTGACCGACGGCCTCGGGGCCACGGCCGCGCGCGGGATGCTGCGCGCCGTCGGAATGGACGACGAGGACTTCCGCAAGCCGCAGATCGGCATCGCGAGCTCGTGGAACGAGATCACGCCGTGCAACCTCTCGCTCGACCGCCTCGCCCAGGCCGCCAAGGACGGCGTGCACGGTGGGGGCGGTTTCCCGCTCCAGTTCGGCACGATCTCGGTCTCTGATGGGATCTCGATGGGGCACGAGGGGATGCATTTTTCTCTCGTCTCGCGCGACCTCATCGCCGACTCGGTCGAGACTGTCATGATGGCCGAGCGGCTCGACGGTTCGATCTTGCTGGCTGGATGCGACAAGTCGCTGCCCGGCATGCTCATGGCCGCCGCGAGGCTCGACTTGGCCAGTGTGTTCGTCTATGCCGGCTCGATCATGCCCGGCTGGGTCAAGCTGAGTGACGGCACCGAGAAGGCGGTGACGATCATCGACGCCTTCGAGGCGGTCGGCGCGTGCAGTCGGGGGCTGATGAGCGAGGAGGACGTCGACCGGATCGAGCGCGCCATCTGCCCCGGTGAAGGTGCCTGCGGCGGCTACTACACGGCGAACACGATGGCCACCGTCGCCGAAGCGATGGGGATGTCCATCCCGGGGTCCGCGTCACCGCCCTCGGCCGACCGCCGTCGTGACGCGGCCGCCCGCCAGGCCGGCACGGCCGTGGTGAGCATGCTCCGGCAGGGCATCACGGCCCGGGACATCATGACGAAGAAGGCGTTCGAGAACGCCATCGCCGTGGTGCAGGCCTTCGGCGGTTCGACCAACGCCGTGCTCCACCTGCTCGCGATCGCCCACGAGGCGGAGGTCGATCTCACCCTGGACGACTTCGCCCGTATCGGCGCGAAGGTGCCACACATCGCCGACCTCAAGCCCTACGGCCAGTACGTCATGAACGACGTCGACCGGGTCGGCGGCATCCAGGTCGTCATGAAGCAGCTCCTCGACGCCGGGATCCTGCACGGTGACTGCATGACCGTGACCGGGAAGACCGTCGCGGAGAACCTCGAGGTGCTTCGTCCGGCCGACCCGGACGGAGAGGTTCTGCGCACCGCCGCCGACCCGGTCGCGCCCACCGGTGGGCTGACCGTGCTGCATGGCACGCTCGCCCCTGAGGGAGCGGTCGTGAAGTCCGCAGGCTTCGAGGAGGACGTCTTCGAGGGCACGGCCCGCGTGTTCGAACGTGAGCAGCATGCCCTCGACGCGCTTGCCGACGGCACCATCACGCACGGCGACGTCGTCATCATCCGGTACGAGGGACCCAAGGGCGGACCGGGGATGCGCGAGATGCTCGCGATCACGGGCGCTATCAAGGGCGCCGGACTCGGCAAGGACGTCCTGCTCATGACCGACGGCCGCTTCTCCGGGGGCACCACCGGGCTCTGCGTGGGCCACATCGCCCCTGAGGCGGTCGACGGCGGCCCGATCGCGTTCGTACAGAACGGCGACCGCATCCGCCTGGACGTGGCCTCCGGAACACTCGACCTGCTTGTCGAGCCGGCCGAGCTGGAACGCCGTCGGCAAGGCTGGCGGCCCCTGCCGCCGTCGTTCACCAAGGGCGTGCTGGGCAAGTACGCCAAGCTCGTCAAATCCGCGTCTCGAGGGGCCATCCTCGAGTAGTGGAGCCCGACGGCGCGCGTGCCCTCGACGGCGCCGGGCGGCCGTGCGAGCATGCCCTTATGGCAACGGTGCTCTCGCCCGGCGAGGTCGAGTCCCGTCCGTCTCTCGCGGACTGGCGGGTGCTGGACGGGCGCCTGGCGGCCAGCTTCCGGAGCCGAACCATGGTCCGCGGAGCCGAGTTCGTCTCGCGCGTGGTCGATGTCGCGGAGGCCCTGAATCACCACCCGGATCTCGACCTCCGCTTCGCCCGGGTGCATCTCACCCTCGTGACGCACAGCGCCGGCGGGCTCACCGAGCGCGACGTCGCTCTCGCAGAACGGATCTCGGAACTTGCCCGCGACATGGACGTCCCGGCGGAGCCGGCCCGGTGCAGGTCCCTTGCCTTCGCGCTGCCGGCCGACGACGCGAGTGCCGTCGCACCCTTCTGGCAGGCCGTCCTCGGCCATCGCACGGCTGAAGGCTCCAAGCCGGTCGAGCTCAACGATCGGGACGGGCGACTGCCGCCGGTGCGCTTGGTCGGCACCGGCCCGGGAGGGAGACCGTGCCTCGAGATCCACGTGGCGGGAGAGACCCTCGAGGACCGGGTGGCGCAGGCGACGAAGGCCGGCGGTCGGATCGTGGACGAGGCCGGGATGCCGGCACGCGTCGTGCTCGCCGACGCCGGGGGAAACCTCGCCAGCCTGCACACGACTCGTGCGTCCCACAAGTCGAACTCGTGATCCACGATATGAGAGATCCTGGCTCGAGGATGACGACGGGGCCGACACGGTCTATGGTTCATGTCATGCAGCACCACCAGCTCGTAGTACTTAGCTAGCGCGCACCCGCTCGCTGGGCGACTGGGCTGCGCGCTACCCCTCGGGATCCCGGGTCACGGGACGAGGGGTTTTTTCATGCCCAGGCACTCTTCCGGACCGAGACCGCGACCACACCAAGGGAGGCCACAGATGGCCCAGGCACCGCACCCGGCGCCGCCACGTCCCGCCGCACCCACCGCGGCTGCCGACACGGTGACGCCGTCGGTAGCGTCCCGTCCGGCGGCGCGCATCACCGAGCCCTCCACCGGCGCGCGCAATGTGATCCGCGCACTGGAGGAGCAGGGTGTCGACACGATCTTCGGCATGCCCGGTGGTGCGATCCTGCCCACCTACGACCCGCTGTTCGACTCCACCAAGCTGCGCCACATCCTCGTCCGCCATGAGCAGGGCGCCGGGCACGCCGCGAGCGGCTACGCGTCGGCGACGGGCAAGGTCGGCGTCTGCATGGCCACGTCCGGGCCCGGTGCCACGAACCTCGTGACCGCGTTGGCGGACGCCCACATGGACTCCGTCCCGGTCGTGGCGGTTACCGGGCAGGTGGGGGCCAGTGCCATCGGCACCGATGCCTTCCAGGAGGCGGACATCGTCGGCGCCACGATGCCGATCACCAAGCACTCCTTCCTCGTCACCGACGCCTCGGAGATTCCGGCACGGATTGCCGAGGCGTTCCACATCGCCTCGACGGGGCGTCCAGGACCGGTCCTGGTGGATGTGGCCAAGTCCGCCCAGCAGGCCGAGGCGGACTTCGTCTGGCCGCCGCAGATGGACCTGCCCGGCTACCGCCCGGTGACCAAGCCGCACGCACGGCAGATCCGGGAGGCCGCTCGGTTGCTGGCGACCGCTCGCCGGCCGGTGCTGTACATCGGCGGGGGAGCGATCCGCGCGCAGGCGCACGCGGAACTGCTCGAGCTGGTCAACCTCTCGGGCGCGGCTGTGGTCACCACGTTGATGGCCCGCGGCGTCGTGCCCGACTCCCATCCCCAGCACCTCGGTATGCCTGGGATGCACGGCTCCGTGCCGGCGGTCGCCTCGCTGCAGATGGCCGACCTCGTGGTCGCTCTCGGCGCGCGGTTCGACGATCGTGTCACCGGACAGCTCGACAGCTTCGCACCGAAGGCCACCATCGTCCACGCGGACATCGACCCGGCCGAGATCTCCAAGAACCGCACCGCGGACGTGCCGATCGTCGGTGACCTGCGCGAGGTCGCGGCAGATCTGACCACAGCCTTGCAGGCCGCCCAGGCCCAGCACGGGCGCCCCGATCTGGAGGGCTGGTGGCACCAGCTCGACGATCTGCGGACCACCTACCCGCTCGGCTGGACTCCCACGGAGGACGGCCTCATGGCTCCGCAGCACGTCATCTCGCGGCTCGGTGAGATCTCCGGGCCGGAGAGCATCTACGTCGCAGGCGTCGGCCAGCACCAGATGTGGGCGGCGCAGTTCATCCGCTACGAGCACCCACGGACCTGGCTGAACTCCGGTGGTCTGGGCACCATGGGGTACTCGGTGCCGGCGGCGATGGGCGCGAAGGTCGGCCGCCCGGACGCGACCGTGTGGGCGATCGACGGTGACGGCTGCTTCCAGATGACCAATCAGGAACTCGCCACGTGCGCGCTCGAGGGCATCCCCATCAAGGTCGCGCTGATCAACAACTCCTCCCTGGGGATGGTCCGCCAGTGGCAGACCCTGTTTTACGACGGACGGTACGCACACACCGACTTGCACACCGGGCACGAGACCCGGCAGATCCCCGACTTCGTCAAGCTCGCCGAGGCCTACGGTTGCGTCGGGCTCCGGTGCGAGTCGACGGCCGACGTCGACGCCACCATCAAACGCGCCGAGGAGATCGACGATCAGCCCGTCGTCGTCGACTTCGTCGTCAGTCGGGACGCCATGGTCTGGCCGATGGTCGCCGCAGGCGTGAGTAACGACGACATCCAGTACGCCAAGGGCATCACCCCCGAATGGGACCGAGACGAATGAGCGGTACGAGCGCGCGAGCGAGGAGCGATCGATGAGCACCAGGCACACCCTCTCCGTGCTGGTGGAGAACAAGCCGGGCGTCCTGACCCGCGTCTCGGCCCTGTTCGCCAGGCGGGCGTTCAACATCCACTCCCTGGCGGTCGGCCCCACCGAACATCCGGAGATCTCGCGGATCACCGTGGTCGTCGATGCGGCCGAGGCGCCGTTGGAGCAGGTGACCAAGCAGCTGCACAAGCTGGTCAACGTGCTGAAGATCGTCGAGCTCGACCCCGAGCACTCGGTCCAGCGTGAGCTGCTGCTCGTCAAGGTCAGGGCAGACGACTCCTCGCGCACCGCCGTGCTTCAGGTGGTCGAGTTGTTCCGGGCGCACGTGGTCGACGTCGCTCCCGACGCTGTGACCATCGAGGCGACCGGGTCGGAGAACAAGATCCGGGCGCTGCTGACCGCGCTCGAGCCGCACGGCGTGCGGGAGATCGTCCAGTCCGGTGCCGTGGCGATCGCCCGCGGGCCCCGTTCCATGACCGACCGGGCGCACGAGAAGGCCGTCCGGTCCGCCTGAGCACATCCACCCGCCGTGCGTCACCGCACGGCACCACCCCGAGAGAAGGAGATTCACCGTGGCCGAGCTGTACTACGACGACGACGCCGACCTGTCCCTCATCCAGTCCAAGAAGGTCGCCATCGTCGGCTACGGCAGCCAGGGGCACGCCCATGCCCTGAACCTGCGCGACTCCGGCGTCGACGTCGTCGTGGGGCTGCGGGAGGGTTCCTCCTCGTGGTCCAAGGCCGAGGAGCAGGGGCTGGCCGTCGCCACCGTGGCGGACGCGGTGGCCGCGGCCGACGTCGTCATGATCCTCGCCCCCGACCAGGTCCAGCGGACCCTCTACAGCGAGCAGATCGAACCCAACCTCAAGCCGGACGCGGCGCTGTTCTTCGCGCACGGCTTCAACATCCGCTACGGGTACATCGCGCCGTCCGCGGGCCACGACATCTGCATGGTCGCGCCGAAGGGCCCCGGGCACACGGTGCGCCGGGAATTCGAGGCCGGCCGAGGCGTGCCGGTCATCGTGGCCGTGGAGCAGGACGCCTCCGGGCAGGGGTGGGCGTTGGCCTTGTCCTACGCCAAGGCGATCGGTGGGCTGCGGGCCGCCGGCATCAAGACCACGTTCACCGAGGAGACCGAGACCGACCTCTTCGGTGAGCAGACGGTGCTCTGCGGTGGTGTGACGGCGCTGATCCAGTCCGGGTTCGAGACACTCACCGAGGCCGGCTACCAGCCCGAGGTCGCCTACTTCGAGGTGCTGCACGAGATGAAGCTCATCGTCGACCTCATGTGGGAGGGCGGCATCTCCAAGATGCGCTGGTCGATCTCCGACACCGCGGAGTACGGGGACTACGTCTCCGGTCCCCGCGTCATCACGCCCGAGGTCAAGGAGCGGATGAAGGAGGTCCTCGCGGACATCCAGTCCGGCGCGTTCGCCGACCGGTTCATCTCCGACCAGGACGCGGGTGGCCCGGAGTTCAAGGAGCTGCGCACCCGCGGTGAGCAGCACTCGATCGAGACCACGGGCCGCGAGCTGCGCAAGCTCTTCGCCTGGACCGAGACCCGCGACCAGGACTACACCGAGGGAAGCGTCGCGCGGTAGCCGCGGGGCCGGGTGGAGAGAGCTGTCACGACAGCGCCGGCGTTCTCTCCACCCGCCCTCTCCACCCGCCGGCGTCCCGAGGGGACGGACCGGCTCGGGCAGTGTCGGCAGGGTGGAGCCCGGTGACCGCAAAGTGAGACCGCCGTCCCAGATGGTGACGGCCGACGATAGGGTGCAGACATGACGCGGACGATCGACCTGGCCGTTATCGCAGGTGACGGCATCGGACCGGAGGTCGTGGCTGAAGGGCTGAAGGTGCTCGAGGCCGCGGTTTCCGACTCGGGCGTGTCCGTCTCGACCACCGAACTCGACCTCGGGGCGAAGCGGTGGCACGCCACCGGCGAGACGCTCACCGATGCCGATCTGGAGACCATCCGCGGGCACGACGCCATCCTCCTCGGTGCGATCGGTGATCCGACTGTGCCGTCCGGTGTGCTCGAGCGTGGGCTGCTGCTCAAGCTGCGCTTCGCGCTCGAGCACTACGTCAACCTGAGGCCCTCCACGCTCTTCCCCGGCGTGAGGACCCCGCTGGCCGATCCCGGTGAGGTCGACTTCGTCGTCGTGCGTGAGGGCACCGAGGGCCCGTACGTCGGCAACGGCGGAGCGATCCGGGTGGGGACGCCGCACGAGGTGGCCAACGAGGTCTCGGTGAACACGGCCTACGGTGTCGAGCGGGTGGTGCGCGACGCGTTCGCGCGGGCGCAGGCGCGGCCGCGCAGGAAGCTCACACTGGTCCACAAGCACAACGTTCTCGTCCACGCGGGCCATTTGTGGCGCCGGACCGTGGAGACGGTCGCCACCGAGTACCCCGAGGTCAGCGTCGACTATGCCCACGTGGACGCCGCGACCATCTACCTGGTCACCGATCCTGGACGGTTCGACGTGATCGTCACCGACAACCTCTTCGGTGACATCCTCACCGACCTCGCCGCCGCCATCACCGGCGGCATCGGACTGGCCGCGTCCGGCAACATCAACCCCGACCGGTCGGCGCCGTCCATGTTCGAGCCGGTGCACGGCTCCGCGCCCGACATCGCGGGTACCGGAACCGCCGACCCGACGGCGACGGTGCTCTCCGTGGGACTACTGCTGGAGCACCTCGGCCTGAGCGAGGAGTCCGCACGGGTGGCCCGGGCGGTCTCCGAGGACCTTGCCGCACGCGACGGCAGCCCTCGAACCACCACCCAGGTCGGGGACGCCCTGGCCGCCCGCGTCGGCGCACGAGTATCCAGCTGAGCCGCGCGGCCGTGCCCGGCCGCGCCGACGATCCGCGGGCACCGCAGCCCGCCTACCGTCCCGGTCGCCGCACACCCGGCGGCCGACGGCGATACCGTCCCCTCAGCAGATCTGACGCGAAGAAGGGCCTCGCCCACCATGAGTACCTCATCCGACCTCGAGCTCCTCACCGGTCCCACGGCCGCCGAACTGCCGCCGGCTGCCGAGTTGGCCGGCCGCTTCCCGCTCACCGCGAACCCGGCGCCGGCCGACGCGGAGACGTACCGGCGATGCATGGATGCCCTGGCTTTCGGTGTCTCTTTCACCGATCACATGGTCCGCGCCACGTGGACACCGCAGTCCGGTTGGCGGGGCCGGCGCACAGGCCCGTACGAGCCGTTGACGCTTTCACCGGCTGCGGCGGTGCTGCACTACGCCCAGGAGATCTTCGAAGGCCTCAAGGCCTACCGCCACCAGGACGGCTCGGTCTGGACGTTCCGCCCGGGCTTCAACGCGGCCCGGATGAACGCCTCGGCACGGCGCCTCGCGCTGCCCGAACTGCCCGAGGAGGACTTCGTCGCGTCCCTCGCGGCGCTGGTCGCCGCCGACGAACGCTGGGTCCCCGCCACGCCCGGGGCCAGCCTCTACCTGCGGCCCTTCATGATCGCCACCGAACCGTTTCTCGGGGTGCGGCCCGCGCACGAGGTCGAATACCTCGTCATCGCCTCGCCCGTCGGCCCCTACTTCGTCAACGGCTTCCAGCCGGTCGAAATCTGGGTCTCCCAGCACCACCACCGCGCGGGTGCCGGCGGGATGGGTGCCGCCAAGACCGGGGGTAACTACGCCGCCTCGCTCCTGCCGCAGCAGGAGGCCGGGGAGAAGGGCTTCGCCCAGGTCTGTTTCCTGGACGCCGCCACCAACTCCTATCTCGAGGAGCTCGGTGGGATGAACCTCTTCGTCGTCCACCGGGACGGCAGCCTGCGGACGCCGTCGTTGACCGGGACGATCCTGGAGGGCGGCACCCGTGGCGCCATCATCGAACTCCTCCGGGACGCCGGGCGTGAGGTGCGTGAGGACACGATCTATCTGGACGAGCTCCGCAGTCAGTTGCGCTCGGGCGAGGTTGTGGAGATGTTCGCCTGCGGCACCGCGGCGGTGCTGACCCCGATCGGCCGGCTGGCGGGGGCGGACTGGGACGCCGTCGTCGGTGACGGCGCTGCCGGACCGGTGACGACCGGGCTCTACGAGGAACTGACCGCGATCCAGTACGGACGGCGGCCGGATCCGCACGACTGGATGTACCGGCTCGTCTGAACCGTTCGCCGGCAGTGTGGCTCTCAGGCGGGCCTGCGCCAGATGGAGACGTGACCGGCGGAGTCGCCGGTGAACGCGCTCCGGTCCCAGTCGGCGTACCGGGCCTCGAACTCGAGGCCGGCGAGCCGAGCCATGAGGTCGCACTCGGCCGGCCACAGAAAACGGTGCTCGCTGAGGCCGTGGTGACCGGTCTGCGGCCAGTAGTGGTGGGAGGTCAGGCGCTGGCTCGCCAAGTCGTAGGTGTCGAAGCCCAGGTGCTGCTCCGAGATCTCGAACGGCGCCGCCAGCTGCCCGGGCGGTAGCCGCCGCAACGCGGGCACGCCGAGCTCGATGACGAACCGCCCGCCCGGGGACAGGTGCCGGGCCGCGTTCCGGAAGCACTCCACCTGCTCGTCCTGGGTGAGCAGGTTCGAGATCGTGTTGAACACGAGGTACACGAGTGAGAACTCGCCAGGAACCCGGGCGGTGGCCATGTCCCCGATGACCACCGGCAGCGATTCGGCGCCGGCCTTCGCCCGGAGCTGGGCCGCCATGGGCTCCGAGAGCTCGATTCCGGTCACGGGCACGCCGCGTTCGGCGAGCGCCAGACCGACCCGGCCCGTGCCGATCGCGAACTCCAACGCTCGGCCACCGTCTGCCAGCTCGGCCAGGAGATCCACGGTCGGGCCGAGCATCTCGGGGGAGAACAGGTCCGCCGTCGTCTCGTCGTACCGGCGGGCCGCCTCCTCGTCCCAGACCTGACTGTTCGTCATGGCGCCAGCGTGCTCGGCTCCGCGTTCGGTGTCGACGGATTTCCCGCAGGGCCGGCCCCGGGCGTGCCAGGACGGACGCACTCGAGCTCGACGAGCGACCGAGGCTCGTCCGCACCTTGGACAGCTGGTCCGGGAGCTGGACGTTGTGGCATACTGCCTGGCGTGACGCAGTTCCGGCTTATTATCGGCTAGCGCATCGGGCACACCCGCTCGATGCGCAGACCTCCCGCACCCCGGGGGGTCTTTTTGTTGCCGGAACCACCGCCTCCGGCAACGTCGCCGGCAGGAGAGTCCTGACCGGCACCGATACCGGCAGCACCCCGCCGGAGAGCCGGGCGGCGTCGCCAGTGATGCCGGAGGAGCACGATGGAGACCCAAGCCGAGGCCGTGACACCCGCGCCGAGCACCGCCGGGACCGTCGAGATCTACGACACGACCTTGCGCGACGGAGCACAGCAGGAGGGCATGAACCTCTCTGTCGCCGACAAGGTCGCCATCGCCGCGCTGCTGGACGAACTGGGCGTCGACTACATCGAGGGCGGGTGGCCCGGTGCCGTGCCCAAGGACACCGAGTTCTTCGCGCGGGCGGCCAAGGAACTCGACCTTCGCCACGCCCGTCTGGCCGCCTTCGGCGCGACCTGTCGCGCCGGCGCCCAACCTCACGAGGACCCCCAGGTCCAGGCGCTGGTGGATTCCGAGGCGTCGGTCATCACGTTGGTCGCCAAGTCCGACATCCGCCACGTCGAACGTGCGCTACGTACCGACGGCCAGGAGAACCTCCGAATGATCGCCGCTACCGTGCGGTATCTCGCCGGGCTCGGCCGCGAGGTGGTCGTCGATGCCGAGCACTTCTTCGACGGCTACCGCTACGACGGCGAGTACGCGCTGGCCTGCGTCCAGGCCGCCTTCGACGCCGGAGCCACGACCGTCGTCCTGTGCGACACGAACGGCGGCATGCTGCCGCACCTGGTCACCGAGATCGTCACCGACGTGCGTGCCCGCACCACCGGGCGGCTCGGGATGCACGCCCACAACGACTCCGGCTGCGCCGTGGCCAACACGCTCGCGGCCGTCGCCGCGGGCGCGGAACACATCCAGGGAACGGTCAACGGTTACGGCGAGCGCACCGGCAACGCCGACCTGGTCACCTGCGCCGCCAATCTGGACCTCAAGCTCGACGCGGTCCGGCTGCCCGGACTTGCCGAGGCAAGCCGGATCGCGCACGCCATCTCCGAGATCACGAACATCGCGCCGCACCCGCGCCAGCCGTATGTCGGCGCGTCCGCCTTCGCCCACAAGGCCGGTCTGCACGCCTCCGCGATCCGGGTGGACCCGGATCTGTACCAGCACATCGATCCGGTGGCGGTCGGCAACGACATGCGCATGCTCGTCTCCGAGATGGCCGGCCGTGCCTCCATCGAACTCAAGGGCCGCGAGCTCGGGTTCGATCTGTCCGGCCAGCCGGAACTGCTCCAGCGCATCACCACCCGCGTCAAGGCCGCCGAGGCCGGTGGATACACCTACGACGCCGCCGACGCCTCCTTCGAGCTACTGCTCCGCGCCGAGCTCGACGGCGGCCGCGGCCCGCGGTTCTTCGAGGTCGAGAGCTGGCGCACGTTCGTCGAGCACCGCCCGGACGCCGGCCCGACGGCGGCGGACTCCGAGGCCACAGTCAAGCTGCGTACCGGACACGGCCGCACCATCAGCACCGGGGAGGGCAACGGCCCCGTCAACGCCCTCGACCACGCGCTCCGCGGCGCCCTGCTGGGGACCTACCCGGAGATCGAGGACTTCGAGCTCATCGACTACAAGGTCCGGATTCTCGACTCGCAGCAGGGCACCGACGCCACGATCCGGGTACTCATCGACACCTCGGACGGCGTGGACAGCTGGTCCACGGTCGGCGTCGGGACGAACATCATCGAGGCGAGCTGGGAGGCGCTGACCGACTCGGTGACCTGGGGTCTGCTGCACCGTGGCGTGGAGCCTCGCTGACCGGTGCTGTCGGTCGCGGGCCGGGATCCGCGCCTCGACCGCCACCGTCGCGCGCAGCAGGCGAACCGGTGCCCCGCACCGCGGCGGGCCCCGACGTAGGCTGGCGGAGTGCACGGTGAGTACAAGGTCCCCGGTGGCAAACTCGTCGTGGCCGACGTCGACGTCGAGGACGGGCGGCTGGCACGGGTCCGGATCTCCGGCGACTTCTTCCTCGAACCGGACAGCGCGTTGGAGGATATCGACGCCGCCCTGACGGGCATGCCCGAGTCCGCCACCGCCGCCCAGCTCGCCCAGTCCGTCTCCGGCACGCTCGACGGCGCCACCATGATGGGCTTCGGCCCCGACGCCGTCGGGATCGCCGTCCGGCGTGCGCTCGGCCGGGCGACGAGCTGGAGCGACCACACCTTCGACGTCGTCCACGGCGAGGCGATTCACCCGGCGCTGAACGTGGCGCTCGACCAGGTCATCCCCGAGGAGGTCGCCGCCGGCCGCCGCGGCCCGACCCTGCGGATCTGGGAGTGGAACTCGCCGCTCGTGGTGATCGGGTCCTTCCAGTCGGTTCGCAACGAGGTCGACGAGGACGGCCTGCGCCGGCACGACATGATGGTGGTACGGCGCATCTCCGGCGGCGGGGCGATGTTCATGGAGGCCGGCAACTGCATCACGTACTCCCTCGTGGTGCCCGAGTCCCTCGTCGAGGGGCTCACCTTCGAGCAGTCCTACGCCTTCCTCGACGACTGGGTCCTCGGTGCCCTCGCCGACGTCGGTGTACGGGCCCGCTACGTCCCGCTGAACGACATCGCCTCGGAGCAGGGCAAGATCGGCGGCGCCGCACAGAAGCGGTTCGCCTCCGGCGTCGTGCTCCATCACGTGACCATGTCCTACGACATCGACGCCGACAAGATGCTCGACGTGCTCCGTATCGGCCGCGAGAAGCTCTCGGACAAGGGCACGACCAGCGCCAACAAGCGCGTGGACCCGATGCGCTCACAGACCGGGATGGCGCGCGAGGACATCATCGCCGCCTTCCTGGAGCACTTCCGTGGCCGGTACCGCACCCGCGAGTCCGAGATCACCTCTGCCGAGCTCGCCCGGGCCCACGAGCTCATGGAGACCAAATTCCTGTCCCGGGAATGGACCTACCGCGTGCCGTAGTGCGTGCGGTCACCGCGGAATTGACCTTTTCCGCCGGGCGGCCCGGCCGCCACGATGGAGCGCGTGCGTACCTTCGACGAGCTCGTGACCGAGGCAGCGGCCGCCGACGTCTCCGGGTGGGGATTCGACTGGCTCGAGAGCCGGGCGCGCGAGGAACGCCCGCCATGGGGATATGCGCGGTTGATGGCCGATCGGCTGGCCCGAGTCGGCTCCGCGCTGGATGTCGACACCGGTGGTGGGGAGGTGCTCGACGCCGCGCCGGTGCTGCCGCCGCGGATGGTGGCGGTCGAAGGCTGGCCCCCCAATCTCGCCCGAGCGCGTGAGCGTCTCGGGCCGCGCGGGGTCGAGGTGCTGCCCCCGGACGACGGTGGAGCCTTCCCGGTCGCCGACGCCTCCGTCGAGCTCGTCACCAGCCGCCACCCGGTCCGGCCAGCCTGGTCGGAGATCGCCCGGGTGCTGGCCCCGGGCGGGAGCTACCTGGCCCAGCACGTCGGCCCGGCGTCGGCGTTCGAGCTCATCGAGTTCTTCCTCGGTCCCCAAACGCACGCACGCACGGCCCGCGATCCCGCGGCGGAGGCGGACGAGGCGCGCGCGGCCGGGCTCGAGGTCGTCGATCTGCGCACCGCACGGCTGCGCATGGAGTTCTACGACGTCGGCGCGGTCGTCTGGACCCTGCGCAAGTGCGTGTGGTGGGTCCCCGACTTCACGGTCGATCGCTACCGCGACCGGCTTCAGGACCTCGACGCCATGATCCGCGCCGACGGGGCGTTCGTCGCGCACTCGACCCGGCACCTGATCGAGGCGCGCAGGATCGACAAGTCGGCACGGCGATGACGAGTCGGCACAGGAGTGACGACTCGGTGGGGCAGCGGCGGTCAGGGGGCCGGTCGCGGGCCGAAGACAGCGGTGCCGAGCCGGACCATGGTGGCGCCGGCGGCCACCGCGGTCTCGAGGTCCGCACTCATCCCCATCGACAGCTCGCCGGCCCCGTCCGTCCCCGGTGCGCCGGAGGCGAGGATCTCGGCCCGCAGCGCGGCCAGGTCGTCGTAGGAGGCACGGACCACGGCCTCCTCCGGCGTGTGCGCACCGATCGTCATCAGCCCGCGTAGCCGCAGGTGCTTCAGCCGGCCGACCGCGGAGGCGAGCTCGACGGCTCGCTCCGGCGCCACGCCGGCCTTCGTCGCCTCGCCGGACGTGTTCACCTGCACCATGACGTCCAGCGGCTCGGGCGGCGCGCCGTCGGCCGCCCGTCGCGAGACGGCGGCATCGAGCTTGTCCGCCAGCCGCAGGGAGTCCACGGTCTGCACGCAGCCTGCCCAGCGCAGGACCTGGTTGATCTTGTTGGTCTGCAGATGCCCGATGAAGTGCATCTCGTGCGGCGGCGTGCCCGGCTCGGCCAGTGCCGGGCCCGTGGCCGCAAGCTCCTGTGCCCGGTTGTGCCCGAGCAGATCCGCACCGGCCTCGACGACGGCGCGCACCACGTCGGCGGACTGGGTCTTGACGGCCAGGAGCAGGCGGACCTCACCCGGGTCACGACCGGCCGCGCGGGCGGCGTCGGCCACACGTTGCCGTGCCGACGCGAGATTCGCAGCCAGTTGCCCGGTGTCGATGTGCTCGCCTACCACGCGGCAGAGCGTACCGGCGCCCGGCAGTGGCAGACTCGACTCATGACGCGCCTGCACATCACCGGCGACGAGGACGCCGACACCCTCCTCAGCGAGGACCCTCTCGCATTGCTCATCGGGATGCTGCTCGACCAGCAGGTCGCGATGGAGACCGCGTTCGCGGGTCCGCACAAGCTCGCCGAGCGCCTCGGCGGCCTCGACGCCCACCGGCTCGCCACCATCAACCCGGACGAGCTCGCCGAGGTCTGCCGTACCCCTCCTGCCGTGCACCGGTACCCGGGCTCGATGGCCGGCCGGATCCAGACCCTGTGCGCCGCCGTCGTCGCCGACTACGACGGCGACGCCGCCGTCATCTGGACCCGGGACGACCCCGACGGTCGCGAGATCCTCCGCCGCCTGAAGGCCCTGCCAGGGTTCGGCGCCCAGAAGGCCCAGATCTTCCTCGCCCTGCTCGGCAAGCAGCGCGGACTCCAAGCTCCCGGGTGGCGTGAGGCCGCGGGGGCCTATGGCGAGGACGGCGCCTTCCGCTCGGTGGCCGACATCGTCGACGCCGACTCCCTGACGAAGGTCCGGGAGACGAAGCGCGCGGCCAAGGCGGCCGCCAAGGCCGCGAAGGCGACCAAGGCGAACCAGCCCGCCGCCTCTGCCGGCTCCTGAGCGGCCACATGACCGCGCTATCGCCAGCCCGCCACCGGAACCTCGACGTCTACGCCGTCATCGCCCTCGGCGGCGCCGCGGGGGCCGCCGCCCGCTACGGCCTGTCCGTCCTCGTGCCCGAGGGCGGGGCGGGCGTGTGGGGCACATGGGTGGCGAACGTCGCCGGATGCCTGGCCATCGGGGTGCTCATGGGAGTGATCGACCTGGCCGGAACCCCGCACCGGCTGCTCCGCCCGTTCGTCGGGGTCGGCGTGCTCGGCGGCATGACCACCTTCTCCACATACGCAGTCGAGATCGGTCGCCTGGTCACCGCCGGTGAGGCGGGGACCGCCCTCCTCTATCTCGCCGGCACCCTCGTGACGGCGCTCGCCGGCGTCGTGGCCGGACTCGCCGCCGTTCAGGGCATCGCCGGCCGCGCCCGCCGTGGCCCCCGACCCGCCTCAGACGCCCCCGCACCGAACCCTGGAGCTGGTGACGATGAGACCTGGTGACGCGGTGCAACGCCTGACGGTCTTCGTCGGCGAGGCCGACCAGTGGAAGCACCGGCCGGTCTACTCCGAGATCGTCCAGCGTGCCCACGATTTCGGGCTTTCCGGTGCCGCCGTCTTCCGCGGCCTGGAGGGGTACGGCGCGCTGCACCGCATCCACACCTCTCGCATCCTGAGCCTCAGCGAGGACCTGCCGGTCGCCGTCGTCATCGTGGACGAGGCGGAGAAGATCCAGGCGTTCCTGCCCCGACTGGAAGGGCTGGTGACCGCCGGGCTGGCGATCGTGGACGACGTCACCGTCGTCCACGCCTTCGGCAAGCGCCACAACGGTGGGCAGACGGATCGGGCGGGCCGCGGGACCGAGTCGTGACCGTGCTGTTCGTCGTGCTCGGGGGCGGCCTCGGCGCTCCGCTGCGCTACGCGACCGACCGGGCGGTGCAGGCCCGCACCGGTGGCGCATTCCCCTGGGGCACCCTCGTCGTCAACGTCGCCGGTTCGTTCCTGCTCGGCCTGGTCACCGCGCTCCTGGGCGCTGGGGGCCCCGAGTGGCTGCGCTTCGCCGTCGGGGTCGGATTCTGCGGCGCGCTGACGACCTACTCCACCTTCGGCTACGAGACGGTCCGGCTCGCGCAGAGCGGGTCGTGGTCGTCCGCCGCCGGGAACGTTGTGCTCAGCCTTGTCGCAGGCCTGGGCGCGGCCGCCGGCGGCCTCGCTCTGGGCGGGGCACTCGCCTGAGGCTCACTTCTCGATCCGGATCCCCATGGCCCGGGCCATCGCCGGGAGCAGTTCGACGGCGTCCGCCTCACCGACGCTGGCCCCACGCAACGCCTCCACGCCGCCGAGCCCGCTCAGCCGGCAACCCGTGAGTCGGACGCGTTCGCACCGCACCCCGGACAGCTGAGCGCCGGCGAGATCGCACTCGTCGAACAGGACATCGCTCAGCGCGGCGCCGGTCAGGTCTGCCTCGCGCAGATCACAGCCGCGCAGCACGACGCGCCGCCACGTGCTCTCGTGCCAGCTCGTGAGGTTCGCCGCCACGTTCTCGAGCTGGACCGCCTGCAGCCGCGACCGGACCAACTGTCCGCCGACCAGACGCGACTCGCGCAGCGCGCACCTCGTGAGCGCAAGGTCGCGGGCGCGCAGGTTCGCCAGGTCGGCGCCGTCGAGTCGGCAGTCCACCAGGCTCGTGCGTTCCCAGTGGGCGCCGCCGGCCCGGGCCCGATCCAGTGACGACGTCTCGATCTGGACCTCCTCGAGGACCGTCAGTTCTGCCTGACCGAGATCGGCTGAAGTGACCGTGCCACCGTCGGGAAGAGCCCCAGCCCACGGCGTCAGGTGGGCGGCGACCTCCGGCTCGCTCACCCGCGGCGGCGCGGGCGGCCGGCGCCGCGCAGCGCCGCTCACGGCCGCGCCACGGGAGCCACCAGCGCACCGGTCAGGGTGACGAGGTCCGCCGGGGCCAGCTCGACGTCCAGGCCGCGCCGCCCGGCGCTGACCAGGATCGTCTCGTGATCGAGCGCCGAGACGTCGACGACGGTCGGCAGTCGCCGGCGCTGCCCCAGAGGAGCGATACCGCCCACCACGTAGCCGGTGGCCCGTTCGGCGGCCCGCGGGTCGGCGAGATCGGCCCGCTTCGCCCCGACGGCGGTGGCCAGCGCCTTGAGGTCGAGCCGGCCGGAGACCGGGACCACGGCGACCGTGAGGGCCCCGTCCACCTCGGCCACCAGGGTCTTGAGCACCCGGGCCGGATCGACGCCGAGGGCTGCGGCGGCCTCCGCGCCGAAGTCCTCCGCTCGTGGGTCGTGGTCGTATCCGCGCGTGTGGTGCGGGACGCCGGCCTCGCTCAGCGCGGCCAGTGCGGGGGTCCCGGCGGCCGTCCGTGCGCTCTTGCTGCTCATGTGCCCTGCCTGCTCATGTGCCCTGCCTGTTCATGCGGTCAGCCCCGTGTCGGCGTTCGTCTCCTCAGCGTGGCCCGAGAGCGAGCGTCCGGACCACCGGTTTCCCCGCCCGGTCCGAGGCGTCCAGATCCACCAGTGCGGTCAGGCCCCAGTCACGGTCGCCCTCGGGATCGTCGAACGTCTGCCGCACGAGCCAGGACCGGTCCGGTGGCTCGATGGGGTCGACGCCGTCGGCGACATCAGCGGGCAGGTCGGCCGCCTCCGGCTGCTCGACGATGTGCACGAGGGACGCCGCGCGGGCCTCGGGGCCGATGCCGACCCACTCGTACTCGTCCCAGAACGGGGCGATCCGCTCCTGCCACTCCTGTGCCTGCCACCCGCCGACCTCGGCCTCGAGCTCCGCGAGCGCGCCGTAGGCCTCCCGGGCGAGCAGCTCCACCCGGTGGAATATGGCGCCCAGCACCGCGACCCGGAACGCGTGCCGGTTCCGGGTGAGGGGAAGCTCGCCGTCGTCTCTCTCGCCGAATCGACGCTCGGTGCCGCCGCTGCTGACCGCCGTCTCCGGCGTTCCGGCGGCGCCGGCGGAGGCGGCCGCGCCGGCGGCCAGGGCCTCCCACTCATCCAGCAGCGAGGAGTCCACGGACCTGACGAGGTCGCCGAGCCAGGCGATGATCGCCTCGACCTCCTCGGTCCGGGCCCGGTCGGGCACCACCTGGCGCAGTGCTCGGTAGGTGTCGGTGAGGTAGCGCAGGATCACCCCCTCGGAACGGGCGAGCTGATACCGCGAGACCAGCTCGGAGAAGGTCATGGCCTGCTCGACCATCTCCCGCACCACGGATTTCGGCTTCAGTTCGTAGTCCGTGACCCACGGATTCGTCTGCCGGTAGGTCTCCAGCGCCGCCTCGAGCAGCTCCGCCAGCGGCCGCGGCCAGGTCACCTCCTCGAGGAGCGCCATCCGCTCCTCGTACTCGATCCCCTCCGCCTTCATCGCCGCGACAGCCTCGCCGCGGGCGGCATGCTGCTGCGCGTAGAGAAGCGGGCGCGGGTCCTCCTGGGTGGCCTCGACCACGGAGACGACGTCGAGGGGGAAGTCCGGTGACTCGGGGTCGAGCAGGTCGATCGCTGCCAGCGCGAACGGCGACAGGGGAGCGTTGAGCGCGAAGTCACGGGGCAGGTCGACCGTGAGCCGCACGTACGGCTCACCAGGATGCTCCCGACGCCATGCCGCCCCGCGGTGTTCGACGACGCCGGCCGTGCGCAACGAGCGGTAGATCTCCACCGCTCGCCGCAGGTGCGGGTTGCGGGTCTGCGTGGGAGCCGAGGACGAGTCCGCGCGCCCGGCCGCCGAATAGGCCGGGGGTTCGTGGTTGTCGGTGACCAGCCGGTACATCGCCGCGACGGGGTCGCCCGGGCGCGTGAGCACCGCCAGCACCATCGTGTGGCTCACCCGGAACTGGCTCGTCAGCGGTTCCGGCTGGGCGTCGCGCAACCGCAGATAGGTCTTCTCGGTCCAGTTCACCGACCCCGGCGGCGGCTTCTTCCGCACGACCTTCTTCCGTTTCTTCTCGTCCCCGGCGGCCTTGGCGAGTGCTTTGGCGTTCTCGATCTCATGCTCGGGCGCCAGCACGATGACCTCGCCCTCGTCGTCGAACCCGGCGCGGCCGGCACGACCGGCGACCTGGTGGAACTCGCGAGCGCTGAGATGGCGCATGCGCTCACCGTCGAACTTGGCCAGGGCGGTGATCACCACCGTGCGGATCGGCACGTTGATGCCGACGCCGAGAGTGTCCGTCCCGCAGACGACGCCGAGCAGCCCTTGCTGGGTCAGGCGCTCCACGAGCCGCCGGTACCGCGGCAGCATGCCGGCGTGGTGGACACCGACCCCGTGGCGCAGCAGCCGCGAGAGTGTCTGCCCGAACCCCCGCCCGAACCGGAAGTCGCCGATGGCCTCGCCGATCCGGTCGCGCTGCTCGCGGCTCGCGACCTGGACCGAGGTCAACGATTGGGCGCGCTCGACGGCGTCCTTCTGCGAGAAGTGCACCACGTAGACGGGGGAGCGGCCCTCCTCGACGAGGCGGAGCAGCAGGTCCTGAGCCGGCTCCACGGCGTAGGCGAAGGACAGTGGGACGGGGCGCTCGGCGTCGTCGACGACGGCAACCTCCCGGCCGGTGCGGCGAGTCAGGTCCTCGCGGAAGAACGTGACGTCACCGAGCGTGGCGGACATGAGGACGAACTGCGCGTCCGGCAGCTCGAGGAGCGGCACCTGCCATGCCCAGCCGCGCTGCGGATCGGCGTAGAAGTGGAACTCGTCCATGACGACGACGCCGGCGTCGGTCCCGGCGCCGTCGCGCAGGGCCTGGTTGGCGAGAATCTCCGCCGTGCAGCAGATGATCGGCGCCTCGGGATTGATTGCCGTGTCCCCGGTCACCATCCCGACGTTCGCCGAGCCGAACAGCTCGACCAGATCGAAGAACTTCTCCGAGACCAGGGCCTTCAGCGGCGCGGTGTAGAACGCCGTGCGGCCGGTGGCCAGGGCGGAGAAGAGAGCACCCACGGCCACCAGCGACTTCCCCGAGCCGGTGGGCGTGGCGAGGATCACGTGCGAGCCGGTGTTCAGTTCGAGCAGGGCCTCCTCCTGGTGGGGGTAGAGCGCCAAGCCAGCTCGTTGCGCCCACTGTTCGTAGGCGGTGTAGACGGCGTCCGGGTCCTGTCCGGCGCCGCCGTCCTCGAGGTCGTCCAGCGCGAGATTCAAGGGTGCGGCGGTGACGTCGGGCATCTGCGAATCCTCTCACCACCCGACCTGGGGCCGGTCGCGGGCGTGCGCTCGTCTCGCCGACGCCGCGCCGGTATGCGACGCTGAGCGGCTGAAACGAGACGACCGGGGCCTGCGGGCCCGGAGGGGCAGAGACGTGAGCGAGTTCCTCGCGACCTTCGAAGGCCGTGCCGTCGCCTTCTCCGACTGGCTGTACGCATGGGTGCTGGCCACCGCGCTGCTTGGTGTGGGGCTGTACCTGACCGTCCGCCTGCGGGGTGTGCAGGTCCGTCACCTGGGGCGGATGATCCGGACCGTGGTCGGCTCCCGCCGCGGCGCCGGCGGCGGGATCTCCTCCTTCCAGGCCTTCGCGGTCGGTCTGGCCACCCGGGTCGGCATCGGAAACGTGGCGGGCGTGGCCATCGCCCTGGCGCTGGGCGGCCCGGGTGCCGTGTTCTGGATGTGGGTGGTCGCCGCCGTCGGCATGGCGACCGCGCTGAGCGAGGCGATCCTGGCGCAGGTGTTCAAGGAGCGCTGGCGCGACCGCACCTTCCGGGGCGGCCCGGCCTTCTACATCCGCCGAGGACTCGGCTCGCGCGGGCTGGCCGCCCTGTTCGCCGCCCTGTGCGTGCTGGCCATGACATTCGGTGTCGTCATGGTCCAGGCGAACACGGTCTCCGGTGCGCTCGCCGGCCACGGTCTCGCTCCGGGCTGGAGCGCCGTGGCCCTCATGGCACTGGCCGCCCCGGTTCTCCTCGGTGGTGTCCGCTCGGTGGCCCGGGTGGCTGAATACCTCGTGCCGTTGATGGCGCTCGCCTACCTCCTGCTGGCCGTCATCGTCCTGGTCACCAACGCGACGGCCGTGCCGGAGGCGCTCACCCAGATCATCCGTGGCGCCTTCGGGCTCGACGAGGCACTCGCCGGCACGGGGGGTGGGGTCATCGCCGCCATCCTCAACGGAGTCCGGCGCGGGCTGTTCTCCAACGAGGCGGGGATGGGAACGACCCCCAACGCCGCCGGCACGGCGACGGTGGCCCACCCAGTGCAGCAGGGGCTGATGCAGTCTCTCGGCGTCTTCATCGACACCGTTGTCGTCTGCACGGCCACCGCCGTGGTCATCCTGCTGGCCGGGCCGGCCGTGTACACCCCCGGTGTCACGCCGGAGTCCGCCGGCGCCTCGCTGACCCAGGACGCCGTGGCCGCGGCCCTCGGGACGTGGACCGCGTGGCCGATGACCGTGATGATCTTCGTGCTGGCGTTCTCCTCGATCCTCGGGGCCTACGCCTATGCCCAGGTCAACCTCGACTACCTCGGCGGCGGCCGGGCGCAGCGGGTGCTCGGGCTCGTCACGGTCGCGACGACCGGGCTCGGCGCAATCCTCACCCTCACCACGGTGTGGGCGGTCTCGGACGTGCTGGTCGGCCTGATGACCGTGATCAACCTGGTCGCCCTGGTCCGTCTGACGCCCACCGTCGCACGGGTGCTGCGGGACTACGAGCGGCGTTCCGACCGCGGTGCCAAGATGCAGTTCGTGGCCGCTGAGCACCTCCCGCGGCCGGTCCGTGACCGGTTGCCGGAGGACGTGTGGGGTTGAGCCGGTCAGCGCCCGGTGTCCGTCAGCACCGCCAGCGCCCGTTCCAGCGGTCCCTGACCGAGAACGTGGCGCCACGCCCAGGCGAAGACGAGCGCGACGACGATGAACACGATGAGCACGCCGTTCGATTCCGGGTACCACACCACGTCGTTGCCGAGGATGGCGATGGCGACGATGTGCCCCGTGTACAGCGTCAGGCTCATCGACCCCGCGGCGGCGACGGGGGAGCAGATCGCGGCGACCACTCGGCCCGGGCGACCCGGCCGGGTGAGGATCAGCAGCAGCCCGGTCACCGCCAGCGACGTGCCGCAGGAGCCGACGATCTCGACCGGGCTGTACTCGTGCGGTTCGCCGTTGACCAGGTGGTACAGGTACGGCGACCCCTTCGCCGCGCCGGCGTCCAGCAGCAGGCGGGAGGAGCCCCAGGCCACGGTGGCGAGCAGCGTGCCGGCGGCGATCATCCCGGCCTGGAACCGTACCGAGGTGAGGTTCGAGCGGCCGACGGCGAGGCCTAGCAGGATGAACGCGGAGTAGATCAGCGCCGCGTAATGACCGGTGGCGAGGATGTCCAGCTCGGACTCGACCGGGTCCTCCCACCCCGTCCAGCCACCGACGATGCTGCGCCCGCCCGCGTGCAGCGGGGTGGTGAGGAGAAAGATCACCGCCGGGGAGACGATCGCGCACGTCGCGGCACCGAGGACGAGCCGTCCGCGATTCGCGCCGAGGAAGGGCAGCGCTAGGAGGAACATCGCCGCGTATGCGGGCAGGATGACGTAGAGCGGGGTCTCGAGGAGAATGAGCAACGCGCCGAGGATGAACAGCATCCCGGCCCGGTAGGTGATGCGCAGGCGTGCCCTGGTCATCGCGGCACCGCTCGGTGGGCGCGTGCGCCCGGTCGACAGGGCGAGCGAGACCCCGGCGAGGAAGGCGAACAGCGCGGCGGAGCGGCCGTCGGCCAGCATGAGCCACGAGGGGTCGGCGCCGCCGCCCGGGGCGTCGTCACCGAGATGGGCGGTGAACATGCCGAGGATGGCGACGCCGCGTGCGATGTCGATGCCCGTGAGTCGCGTGGGGCGCGGCTGTGCCCCGGGAGCGGATGCGCCCGCCGGCGGCGGTGTGGCTTGCCGCGGGGTGAGGGCCGCCGGGGCGTGGTGCGGCGGGGAGCCGTGCGGCGGGGTGGTCACGGCTCGAGCCTATTGCCCAGCAGCGCCCGCGTGACCTCGATGAGCCGGTCCCGCAACGGCGCCGCGCGCTCGGCGAACCGTCGCTGGTGGCCGATGTACTCGGCGCGGCCCGCGGCGGTCTCGATGGCGACCGGTTCGTGGCCGAGGTCGCGCAGGTCGTACGGCGAGGCTCGCATGTCGAGCACCCGGATGTCCCGGGCCAGCTCGAAACAGTCCAGTAGTAGCTCGCCCGGACAGGCCGGGCCCAGGATGTTGGCGGCCTTGAGTAGATCCATGTTCGCGTGCAGGCAGCCGGGCTGCTCGAGGTCCGGCTGGCTGGCCCGGGTCGGTTGCAGCCGGTTGCGCGGGCGTGCCGCTCCGGTGAAGAACCGGAACGCGTCGAAGTGGGAGCAACGGATCGGATGCGCCTCGACCACCGCGTCCGTCCCCTCCTGGCCCAGCCGCAGCGGCAGATCGTGCCGGTGGTCGCGGTCGCGGTAGACCATGGCCCACTCGTGCAGGCCCAGGCAGCCGAGATGAGCCGGTCGCCGCGCCGTGCGGGAGAGCACTTCGTGCAGCCACCGCACGCCGTCGGAGCGGTCCGCCAGGTACGCGGCGTCGTCGAGGATCACCCCGTCGTCGGTCGTGGTGTGCCACCGCCACCTCGCCCGGGAGGCGAGCTCCTTCTCGACGGCGGCGTGGTCCGGGGCGGCCCGGGACCCGCGGAGCGCGATGCCGACGCCGGGATGCCAGCGGGCGAGCTTGCCCGGCCGGATCGGGTAGTACTCGAACAAGAAGTCCTCGACGGGGTCACGCTCACCGCGGGCGCGACGCGCCCGCCGTGCCGCCGTGAGCGCCTCGGCGCGCGCCCGGTGCGCCCGCTCGCGGGCACGCCAGGTGCCGGCCTCGAGCACGCGGGGGCGTGCGGCGGCGGTGGTCGCGGTCACGAGTCCCAGCGTAGGAGTCGCGACGGTGGCAGGCGGCGCGGGTGGCCGGGTCATAAGCTGACGGGCATGCGCCTCGCACGATTCATCACGGGAGAGAACCCGCAGTACGGCATCCTGGACGAGGACAGCGACGAGCTGGTCGCCATCAAGGGCGACCCGATCTACGGCGGCCTGGAGACCACCGGGCAGCGCGTCCCGGTCGCAGACGTCCGCCTGCTCTCGCCTGTGATCCCGCGCTCGAAGGTCGTCGGCATCGGACGCAACTACGCCGAGCACGCCGCCGAGCTCGGCAACGAGGTGCCCGAGGAACCGCTCACCTTCCTCAAGCCGAACACGTCGGTGATCGGCCCGGACGATCCGATTGTGCTCCCGCCGTGGACACGCGACGTCCACCACGAGGCCGAACTCGCCGTCGTCATCTCGCGTCTGTGCAAGGACGTCCCGGTGGACAAGGTCGACCAGGTGATCTTCGGCTACACCGCCGCCAACGACCTCACCGCCCGGGACCGGCAGGAGACCGACGGGCAGTGGACCCGCGCCAAGGGGTTCGACACCTCCTGCCCGCTCGGCCCGTACCTCGCCCTGGACCTCGACGTCAGCGACCTCGCGGTGCGCTCACGGGTCGACGGCGAGCTGCGGCAGGACGGGCGGACGTCGCAGATGGTCCGCGGCGTGCCGGAGCTCATCGCCTACGTCTCATCGATGTTCACGTTGCTGCCGGGCGACGTCATCCTCACCGGCACGCCGGCGGGCGTCGGACCGGTCGAGGAGGGCCGTCGCGTGGAGGTCGAGGTCGAGGGCATCGGGAGCTTCTCCAACCCGGTGCTGCGTCGCGACTGACGCGACTGAGCCGTGCCGTGCCGGGTCGGAGGCGCTGCGTAGACTGACCGACGATCATGAGCGAGAACCCCACCGCCCCCGCGTCCGATGTCCGTGTGCGCTTCTGCCCGTCCCCGACCGGAACACCGCACGTCGGCTTGATCCGCACTGCGTTGTACAACTGGGCCTATGCCCGCCACACCGGCGGCCGGTTCGTCTTCCGGATCGAGGACACCGACGCCGCCCGGGACAGCGAGGAGAGCTACCGGCAGATCCTCGACGCCTTGGACTGGCTCGGTCTCGACTGGGACGAGGGCGTCGAGGTCGGCGGGCCGCACGAGCCGTACCGGCAGTCCGAGCGGATGGACGTCTACCGCGACGTCGCCGCGAAGCTGGTCGATGCTGGCTACGCCTACGAGTCCTTCTCCACCCCGGCCGAGGTCGAGGAGCGGCACCGGGTCGCAGGCCGCGACCCCAAGCTCGGCTACGACAACCACGACCGGGACCTGACCGAGGAGCAGAAGGCCGCTTTTCGCGCCGAGGGGCGTGAGCCTGTGCTGCGGGTGCGGATGCCGGCGGAGGACATCACCTTCACCGACCTCGTCCGAGGTGAGGTGAGGTTCCAGGCCGGCTCCATCCCCGACTTCGTCATCGTCCGTGGGAACGGCCAGCCGCTCTACACCCTGACCAATCCCGTCGACGACGCCCTCATGGGCATCACGCACGTCCTGCGCGGCGAAGACCTGCTCTCCTCCACGCCGCGCCAGGTGGCGCTCTACCGCGCGCTGCTCGATCTCGGTGTCGCGACGGTGATGCCGAGCTTCGCGCACCTGCCGACGGTGACCGGTGAGGGCAACAAGAAACTCTCCAAGCGGGCCCCCGAGTCCGACCTCTTCGTGCACCGCGAGCGCGGGTTCCTGCCCGAAGGGTTGCTCAACTACCTGGCACTGCTCGGGTGGGGCATCTCGGCCGACCACGACGTCTTCACCAAGGAGGAGATGGTCGCGGCCTTCGACGTCGCCGACGTCAATCCGAACCCCGCCCGCTTCGACCTCAAGAAGGCCGAGGCCATCAACGCCGCCCACGTGCGGCTGCTCGCGCCGGACGACTTCCGGGCGCGGCTGGTTCCCTACCTGCACGCCGCGAACCTCGTCTCGACGCGTTCGTTCGGGGACCTCGGCAAACCGGACCAGGAGATCCTCACCCGTGCCGCTCCGCTGGTGCAGGAGCGGATGACACTGCTCGGTGAGGCGCCGGGGATGCTCGGATTCCTGTTCGTCTCCGACGAGGACCTCTCGATCGAGGAGGACGCGCTCAAGGCGCTGCGCCCGGAGGCCGCCGAGGTACTCGACGCCGCCCTCGCGGTGCTCGAGCCGATGGATTCCCTGAGCACTGCGGCCGTCGAGTCGGCGCTGCGCGGCGCGATCGTCGACGGTATGGGCATCAAGCCCCGACACGCGTTCACCCCGTTGCGGGTGGCCGTGACGGGGCGGCGGGTCTCGCCTCCGCTGTTCGAGTCCATGGAGATCCTCGGAGCCGAGTCGACCATCGCACGGCTGCGGGCGCTGCGGGCCCGCCTGGCCGAGCAGGCCTGACGCCGTCGCCCGCCGGCCCTGGTGAGGCCGGGGTGGCGGCACCCGTGAGAACGGTCACGAGCGCCCTGATCGGTTTGGAACGGGCCCGACTCTCGGGTAATGTCTTCCGTCGGTACGGCCCCGGAAATCCGCGCGCGGAAGCACGGCGGTCTACCCCCATGGGGTATGGTGTAATCGGCAGCACGACTGATTCTGGTTCAGTTAGTCTAGGTTCGAGTCCTGGTACCCCAGCGGTTTGAGCGGGCCCGATCGTTCGGGTAAGCTCGACCAGGCAAATTTGCTGCCGAGGCCCCGTCGTCTAGCGGCCTAGGACACCGCCCTCTCAAGGCGGCGGCGCCGGTTCGAATCCGGTCGGGGCTACCAGTAGCGCCCCTCACCCGATGTGGTGAGGGGCGCTTGGTGTTTCCGGCGCGCGTGTCGGTGAGCCTCAGTCCTCGTCCGAGCGCTTGAGGAACTCCGTGAGCCGGTTCGCGGCTGCGACGACGGCGGCCCCGTGCAGTCGTCCGGGCTGGCGTCCCATGCGTTCGATCGGACCGGAGACGGACACCGCCGCGAGCACGCGGCCGGAGGGGCCACGGACCGGGGCGGAGATCGAGGCGACGCCCGGTTCCCGCTCGCCGATGGACTGTGCCCAGCCGCGACGGCGCACCGCGGAGAGCATCGTGGCGGTGAAGCTCGCCCCGTGCAGGCCCCGGTGCAGGCGGTCCGGCTCTTCCCAGGCGAGGAGGATCTGCGCGGCGGAGCCGGCCGACATGGTCAGCGTGGACCCGACGGGGATGGAGTCGCGCAGTCCGACCTGTCGCTCCGCCGCCGCGACGCAGATGCGCTGGTCGCCCTGCCGGCGATACAGCTGCGCGCTCTCGTTCGTGTGGTCGCGCAGGGCCGTCAGGACCGGTCCCGCGGCACTGAGCAGCCGGTCCTCGCCGGCCGCCGAGGCGAGCTCGGCGAGCCGCGGGCCGAGGATGAACCGCCCCTGCATGTCCCGGGCCACCAGGCGGTGGTGCTCGAGTGCGACCGCCAGGCGGTGCGCCGTCGGCCGCGCCAGGTGCGTGGCGCTGACGAGCTGGGCAAGTGTGGCCGGCCCTGCCTCCAGGGCCCCGAGAACCGTCGCCGCCTTGTCAAGGACGCCGACTCCGCTAGAGTTGTCCATGGACCGATATTCTGCATCTCAGAACCTGAGATTGCAAACGGAGGACGAGCATCGGCCGACGGCGTGGACCCGCCGGAGGCGTGGTGCTCGCGGACCAAGGGGAAGAGGGTACGTCGGATGAGCGGAACGCTGGCTGAGAAGGTGTGGGACGCGCACGTCGTCCAGAAAGGCAGCGGCGGCGCACCGGACCTGCTCTACATCGACCTGCACCTCGTCCACGAAGTGACCAGCCCCCAGGCGTTCGAGGGGCTGCGGCTCGCGGGCCGTGGCGTGCGGCGACCGGACCTGACCATCGCCACCGAGGACCACAACACGCCGACGCTGGACATCGACCGGCCCATCGCGGACCCGACGTCCCGGACCCAGATCCAGACGCTGCGCGCCAACGCCGAGGAGTTCGGCATCCGGCTGCACTCCCTCGGCGATGCCGACCAGGGGATCGTGCACGTCGTCGGACCGCAGCTTGGGCTGACCATGCCGGGCCTGACGGTGGTCTGCGGGGACTCCCACACCTCCACCCACGGCGCGTTCGGGGCGCTCGCCTTCGGGATCGGGACCTCCGAGGTCGAGCACGTCCTCGCCACCCAGACGTTGCCGCTGACCCCGTTCAAGACGATGGCGATCAACGTCGAGGGCACGCTGAAGGAGGGCACCACCGCCAAGGACATCATCCTCGCGGTCATCGCCAAGATCGGCACCGGCGGTGGGCAGGGCTACGTCCTGGAGTACCGTGGCGAGGCCATCCGGAACCTCTCCATGGAGGCACGGATGACCATCTGCAACATGTCCATCGAGGCCGGCGCACGCGCCGGCATGATCGCCCCGGACGAGACGACCTTCGAGTACATCAAGGGCCGGCCCCACGCGCCCGAGGGCGAGGACTGGGACGCCGCCGTCGAATACTGGAGGTCGCTGCGTAGCGACGATGACGCCGTCTTCGACGCCGAGGTGACCCTCGATGCGAACGACCTCGAGCCCTTCGTGACCTGGGGGACGAACCCCGGACAGGGCCTGCCGCTGTCCGGCCGGGTCCCGGACCCCGTCGACATCGCCGACGAGAGCGCCCGCCGCGCCGCCGAACGATCCCTGGAGTACATGGGGCTGGTGCCCGGGACGCCGTTGCGGGAGATCGCCGTCGACACCGTCTTCATCGGTTCGTGCACCAACGGCCGGATCGAGGACCTGCGCGCCGTCGCCGAGGTCGTCAAGGGGCGGCGGAAGGCCGAGAACGTCACGGTCCTCGTGGTGCCGGGCTCCGCCCGCGTCCGGCTCCAGGCCGAGGCCGAGGGGTTGGACAAGGTCTTCCTCGACTTCGGCGCCGAATGGCGCAACGCCGGGTGCTCGATGTGTCTCGGGATGAACCCGGATCAGCTGCGGCCCGGCGAGCGCGCGGCCTCGACGTCGAACCGCAACTTCGAAGGGCGCCAGGGCAAGGGTGGCCGCACGCACCTCGTCTCGCCGCTGGTCGCTGCCGCCACCGCCGTCCGGGGCACCCTGTCCGCACCGTCCGACCTCGCCCCGGCCGCCGAGCCGGCCCTGGTCTGAGGAGGAGCCGACCATGGAGAAGATCACCCAGCACACCGGCGTCGGCGTGCCCTTGCGCCGCAGCAACGTCGACACCGACCAGATCATCCCGGCCGTCTACCTCAAGCGGGTCACCCGCACCGGCTTCGAGGACGCGCTGTTCGCCGCCTGGCGTGGCGACGACGACTTCGTGCTCAACCAGCCCGCGTACGCCCAAGGCTCGGTCCTCGTGGCGGGATCGGACTTCGGCACCGGATCCTCGCGGGAGCACGCCGTCTGGGCGCTGAAGGACTACGGCTTCCGCGTCGTGCTCTCGCCGAAGTTCGCCGACATCTTCCGTGGCAACGCCGGCAAGCAGGGCCTCGTGGCCGGACAGATCAGCCAGGAGGACGCCGAGATGCTGTGGAAGGTCCTCGAGGCCGAGCCCGGCACCGAGGTGACCGTCGACCTGGAGCACCGCACCGTCGTCGCCGGTGACGTGAACTGCACCTTCGAGATCGACGACTACACCCGCTGGCGCCTCATGGAGGGCCTGGACGACATCGGCCTGACGCTGCAGCACGAGGAGCGCATCGCCGCCTACGAGTCCTCCCGCAGCGGGTGGCGGCCGACCACGCTGCCCGCCAAGCACCTGCCGCCGGTCAACGTCATGGCGGCCCGGCCGATCGATTCGGGAGGCGAAGGCGTGCCCGCACACGCCGAGGCTCCGCTGAGCTGAGTCCCGCGGCGGGTTCCGTATCCTGAGCCCACCAAGGCCACGTGGGCACCTTGTCCGCGCGAGCCAGAACCGGCGAGCCGGCGAGGTGGATATGAACGGGCTCATGCGCGTCGAGGGCGGGAACCCGCTGACCGGCGAGATCACCGTGCGTGGGGCGAAGAACTTCGTCTCCAAGGCGATGGTGGCCGCGCTGCTCGGTGAGACGCCGTCCAGGCTGGCCAACGTCCCGGTCATCAAGGATGTCGACGTCGTCGCGGATCTGCTGCGGCTCCACGGCGTCACGGTCGACCACGACGCCGATGCGGGCGTGGTGCACCTCGATCCCAGCGACGTCGAGTCGGCGCACGTCGCGGACATCGACGCCTACGCCGGCTCCTCACGCATCCCGATCCTGTTCTGCGGGCCGTTGCTGCACCGGCTCGGCGAGGCGTTCATCCCCGATCTGGGCGGCTGCCGGATCGGTGACCGGCCGATCGACTTCCACCTGGACATCCTGCGCTCCTTCGGCGCCGTGGTCGACAAGGGTGTCCAGGGCATCCAGATCTCCGCGCCGCGGGGCCTCGTCGGGACGCTCATCGAGCTGCCGTACCCCTCCGTGGGGGCCACCGAGCAGACGCTGCTGACGGCCGTACGGGCCCGGGGCCTGACCGAGCTGCGCGGAGCGGCCACCGAGCCGGAGATCATGGACCTGGTCGCCGTGCTGCAGAAGATGGGCGCGATCATCTCCGTCGACACCGACCGCACGATCCGGGTGGAAGGTGTCGATCGGCTCGACGGCTTCCGCCACACGGCCCTCGCGGACCGGATCGAGGCCGGGTCGTGGGCGTGCGCCGCCCTGGCGACCCGGGGCGACGTGTTCGTGCGGGGGGCCAGCCAGCTCGACATGATGACCTTCCTCAACACCTACCGGAAGGTCGGCGGTGAGTTCGACGTCCGGGACGAAGGCATCCGGTTCTGGCACGCCGGCGGTGACCTCGACCCGATCGTCCTCGAGACGGACGTCCACCCGGGCTTCATGACCGACTGGCAGCAGCCGCTGGTCGTCGCGCTCACCCAGGCCACCGGGTTGTCGATCGTGCACGAGACCGTCTACGAGAACCGGTTCGGATTCACCGACGCGCTGCGGGGCATGGGCGCCACCATCCAGATCTACCGCGAGTGTCTCGGTGGGCTCTCCTGCCGATTCGGTCGCCGCAACTTCTTCCACTCCGCCGTCGTCTCCGGCCCCACCCCGCTGCGTGCTGCGCAGATCGAAGTGCCGGACCTGCGCGGCGGGTTCTCCCACCTCATCGCGGCGCTGGCCGCCGAGGGCACCTCCGAGGTGCGCGGCATCAGCATCATCAACCGCGGCTACGAGAACTTCCTCGGCAAGCTCGAGGCGCTCTCGGCCAAGGCGTCCGTGGGGGCCGGCGTCTGACGCGCTCCGGGCGGCTTCGCGCGTGCGCGGTCTCGGCCGACGCGCCGATCCGTAGCACCGCAGGCGCCGGCGCGCCACACTGGTGCCATGAACGTCGCAGCCCTCCTCGTCGAGGCCTACTCGCGCGTACCGGACTCCGCCGCCCGTGTCCTGGACGGTCTCGACCTCGACGCGCTGACCTACCGGCCCGATCCGCAGGCGAACTCGATCTCCTGGCTGATCTGGCACCTGGCGCGGGGGCAGGACGCCCAGGTCGCCGACGTGGCCGGCACCGAGCAGGCCTGGACCGCCGACGGGTGGGCGGAGCGCATGGCTCTGCCCTTCGATGACTGGGACACCGGGTACGGGCACACCAGTGACCAGGTCGCCCAGGTCCGGATGGGTGCCGAGGACCTGCTCGGTTATCTGGAGGACGTCCACCGCCGGACCGTGCAGTACCTGACCACCCTCACCGAGGCGGACCTGGACGAGGTCATCGACGAGTCGTGGGACCCGCCCGTGACGCGCGGCGTGCGGCTCGTCTCCGTCGTCGACGACGACGTCGCGCACCTCGGTCAGGCCGCCTACCTGCGTGGCCTGATCGAACGCATGTGAGTTCCGCCGAGAACGGGCGTCCCCAGTCGCGTGCCGACCGTCCGGTCACGCGCCGGACCTCGCCGAGCAGACTCGGCGACGGCGCCCTGGCCGCCGCCCTCGCCCTCGTACTGCTGCCGAGCTCCCTGCAGACGGCGCCCGGGACCAACGGGGCGTGGTGGCCAGTCACGGTGGCCGCGTTCGCCGTCGTCCATCTCAGCGTGCTCGCCCGGCGCCGCGTGCTCGGGCTGGCTGCCTGCGCCGCGGCGATGCTGGTCCTGGTGGCCGTGCCCGAGCTCGGCCCGGTGACCTCCGAGACGGGCTCCTTCGGTCCGTTCCCGGCGATCCTCATGCCGACCTGCCTGGTGTTCCTCGTCCTGGAGTACTCCGCCGCGACGCACCTCGCGCGCCCGTGGCCGGCAGTGGCCCTCACCGTGGGCCTGGTCGGAGCCCTGCTGACCGCCGTGCGGCTGTGGACCTCGCCGCTGTGGCCCGCCCCCGGCCTCGGTGACGTCGACGTGACCACGTGGGTCGCGCGCATCGCCGTGCTCGCCGTCCTGGTGGCGCTCGTGCTCGCCGCCTGGGCGCTCGGCCGCTACCGCAGCGTGCACGTGGCCTACCTCGCCGAGCTCGAGGATCGCGCGCTGCGGGCGGAGGCGGACCGGGAACGGCACGCCGCCCGCGTCGCCGCCGAGGAACGCACCCGGATCGCCCGCGAGATGCACGACGTCGTCGCTCATGCGCTGGCCGTCATCGTGCGCCAGGCCGAGGGCGGTCGCCTGGCGGGGGAGCGAGACACCGCCGTCGCGCTGACCACCCTGGAGACGGTCGCCGAGACCGGCCGCTCGGCGCTGGACGACACCCGCTCCGTGCTCGGCCGGCTCCGTGGCGACGGCACCGGCTCCCTGTCCGGGCGCCGGGCCGAGGACGTGCCCGCGCTGGTCGAGGGCGTTCGCGAGGCCGGACTGCCGGTCACACTCGAGGTCAGCGGCGGTGGTCCGGACGGCCTGACCCGGACGGCCTCGCACGCCGTCTACCGGGTCATTCAGGAATCCCTGACGAACGTCGTCAAGCACGCCGGGACCGGCGCCCACGCGCAGGTGAGCGTGCACTACGCCGACTCAGGCGTCGAAGTGAGCGTGCGCGACCACGGCGGCGTCGCCCAGACCGGGCAGATGCGGACGCCGGGGGAGGGGCACGGACTGCTGGGTATGCGCGAACGCGTCACGCTCGAAGGCGGGACGCTGCGCACCGGACCCGATCCGGACACGGGCGGCTACGTGGTCCGCGCCTCGATACCCTCTCGGGCGGAGGGAGGCGGATGAACGGGCACCACAGCCAGATCAAGGTCGCGCTCGTCGACGACCAGGAACTCGTGCGCACCGGCCTGGCGATGGTCGTCGATTCCCAGGACGACATGCGCGTGGTCGGCCAGGCGGACGACGGCGCCGGAGCCATCGACCTGGTCGCCACCACGCCGTGCGACGTCGTCCTCATGGATGTGCGGATGCCCGGTGTCGACGGGGTCACCGCGACCCGACGGATTCTTGGGCGCCACCCGGACCGACCCCGCATCGTCGTCCTGACCACCTACGACCTCGACGACTACGCCTATGCCGCACTCAAGGCCGGTGCCGGCGGGTTCCTCCTCAAGGACGCCCCGGCCACCGAGGTCCTCGCCGCCGTCCGCGCGGTCCACGACGGGGACGCAGTTCTCGCGCCCTCGACCACCCGCCGTCTCGTCGAGCGGGTCGTGGCGGATCTGCCCGGCCCGGGAACCGGCCGGCGCGGGCCCGACCCGTTCGCCCGGCTGACCGAGCGAGAACGTGAGGTGCTGCTGGAGGTCGCCACGGGCGCGTCGAACGCCGAGATCGCCCAGCGCCTGTTCCTGTCGGAGGCGACCGTGAAGACCCACGTCGGGCGGTTGCTCACCAAACTCGGGCTGCGTGACCGGGTCCAGGCCGTGGTCCTCGCCTACGAGAGCGGGCTGGTGCGCCCGGGCGTCTGACGCGCAGACGCCGCCACCTGGGTCCGGCGCAGCACGTAGGCCAGCGTGGCGGCGCCGAGCGCCACTCCCCAGACGGGCCAGAACATCTCCGGCAGCCAGCCGGCGATGTCCTCGACGCCGACGGGGAAGTAGTCCGCCAGTCGGCCCGTCACGGCGACCCGGACGAACATCAGACCCGCCGAGGTCACGGCGACGGCCACGACCGATGCCGGCACCACGGCGAGTGGGATCGGCACCGCCCGCCCGCCGAGGCCCGGCAGCCACGTGGGGAAGCGGGAGCCCCACGGACGGGTCAGCCCCCAGGTGAGGAGAGCGCCGACCACCCCGCCGGTCGCCAGCCCGGCACCGATGCCGGCGATCTCGCGGATGTCGGCGAATGACTCCTGCGACAGCCCGAGCGGGATCCCCAGGGCCCACGCGTAGCGGGTCACGGCGTAACCGAGCGGCACGGCGACAGCGATCCCGGTCGCCCATCGGCCCCATCGCGCCACCGCGGCCGGCGCCGTCCATGCCGGCCGGCCGTGGGTGCGGTACGTCACCACGAGCCCGGCGATGCCCATAGCGACGAACACCAGGCCGGCGGCGGTGAGGAGGAAGAGGTTGAGGCTCGGCCAGTCGAGCAACGTCGCGCCGGGCAGCCGGCCGGCGAGCGCCATGACCAGCACGATCGGGGCGTACCCGAGGACAGCGAGTACGCGGTAGTCCGGCATCCCCACCGCCAGCACCAGCCCGAGGACGACGGCGGCCCAGCCGACCGCTCGAGCCGCACCGTCCGCGCGGCGCTGGAGACGGAAGGACGCCACCGCCACCGCGAGCCCGACCACCGACAGGACGGTCAGCAGTGCGGCCCCGGCCGTCGGGCCGAGCAGTCCGGGAAGCGTGAGCTCGGCAGCCGGGTCCACTGCCGGATCGGCGGGGTTGGCACCGACACCGGCGAGCCAGCCCAGCGAGAGCGCGAGGTAGCCCACTGACCACAGCGCCCCCGCCGCGGCGGCCACCGCCGTCCACCGGCGCCGGCGCGTGGGTCGTTCGGCGGCTTGCGAGGTGACGGACATGTCCGGTTCCTTCCTTCGGCCCGGCCGGTCCCGGGCGGCAGCACCAGGTTCGTGCCCCGGCGAGACCTGCGGCGTCGCCCGCACGTCGCGACCAGCTACGCCGCAAGGATGATCCGGTCCGGACCGAAGGGATGCACCGGCCACGCTCGGCACACGGATGACATCTGTCATGGGCCGACCGTGGAACGCGCACCACGACCGGTGAGCAGGTGCACTGCCGTTTGCCGTTCCCGCGCCCCAGAATCGAGACATGACCACATCCGAGACCGTCATCACGCTCACCGGCCTGCGTCGCAGCTACGGGACGGGCCGCACCGCCTTCGAGGCCGTCCGCGGCGTCGATCTCGCCGTTGCTCGGGGCGAACTGTTCGCGCTCCTCGGCACGAACGGTGCCGGAAAGACCTCCTTGCTGGAGGTGGTCGAAGGGATCGCGCCGGCCACCGCCGGCACGGTCGAGGTCCTCGGTCACGACCCGTACCGGCAGCGGCACCAGGTCCGGCCCCGGATGGGCATCATGCTGCAGGAGGCCGGGTTTCCCGCCGATCTCACGACGGCGGAGACGGCACGGATGTGGCACGGCACGCTGGGGCGCCCCCGGCCGGTGGAGCAGTGCCTGGCCATGGTCGGCCTCAGTCACCGCGCCGGTGTGCGTGTCTCCTCCCTCTCCGGCGGCGAACGGCGCCGGCTCGACATTGCGCTGGCCGTCATGGGGCGTCCGGAGATCCTCTTCCTGGACGAGCCCACGACCGGGCTCGACCCCCAGTCGCGCCGCAACTCGTGGGAACTCGTGCGCAGCCTGCTGGCCGAGGGGACGACGGTCGTGCTCACCACCCACTACCTCGAGGAGGCCGAGGAACTGGCCGACCGCCTCGCGATCATGCACGCCGGCGAGATCGTCCGCAGTGGCACGGTCGCCGACGTCGTCGCCTCCGAGCCGGCGCGCATCCGCTACCGCACGGTAGACACCGCCCTGACCGACCCCGCGGAGCTGGCTGGTCTGCCGGCCGTCAGCGCGACGCCACGGACGGGCGCGAGCGGTGTCGAGATCGAGACCGGTGACCTGCAGGCCACGCTCACCGCGCTGCTGGTACGGGCCGAGCAGGCCGGTGCCGTCCTGGAACACCTCGAGGCCAGCCCCGCCTCGCTCGAACGCGCCTTCCTCACCATCGCCGAGGGGCGGGGCGCCGACGCCGTGCCCGCCGCGGCGTGAGCCGGCGGGACAGCAATGACCAGTCGGCACACGAATGACGAGTCGGCACATGAATGACGAATCGCGAACCTGGGCAGGAGAGACCATGACCGCCACCCCCACCACGTCGCCGAACGCCGGTACCGCCGCCGTACGCGCCGGCCGCACCCGCCGGCTCCTCGCGCTGGCCCGCGCGGAGGCGATCCTGCTGCTGCGCAACAAGACCGCCCTGTTCAATGCGGTCCTGCTCGCCCCGCTCCTCGTCGGCTTCTTCGTGACCGTCGGCGGTGACTTCCTCGGGCCCGACCCGGCCGCCATGGTGGCCTCGACGCTGACCATGCTGCTCTCGATCGCGCTGCTGATGGTCGTCTATTACAACCTCACGACCTCGGTCGTCGCCCGCCGGGAGGAGCTGGTCCTCAAGCGGCTACGCACCGGTGAGTCCACCGCCCCCGAGATCCTTCTCGCCTACGCCCTGCCGGGCTTTGCCATCACACTCGCGCAACTGGTGCTCGCCGGCGTCGCCGGGGCGCTGCTCGCCGAGGCGCCCCCGCTGGCCCGCCCGCACTGGCTCATCCTCGCCGTCCTCGGCGGGACGGCCGTCTTCGCGCTGCTCGCCGTCGCCTCCTCGGGCCTGACCCGTACCGCGGAGACCGCGCAACTGACCACGATGCCTCTGATCTTCGTGGCGCTGCTGCTGTCCGGCTTCTCCCTACCGCTGCACCTCATGCCCGACGTCGTCGGCCAGGTCGCCGCGTGGACCCCGCTGTACCCGGTGGTGACGCTCGCCCAGCACGGCTTCGGCACCGTCCTGCCGGACGGCACCGTCGCCTCCGGGGCGCTCAGGGACGTGGCGCAGCCGATCGCGTGCCTCATCGTCTGGGGCGCCCTCGGCGTCGCCGGCGTTCGCCGCTGGATGCGGTGGGAGCCCCGCCGCTGACCAGCCTGCGGCCGATGGCCGCCACCACCTGGAAGAGTAGGAGATCGTGAGCACGCTGCCCGGACGTTGGACCGAACCCGAGAAGTTCGAGGTCTACACCCGGTGGTCGGTCTACATCCTGTTCGTCTTCGTGCCCCTGGCCGCCGCCGCGATCGTCAGCAGCGTCAGCCAGGACCACCCGCGGCTCGCGCTGCTGTACGGCATCGGGAGCGTCATCGAGGCGGCGCTGGGCGCCCTCGTCTCCTCCCGGGCGTTCACTCAGGCGGTCGGCGGTCGCAGGATGCCACTCGCCTGGGTCATCGCCCTCGCCACGGTCGGGATGGCACAGACGGTTCTCGCCCTGCAGATCCCGCTGAGTCCGGACGGGCGGCCCGAACGCGTGTGGGCCGTGGTCCTCGCACTCGGTCTCATCCTCGCTGCCACCGCGCCGATGCTGAACACCCGGGCCATCGCCGTCGGGGTCCTGCTGGTCGCACTCGCGGCCGGTGCAGCGGCGGCCGCGGGACTCCCGCCGGAACGCGGGCCGGGCGAGGACTACCTCCACCCGCTTCCGGCGTTCATCTCCGCTGCAGCCATGACTGCGGGTATCGCCTTCTCCACCCGCGTGACGGCCTGGATGCTCAAAGTGGTGCGCGAACTCGACCGCAGCCGCGCCGTCCACGCCCGGCTCGCCGTCGCGGAGGAACGCCTCCGATTCTCCCGGGACTTGCACGACGTCGCGGGCCGGGCCTTGTCCGCCATCGCCGTGAAGAGCGAGCTCGCCACGGAGCTGTCCCGCCGCGGCCAGGACGGCGCGGCCGAGCAGATGGCAGAGATCCGGCACCTGGCCCAGGAGACGCTGCGCGAGGTCCGCGGCGTCGTCTCCGGCTACCGGGCGACCGACCTGGCCGCCGAGCTCGACGGTGCCCGTTCCGTGCTGCGCTCCGCCGGCGTCGAGACCCGGGTGACCGGTGTCGAGACGGAGTTGCCGGAGCCGGTCCAGGAGGCGCTGGGGTGGGTGGTGCGTGAAGGGGTCACCAACGTCATCCGGCACGCCCGCGCGCGGACGTGCACCATCGACCTCGAGGTCGACGCCGGCACCGCGCGCCTGACTATCGGCAACGACGGCGTCCGGGGGCGGCCCTCGACCGGCGGCTCGGGGCTGCTCGGGATCCGCGAACGCCTCGCCCCGCTCGGCGGCGAGCTGACCACGACGCACGAGGACGACAGCTTCGTGCTCGCCGCCGTCGTCCCCGTACCGGCCGCGGCCGCTCGCGGTTCTGCCACCATGGAGCGGCCATGATCGAGATCCTCCTCGCCGACGACGAGACGCTCATCCGCGACGCGCTCGCCGGGCTGCTCGGCCTCGAGGAGGACCTGCACGTGGTCGCCACAGCCGCCTCCGGTGCAGCGGCCGTTGCTGCGGCGCGGACGTACCGGCCGGACGTGGCCGTCCTCGACCTGCAGATGCCGGACGGCGACGGCGTCGCGGCCGCCACGCAGATCCACGACGAGGTTCCCACCTGCCGGACCATGATCGTCACCAGTCACGGCCGCCCCGGCTACCTCAAGCGCGCCTTGGCCGCCGGCGTCTCCGGCTTCCTGCCCAAAACGGTCTCCGCCCGCGCCCTGGCCGAGGCCGTCCGGCAGGTCCACGACGGCGGCCGCTATGTCGATCCGGAGCTGGCCGCGGACGCCATCAGCGCCGGCGAGTCACCGCTGACCCCGCGCGAGGCCGATGTCCTCGAGCTCGCGGCTACCGGAGCGCCCGCCGAGGAGATCGCCCAGCGCGCCCACCTCAGCCCCGGGACGGTGCGCAACTATCTCTCGGCCGCGGTGACCAAGCTCGGCGCGGCGAACCGGCACGAGGCGGTCCAGGTCGCCCGCCGGCACGGCTGGATCTGACCCGGCGGATACCATCGCCGGTATGGGGGCGCGCCGGGTCTCGGTCACGTACTGGGTTTTCGTGGTGGTGCTCAAACCCGCGATCATCCTGGTCACTCGCCGTCGGTGGCGCGGCGGCGAGCACGTGCCGCCGGCCGGGGGCTTCGTCGCCGTGGCGAACCATGTCACCGACCTCGACCCCCTCACCTTCGGGCACTTCCTGCTCGACCACGGGGCCCCGCCACACTTCCTCGCCAAGTCCTCGCTGTTCGAGGTCCCGGTGGTGGGCCGGATGTTGGCGGCCGCACGGCAGATTCCGGTCTACCGTGGCACCACGCGCGCCGGCGAGTCGCTGGTCGCCGCGGAACGGGCGCTGCAGGAGGGGCGCTGCGTCGCGATGTTCCCCGAGGGCACCCTCACCCGTGATCCCGATCTGTGGCCGATGACCGGCCGCAGCGGCGCGGCCCGCCTCGCACTGACGACGCGGGTGCCCGTCCTCCCGGTGGCTCAGTGGGGCGCCCACCGGGTCCTGCCCCGTTACTCGGTGCTGCCACGACCCGTCCCACGCAAGGAGGTCGTCGTCGTGGCCGGTCCGCCGGTCGACCTTGACGACCTCTACGGTCGGCCGCTGCAACCCTCCGTGCTCGACGAGGCCACCGACCGCATCATGGCCGCGGTCACCGAACAGCTCGCTCAGATCCGCGGCGAGACACCGCCCGCCCGGGCGTACGACCTGCGGCGCGACGGCGATCCCGTGGCCGGCGAGAACTCCTGGGCCGGCCGCCGTGCCGCCGGGCGAGAGGGCAGAACGGTCCGGAGGAGCCTGCGCACCCGGGTCCGCGACGCGCTGCTCGAGCGGGCCCGCCGCGCGCTGCGGCGTCGCTGACGCCAGGGTGCCGGCGGGCCGCCCCCGCCCCGCTCCCGGTTGTCCACGTCCGCCGCCGGGGCGAGACTGGCCCTCCAGGTCGACGAGGAGGTCACATGCCCGAGAACAGCACGTACAAGGTCAGCGAGATCGTCGGGACCTCGCCCACCGGCGTGGACGAGGCGATCCGCAACGGTATCGAGCGGGCGGGCGCCACGCTGCGCCACCTCGACTGGTTCGAGGTGGTCTCCGTGCGTGGCCACGTCGAGGAGGGGCAGATCGCCCACTACCAGGTCACCATGAAGGTGGGGTTCCGGCTCGACTGAGCGTGGGGTTCTGGCTCGACTGAGCAATGACCGGCCCTCGGGCGAGCAGGCGACCGCCACCCGGAAGACGCCCGTCGTGGTCAGGTCGGCCAGGCTCGCAAGGCGTGGTCGAGATCGGCCCACAGGTCCTCGACGTCCTCGATCCCGACGCTGAGGCGGAGGAGGTCCTCCGGCACGGACACCGCCTCGGCCCCCAGCCGGCGCCGCCGCTCCATCGAGGACTCGACGCCGCCCAGGCTGGTGGCCGGCAACCAGAGCCGGACGGCGCGCGTCACGGCGTCCGCATGGCCGACCCCGCCGGACGGACGCAGGGTCAGGATCGACCCGAAGCCGTCCATCAGCTCGGCGGCACGTGCATGCTGCGGGTGCGAGGACAACCCGGGATGGACCACCTCCGCGACGGACGGATGGTCGGCGAGCCGGCGGGCGAGTTCCAGCGCGTTGTGCTGTGCCCGCTCCACCCGCAGGGCGAGGGTGCGCAGGCCACGCAAGGCGAGCCAGGTCTCGAACGGACCGGGAATCGCACCCCCGACGGTGCGCCGGGCGTGCAGCCGGGCGCGCAGGTCACCGTCGGAGGTCACCGCCGCTCCCATGACGAGGTCCGAGTGGCCGGCGAGATGCTTGGTGACCGAGTGGACCACGACGTCCGCGCCCTGCGCCAGCGGACGCTGCAGCAGGGGCGTCGCGAAGGTGTTGTCCACCACGCACACCGCCCCGACGCGATGCGCGGCCGCCGCCAGGGCGGGAATGTCGGCGACCTCGAGCAGCGGGTTGGTCGGGGACTCGATCCACAGCAGACTCCCGGCCGGGCCCTCGGCCGGCGCGAGCGCGGCGACCACGGCCTCCGTGTCGGCGATGTCGACCTCCCGCACCACCGACTGCTCCCGGGCGGCCTGCTCGCGCGCGGCGGTCAGCGAGGCGAGATAGGCGTGCCGAGGGGCCACGATCGCCGTCCCTGGCTCGGCCAGGCGCAGGGCAGCGTCGATCGCCCCCATACCGGAGGAGAACACCAGGCCGGAAAGGCTCGCCCCTTCCAGCTCGGCGAGCGTGGCCTCCAACGGATGCCAGGTCTCGGTGTCGTACCGCGCGTACATGAGGCTGCCTGCCGGATCGCCGGTGGAGGCGTACGTGCTGGACAGGACCACCGGCGGGTTCACCGGCGCCCCTTGGTCACGGGTAGGACGGCCGCCGGCGACGGCGAGTGTGGCAGGGGAGAGCGGACGGTTCTGGGTGGGACGGTCGGTCACCGCGCCAGGGTACGGCCGATCGGACCGACGTGAGGGCTTCGGGCCACCGTGCCCCGACGCCCGGACGCTGTGGCGCCCCGGTCGCCCACGCCCTGGTGACCCGCGCGGCGTGATCCGGCTCTCGCCCGCCGCGCGAGGCCTCCGGCGATGCGCGCACCGGGCCGTGGGACGGCGGCGGTAGCCTCGGGCCGGTGAGTACCGAGCGCCCGTCCCCAGGCACTGATCCCGCCCGCCGCAAGGTCCGGGTCGCCGTCGTCTTCGGCGGCCGCAGCGGCGAGCACTCGGTCAGTTGCGCCACCGCCGCCGGCGTGCTGCGCGCCATCGACCGCGAGCGCTACGACGTCGTCCCGGTCGGGATCACCCGGGACGGCACCTGGGTGATCGCCCCCGACGAGCCCGCCCGGCTCGAAGGCGGCCGGGCCGAGGTGCCCGCCGAGAGCTCACAGCTGCTCGTTCCGCTCGGTGACCGGCCGGGCCCGCTCGTCGTGACCGAACCCGGTCAGGTCCCGCACGAACTGGGGGCCGTCGACGTCGTCCTGCCGCTCATCCACGGGCCGTACGGCGAGGACGGGACCCTCCAGGGGCTGCTCGAGATGGCGGGCACCAGGTACGTCGGCTCGGGCGTGCTCGCCTCCGCCGTCGGCATGGACAAGCACTACATGAAGATCGTCCTGGCGGGTCACGGGCTGCCGGTGGGCCCGTACACGGTCATCACACCACGAGCCTGGCGCCGTGACCCCGCGGCCGCGAAGGACGCCGTGGCGAGTCTCGGCTTCCCGGTATTCGTCAAGCCGGCGCGAGCGGGCTCCTCGCTCGGCGTCATCAAGGTGGACCGGGCCGAGGACGTCGAGGCCGCCGTGCTCGAGGCTCAGCAGCACGACCCCAAGGTGATCGTCGAGGCAGCCATCTCCGGGCGAGAGATCGAGTGTGCGGTGCTACAGGGGCGCGGCGACGCCCCACCGCGCACGTCGGCGCCGGGGGAGATCGTCCTCGACGCCCCGGAGTCCGGTTTCTACGACTACGAGACGAAGTACCTCGACACCGCGCCGCTGACCATGGCGATCCCGGCCGACCTGCCGGCGGAGATCACCGACCGCGTACGTGACCTCGCTGCGCAGTCCTTCGAGGCGCTCGCCTGCGAAGGGCTGGCTCGGGTCGACTTCTTCTACACCGACCGCGGCTCCGTCGTCGTCAACGAGGTCAACACGATGCCGGGCTTTACGCCGTACTCGATGTACCCGGCGTTGTGGGAGGCCGCGGGACTGAACTATCCCGACCTCGTGGACGAGCTCATCCAGCTCGCCCTGGAACGGCCCGACGGTTTGCGCTGACGGCGTTCAGCCGAGGTCGTCCGGGCCCACGCAGGCGCGGCCCGCCTCGACCACCCGCACGGCGGAGCCGAGCTCGGTGAGAAATGCCGTGGCCTGCCCTGTGCCCACCTGTGCCACCGGGATGACCACCTCGACGGCCGGGTCCCGGCCGTAGGTCACGAACGTCCACGATCCGCCGTCCGCGCCGGGCTGCTCCTCCTGGTAGGAGACCCAGTCCACCGAGGCGCCGTCGTTCGTCTCCACGCTCACGCACCGGTCGGTGGTCGGGCCGGGTACCTCGACCCCGCACCGCAGCGTGACCGCCGGGTCACCCCAGGCGGTGGTGGCCTGGGAGGTGGTGGAGCGCCGCTCGAGACCGCGCAGGGAGTCCGGGCTCGCCATGAGCACCTGGCCGCATGCGGGCGCCGAGGCGTGCGGCCCGGTGGGAACGCCGACCGGGTTCGCACAGCCCGTCAGCACCAGGACAGCGAGCGCGAGCAGCGTGAGGAACCGGCGAAGCACTCGGTCAGGGTACGTCGACGGTGCGGCCGCGCCGGTCGGTGGATCGCTGGGCGAACGCGGCGCCCCAGGTGTCCATGGCCAGCACGATCTTCTCGAGGCTGCGGCCGAGCTCGGTGAGCGAGTACTCGACGCGCGGCGGCACCTCGGGGTGGACGACGCGCCGGACGACGCCGTCCTCCTCGAGTTCACGCAACTGCCGGGTGAGCGTCTTGGTGTTGGCCAGCGGCACCAGGCGCCCGAGCTCGTTGAACCGTCGCGTACCACCGAGCAGATGCTTGACGAGGGTGAGCTTCCACGTCCCGCCCAGCACCGAGACCGCGACCTCGACCGGGCACACCTCCATCGCCCGACGCACCGGCAACCTCATGACGCCTCCCAGCTCACCTCGCAGGGACAAAAATGTCCGTACTAGCCGAATCTACCCTTAGAGCTCAGTATGGACGTATGTCACCGTCACCGCACTCCAGCACCATCCTGTGGGTCTTCGCGCATCCCGAGCCGGCCTCGTTGAACGGTGCCCTGCGCCGCGCAGGGCAGGAGCACCTGCGCCGGGCCGGTCACGAGGTGCTCGAGTCCGACCTGTACGCCATGGATTTCGACCCCGTGCTCCGCCGCGAGGACGGCGGCCGCCTCCCGGACGGGCAGCGCTTCGCCGTCAGCGCCGACACCCGCGGCGCCTATCTGGCCGGCGAGCAACCGGCGGACCTGGCCGCTGAGCGGTCCAAGCTCGACCGGGCGGACGCCGTCGTCGTGCAGTTCCCGCTGTGGTGGTACGGCGTGCCCGCCATCCTCAAGGGATGGTTCGACCGCGTCCTGGTCAGTGGCTTCGCCTTCGGCTCCGACCCGCGGACCGGGCGGCGGCTGCGGTTCGAACAGGGGCCGTTCACCGGCAAGCGCGCCCTCGTGGTCACCACTCTCGGCGACCGGCCCCGGGCGATCGGACCGCGGGGGAAGTCGGGCGAGATCACCGAACTGCTCTTCGGGCTGCTGCATGGCACCTTCGCCTACACCGGCATGGGTGTCCTGCGGCCCTGGGCGCTGCCGAGCGCGGACCGGACCACGGACGACGCCGCAGCCCGGGAGAGCCTGGTGCGGCGCCTGGACGGGTTGTTCGACGAAGAGACGATCCCGTATCGCCCGCAGTTCACCGGCGACTACACCGCGGAGTGGGAGCTCGCCGACCACGTGCGGCCGGGTGAGACCGGGTTGCGGATCCACGTCGCCGGGTGACCGGCCACCGGCTCGGACCGGTACAGGCGCCGACGCTCACCCCGCTCGCACAGGCTGGCGCAGGACCGTGCGCAACCGCTCGGCCGGCGTCCGGCGCGGATCTCCCAGGTAGATCTCGTGGTGGTCGCCGTGGAATGTCAGCCCGTGCTCGGGCATGAACTCGCGGTGCAGCCGGTCGAGCACCGGCCCCTCGTCGTCGTAGGAACCCACGTGCAGGGTCTGGACGCACCGGCCCTCGTCGTGGGCCAGCACGTCCACACCGGCGACGTCGACGTCCGTGCGCGTGCGGGCCGCCCGGCGTGCCGCGGTCACCTCCGCATCGCTGACCCACTCCGGCAGGGCGATGAGCATGGTCCAGTTCCACGCGGACTTCTCCCGGCGGACGAACGCCGCGGGATCCGTTGCCCGCCACAGCCCCTCCAACGGCGAAACGACGAACGGGCGCCCGGCCGCCTTCTGGGCGGAGCGCAGCGTGTAGGCGACGGCGTACAACGCCCGGACGGCCTTCGGGTACGCCGGCGTAGTGTTCGGATCGCCGTGCCCGTCCACGGCGAGATACCGCATCGGTGGCACGTCGACGACGTCGAACCGTCCCTGCGGCGGGGCGTACAGCCTGCGGTGGACCTTCTTGACGTCGTAGATCGCCATGCCGGCGAGTATCTCAGCGTCGGCGGGCCGTCAGGTGGCGAGTGCGGCGCGCACTACCCGCAGGGCCTCCTCGTCATCCAGGCCGAGCCCGCGCACCGCCCGGACGTAGTCCGCCGCGGCCTCCAGCGCCAGCTCGCGGCTGCGACTGCCGGCAGGGCTGACGAACGTGCCCGCGCGCCCGCGGGTCTCGACGAGTCCGCCCTCCTCCAGCTCGCGGTAGGCGCGGGCGACCGTGTTGACGGCGAGGGACAGCTCGGCCGCGAGCGAGCGGACCGTGGGCAACCGGGTGCCGACGGTCAGGGTGCCGTCGGTGATGCGGCCGGCGAGCTGGCGCCGCACCTGCTCGTACGGGGGCAGCTCGGCATCGGTGTCGACGTGCAACGGGTCCATCGGGTCAGTTCACCACGCCTCCTCGCCGATGCGGGGACGACGCCGCTACCGTGACCCGACGTGGATACCGTCGCCGACCTCACCGAGGACGAGCTCATCGCCTCGATGCTCCCGCTGCTCCCGCGCGGTGATCGCACCGTGGTCCCGGCCGGCGACGACGCCGCCGTGGTGGAGGCGCCGGACGGCCGCTTCTGCACCACCACCGACGTGCTCGTCGAGGACCGGCATTTCCGGCGGGACTGGGGTGAGGCGTCCGACGTCGGTTGGCGCGCAGCAGCACAGAACCTCGCCGACGTGGCTGCGATGGGCGCCGAACCGACGAGTCTCGTGGTGTCCCTCGTCCTCCCGGCGGCCACGTCGGTGGACTGGGTGCACGGCCTGTGCCGCGGCATGGCCGAGATCTGCGGGCCGATCGGCGTCGGAGTCGTCGGCGGTGACCTCTCGGGCGGTCAGCAGCTCGTCGTGGCGGTGACCGCGCACGGTGACCTAGGTGGCCGGCCCGCGGTGCTCCGGTCCGGTGCCCGGCCGGGGGACGTGCTCGCGCACGCCGGGGTCCTGGGCGCCGCCGCCGGCGGATATGCGCTGCTGGAGGCGGGCGTCCACGCCGGCGGGGAACAGGCCCTCGTCTCCGCGTTCCTGCGGCCCGCGCCTCCGCTGGCGGCCGGCCCTCGGGCAGCGGCGGCCGGAGCGAGCGCCCTGATGGACGTCTCCGACGGCCTGCTCCGGGACGCCGGCCGGATGGCCCGGGCCTCCGCCGTCGTCCTGGACGTCGACGACCTGGCCGCGACGGTCCCCGGCGACCTCGAGCGGCTCGCCGATGCTGCCACCCGGACGGGGCAGGACCCTGTGCGGTGGATGCTGACCGGGGGAGAGGACCACGGGTTGCTCGCCGCGTTCCCCGGCGACGTCCGGTTGCCGGACGGGTTCCGCCGCATCGGCACGGTGCGTGAACCCGCGGACCACCGGGCCGGCACCGTTCTGGTCCGGGGTGCCGCCCCGGACGTCGGCGCCACGGGCTGGGACCATTTCCGGGCCTGACCGTGGCGCCGGGCACGGCGCTGTCTCCGGCGCCGGAGACGGCACAAGAAGGCCGCTGCCCCCGGAGGTGGGCAGCGGCCTGCGGACGGTGAGGTCCGAGCGGAGGATCAGCGCGTGGCGCGCACGACCTTGTCGGCCTTGAGGCACGAGGTGCACACGTTGAGGCGCTTGGTCGAGCCGTCCACGAGCGCACGCACGCGCTGGATGTTCGGGTTCCAGCGGCGGGAGGTCCGCACGTGGGAGTGCGAGACGCTCTTGCCGAAGCTCGGGCGCTTGCCGCAGACGTCGCAGGTGGCAGCCACGGTCGTTCTCCTGATCTTCTCGCTGGCGCAGAGACCGGCCGGGCTCCGCGCGATGATGGTGGGCCCGCTCGCGTCGAGGCGCCTCGGGCAACCGGACAAGAGTACCCGACGGCGCAGTGACGGCTCAATCGCCCGCTCACGTCCCCTCTCGTGGGATCGGACACATGGCCGGGGCCGTGGCGATGAGGTGGTGCCCGGCGGGCCTCGGCATGGCCGCTCGCCGGCGGCCGTGCGGGGACGTCGGCGGGCGAGATTACTCTGGTGCGGGCAGACCCACCAGGCCGAGGCGGAGGTGACATGGAGCCGGTCGCGCGCCAGTTGCGGCATGACCTCGCGTTCGCCGGAGCCGGGCGCGGCCGTCTCGGGAACAGCCTCGAGCGCGAGTTCGATCCCCGCACCGCCAAGGCACTCGGCAAGCTCGGCCTGCGCACCGTGGACGACCTGCTGCGTCACTACCCGCGCCGGTACGCCGACCGCGGCCGCCTGAGCACGCTGAACGACCTGCAGCTCGACGAACATGTCACCGTCATCGCCCGGGTGGCCACGGCCGACACCCGTCCCATGCGCAACCGCCGTGGCGCCATCCTCACCGTCCAGATCACCGACGGCACCGACACCCTGACCCTCACGTTCTTCGGCAAGCACCGCGGCAGCCTCGAGTTCCACGCCCGCAAGCTGCGCCCCGGCGTGACGGGGATGTTCACCGGCACAGTCAGCAGCTACCGCGGCACCCGCCAACTCACCCACCCCGACTACGAGACCTTCGGCGGGGAGCACGGGCAAGGGACGAGTGGAACGCGAGGAGGCGGCGCAGTAGGCCCGAGCGAGGAGCAGGAGGCGGTGGACCGCGCCGAACGCCCCATCCCGATCTACCCCGCCGGCCAGTCAATCCCCACGTGGAAGATCCGCACCTGCGTCGAGGCGGTCCTCGACACGCTCACCAACGAGGACGTCCCCGAGCCGCTGCCCGCCGACTATCGGCAGGCGCACCAACTGCCCGACGCGCTGACCGCCCTGCGCGGTATCCACAGCCCGCACAACGAGGAGGACTGGAGACGGGCGCGTGAACGGTTCCGGCACGAAGAGGCCTTCGTCCTGCAGACGGTGCTCGCCCAGCGCCGTGCCGCCGCACTGGAGACCCCGGCCGTGGCCCGTCCGGCCCGTCCCGGCGGACTGCGGGACGCATTCGACGCCCGCCTGCCGTTCGAGCTCACCGCCGGGCAACGTGAGGTCGGTGAGACCCTCGAGGCGGAACTGGCCGAACCCGCACCGATGATGCGGCTCCTGCAGGGCGAGGTCGGCTCCGGAAAGACTGTCGTCGCGCTGCGCGCCATGCTCCAGGTGGTCGACGCCGGAGGTCAGGCCGCCCTGCTCGCCCCGACCGAGGTCCTCGCCCAGCAGCACCTGCGCACCATCCGCGAGCTGCTCGGACCGCTCGGGGAGGCCGGGATGCTCACCGCCGCGGACGAGGCGACCCGAGTGGTCCTGCTCACCGGCTCCATGGGGGCGGCCGCACGCCGCACGGCACTCGCGGACGCCGCCTCCGGCGCGGCGGGCATCGTCGTCGGCACCCACGCGCTGCTGAGCGAGGTGGTGCAGATCCCCGATCTCGGCCTCGTGGTCGTCGACGAGCAGCACCGGTTCGGCGTCGAACAACGTGACGCGCTGCGCGCCAAGGCCGAGGTCACCCCGCACCTGCTCGTCATGACCGCCACCCCGATCCCGCGGACGGTCGCGATGACGAGCTTCGGTGATCTGGAGACCTCGACGCTGCGCGAACTGCCGCAGGGACGCGCCGGGGTGTCCACGACCGTGGTGCCCGCGGACCGGCCCCGATGGGTCGAACGCACCTGGGAACGGCTCCGGCAGGAGATCGACGACGGCGGACGCGCCTACGTGGTCTGTCCCCGCATCTCGGCCACCGAGCCTGCCGCCGACGGCGACGCACCTCTTGACACCGGTACCGACGGTGGTGAGCCGGCACAGCTCCCGCTCGAGACCGGGGAGTCGGCCCGCCCACGCAGCGGCATGGCCGCCGTCGAGGAGGTGCTCCCGATGCTGCGTGAATTGCCGGCGCTCGAGGACGTCTTCATCGGCCAGATGCACGGGAGGATGAGCAGCGAGGAGAAGGACGCCGCCATGGCTGACTTCGCCTCCGGACGGACCCCCGTCCTCGTCGCCACCACGGTCATCGAGGTTGGTGTCGACGTCCCGGATGCGAGCGTCATGGTCATCCTCGACGCCGAGCGCTTCGGCCTGTCCCAGCTCCACCAGCTCCGCGGGCGCATCGGGCGTGGCAGCAGACCGGGCGTCTGCCTGGCGATGACCGCCGCGCCGCCGGGCTCGACCGCGTTCGAACGCCTCACCGCATTCGCCCAGACCGCCGACGGCTTCGCGCTCGCCGAGACCGACCTGCGGCTGCGCCGCGAGGGCGACGTGCTCGGCGCGTCCCAGTCCGGCCGGTCGACCTCACTACGCCTGCTGCGTGTGCTGACCGATGCCCCGATCATCGACACCGCCCGCGCCGCCGCCCGTGAGCTCGTCGCCCGCGACCCCGGGCTGAGCGGTCAGCCCGGGCTGGCCCGCGCGGTCGCCGAGATGGTCGACGAGGACGCCGCCGCCTACCTCGAACGCACCTGACCCGCGCCGGTGCCGCTTACGCTCACCTCGTGAGTCACGACCTCGCCGACGCCGGTCCCGGCGCCCCGCTCGTCCGCGCCGACGGTCTGCAGATCGGCTACCGGCTCCCGGTCTGCGCGCCCGTCGACCTGGCGGTCCGCCCGGGCGAGGTGCTCGCCGTCGTCGGCGCGAACGGGACCGGGAAGTCCACCCTGCTGCGGACGATCCTCGGCCACCTCGAGCCACTCGGTGGCCGTGCCGAGCTGCTCGGCAGGCCGGTCGATCCACGCTCGCTCGACGTGCGAGCCGCCGTCGCGCAGGACCTCGGGGACGACATGTTCTTCCCCGCCCTCACCGTCCGCGAGCACCTCCTGCTCACCTGCTACGGCCACCGCGTCACCGACGCTGAGGAGGTGGTCGAGGACCTCCTCGAGGAGTTCGGGCTGACCGACCGCGCTGACGCCGTGCCCGGCGCCCTGTCCTCCGGGCAGCGCCGGCGCCTCCTCCTGGCCGCCGCACTCGCCCGCCCGCGATCCCTGCTGGTGCTCGACGAACCCGAGCAACGTCTCGACGTCGGCATGCGGCACCATCTCACCGGACGCCTGAGGGAGGAACGCGAGGCCGGCGGTGCGGTCCTGCTCGCCTCCCACGATCCCGAGGTCGTCGCCGGAGCCGCCACCGCCGTGCTGCTCATCGACGAGACCACGACGCGCACGCTCGGTCCGCAGGACGGCGCGGCCGCCGTCGCCGCCCTGTGAGCAGCGGCCGCGCGGTCCGGCGCTGGACCCGGAGCCGGGCCCGATTGCGGTCCGCCGTCGGACCCGGCGAGTTGCTCACCGACGTGTACATGGCCGTCCTCGGCGTGGTCATGACGTCGGCGATCGTCCTCGGCGCCTCGGCCCGGCTCGGCACCGACCTGGCGACCGACGCGGCCGCCGGGTCGGGCCTGCAGGTGGGCGTCGGATGGCTCGTCCTGCTCGCCGGCTGCGCCGCGGTGCTCGGCGCGACGGCGCTCACGGCACGACTGGGGCCGGTCTGGCTCTCGCCCGCCCAGTCCGTGTGGTGGCTCCCCTTGCCGGTCGAGCGCCGGAGCCTGCTGCGGCCCGCCGCCGCGCCGTGGCCGGCCCTGCTCGCCGCCGTCGGCGGCTTCGCGGGAACCGCGGTAGCACTGGTCGTGGGCAGTCCGCCGGCAGCCCTCGCCGTCGCCGGTGCCGGAGCCGGCGCCACGGCAGGGTTCGCGCTCGGGCTCGCCCAGGCCGCCCCCGCGGTCCACCGCCGGGCGCGCCTGGGCGTCGACGTGGCTGGTGCCGCCGTGCCGATGCTCGGGCTCGCCGTGGTGCTGCTCTCCCCGCCGCCACCGCGCCCGCCGGATCCCGTGGCCTACGGCGCCGCCGCCGTGGCGGCGGGCCTGGCCGTGGTCAGTGGGATTCTGCTCGACCGTCGCCTCGGCCGGACCGCCGACCTCAGCCTGCGTGAACGCGGCCTGGTGACAGGGGAGGCGCTGGGCGCCACGCTGTCGGTGGACACGCGTGCGCTTGCCCGGGCACTCAGTGCCGCCGGCACCCCGTCCGAGCGCTCACGGTCCGCACGCATGACGTGGCTGCGGCGGGTGCCGCGCCGGCTCGCCCCGCACCTCGCGCTGGTCACGGGCGAGGTGCTGGTACTCGTGCGCAGCCGCCGGCACCTGATCCAGCTGGTGGCGGCCGCCTGCCTTCCCGGGGTGGCGCTCGCCGTCCCGGCACCGGTCCTGGCAGTGACGGCCGTGCTCCTCGCCGCCGGTAGTTACCTCGCTGCCCTGGCCCTGGCCGAAGGCTCCCGGCGTGCCGAGGATTCGCCGATGCTCGATGCGCTGCTTCCGCTCGGCGCCCGCACGGTCCGGCTCCTGCGGCTCGTGGCCCCGTCCGCCGGTCACGCCGCATGGTCCCTCGCGGTCTTCGCCATGCTGGCCTCGCGCTACCCGGACGCCGGGCTCGGCTGGTGGCTGCTGCTCGGCGTGCTCGGATCACCCGTGTGGGCGGCCGGTGCGGTCCGTGCCGCCTACCGGGAGCCGCCCGACTTCAGCGGTCCGCTCATCCATACGCCGATGGGCTCGATCCCGCCCGGGATGGCCAAGGCGTTCCGGGAGGGGCCGGACGTCGCCGTGCTCGGCGCGATCCCGGCCTTCATCGCCGTCGTGACGGCTCAGGTGAGCCCCGTGCTGGTGCTCGCGCAGGTGGTGTGTACCACCGTCGGAGTACTCGCTGTGGTCACCAGTCGTGGACGGTCCCGTCCGCGAGCCGGTTGAACGGGAGGTAGGCGCGCACGTACGGGTACCTTCCGGCTTCGTCGGTGTCGAGCTCGACGCCCAGACCCGGCTTGTCGCCCGGATGCAGCATGCCGTTCTCCCAGGTGAAGGACTGGGCGAAGACCTGATCGGTCTTCTGTCCGTGCTTCATGTACTCGAGGATGCCGAAGTTGTGGACGGCCAGGCTCAGGTGCATCTGGGCGGCCATGCCGACCGGGGAGATGTCGGTCGGGCCGTGCATGCCGGACTTGATCTGGTACTGGGCGGCGTAGTCGAGGATCTTCTTGAGATGGCTGATCCCGCCGGTGTGGGTCACGGCTGAGCGCACGTAGTCGATGAGCTGCTCGCGGATGATGAACTGGTAGTCCCACACGGTGTTGAAGATCTCGCCGATGGCCAGCGGCGTCGTGGTGTGCTGACGCACCAGCCGCAGTGCCTCCTGGTTCTCGGCGGGGGTGACGTCTTCGAGCCAGAACAGGTCGTACGGCTCGAGCGACTTGCCCAGTTTGGCCGCCTGCACCGGAGTGAGACGGTGGTGGGCGTCGTGCAGCAGCGGTACTTCGGGGCCGAACTCGTTGCGGACGGCCTCGAACACCGTGGGGACGTGCCGGAGATAGGACCGGGTGTCCCAGTCCTCCTCCTTGGGCAGGTCCCCGCGCTGGGCCGGCTCGTAGTCGTACCGCACGCCGGTGTTGGCCTCGAAGGTGGCGTTGGAGGCGATGCCGTAGATCGACTTCAGGCCGGGAACGCCGGTCTGCACCCGGATCGCGCGGTAGCCCTGCTCCTGGTAGGAGCGGATGGAGTCGAAGAGCTCCTCGGTCGTCTTGCCCGAGGCGTGTCCGTAGGCCAGCAGACCCGTGCGGGAGGCGCCGCCCAGGAGCTGGTAGACGGGCATGCCCGCCGCCTTGCCCTTGATGTCCCACAGGGCGGTGTCCACCGCGGCCACCGCGGCCATCGTGACCGGTCCGCGGCGCCAGTACGCGCTGCGGTACAGGAACTGCCAGGTGTCCTCGATCCGGTGCGCGTCCCGACCGAGCAGGAGCGGGACCACGTGCTCCTTCAGATAACTGACGACGGCGAGTTCGCGCCCGTTCAGGGTCGCATCACCCAGCCCCGTCAGTCCGTCGTCGGTGGTGAGCTTCAGGGTCACGAAGTTCCGGTCCGGACTCGTGACGATGACCTCGGCCTGCTCGATGATCATGTGCGGCGCGCTCCGTTGCTCGATCGGAATGGTGGTCGGCCGTCTCCGGCCGGTCACCACACTATTGCCCGGGCACGATTGCCCTGGCGTGGCGCAGCCCTTGCGGCCCGTCAGGCGGACGCCGGGATGCCGCCGCGTCCGGGGAGGTCGAGCGCCTGGGCGAGGAGGTCGTAGGTGCGGTACCTCGCCTGCGTGGACGGGGCGTTCGAGGCGACGATCAGTTCGTCCGCCTGGGCGTGCCGGGCGAACTGTGCGGCCTGGGCCGGGATCGACGACGGTGAGCCCACCAATGTGTGGCGCGCCATCTGCCGGACCTGGTCGCCGTGCGGCGTCGCGAGAATCGCGTCCGCGTCCGCCTCGGACAGCTCGACCCCGCGGCGGGCCAGCCGGATGACCATCTGCCGCAGGGCCGCCTGGTGCCACTGGGCTGCCTCGTCCTCGGTGTCGGCGACGAAGGCGTTGACACCGGCGATGACGTACGGCTCGGGGTGCTGCGGGGAGGGCACGTACTCGCGGCGATAGGTGCTCACCGCCTCGGTCAGTGCCGCCGGCGCGAAGTGGGAGGCGAAGGCGTAGGGCAGGCCGAGCCGGGCGGCCAGCTGGGCGCCGAAGAGGGACGAGCCGAGGATGAACAGCGGCACCTCCGTCCCCGTGCCGGGCACGGCACGCACCGCGTGCTCGGGGTCAGGCGGCCCCAGCAGGAGCTGCAGCTCGGCCACGTCCTGCGGGAACCGATCGGAGTCCTCCGGGCGGCGCCGCAGGGACCGCAGCATCGCCATGTCACCACCCGGTGCCCGGCCGAGGCCGAGATCGATACGACCGGGGAACAACGTCTCCAACGTGCCGAACTGCTCGGCGATCACGAGCGGGGAGTGGTTCGGCAGCATGATCCCGCCGGCACCGACGCGGATCGTCGAGGTGTGCTCAGCGATGTGGGTGATGAGCACCGAGGTGGCCGAGGAGGCGATCGTGGCCATGTTGTGGTGCTCGGCGAACCAGTATCGGGTGTATCCCCAGCGCTCGGCCGCCTGGGCGAGCTCGACGCTGGCCTCGAATGCGGCGCGGATCCCCTCCTCCGGCCGGACGGTGGCCAGGTCGAGGACGGACACCGGTACCCGCGGCGGCCCCGGATCTGCCGAGGCCTCGGGCCCGACCTGGGTAGAGGTGTCTGCGGCGCTGGGGTCGCTGGCGGGTTCGGCGGCGCGTGTGGGATCTGACACAGTGATGACCTCTCGGACGTGACGTAGATGATGGAATCTTTGCTTCCCCCTGCGCGTTGTACATCTGTACGGTTCTTTGCCCGACCGGAACAGCCGGAAGGGAGAGGAGGCAGACATGCGCAGGAAGAAGAACTATGTGGAGTTCGAGGACGACCACGGGATCACCCGCAAGTACTTCCACCACAGCAACGGTGGAGGGCTGGTGGAATCTTCCGCCGTGGTCGACCCGACGGCCTTCGTCGACGCCTCCGCCTACGTCGATCCGGGTGCCCGCGTGCACCACGGTGCACACATCGCCCGAGGCGCATGGATCGATCAGGGTGCGGTGATCGGCCCGGCGGCCCGCGTGGGCGAGCACGCGCACGTCGGACCGGGTGCGGTCGTCGCCGGTCGCGCCGTGGTCGGTGCGCGCGCCAACATCGGTGCCAAGGCCCGTATCGCCGACAGCGCCCGGTTGCTGGCCGACGACGTCGTGGCGGAAGGCGCCACCGTCGAGGAGGACCGGCACATCCGCGCCGCCTGAGCCCGCTCTAGGCTGGCTCGGTGACCAGGATCGTCGCCGGGACCGTGGGTGGGCGCACGCTTGAGGTGCCACGCCGTGGGACCCGGCCCACCTCCGAACGCGTCCGCGAAGCTCTCTTCTCCAGGCTCGAGCACCTCGGTGTCGTCTCCGGCGCCGAGGTGCTCGACCTGTATGCGGGGTCAGGTGCGCTCGGCCTCGAGGCCGCCAGTCGCGGCGCAGCCCACGTCACCCTCGTCGAATCGGCTCGCCCTGCCGCGGCCCTGGTGCGGCGTAACGCCGCCGCCCTCGGCCTGGCCGTCGAGGTGGTCACCGGCAAGGTCGAGACCTACCTGGACGGCGCGGCGCCTCGGCCGGCCGACCTGGCCCTGCTCGACCCGCCATACGATCTCGGTGATGAGCGCCTCGCGACGGCGCTGGATCTGTTGGCCGCACGCTGGCTGACTCCCGACGCCGTCGTGGTCGTGGAGCGCTCCCGGCGTAGCCCGGAGCCCGGCTGGCCGGCCGGTCTGTCCCGGTTCGACGAGCGCCGGTACGGCGAGACCCGCGTCTGGTTCGCCGAACCGGCGTGACGCCGGGGACGCCGGCGGCGCCCGTGGAGCACGAGATGCGCCGCGTGCCGCGTGGCGGCGCCGACTTCGACGCGCGGGCGGCTACCGTGAGGCACCGTGAGGCCCAGCATCCGAGCCGCCGGCCCCCGGGGACAGCGATGACGCTCGCCGTCTGCCCGGGGTCGTTCGACCCTGTCACGCTCGGTCACGTCGACGTCGTGCGCAGAGCCCGCATGATCTTCGACGAGGTCGTCGTCGCCGTCGCGAACAACCCCGCCAAGACCTACCGGTTCGGGCCGGCACAGCGGGCGGACCTTGCCCGGGACGCCGTCGCCGACCTGGACGGCGTCCGCGTCGACGTCGTCGACGGGCTGCTGGCCGACTACTGCGACGACGTCGGTGCCACCGCCGTCGTCAAAGGCATCCGGGGCCCCGCCGATCTCGATGCGGAACACGCCATGGCGCTGATGAACCGGCACCTGGCCGGTGTGGAGACCGTGTTCGTGCTGGGGGACCCCACCCTCGCGCACGTGGCCTCCTCGCTCGTCAAGGACGTCGCCCGCAACGGTGGCGACCTCACGGGTCTGGTGACCCCCGCCGTCGCCGGCGCGCTCGGCGACGCTGACCAAGGAGAAGACCGATGACCGCAACCGCCCCGCGCACCCACCGCGACCCCGACGTTGCCGCCGCGCAGCATGCCGAGGACGGCGCGTCGCTGATCTCGATCCTCGACGAGCTCACCGAACTCGTCACGCAGGCCCGCGCGATGCCGATGTCGGCCTCCGCACTCGTGAACCGGGCCGAGGCCCTCGATCTGCTCGACGCCGCCCGCGCGGTCGTGCCTCGTGAGATCCAGACGGCCGACGACATCGTCTCCGACGCCGACGCCATGGTTGAACGGGCGCGGCAGCGTGCCGAGAAGATCGTCGAGGAGGCGCGCGCCGAGGCCGAGCGGCTGACCTCCCAGGAGCACGTCGTCGAGCTGGCCAACGAACGTGCCGGCCAGATCGTGGCCGAGGCGGAGGCACGGGCCGCGAAGCTTGCGTCCGACGCGAACGACTACTGCGACCGCAAGCTCGCGCAGTTCGAGATCGACCTCGGCTCGGTCGCCGCACAGGTCAAGGCCGGCCGCGAGGCGCTGGCGGCGCGGGCGGACCGGGACAATCGCGAGCGCGAGGACGCCGACCAGCCCGCGCAGGAGTAGCGGCACGTCGGAAGCAGGATATGCCGGTGCTCAGCGCACGCTCGCCAACCACCGGGAGAGCTCGGCCGCCAGGACCGCCGGCGCGTCGAGCTGGATGAGATGCCCGGAGTCCTCGACAAGGCCGAGCGTGGCGCCCGGGACGGCGGACGCGAGGCGTTCGCCCTGCTCAGCCGGGATCCATGTGTCCTCGCGTCCCCAGACGACGCGCACGGGGGCGTCGATCCGGTCGAGCCGGTCGGCGAACTCGTCCGTGTACCGCTGATCGGCCTCGGCCATCTGACGGTAGAACGCCGCCTGCCCGGGCCCCGTCAGCCACGGCGCGCACAGCATCTCCAGCTCCTCGGGACGCAGGCCGCGGTGGCTCGCCCCGGCGATGTACCCGCGGACCACCGACCGGTGGATGGGGGCGGGCAGAGCCGCGAACACCTCGGCGTGCTGGCGCACCAACCGGAAGAACTCCGACCCCCACGGCGCCAGTGCCACCACGTCCACCAGGAACATCGACGCCATCGGCCGCCCGTGCAGCAGATGGGCACGCAGCGCAACGGCCCCGCCGTAGTCGTGCGCCACGACGTGGGGTCGCTGCAGATCCCACGTCGCCAGCATGTGGGCGAGCAACTCACCTTGGAGTCCCAGGTCCACGGCGTGGGCCGGATCCATCGAGGAGGCGCCGTACCCCGGCATGTCCCACAGGTAGACCGTGTGGTCCGCGCTCAATGCCCGCGCGATCGGCGCCCACAGCGCGGACGACCACGGGGTTCCGTGACACAGCACCACAGGTGGACCCGAACCGAGGCGGCCCCAAGCGATCCGCCGGCCACGCCAACTCAGTCGTTGATCGAGCATGCCGCCATGGTGCCGTGTCCCACCCACACGGCGCGCCGGCCTGGCACCCCGGTCAGGTCTGATGCCCCGTCAGATCGCCGGTCGGCCGCGTCGGCGCCGCGATGTCGCCGAACGATGCAGGAGACCACGTTCCCGGCAGACACCCGGTGCTATGTAGCATCGATTCCCGGCCCAGTCCGGCCGCAACACCGACCCGCGCGCCACGCGCGGCAGAAGGAGTGTCATGGACGCCCGCTCGCCGCTCGTCGTCAACACACACGAGCTCGGCCGCCGTCCCGGAGCCTCGCGCGCCCTCGAGCGCACCGTGCCGGCCCCCGCCGACCTCGGTACCGAGGTCATCGCCGTGCCCGAAGGCTCCGACATCGAACTCGACCTGCGGTTGGACTCGGTGCTCGACGGCGTCTTCGTCAGCGGGACCGCCCGGGCACGTACCCACGGTGAGTGCGTGCGTTGCCTGCAGGAGCTGCACGGCGAGGTGGAGGCCGAGATGTCCGAGTTGTACTACTACCCGGATACCCGCGCGACCCTGATCGAGGAGGGTGACGAGGAGGCTGAGGAGCTGCCCGTCGTCGAGGACGAGCACCTGGACCTCGAACCCGTGCTGCGCGATGCCGTGGTGCCCGCCCTGCCCTTCCAGCCGCTGTGCCGGCCCGACTGCCCCGGCCTGTGCGCCGGATGCGGTCAGCGGTGGGACGAGCTCGAACCGGACCACCACCACGAGCAGCTCGACCCTCGCTGGGCGGCCCTGACCGCACTGCTCGAGGACGATCAGACGCCGGACGAGGAGGAGGGCCGTTGAGCCGCCGGCGTGGCAGGAACGGGGTGGCGGATCAGCCGGCACGCACCGACGTCGAGACCCTCACCGAGGCGCTCGGCACCGCCATCGACCCCGAGCTGCTGGTCCTGGCGCTGACTCACCGGTCGTTCGCGCACGAAGCCGGCGGCATCCCCACGAACGAGCGCCTCGAGTTCCTCGGCGACTCCGTCCTGGGAATCATCGTCACCGAGCACCTCTACCGGACCCATCCCGCGGAGGCGGAGGGGGACCTCGCCCGGATGCGCGCGGCGACCGTCAGCCAGAAAGCGCTCGCCTCGGTGGCCCGCACGATCGGGTTGGGGGAGTACATCCTCCTCGGCCGCGGCGAGCTGGTGACCGGGGGACGGGAAAAGGACTCGATCCTGTCCGACACCGTCGAGGCACTCATCGGCGCGATCTACCTCTGCCACGGACTCGAGCACACCCGCGGGGTGGTCCAGCGGCTCGTCGGGTCCCTGCTGGACCGGGCGGCAGATCTAGGCGCCGGCCTGGACTGGAAGACGTCCCTGCAGGAGCTCGCGGCCGAACGCGGGCTCGGCGCACCCACGTACGTGGTCACCGGCGAGGGGCCAGACCACGCCCGCACCTTCACGGCGACCGTGGTGCTCGACGACGTCGAACGCGGGCGGGGGACCGGGACGTCCAAGAAGGTGGCCGAGCAGAACGCCGCGGAGGACACCTACACCTGGCTCGCCGCGCAGGACGTCCCCGCCGACGGCGACAACGTGCCAGACCCGTCCTGATGCCCGAGCTGCCCGAGGTCGAGACCGTCCGGGCCGGCCTGGCTCGCCGGGTGCTCGGACGTACGGTCGCCGACGTCGAGGTCGTTCACCCGCGGTCGGTGCGACGACAGGCCGGTGGCGCGCAGGAGCTCCGTGGCCGGTTGCGCGGCCGCATGTTCGGTGCCGCGGTCCGCCGTGGGAAGTACCTCTGGCTCACCGTGTCCGAGTCCGGCGAGGAGGATCCACCTGCCGAGGCGATGCTGGCCCACCTGGGGATGAGTGGCCAGCTGCTCGTCCAAGAACCGCCCGGTGCGCGCCGGCGGGTGGGCGAACTCGAGGACCTCATGCATCCGGCCCCGGTCATGGCCGTGGACGACCACGGCCCGGTCGATCTGACCGCGGCGCGGTCACCGGCCGTGACCGCGGAGAGCCCGGCGACCACCGCGCACCTGCGCGTGCGGATCACGTTCGACGACGGCGGACAACTCTGGTTCGTCGATCAACGCACCTTCGGTCACCTCATGGTCGTCGAGACGGCCCCGACCGACGACGGTGCCCCGGCCGGGCGGGGGAGCGATGCCGCGGTGCTTCCCGCTCCCGTCGCCCACATCGCCCGCGACCTGCTCGACCCGGCGCTGGACCGACCCGCGCTCGTTCGCCGTACCCGCCACCGCCGCACCGAGATCAAACGCGCGTTGCTGGACCAGTCCCTCGTCTCCGGGGTCGGGAACATCTACGCCGACGAGGCGTTGTGGCGCGCCCGGCTGCACGGCGCCCGCCGGACCGAACTGCTGCGTCCGCCTCGGCTGCGCGAGCTCTACGACGCCGCCACGGAGGTCATGCGGGACGCGCTGGCGGCCGGCGGCACCTCGTTCGACGCCCTGTACGTGGACGTCGACGGCGCCGCCGGCTATTTCGCCCGCTCCTTGAACGCGTATGGCCGGGCCGGACTGCCCTGCCGGCGTTGCGGCACGCCGATCCGGCGCGAGCAGTTCATGAACCGCGGATCGTTCTCGTGCCCGCGGTGCCAGCGGCGCCCGCCCCGGCGGTGAGCCCGGCCCGTGGTCAGGACTTGCGGTTGTACAGCATCATCGACAACGGTCCGAACACGGCCACCAGCACGGCGCAGTAGACGAGGACCACACCGACGGAACCGGCGTCGAACGTGCCGGCCATGAGTTCGCGGATCGTGCTCACGACCACGGAGACGGGGTTGACCTCGACCGCTCCTTCCAGCCAACTCGGCATGGTCTCCGGCCGCACGAAGATGTTCGAGGCGAACGTCAACGGCATGAGGATGAACATCGACACCCCCATCGCTGCCTGCTCGGTCCGCACGGCCAGCGAGACCAGCGTCCAGACCCACGAGAGGCTGAACGCGAACACGAGCAACATCACGAACGCCGCGAGCACACCCGAGATCCCGCCGTCGGGCCGGAAGCCCATGATGAAGCCGACGGCGAGGATGATGATGCCGGCGAGGATGTACCGGACCTGGTCACCGAGCAGGGCGCCGACGAGCTGGGCCGGCCGCCAGGTGGGCAGCGAGCGGAACCGGTCGAAGATGCCCTTGGACACGTCCCGGTTCAGCGTGAGCCCGGTGTACATCGTCACCATGATGAGCGTCTGCGCGAAGATCCCCGGGATGAGGAACTGGACGTAGTCACCCACCGAGCCGGCGAGCGCGCCGCCGAAGATGTAGGTGAACATCACCGTCATCATGATCGGGAAGACCGTGACGTCGAAGAGCTGTTCCGGGACGTGCTTGATCTTCAGCAGCGCCCGCCAGCCGTAGGTCAACGAGGCGCTCACGGCGCCCGCGCGGGTGGGGCGGTCGCCGGGGTCGACCAGGACGTTGCGAATGCGTTCGGCCTCCGTCACCACGTCCGCGCCGGCCGGCCGCCGGGTGCGGGTACTCGTCTCGCTCATCGGGTGCTCGCCTTCTCCTCGGTGGCGGCGTCCTCAGCGCCGGCCGCACTGTCGTCGGTCCTGTCGTCGGTCTCTGCGGGGCGGCCGGTCAGGGCCAGGAACACCTCGTCGAGGCTCGGCTGACCGAGAGCGAACGTCTCCACCGCGATCTCGGCCTCCTCGAGGGCGCTGAGCGCGGCCGCGGCGTGGGCGTGCGAATCGATACGGGCGTGGATGGCGGCCGGGTCGGCGGCTGCGTCCACATCCGCACCGAGGACACGCGCGAGGATCTCGGCGGCCTCGTCTCGCCGCTCCGGGTCCGACACCCGGGCCTGCACGGTGCCGGAGCCGACCTGCGCCTTGAGCTGGCCCGGGGTGCCTTCGGCGATGACCTTGCCGTGGTCGATGACCGCGAGCCGGTTCGCGAGCTGGTCGGCCTCCTCCAGATACTGCGTGGTGAGCAGCACGGTGGTGCCGGCCGCGACCAGCGTGCGGATGATGTCCCACACCTGGTTGCGGCTGCGGGGGTCGATCCCGGTGGTCGGCTCGTCGAGGAAGATCAGCTCCGGGGTGGTCAACAACGAGCCGGCGATGTCGAGGCGGCGCCGCATGCCGCCGGAGTACTTCTTGACCTGGCGGTTCGTGGCGTCGGCCAGCCCGAACGCCTCGAGGAGCTCCGCACCGCGCCGCCGTGCCGTGGCGAAGCTGTAGCCCTGGAGCTTGCCGAGCAGGACGAGGTTCTCCAGACCGGTGAGGTCCTCGTCGAGCGAGGCGAACTGGCCGGTGAGCGCGATCTTCTCGCGCACTGCGGCCGCCTCGGTGATCACGTCGTGGCCGAGAACGCGGGCCTGACCGCCGTCGGGGCGCAGCAGCGTGGCGAGCATGCGGATCGCCGTCGTCTTGCCTGCGCCGTTCGGGCCGAGGACGCCGTAGACGCCTCCCCGCGCGATGGTGAGGTCGACGCCGTCGACCGCTTTGGTGTCGCCGAAATGTTTGACGAGGCCGGTGGCCTCGATGGCGGGTGAGGTGGACACTGAGACTCCTTGACCGGGGACGGGCTGTGCTGCTCGGTGAGGCGAGACCACGACCTCAATATACGTGAAAACTTATAGAGGCGACATGTCGTCCGCGAGCGCGACAGTCCCGCGGCACCACCGGTTCTCACAGTACGAACACCCACTGACACGCCGAAAGGATTTTCGCTCTGGGCAGGGGTCGGCACCGCTCCGGGCGCACGGCGCACGGGTGCTGCCGGTGGCGATGGTGCTGCTCGGCGTCATGACCCCAGTCTCGAAGCTCAACCAAAGTTGAGGTCAAGCCCTCGACACGTCCCGCCGAGGCCGCGCGCTCGAACCCCGGCATCCCACGCCACGGGCGCGTGCATGAGGAAGGGCTGTGAGGTCGTGCCGAGATCCAGCGTCGGGCGTCTGCTACCGGTGTCCACGGGTCCTGCTTGACTGGTGCCATGGTGGAGGAGGACGTGCCGGGCCGGCTCGAGGTCATCGCCGGGCCGATGTTCGCGGGCAAGTCGGAGGAGCTCCTGCGCCGAGTCCGCCGGGCTCAGGTCGCCGGGCGGCGCGTCGTCGTGGTCGGTCACGACCTGGACGCCCGGAGTGGTACGGGCCGGGTGGCCTCGCACTCGGGACTTCAGGCCCCGTCCCGCACCGTCGCGCACGTGCGGGACCTCGTCGACGCCGTGCCGCCGGGGACGCAACTGCTCGCGATCGATGAGGCGCAGTTCTTCGGGACAGGGCTCGTCGGGCTCGTCCAGCACCTCGCTGACGACGGGCTGACCGTTCTCGTGGCCGGATTGTCGGTGACGTTCGACGCCCGCCCGTTCTCCCCGCTCCCTGAGCTCATGGCCCTCGCCGAGGACGTCACCCGCCTGACGGCGGTCTGCGGTGTGTGCGGCCGCGACGCGGCCTACCACGTCCGTCTGCGCGGCGATGCCGCCACGGTGGGGGATGCGCGGTACCCGGTGGCCGCGCACGTCGGTGGGGCAGAGACGTACCAGGCGCGCTGCCGGCGCCACCGGGAGGAATGACGACGTGTGCGTCCCACCACGTGGACAGCGGGTCGCCGAACGGCTCCTGGCAGCTGCTGTGCGATACTGAACAAGGCTGGAGGGCAGCTCCACACCCCGCTCTCCGGTCCGACGACGACGTGACCTTGCGGTCCATCTCGCGCCACCGCGCCACCAGCGACGGTGCAGCAGCAGAGGACCGGCTCCGCGCCCGGCGCGGCGGGCCGCCCGTCGGTCGGCGCCCGGGTGCTCCGCACATCGGTCGTACACACAGGACTTCCGTCCTCGGTCCGCCGGGGACGACAACCGCCCACGGGCGCGCCGGAGGGTGTGGCGGCGGCCCGGGGCCTAGGGGAACACCCCATGGACGAACAGCACACCGAAGCGACGACGCAGAACAGTCAGGAACAGGCCGAGGCCCCCCGCGCCCGCCGTTCGCGTCGGGCCACCGCCCCGGTCACCGAACCGACGACGGCGGATCAGCCCGAGACCGGAGCGGGCACCGCTGTCGGCGGGCCGGACGGTGACGCGCTCGACGCGGTCGCCGAGAAGGCGGCCGAAGCGGCGGCCGTGGACGCGCCGGCGAGGACGACCTCGCGTCGCCGAACCGCGAAGTCGGCCTCCGGTCGAAGCGGCGCCAAGACAACCCGCAAGGCCGGGAGCGGCGCGGCGCAGCCCGGGCAGGACATGCCCGCGCAAGAGCCGCAGGGTGAGGAGCCGGCTGAGGAGCGCCAGGACGGCGAGGGCGAGGGGACGCAGACCACCCCGACCAAACCCACCCGCGCGCGGGCGCCCCGGAAGCGTGCCGCCAAGAAGACGTCGGCCCCCGTAGGCGACGAGGAACCGGCAGCTTCCGGCGAGGCCGGCACGATCGCCGAGGCAGGGGGCGTCGAGCCCGCGTCGAGCGAGCCCGCCCAGGCCGAGCCCGCCCAGGCCGAGGTCGCGGAGATCGAGGCTACCCACCCTGCTCCGGGTGCCGTGATCGACGAGTCCGAGGAGACCACTCGGCCCGCCGCGAACGACGGGGCCGGCGAGCCGGCAACGGACCAGGTGGAGCAGGTCGACGCGACCGACGCCCCCGTCACCGAGGCGCCACCGGCCGGCCGCAGCCGTCGGAGGGCTCCGAAGGAGCGCGCGCGTGAGCAGGAGCTCGACGTCCTCGCCGAGCTCGGTCTGAGCCAGCCCGAGGACGACGACGCGGCCGCCGGGTCCGAGGGGCCGGACGAGTCCGACGCCGCTGGCGCCGCCGAGCCCGACACGGGGACCGAGCAGGTCGATGAGCCTCGTTTGCCTGCCGCCGCGCTGCTCTTCCAGGCGCCTGATCCGAGTTCCCGCCCACGCCGTCGTCGTGCCCAGGCGACCGCCGGCGAGCCCACGGGGCAAGACCGTGACGCGGACGAGGCCGGTGAGCCCGAGGACGAGGCGACCGGCCAGGGCGAGGACCGTTCCGGCGAGGAGGAGTCCGGCGGCGAGGGCGCTGGCGGCGGGCGCCGCCGGCGCCGCCGCGGAGGGCGCGGCCGCCGCAACCGTGGTTCGGGCGGGGACGCCGACGACAACCGTGGTGACGGTGACGATTCCGCCGAGGGGGGCCGGGAGCGCTCGGACTCCGACAAGGACGGCCGGGACCGCAAGGACAGCCCGGACAGCAAGAGCGAGAAGGACGCGACCGAGACCGCGGGACGGTCGGCGGACGACCGGCGCGACAAGGGCGCCGGTGACGAGGCTCAGGAGAGCGGTTCGGACGAGGCCGATGGCGCGGACAGCCGTGACGACGGCGACGAGAGCTCCTCGAGCTCGCGCCGGCGCCGCCGTCGGCGTCGCTCGCGCAACGGCGACGGCGACGGACGCCGCGACGAGGTCACGGCACTGAAGGGCTCGACCCGCCTGGAGGCCAAGCGTCAGCGCCGCCGCGAAGGTCGGGAGGCCGGCCGGCGCCGCACCACCTTGTCCGAGGCCGAGTTCCTGGCGCGCCGCGAGTCGGTCGAGCGCAAGATGATCGTCCGCGAGAAGGACGGGCTGAACCAGATCGCCGTCCTCGAGGACGACATCCTCGTCGAGCACTACGTCGCCCGGCACACGCAGACCTCGATGGTCGGCAACGTCTACCTGGGGAGGGTGCAGAACGTCCTGCCGTCGATGGAGGCCGCCTTCGTCGACCTCGGCAAGGGGCGCAACGCCGTCCTCTACGCCGGCGAGGTCAACTGGGACGCCGCCGGCATGGAGGGCCAGCCGCGGCGTATCGAGCAGGCCTTGAAGTCGGGTGACACGGTCCTGGTCCAGGTGACCAAGGACCCGATCGGGCACAAGGGCGCCCGGCTGACCGCCCAGATCACCCTGGCCGGCCGTCACCTGGTGCTGGTGCCCTCCGGCGGGATGACCGGAATCTCCCGCAAGCTCCCGGACAACGAGCGGTCCCGGCTGAAGAAGCTCCTCAAGGAGATCGTGCCCGAGGGGGCGGGCGTCATCGTGCGGACCGCCGCCGAAGGTGCCACCGAGGAGCAGCTGCGGGCCGACGTCGAGCGGCTGACCAAGCAGTGGGCGGACATCGACGCCAAGGCCAAGAACGCCAAGTCGGCCCCGACGCTGCTCAAGGGCGAGCCAGAGCTCGCCGTGCGCGTGGTCCGGGACGTGTTCAACGAGGACTTCCAGTCTCTCGTCGTCGCGGGCGACACCGCCTGGAAGACCATCTCGACGTACGTGCGTGACCTCTCGCCCGAGCTCGCCGACCGGATGCACCACTGGACGGCGACGGGCGATGTCTTCGCCGAGCACCGTGTGGACGAGCAGCTCGCCAAGGCGATGGACCGCAAGGTCTGGCTGCCCTCCGGTGGCTCGCTCATCATCGAGCGGACCGAGGCGATGACGGTCATCGACGTCAACACCGGCAAGTTCACCGGCTCCGGCGGCACGCTGGAGGAGACGGTGACGAAGAACAACCTCGAGGCCGCCGAGGAGATCGTCCGCCAGCTCCGGCTGCGCGACATCGGCGGCATCATCGTCATCGACTTCATCGACATGGTCCTCGAGTCCAACCGCGACCTGGTGTTGCGCCGGCTCCTCGAGTGCCTGGGGCGTGACCGCACCAGGCACCAGGTGGCCGAGGTGACCTCGCTCGGTCTCGTGCAGATGACCCGCAAGCGGGTCGGCCAAGGGCTCATCGAGGCGTTCTCCACCCCCTGCGAGCACTGTGGTGGTCGCGGCTTCGTCATCCACGACCACCCCGTCGAGAAGTCCGGCAGCAGCGGATCGGACGACGGCGGAGGGCGTCGCCGCGGTCGGCGCGGCAGCACCCCGCAGCACACCTCGCCCGCCTCGCCGCCCGAGGCGCCCGCCGAGGACCCGGGGGCCGCCAAGGCCCGCGAGGAGGTCAAGGCCACACTCGCCACGATCGCCGCCGCCGCGGCGAGCGCGCACGAGCACGACACCAAGTCCGCCGACGAGTCCGCGGACGCCGACCGGAACGTCTCCACACAGGATCCGCACGAGCCACGCACGCCCGCTGCGGAGCCGGTCTCCGACCCCGCCGAGCCCGCCACGCCCGAGGACCCGCCGGCCACCGGAGTGGTCGGCGCACCGGCCGGGGGGTCCGTCGTCGTCCCGAGTGACGCCCAGGAGGCCGCCGAGACCGCGGACCGCAAGCCCGCGGCCGAGCCCCGCCGGCGGCCGCGCCGCAGCCGGCGGGCCGTTTCCTCCGGTGTGGTGACCCCGGGCGAGACGAGCATCATCACCATCGATCCGGCGCAGGAGTCCGGTTCGGGCTCCGACTGACCTCGCCCGGGAGCCTCGCGCAGAAGGAGAGACGATGACCACCACCCGCTCGAGACGCGCTGCTGGCCTCGGCGTGCTGGCCGGAGCCGCTCTCGCCCTCGCTGCCTGCACCCCGGGCTCGAACACCGCCGGGGACGACGGCGGCGAGACCTCCGGCGAACCGACCGACGTCCGGACGGACATCTCCGACGTCGGCGACGTCACCCTCACCGTGTGGGACCAGGAGGTCCGCGGCGGTCAGAACGAGCAGATCGAGCGGCTCAACGAGGCCTTCATGGAGGCCTACCCCAACGTCGAGATCCAGCGCGAGACGCAGTCGACGGACGACCTCAACGCCACGCTGCGCCTTGCGCTCACCGGCGAGGACGCTCCGGACGTCACGCAGGTCAACAATTCGCGCTCCCAGATGGGCCAATACGTCGGCGCCGGACAGCTGCTGCCGCTGGACGACTACGCCGAGGCCTACGGCTGGCACGACCGGTTCGGTGACTCGGTCCTGCAGAACAGCAGCTACAGCCCCGACGGCGTCACCTTCGGCGAGGGGTCGGTCTACGGCCTGCCGCAGGTGGGTGAGGTCGTCGGGGTCTACTACAACCGCGACAAGCTGGACGAGCTCGGGCTCGAGGTCCCGCAGACCTGGTCGGAGTTCGTCGACCAGCTTCCCGCGATCGCCGACCGGGGCGAGACCCCGCTGATGCTCGGCAACCTGGACCAGTGGCCCGCCCTCCACGTCTTCGGCCCGGTGCAGGGCGCATACGTCGATCCCGCGGAGATCCGGGATCTCGGGTTCGGAAACGCGGGCGCCACCTGGACCGACGACGCGAACCTCCAGGCCGCCGCCACCGTCCAGGAGTGGGCCGAGGAAGGGTACTTCGGTGACGGGTTCAACGGCGCCGACTACGACGCCGTCTGGCAGTCCTTCACCGAGGGCGAGGGGGTCTACCTCATGGCCGGGTCGTGGCTCGCTGCCGACATCCATGCCGCCATGGGGGAGACCGCCGGATTCTTCGCGCCCCCACCGACCGAGGAAGGCGCCGGACCGGTGACTACCGGCGGGACGGGGCTGCCCTTCGCGGTCACCTCGCAGGCGGAACATCCGGACGTCGCCGCGGCCTACATCGACTTCCTCACCGACGCGGACGCCATGGAAGTCATCGCGGAGACCGGCAACATGCCGGTGGTCGAGACCAGCGAGCACGAGGCGCCGGACAGCCTCAACGCCGAGGTCTACGAGGCCTACGACCGGACCATCACCGACGGAGCCCTGCTGCCCTATCTCGACTGGGCGACCCCCACGATGGGCGAGACCCTCGGGCAGGGACTGCAGTCCCTGCTGGCCGGCGAGATGTCCCCGGAGGAGTTCACCCAGGCGGCCGAGGCCGACTACTCGGAGTTCGTGGAATCCAACCAGTGAGCCGGCCGCGCCCCCAGGACGTGCGCCGGCGGCGCAGCATGTACGGCGCCACACCGTACTGGTTCCTGCTGCCGGCGTTCGTGGTCTACGCCGCCTTCCTGCTCTACCCGCTGGGCCGGGCGGTGCAGATCTCGCTGTACGAGTGGGACGGCCTGTCCCTGGCGACCTTCGTAGGTCTGGCGAACTACGCGGACGTCCTCACCGACGCCGCGTTGCGCGCCGCGTTCGGGCACGCGCTGGTGCTCATCGTCTTCTTTGCCGTGCTGCCGCTCGGCATCGGGCTGGTGCTCGCCGCCCTGCTGATGCGGGCACGGGTGCGTGGCCTGGCCTTCTTCCGCACCGTCGTCTTCCTGCCGCAGGTCATCGCCATGGTGGTCGTCGCGGTCGCGTGGCGGCAGATCTACGCCCCGGACGGCCTCCTCAACACCGCCCTGCGCGCCGTCGGCCTGGACGCGCTCACCCGGACCTGGCTCGGGGACTTCACCCTGACCCTGCCCGCCGTCGGCCTCATCGGCACCTGGGTGTGCACCGGGTTGGTGACCGTGCTGCTCATGGCCGGGATGGCGCGCATCCCGCAGGACCTCTACGAGGCGGCCACGCTCGACGGCGCGGGCCCAGTGCGCACGTTCCTGGCGATCACCGTGCCCTCGGTTCGGCCGGAGATCGTGGTCTCGCTGGTGCTGACGATCATCGCTGCCCTCAAGACCTTCGACCTGGTCTTCGTCACCACCCGCGGCGGGCCGGGCAGCACCACCACCGTACCGAGCTACGAGGTGTACCGGCGGGCCTTCGAGCTCGGGGAGGTCGGCTCGGCCGCCGCGGTCGCCGTGGTTCTGACCGCGCTGATCTTCCTGCTCAACCTCGCGGTGAACCGGATCGGGGAACGCGAGCGATGAGGGTCTCCACCGCGGAACGGGTGGCGAACTACGCCATCCTGATGATCTTCGCCGCCCTCGCTCTGACGCCCGTCGTGACCATCCTCGTCACCGCCCTCTCTCCGGAGACCCCGGCGGACGCGCAGACCGGCGGTCCCGTGCACTGGGAGAACCTCGCCCGCGCGTGGGACCAGGGGAGGTTCGGCGAGTATCTGCGCAACTCCGTCGCCGTGGCCGCCCTGGTCGTCTCCCTGGCCACCGTGCTGTCGACGATGGCCGGCTACGCGTTCGGCGCCTTCACCTTCGCCGGCTCCCAGGTGCTGTTCTATGTCTTCCTGCTCGGCATCATGGTCCCCGCGGAGGCCATCGTCGTGCCCCTGTTCTTCGATCTGCGCTACCTCGGGCTGACGGACACGATCTGGGCGATCGCGCTGCCCCAGGTGGCGCAGTCGATCGCCTTCGGAACCTTCTGGATGCGGGCCTTCTTCCGCGGCGCGAACCGGTCCCTCATCGAGGCCGCCCGCCTGGACGGCGCCGGTCACCACCGCGTGCTGTGGCAGGTCCTCGTCCCGGTGGCCCGCCCCGCCATGACCACCATGGTGCTGCTGATGTTCATGTGGACCTGGAACGAGTTCCTCATCCCGCTGGTCATGTCACCCACCGGACAGCTGCGTACCGCCCCGCTCGGCCTGGCCCTGTTCCAGGGGCAGTACACCCAGGGGACCACACTGCTGGCCGCCGGTGCGATCCTCGTCGCGCTGCCCGTGGTGGTGTTGTACCTGTTCCTGCAACGACACTTCATCAGCGGCATGCTGGCCGGCGCCGTACGCGAGTGAGCCGCTTCGCGTCGATGCCGAGAGGGCGGATCCGGTCGTCGCGCGGAACCACGTCCTCCCTCTCGGCCGCGCACTGGGGCGTGGCCGGCGTCCTGGCAGCTCTAGTCTCGTCACGGAGGGAGGGAGCACGACATGGACATCCTGCTGATCGCCGGCATGTGGCTGACCGCCCCCGTGTGGCAGGAGACCGCGGATCACCTGGCCCGGCAGGGGCATCGCGCGGTGCCGATCCGGCTGCCCGGGCAGGACGACGGCGACGTCGCCGCCACCCTGGCGGACCAGGTCGCCGCCGTGCTCGGCGAGGTCGACCGGGCCGCCCGTCCGCTCGTCGTCGGCCACTCCGCCGCCTCCGGCCTCGCCTGGCTCGTCGCGGACGCCCGCCCGGACGCGATCGCCGGCGTGGCGATGGTCGGTGGATTCCCGCCGGCCGACGGCGCCACGTACTTCGACGCCTTCCCCGCACGGGACGGTGTGGTGCCCTTCCCCGGCTGGGAGCGATTCGACGGTCCGGACACCGCCGACCTCGACAGGGCGAGCCGCACACGCCTGGAGAGCCTCACCGTGCCCGTGCCGTCCGGCGTCACTGATGCGACGGTCCGTCTGCGGGACGAGCGCCGCCACCGGGTTCCGGTCACCCTGGTCTGCCCCGAGTACTCTCCGGACGATGCCCGCAGCTGGATCGAGGCCGGCCATCTGCCCGAGCCTTCGCGGGCGGAGGACGTGCGCTACGCCGACCTCGCCACAGGCCACTGGCCGATGATCAGTGCGCCAGACCGCCTAGCCGTGGCGATCGCCGGGATCGCCGAGCGCCGCTGACCGGCGCTCGGCCCGGCGGTGCTTGACACCGCGGCGCCATGCCGACAGTCTCGGACCCGGTGGGAGCGCTCCCATCGGGCGGCACGGTCGCCGCTCACGACGCCGTGACAGGGAGAACCATGATGGCCTCGACGATGAGGCGGACCGCGCTCGCAGCTGCCGCTGCGCTCACTCTCGGTGGTGGCCTCGCCACCCCGGCCGCCGCCGCGAACGACGTCCTCGAACCGGGGGCGGAGCTGTATGTGAACCCGCACTCCACGACTCTCGAGGCGGCCCAGGACCTCGAGGGCGACGCCCGCGCCGACGCCGAGTACCTCGGCAGTTTCTCCACGGCGCACTGGCTGACCGGCGAGTCGCCGCGGAGGGCCCGGCAGGAGGCCAAGCGCGTGGTCGTGCAGGCCCACGCCGAGGGATCGGTCCCCGTGCTCGTCGCGTACAACCTGCCGTTCCGCGACTGTGCTCAGTACTCGGCGGGTGGCGCCACGTCGGTCGAGGAGTACACCGCGTGGATCGACGAGGTGGCCAAGGGGATCGGCAACAAGGACGCCGTCGTCATCCTGGAGCCGGACGGGCTGGGGATCATCCCGCACTACACGGCCTACGACGGCACGCAGGAGTGGTGCCGGCCCGAGGAGGCCGATCCCGCCACGGCCGCCGCGGAACGCTTCGAGATGCTGGGCCATGCGGTCGACGCGCTCGCCGGCCTGCCGAACACCGCCGTGTACCTCGACGGCACCCACTCCGGCTGGCTCGCGGTCGGGGACGTGACCGATCGACTGTTGCGTGCCGGCGTGGAACGGGCCGACGGGTTCTTCCTCAACGCCTCCAACTACCAGTATTCGGCGAACCTCGAGGCGTACGGCAGGTGGATCTCCTCGTGCGTGGCCCTCGTGACGCAGTCGGGCGCCGAGCCGTCGGAGTGCGGCGACCAGTTCTGGAACGGCGGTCCGGCCAGCGACTACGAGGGCGTCGAGATGACCGCGCAGCAGGAGTGGACGTCGGCGCCGTGGGGGAGCGTCCCGCACGAGCGGAACACCGTCGCGGTGGACTCGCGGTACGCCGAGCAGCTCGGCGACCTCGAGCCGGAGACCCACTTCGTCATCGACTCGAGCCGCAACGGCGTCGGTCCGTGGGACGTCCCCGAGGACTACGAGGACTGGTGCAACCCGCTCGACCGCGGCCTGGGCGTGCGGCCCACCACGCAGACCGGGAGCGACCTGCTCGACGCCTATCTCTGGATCAAGGTGCCCGGCGAGTCCGACGGTGAGTGCTACCGCGGCACGGAGGGGCCCCTCGACCCGGCGCGCGGCATCGTCGATCCACCTGCCGGCGCATGGTTCCCCGAGATGGCCGACGAGCTCATCGACAACGCCGTCCCAGCTCCGTAGAGCCGCCACCGAGTACTACGGTCGGGGTATGCGCATCGTCATCGCCGGAGGTCACGGCAAGATCGCCCGTCTGCTCACCCGCCAGCTCGCCGCTCGCGGCGACATGGTTCTCGGGATCATCCGGAACCCGGACCACGTCGAGGACCTGCAGGAGGACGGCGCGCATCCCGTCGTCCTCGACCTGGAGAGCGCCGGGGTCGACGACGTCGCGACCGTGGTCAACGGTGCCGACGCCGTCGTCTTCGCCGCCGGCGCCGGCCCGGGCAGCGGCGCCGCGCGCAAGGACACCGTCGACCGCGGTGCCGCCGTGCTGCTGGCCGACGCCGCCGAGGCCGCCGGGGTGCGGCGGTACCTCATGGTCTCGTCCATGGGGGCCGCCCAGGGCGGGGCCGGCATCGAGGACGAGGTCTTCGCCGCCTACCAGGACGCCAAGAAGGCGGCCGACGAGGACCTCATGTCCCGTGACCTGGACTGGACGATCATCCGGCCGGGCGTGCTCACCGACGACCCGGGCACCGGACGCGTGCGGATGGCCCCCGAGGTCTCCCGCGCAGAGATCCCTCGCGAGGACGTCGCGGGCGTGCTGTGCGCGGCGTTGGACGACCCGGCCAGTGCGGGTGTGGTGACCGAGGTCGTCTCCGGCGACCAGCCGGTGGCCGAGGCGCTGGCGGCGCAGCGGAGCTGATCTGCGGTTCTCACCCGCGCCGCCCGACGGCGTCTACCGGGCCGGTCCGGACTCGCGCGGCGCCCCAAGCCGCACCGGCTGGGTGGGCTGGACGATCTGGCGCGCCGGACCCGCCTCGCCGCGGATGCGCTGGACCAGCATGCGCGCCGCCGACAGGCCCATCTCCCGTGGGCGCAGCTGCAACAGCGAGACGTTGTCCACCGGTGAGGTGACGAACGGCAGGTCGCCGATGATCCCGAGTCCGAGGTCGACCTGGTCCGTGGCCGAGAGCACCCGCAAGGCACCGACCCCGACGAGATTGTTCGTCGCAAGCACCGCGTCCGGCGGGGTGGCGAGCTCCAGCAACCGGGTCATCGCATCCTCACCACCGTCGACGCGGAAGTTCACGTGCACCAGGAGGTCCTCCGGCGCGGGCAGGCCCGCCTCGGCGAGCTCCTCGCGCCATCCCTGGGCACGCGCGACCGCCGTCGGCGTGCTCTCGGGGCCGGTCACGCAGGCGATCCGGCGGAATCCGCGTTCGGCGAGGGCGCGGGTGGCGCGCCGGCCCAGCTCGAGGTTGTCGAAGGTGACCTGGTCGACGTCGTCCGGCACCGCCCGGTCCACCACGACCACGGCGCGTTCGCGTTCGGTGAGGTGCCTCAGGAGCGCCGACGGGCCCGCGGGAGCGACGATCACGCCGGCCATGTTCTCGTCGTCGGCGATGCGCAGGTAGCGCTCCTGCTTGTCCGGATCCTCGTCGGTGTTGCACAGCACCACCGACAGGCCGGCCTCCTGGGCGATGTCCTCGACGCCACGCGCGAGCGAGGTGAAGAACGGGTTCTCGATGTCTGGCAACACCAGGGCGATGACCTCGGAGTGCTGGCGCCGCAGGGAGCGTGCGGTGCGGTTGGGGGTGTAGCCCAGTTCGTCGATCGCCTTGCGGACGGCCTTCTCCAGGTCCGCGCGGACGGCCTTGCCGTTCAGCACCCGCGACACGGTCGCGGTCGAGACTCCAGCCAGCGCGGCAACGTCCACGATCCTTGCCATCTCGCCCCCTTCGCAGCGTGGCCTCACCCTAGGCCACCGGCGGCGCCCGAAGTCCCAGGCGGCGCCCGCGTCGTCCCCTCGCGCGGCGGTGGCGCCCACCCCGATTCGCGCGTGGGCCGGTGCCCGTGGGGGTGTCCCGCACAGGCGCCGACGGGCCCTATGATCGCGCACCGGCGGACACGAGCCGCGAAAGTTGACACCCCAGGGCCGGGCCCGTACGGTCGGAAATCGATTACACGATATCTGTGCCTCGCGCCGGGCGTCACCAGGACGGATGCCCCTCCCACCCGGCCCGACCCTCGTTACGAAGGACACCCATGCTGCGACCTGACATCGCCACGCTGCGCACCGTGGCCACCCGTTCCATCAGCCCGGAGAACTTCTCCGGCGAGAAGGCGGGCGGCGGCCGTGCCACCGACGGCACCGGCGCCGGCCCGGCGCGCGATCTCGGCCAGGGCTGGAAGGTCTCGCCGAGCGTCGAGATCGGCCCCGGGGAGACGTTCGACGTCGCCCGGATCGACGGACCGGGACGGATCACCCACATCTGGCTGACCACCCACACCGACCACTGGCGTTCCCTGCTGCTCCGGGCGTACTGGGACGGCGCCGCCGAGCCGGCCGTCGAGGTGCCGGTCGGTGACTTCTTCGGCCAGGGGTGGGGCTCCTTCGCCCAGCTGAGCTCCGAGACGATCGCGGTCAACCCCCACGGCGGCTTCAACAGCTACTGGCCGATGCCGTTCCGCGACCGCGCCCACCTGACCATCGAGAACCTGGGAACCGAGACGGCCGTCGTCTACTACCAGGTCAGCTACGAGGTCGGTGAGGACGCGCCCGGCGCGGACGCCGGGTACCTGCACGCGCAGTGGCGCCGCTCCAACCCGCTGCCGGGTCGCACCACCCACCCGATCCTGACCGGGGTCGAGGGCCGCGGTCAGTACGTCGGCACCTACATCGCCTGGGGCGTGAACAGCTCCGGATGGTGGGGCGAGGGCGAGATCAAGTTCTACCTCGACGGCGACGCACCGGAGGGGGCCACCGACGGACACTTCCCGACCATCTGCGGCACCGGCACCGAGGACTACTTCGGGGGCGCGTGGAACTTCGACGTCCCGGGTGAGGGCTACACGGCCTTCACGACGCCGTACCTCGGGCTGCACCAGATCCTCCGCCCGGACGGCCTGTACCGCTCCCAGCAGCGTTTCGGCATGTACCGCTGGCACGTGCCGGACCCCATCCACTTCAGCAGCGACGTCACCGTGGACATCCAGGCGCTCGGCTGGCGCTCCGGCAAGCGCTACCTGCCGCTGCACGACGACATTGCCTCGACGGCGCTGTTCTACCTCGACCGCCCGACGGCGCGGCGTCCGCAGACCCCGGACGCCGACGCCCTCGAGGTCCTCTGACCGACCGGAGCCATTCGATGACGAATCACCTCAGCCGGCGCGGCGCCCTGCGCCTGGGCGTCGCCGCGGCGGGCGGGCTCGGCGGAGCGTGGGCGCTGGGCGGATGCTCGTCCAGCAGCGCCGCCGACCGTGCGCCGATGCAGTTCTGGAACAACTACTCGCCCCAGAGCCAGGGCGACCCGAACATCGTCGCCCAGAGCGACTGGTTCCTCGACGCCACGGCCCGGTGGGCCGACGCGGGGGAGCGGCCGGTCCAGATGGTCTACATCCCCGGCTACACCGACCCGACGAACACCCGCATCACGACGGCGTTCGCCTCCGGTGACGGCCCGGACCTGTTCCTCATCTCCCCGGGCGACTTCCTGCGGTACTACAACGGCGGCGTCCTGACCGACCTCACGCCGTACATGGACCAGGCCGCGATCGATGACTACTACCCGGAGGCGCTGGCGACCCGCACGGTCGACGGCAAGGTCTACGGCCTGCCGATGGAGCAGGAGCCGCTCGCCGTCTTCTACGACATCCCGTCCTTCGAGGAGGCCGGCCTGTCCGAGGGTGACTTGCCGCAGACGTGGGACGAGATGCTCGAGATCGGCCGCCGCCTCACCGGCGGACAGCGTGCCGGGCTCGTCTTCGACACCACGCCGAGCTACTACCAGAACTTCACGTTCTACCCGTGGGTCTGGCAGGGCGGCGGGGACGTGATCGACCCCGAGTCCCAGGAGGCGATCTTCGACTCCGAGGCCGCGGTCCAGGCCCTCGCGATGTACGGGGAGGCCGTCCGGTCCGGGGCCTCGCCGCGCACGCTGCCGGCCGGTGGGGACATGGTCGGCGCCTTCACCAACGGCTACGCGGCGATGTGGCACACCGGCATCTGGCAGGTGGAAGCCATGCGGCAGAACGCCCCCGACCACCCCTACGGAGTCTTCCCGATGCCGACCCCACCGGGCGGCGAGCCGACGACGGTCCTCGGCGGATGGGCGTTCGTCGTCAACAGCCAGGGCGTCGACCCGGACGCGGCCGCCCGATTCACCGTCGAGCTCATGGGCAGCATGAGTCAGGAGTCGATCGACGCCGCCGTGCAGTGGAACGGGGTCGCGAAGGGCAACATGCCGGCCCGCCGGTCGGTGACCGAGGCGATCGGCAACACCGGTTCGTTCGAGGACCCGATCCTCCAGCAGTTCCGCGACGAGATCACGCCCACCGGACGGGGCGAGCCGCGCTACCCGCCGGTGGTCTACAAGGCGGTCTCCAACGCCATCCAGAAGACCATGCTCGCCGGCGCCGACGCGCAGCAGCAGGCCGAGATCGCCCAGAGCGCGATCGAGAGCTACCTCGAGACCTACGAAGGAGGTTCGCTCATATGAGTGCCGTCTCGGTCTCGCGTACGGCGGGCCAGTCATCGGGCGCCCGCCGGGACCAGCGCCCGGCGAACGGTAAGGCCGCGCAGGCCAGGCGGGAGCGGCGCGCCGCGTTCTGGTTCCTGCTTCCCGACACGCTCGGCCTGTTCGTCTTCGTCGCCGTCCCGATGATCCTCGCCATCGTTCTCGGCTTCTTCCGGATCGACGGGTTCGGGACCTTCGAGTTCATCGGCTTCGACAATTACGTCCGCCTGGTCGGTGACCCGCAGTTCTGGTCCAGCGTCCGGATCACGCTGCTGTACCTGGTCGGCGTCGTGCCCGCGATCTTCATCCTCGGTCTCGGCCTGGCCCTGCTGGTCCAGCAGCGACTGCCGTTCGTCGGGCTCATCCGGAGCATGCTCTTCGTCCCGTACGTCATCAGCCTCGTGGTCGTGGCGATGGTCTGGCAGTTCATGCTCGGCGAGCGCACCGGCGTGCTCAGCCGCCTGGCGGCCCTGCTCGGGATGGAGAACGTCTCCTTCCTCGGTGAGCCCAACCTCGCGCTGGCAGCCGTCGTCGTGGTGACGGTGTGGTTCCAGATGGGCTACTACATGGTCATCTTCCTCGCCGGCCTGCAGGACATCCCGGGCGAGTACTACGAGGCGGCCCGGATCGACGGTGCGGGCGCCTGGCAGCGGTTCTGGCACATCACCTTCCCGTTGCTGCGGCCGACCAGCTTCTTCGTCGTCATCACCGCGACGGTCGCCGTCATCACGGGTGGACTGGATCTCATCTTCGTCCTCACCGGCGGCGGGCCCGCGGGCGCGACGACGCTGCTCATCTTCTACGTGTACGAGCAGGCGTTCCTGTTCGGTGAGCTCGGCTACGCGGCAGCCGTCGGCTCGGTGCTGGTCCTGGTGATGCTCATCTGGTCCGGTCTGATGTTCGCCGTCACCCGGGGAGGTCGGTTCGACAATGAGTGAGACGACGACGAACGCGACCGCACGGGCCGGGTCGCCGGACGCACGGAGCTACCGCGCCAAGGGCGACAGCCTCTGGACCCGGCGCCGCGTCACCCTGGCCGTGATCGGCCTCGTCCTCGGCCTGCTGACGATCTTCCCGATCGTGTGGATGGTCTCGGGCTCGTTCAAGGCGGCGGCCGAGGTCAACAGCACCGACCTCATCCCCGCGGCACCGACGCTGGAGAACTTCCGGTACGTCTTCACCGAGGTGCCGTTCCTGCGGTACATGTTCAACAGCTTCTTCGTCTCCGCGACGATCACCGTGGTGGCGCTGTGGTTCCACTCGATGGCCGCCTACGCCCTGGCGCGGCTGAAGTTCCGGGGCCGGGAGACCCTCTTCCTGCTGATCTTCTCCACCCTGCTGGTCAGCCTGCCGGTCATCCTCATCCCGACCTTCGTCGTCGTGCGCACGCTCGGCATGGTGGACAGCTACGCGGGTCTGATCGTCCCGGCGATCTTCAACGCCTTCGGGATCTTCCTGCTGCGCCAGTTCTACGTCTCCCTGCCGGCCGAGCTGGAGGAGGCCGCGCTGGTCGACGGCGCGAGCTACTGGCGGATCTACCGCAGCGTGATCCTGCCCCTGTCCCGGCCGATCATGGCGGCGCTCGCGGTGTTCTTCTTCCTCGCGAACTGGAACTCCTTCGTCTGGCCGCTGACGATTACCTCGGACCCCGACCTGCGCGTGGTCCAGCTCGGAATCGCGACGTTCCAGCAGCAGTACGCCGCCGACTGGAACTACGTCCTCGCGGCCTCGACCGTCGCGGCGCTGCCGACCCTGCTGATCTTCTTCTTCTTCCAGAAGCAGATCGTCGAGTCCATCAAGACGGCCGGGTTCAAGTAGGACGCACGCGCGGCCGGCGGTCTCCGCCGGCCGCGCGCCGGCTCTGTGGGCGCGCCGGCAGCTCGGGTGTGTGTGTCGGCGGTTCGGGTGGGTGCGTCGGCTGGCGTGGGGTGGCGGTTTCGTCCGGTCTAGCCTGACGGAGGCTCCACGCGAGCGGTGCCGGGCCGCGTCAGGGCTGGGCGAGGACCCAGCGTGTCCGGCCCGCGGACTCTTGGCTCCTGGTGTGCGTCACCGAGCCGCGTGTGACCTCGAGGCCCGCCCCGCGCGCGGCCTTCTCGACGGGCGGCCGCAACAGTTCCACCCACTGCGGGCCGCCCTGGGGGAAGCCACGCTCGTCGCGTGCGGACTCGATCCGCAGTCGTGAGCCGCCCTGATGGGGAACCAGGGCGAGGACGGCATCCTGGTCGTTGCTGAAGAAGGCCTGGATCATCCAGCGCCGATCACCCAGCTCGGCGACCTCATTGGGCTTGGCCGCGAACGCCTCGGCGACCACGGGTTCGACCCGCTCCGGCGGTGCCGCGAAGTCCAGCGTCGCTCCGAGGTGGTCGAGGATTCCGGCCATCTTCTTGCTGAGCGTCCTCTGGACCACTCCCTCACCGATGGCGTTCCCCGCTTCGGCGGCCTTCGCCTTCGCCTTCCTGCGGGCGTTCGCCAACTGACGGAGCAGGGCGAGGATGACCACCAGGATGACGACGCCGATCACGATCTCCATGGTTGTGCTTTCTACACCACCCGGTCGCACGGACCCGCGCGGCGCGCGGCCTTGATCGGCACGGGCGCGGCCTCGGTCCGAGCACCGGCCCGCGGTCCTACCGAAGCAGGTGCGGCTCGATCCGCTCCTCGACGACCGAGCCGTCGCCACGCCGCTCGACGACGTAGGCGCTCTTCCCGGGCCGTTCGGTGACGGTCTCGGCGAGCTCTGTGCCCTGGTAGACGAGGCCCACGCCGTCGTCGGTGCAATACGCCCGGCCGAGCTCGCCCGTCGCCACCAGCCGGTGGACCGCCGGACGACGGCGCTCCTCGCTGTCGTAATGCACCCCGTTGCCGTAGGGCACCAGACCCAAGCCGTTGTGGACAGCCTGCAGCTCGGGTCCGAAGGAGTCCGTCGTGCCGGACGTGTGCCAGCAGATCGATCCGGCGCTGACCCCGGCGAGGACGACGCCGGCCTCCCACACACGCCGGAAGATCTCGTCGAGCCCATGGACGCGCCAGACCGCGAGCAGGTTGGCCACCGACCCGCCGTCGACCCAGACCACGTCCTGCTCGCGCAGGTAGCCCTCCACGTCGTCGACGTTCGGCATGGTGAACAGACGCAGCGGGTTGAGGTCGAACCCCGCCGTGCGAGCCGCCTCATGCCGCTCGGCGATCGCGAACTGCTGGTCGCCGTTGGCCGTGCCGACGTAGCCGAGCCTCGGTCGACGACCGTGCACACCGGCCAGGTCGACGGCGTGACGGACCAGCGGACCGAAGGCGGTGCGGCTGCGCCGGCCCGGCACATACCCACCCGAGGTGGCGACAATGGTCGGGGAGTCGGCAGGCACGGCCTCACTGTGCCAGATCACACACGCTCCGGCGCCGATCCGCGGCCTGCAGAGGTTTGCCCGGGCAGGGCCGGGCGCGTAATCTAGAGCGTCGGTGCGTCGCCCCAGCGGGGCACCGGTTCCGTGAGTCTCGAGCCCCGCGCCGACCCGGCGGTGGGACGCTCGACCCGAAACGACAGAGATGAGCAGCAACGTGGTGTACGCGATCGTCAAGGCCGGCGGCCGGCAGGAGAAGGTGTCCGTCGGCGACGTCGTCGTCGTCGACCGTCTGAACGGCGACCCCGGGGACTCGATCGAACTCGAGCCCATCATGCTCGTCGACGGCGAGAAGGTCACCACGGGGGCCGACGACCTCGCCAAGGTGACGGTCACGGCCGAGATCGTGCGGGCGGAGAAGGGTCCGAAGATCTCCATCATGAAGTTCAAGAACAAGACCGGCTACCGCCGTCGCCAGGGCTACCGTTCCAGCCGGACCCGGCTGAAGGTCACCGGCATCAAGTAACCCGCGGCCCGTACGGGCTCGTTCGCCAAACGAGTAGAAGGCAGGTCTCTAGATGGCTCACAAGAAGGGCGCCAGCTCCTCCCGGAACGGCCGCGACTCCAACGCCCAGCGCCTCGGTGTGAAGCGCTTCGGCGGTCAGGTCGTCAAGGCCGGCGAGATCATCGTGCGTCAGCGCGGCACCCACTTCCACCCCGGCAACAACGTCGGCCGGGGCAAGGACGACACCCTCTTCGCCCTCGAGGCGGGCTCGGTGGCCTTCGCCAGCCGGCGCGGCCGCAAGGTGGTCGACGTGGTCCTCGCCGACGCGGCGGTCTGAGCAGACCACACATACAACCTCGGCAGGGGCGGGCGGCGCACAGCCGCCCGCCCCTGCCGCATCTGTCGGGAGGTAGGCCATGGCGTCGTTCGTGGACCGGGTGGTCATCCACGTCGCGGCCGGCGACGGCGGGCACGGTTGCGCCTCCATCCGCCGGGAGAAGTTCAAGCCGCTCGGCGGCCCCGACGGGGCGAACGGCGGCCGGGGCGGAGACGTGGTGCTCGTGGTCGACCCACAGACCACCACTCTGCTCAGCTACCACCACAAGCCGCACCGCAAGGCCGAGTCGGGCACCCAGGGCTCCGGGGACCTGCGTGCCGGCAAGACGGGCGCGGACCTGATCCTGCCCGTCCCGGACGGCACCGTCGTCAAGACTCCCGACGGCGAGGTCCTCGCCGACCTCGTCGGCGCCGGCACCCGATACGTCGCCGCCACCGGCGGGCGTGGCGGGCTCGGCAACGCCGCCCTCGCCTCGCCGCGACGGAAGGCCCCCGGGTTCGCGCTGCTGGGGGAGGAGGGCGAGCGTGCCGACCTGGTCCTCGAGGTGAAGTCGGTCGCCGACGTCGCACTCGTCGGGTTCCCGAGCGCGGGCAAGTCCTCCCTCGTCGCCGCGATGTCCGCCGCGCGGCCCAAGATCGCCGACTACCCGTTCACCACACTCGTCCCCAACCTCGGCGTCGTCCAGGCGGGCGAGGAGCGCTACACGGTCGCCGACGTGCCCGGCCTCATTCCCGGCGCCGCGCAGGGCAAGGGCCTGGGCCTGGAGTTCCTGCGGCACGTGGAACGCTGCGCGGTCCTGGTGCACGTCCTCGACTGCGCGACGCTGGAACCCGGGCGGGACCCGATCTCCGACCTCGACATCATCGAGGCCGAGCTCGCGCAGTACGCCGCCGATCTCGATGCGGGCGGGGTCCCGCTCATGGAGCGGCCCCGCGTCGTCGTGCTGAACAAGGTGGATGTCCCCGAGGCACGCGAGCTCGCGGACCTGGTCCGTCCGGACCTCGAGGCCCGGGGCCTGGAGGTCTTCGAGATCTCCACCGCCTCCCACGAGGGCCTCCGCTCGCTCTCCTTCGCGCTCGCCGGCATCGTGACGCGGGCCCGCGAGGCTGCCCCGCCGACGGAGCCGGCCCGCGTCGTGCTGCGCCCGGCACCGGTCGACGACGCCGGATTCACCGTCACTCGCCGGACCGGGCCGGAGGGGGAGTACTTCCAGGTCCGTGGCAGCAAGCCGGAACGCTGGGTCCGCCAGACCGACTTCGCCAACGACGAGGCGGTCGGCTATCTCGCCGATCGGCTGAATCGTCTGGGGGTCGAGGACGAGCTCTTCGCCGCCGGGGCGGTCGCGGGCGACACGGTGGTCATCGGCCCGGACGACGGCGGCGTCGTCTTCGACTGGGAGCCGACCGTGCAGACCGGCACCGAGCTGCTGGGGCCACGCGGGAGCGACCAGCGGCTCGAGGAGACCGGCCGGGCCACCCGCGGCGAGCGCCGGCGCAGTTATCACGACCTCATGGATGCCAAGGCCGCGGCACGGGAGGAACTGTGGGCCGAACGCGAGCAGGGACGCTGGGCCGACCCGGAGGAGCCGGAATGAGCCGTGTGAGTCCCGTCACCGCCGGCCGGCGCGTTACGCCCCCAACCTGACCGTTCCCTGAGCATCGCGGGGGCCGGACGTGGCGTACGGTCGTCGCGACGCGTTGCACCACCGCCAGCGGCACCGACCGCATCAGCGAAGGAGAGGCATGTCCACTCGCGACGACGCCGACGAGACCGGCCGGGACCGGACCGGCCGGGACGACGCCGACGAGGTCGGCACCACGGACGCGGAGGCGACGACCCGCGCTGTCGACGGCACCGAGACCGAAAGCATCGACCTCGACGACGCCGCGACGGCCGGCGAAACGGACGAGGACACCGGCGCGAACGAGGAGTCCGGCCCGGCGACCCAGGACACCGAAGCCGACGACGAGCGCGAGTACTACGGCGTGCCCGAACTCGACGAGGCTGAGGACGACGAGGAGGAGCAGGACGAGGACGGCACGCTTCCGCCGTCGGAGGTCATCGGCCGTGTGCTCAACGTCGCCGTCGGCGCCGTTGTCACGGTCTTCGTGGCCCTGCTGGCCATCGTCGCGCCCACGGCCGGCGGGACCGCCCAGGGCGTGCCGATCGGCATGGTCGGCCCCCAGCAGACCGTCGATCAGCTGCGCGGCGCACTGGACCAGTTCCAGCCCGGCGGGTTCGACGTCCAGCGCTTCGACAATGCCGAGGCGCTGCGCACCGCCACGGAGGACCGCGACATCTACGGCGGCTTCGTGCTCAACCAGGACGCTCCCGCCACCTACATCGCGACCGGGGCCAACGCCCAGCAGGCGAACACCCTGCAGTCGCTGGGATCGCAGCTCGGCCTGACCAACGTTACCGACGTGGCCACGACCACCACGCAGGACCCGAACGCACTCGGCATCACGGTCACCGCCGTCGTGCTCGGCCTGCTCGGCCTCGGGGCCGCCGCAGCGCTGAGGCACCAGCTTCGCGGGCGCTTGCGCGCCCAGGTCCTCGGGGCTGTTGCCGTCTCGGTCGTCCTCGGGCTCGCCTTCTCCGGTGCGCTCCACGGCCTCGGCTCGGTCGAGGGCGGATTCTGGTCGCTGTCCGGTGCCGTCGCCCTTGCCGCCGGAGCGAGCCTGCTGCTCTTCGTCGGCCTGCTCGGCCTGGCGGGACTCGCGGGCGGAGCCGTGGCCCTGCTGCTCATCACCATCCCTGGGATCGGTCTCGCCGGGCTGTGGACGCCGCCCGAGGCCCTCGCGGGCGCGTGGGGCACCGTGGGCCAGTACCTGCCCACGGGTGCCGCCGGGCACCTGTTGCAGTCGACCGCCTACATGGGCGGCAGCGGGGGCCTGGTCTCCGCACTGGTCCTCCTCGGGTGGGTCGTGCTCGGCGTTGTGCTGGCGCTCGTCGCAGGCCTCGTGGCGCGCCGGGCCGCACGCCGGGCGGCCGCTCTCGAGGCGGCCGAGGCCGCCGAAGCGGAGTTCGACGAGGACGAGTTCGACGAGGACGAGGACGACGACGAGTTCGAGACGGACGAGGGCGACGAGACCCGCGAGGTCGACTCCACCCGGTCCGCGGACGAGGTGACCGCGACGAACGAGCGTGATGACGACGCCCAGGATGCCGAGGACGCCGACGTGACGGAGTCCGAACGCCGCTCCTGACCGACGCGGTCGGGATGCCCACGGCGCCGGGTGGTGCCACGGTGGTCTCATGAGTGAGGAGAACCCCCAACCCGGCACGGCCGACTGGCTGCGCCCCGGCGGTGCTCAGGGCGAGCAGCGCCCGGAGACCACCGGCGATGAGGTCACCGGCGAGGAGCTGGACGCGTCGCAGGACGTGCACGGCACCGAGGGCGGCGGTGATCCCGCCGCCGGTGCCCAGCAGGACGCGACCGCTCACCCCGACGGCGGCCACCGCAGCGGCCGGGAGATCTGACCCGTCCGTCCGGCCTGGCGAGACGCTTCCGCGCGCGGAGCGAGCCGTGGGCCAAGATGGAGGCCGTGAACGCCTCGGAGTCCCGGACCGACCTCTCGCGCGCGCGACGGCTCGTCGTCAAGGTCGGTTCCTCCTCGCTCACCGGCGCGGACGGCCACCTCGATCTCGCGGCTCTGCGGTCGCTGGTCGAGGTGCTGTCCCAGGCCCGTGCCGCGGGCCGGCAGGTCGTGCTCGTCTCCTCGGGTGCCGTCGCCGCCGGCATCGGACCGATCGGGCTGCCGGGCCGGCCCAAGGACCTCGCGACCGCCCAGGCCACCGCAAGCGTGGGACAAGGGCTCCTCGTCGCCCGGTACACCGAGGCCTTCGGCCGGCACGGCCTGACGGTCGGTCAGGTCCTGCTCACCGCCGGCGACCTCATCCGGCGCCAGCACTACGCCAACGCGCAACGGGCACTGGAGCGTCTCCTCGCCCTCGGAGTGGTCCCGATCGTCAACGAGAACGACACCGTCGCCACCGACGAGGTTCGCTTCGGTGACAACGACCGGCTCGCCGCGTTGGTCTCCCACCTGGTCCGGGCGGACGGCCTCGTCCTGCTCACCGACGTCGACGGTCTCTACGACGGTCCGCCCACCGACCCGCACGCCCGCCTGGTGCCCGAGGTCCGCTCCCTCGCCGACCTGTCCGAGGTCGAGGTCACCGGGCGGGGGAGCGACATCGGGACCGGCGGTATGGTGACCAAGCTCGACGCCGCCTCGATCGCCACCGGGTCCGGAGTCCCGGTGGTGCTCACCTGTGCCCCGCACGCCGCCCGGGCGCTCGCCGGCGAGCCGGTCGGCACCTGGTTCGCGCCGACCGGGCACCGCGTCTCCGCCCGCCGTCTCTGGCTCGCGCACGCAGCCCAGGTCCGCGGTCGGCTGCACATCGACGCCGGCGCCGCCCGCGCGGTCACCGACGGCAAGCGCTCGCTGCTCGCCGCGGGGATCACCAGCGTGGACGGTGACTTCGAGGCCGGGGACGCCGTCGAACTCGTCGGGCCGACCGGCGTCGTCGCCCGCGGGCTCGTGGCCTACTCCTCCGGCGACCTGCCCGAGATGCTCGGCAAGTCCTCCCATGAATTGCGCGAGCACGGCGACGTGCCGCGCGCCGTCGTCCACCGTGACGACCTGGCGCAGGTACGGCCAGGGCGGGTCCGCACGCCGGGCTGAACGATCCTGGGAGTCTCATGAACGTTTCATGAACCTCTCATCTTCCTCGGGCAGTGTTCCCGCATGCTCCCCGCCGACCTCCCGCCGTCGACCGTGGGGGCGAGCCGATGACGACGACGCCGCCCGCCACCCGGCACGCCCATCCCGCCCTCGTCCGCGCCTGCGCCGCCGTCGGACTCGACCCGGCCGGCGCGACGCTGGTGCAGCGTTCCGTCAACACCGTCTACCGGCTCGCGAGCGCTCCCGTCGTGGTCCGCGTCCGCGGCGGCGGTCCCACACCCGAGGCGATCGCCCAGGTCGGCCTCGCACGTTCCCTGGCCGCTGCCGGTGGGCCGGTCAGCCGGCTGCTCGAGGTCGACCAGCTCGTCGGGGCAGGCGGTTACGTCGCCACCTTCTGGCACGCCGACGACGAGCCGGACCGCAAGTGGCGCACCGACAATCTCGGCCGCGCACTGCGTGAGCTCCACGCCGTCGAACTCACGACGGACCTGCCGCCGTGGGCGCCGTTGGAGACGTGCCGCCGCCGTCTGGCCGCCGTGGAGTGGGTGGACCCGGCAGATCGCGCCTGGCTCGCCGCGGAGATCGAGGACCTCGAGTCCCGGTACCGGGAGGTCGCCCCCACACTGCACATGGGACTCATGCACGGCGACGCCCACATCGCCAACCTCCTGCGCGCGGGCGACGGGCGCCCCGTCCTGTGCGACATCGACAGCCTCGCCCGCGGCCCGCAGGTCCAGGACCTCGTGCCGACCGCGGTCAGCGCTGTCCGATTCCGCACCCGCCGCCGCCAGCAGGTCATGGCCGCGACCTACGGGGTGGACGTGACGCGTCATCCGGCCTGGCCGGTGCTGCGCCGGATCCGCGAGCTCGTCACCACCATGTTCGGGCTCGTCGGCGCGCCGAACAACCCGCAGGTGGCCCGCGAGGCCCACCACCGGCTGCGCACACTGCAGGACGGGGACACTGCGGCGCGCTGGTACAGCTACCAGAGCGGCCCGTCCGGGAGTTGACACCGGAACCCGGCTCGCCTAGCGTCGCTCGCGCAGTGTCCCCTGCGCACATGCGCGGGTGCATCCAGCACGAAGGAACCGCAGCCACATGAACACGCACCTGATCATCGAGCAGCAGTGGTCGACCCGCCGCGCTGAGCTCATGATGTGCATGCCCATGTGCGCGATGCGAATGTCCGCCTGAGACATTCCGCCGCGACGCCTCGGCGCCCCAGGGTGCGCGCCGACGCGTCACCCCTGACCTGAGCCCCGCGGGCGGTGCGTGACACGCCGTCGCGCGGACCCGGCCTCGTCAGGTGTCCTTCGTCCTCCGCGCGGCCCGACCATGCCGCGCGTCGACCGCATGGGATGCCCGTCATGACTGCTCAGACCGCTTCGCCCCGTCCGTCCACCGTCTCCCTGCTGCCCAACCGCACCGCCACCTCCCGGCACGCGGTGCTGGGCCTGGATCTCACCGCTCTCGGCGTGGCCACCGACCTGGCCCGATACAGCGACGATCTGCCCGTCGAGAAGGCCGACCTCGCGCGGATCGCCTCGTACACCCGGGCGGCGCACGGCAACGGAGTCTCGTTCGTCACCCTCGGCGAGACCTTCCGGCTCCGTTCCGACCGCGCGGTGCGCCGGGACGACTGGCTCGACCCGGTCACCGCCGCCCGCCGCATCGCGCCGCACGGCACCGCCGGGATCATCCCGGGTGTGCGCGCCGGGGCGGACCTGGACCTCGTCGACAGCGAGCTCGCGCAGGCCAGCCGCGCGCAGGGTGCCTGGGCCGGGCTGCACCTGTCCGCCGACGACGCGGCCGCCCTGACCGCGGCCCGCCGCCCCGCCCGCCGCGGCCCGCGTCCCTCGGTGGTGGTCACCGTGGCGGGGGAGGACGACGTCGAGATCGCCGGGCGCTGCGCCGATCTCGTCCGCATCCGCGAGCGTGACCCGGAGTGGGCCCGCGAGCTTCGCTACGCAGTCCGTGCCGCCGCCCGCGCCGCCGGCCGTGAAGGGGCCGTGCAGGTGCTGGCGGACGTCCACACGGTCGTCTCCACCGACCGGCAGACGGCGGCGGAACGCGCCGCGCTCGTCGCCGACATCGCCGGCGACGAGGTGATCTGGGACGGTGCGCTGACCGCCTACGGGACCGTCGAGGACGTCGCGGACGTGATCGAGGGCTGGCTCGGTGCGGGTGCCGCGGACGGTTTCGTCGTGCTGCCCGGATCGCTGCCGGCTGACCTCGCCGCACTCGTCCGCGGCGTGGTGCCGGAGCTGCGCGCCCGCGGCGTCCTGCCCGAGTTGCCCGCAGCGCCGCAGCCCGTGCCGGGCCGTCGAACGGTCGACCCGGCCACCGCACCGGCAGCGGCGCGGCGCCGGGCCGTCGCGGTCGCCTGACGCCGGCACCGACCACGCGACCGACCGCGTGACCGGTCGCGCCACGCGGACGGTCGCGCGCTCCGCCCGCCTGGCAGGGTTAACCTCGTGCCCGAGCGCCGGGACCTCCGGTGCTCTCGCGTGAGAAGACCGAACCACTCACCCACGAAGGAGCATGGGCCTCCATGTCGGACGTCCTCGAGACCGCCCTGACCCCGGAACCCGCCACCGACGACGCCACCTGGTGGCGCCAAGCCACCGTCTACCAGATCTACCCTCGCGCCTTCGCCGACGCCGACGGCGACGGCCTGGGCGACCTGGCCGGGGTCACGACCCGCGTGCCGTACCTGCAACAGCTCGGGGTCGACGCCGTCTGGCTCAGCCCGTTCTACCCCTCCGCACTCGCGGACGGCGGCTACGACGTCGACGACTACCGCGACGTCGACCCGCGCCTGGGCACGCTGGAGGACTTCGACGCGATGGTCGCCGCCCTCCACGAGGCGGGGATCAAGGTGATCGTCGACCTCGTCCCCAACCACACCTCGGACCGGCACGAGTGGTTCCGCGAGGCCCTCGCCTCACCGAAGGGCTCTCCGGCGCGCCAGCGGTACATCTTCCGGGACGGTCTGGGCCCGGACGGCGGTCAGCCGCCGGCGGACTGGGAGTCCGTCTTCGGGGGACCGGCGTGGGAGCCGGTCGGCGACGGCCAGTGGTACCTCCACCACTTCGCCAAGGAGCAGCCGGACCTGAACTGGGACAACCCAGAGGTGCGCGAGGACTTCCTCCACACCCTGCGGTTCTGGTCCGACCGCGGCGTGGACGGCTTCCGGGTGGACGTCGCCCATGGACTGGCCAAGGATCTGCCCGAGCGTCTGCCGAGTCAGGCCGAGCTGGACGCCATGCCCCGCGACGACGGCCGTCACCCGTTCCACGACCGCGACGAGGTGCACGAGATCTACGCCGAGTGGCGTAAGGTCTTCGACTCCTACGACCCGCCGCGCACCGCCGTCGCCGAGGCCTGGGTCGCGGCGCACCGACGTGCCCGGTACGCGAGCGCCGAGGGACTCGGGCAGGCCTTCAACTTCGACCTCCTCGAGGCCGACTTCGACGCCCGGCAGTTCCGTGAGGTCATCACCTTCAACCTCGAGCTCGCCGAGCAGTCCGGATCCTCGACCACGTGGGTGCTGTCCAACCACGACGTCGTCCGTCACGCCACCCGCTACGGGTTGCCCCCGCGCGGGGACGACCAGACCAAGGCGGGGCGTGACTGGCTGCTCTCCCGTGGCCGCGAACCCGAGCTGGACCGGGACCTGGGAGAGCGCCGGGCGCGTGCGGCTACGCTGCTGGAGTTCGCCCTGCCGGGGTCCTCGTACGTCTACCAGGGGGAGGAGCTCGGCCTCCACGAGGTGGCCGACCTTCCGGACGGCCGGCGCCAGGACCCGGCGTTCTTCCGCAACCCCGGGGTCGACCCGGGGCGCGACGGCTGCCGGGTGCCCCTGCCCTGGGCCGGAGAGGGACCGTCCTACGGCTTCGGGGCGAGCGAACCCGACCTCCCGCAGCCGGACTGGTTCGCCGAGCACGCCGTCGAGGTGCAGGAGTCCGACCCCGCCTCGACGCTGAACCTCTACCGCGAGGCCCTTGCGCTGCGCCGGCGACTGCAGACGGCCGAGCGGATGACGTGGCTGGAGACGGCCGGGGACGAGGTCCTGGCCTTCCGCCGGCCGAACGGCTGGGTGTGCGTGACCAACTTCGGCGACGAGGCGACGGACCTGCCGGACGGCGAGGTGCTGCTGACCAGCGCGCCCCTGACCGACGACGGACGACTGCCCGGAGCGGCCACCGCCTGGCTGCGCAGCTGACGCGGCGCCGGACCGGCCCGGCCCTGCCCTCGTCGGGGCGGGCCGGGCCGCTGTCGTGCCGGCCGGCCCGACACATGCGGGCGCGGCACGCCGGGCAGAGGCGTTGACGACGGTCGCCGGCTGCTCTAGCGTCAGCCACGAGTGAAATCGATTTCTGACGTGGGAGATCATGTCGTCCATCGACAACCGGGCCGGACGCGCCGTCGCGCTCCCGCTCGGAGGCATCGGAACCGGCAATGTCGCCGTCTGTGCGGACGGCGCACTGCGGCAGTGGCAGTTGCACAACATCGGCAACCACCGCGGCGACCTGCCGTACTCGTTCTTCGCGCTGCGGATCCAGCGGGGCGAACCGCCGCTGAACGACGTGCGCATCCTCCAGGCGCCGCCCGCACCTGCTGAGGAACCACCGGCTCCGCTCGTCACGGACCACGAGGTCCCGGCCTGGCAGCGGGAGCTTCTCGAGCGGGTGGGTGGTGTCGATTCCACCAGCTTCCGTGGCGCATACCCCTTCGCCGAGATCGAGTACGAGTTCGACGGGCCGGTCACCGTCAGCATGCAGGCGTTCACGCCGTTCGTGCCGCTCGACGTCGACCGCAGCTCACTGCCCGCGGCGTTGTTCACCTTCACCCTCACCAACACCTCGGACATCCCCGTCGGCGTCTGGCTCGGTGCCGCGATGCAGAACCCCGTGGGGCACGACGGCACCACCGCCCCCGACGGCGTGCGCGCCGCCGGGTACGGGGGAAACACCAACCGGGTGCGCCGCGAGGCCGGGTGGACCTCGCTGATCATGGAGAACGCCGGGCTCGACCCGGTCGCTCCCGGCGCCGGCCAGGCCGTCCTCACCTGCGACGCGCCCGCCACCGTGGCGCTGCCGCAGTGGGAAGACCCGGGTGAGTTCATCTCCTTCCTGCGCTCGCGCTCACCGTTCGCGGAGAAGCCGCGCCTGGAGGCCACGACCTTCGCGCCCGACCATCAACCCGGCGCGCCGACCGGTGCCGTCGGCCCCAGCCCGGCCGGTCAGACCTGGAACGGTGGACTGTGCGCGCCGCGCCACCTCGACCCGGGCGAGAGCGTGACGATCCGCTACGCCCTCACCTGGCACTTCCCGAACCGGTACGTGAACTTCCACCAGTTCGGACCACCCACCGCCGAGTGGGGGCCGACGAAGTTCTGGCTCGGCAACCACTACACGACGCTCCACCGCGACGCCGAGGCGGTGGCCGGGCTGGTCCGCGAGCAGTGGGACGAGCTCGAGCGGGACTCCCGGGCCTGGACCGACCTGCTCGCCGGCTCCGGACTCGACGCCCAGGCGAGCGAGCATCTGGCCGCACAGGCGGCGGTGCTGCGCAGCCCCACGTGCTTCCGCACCGCCTCAGGTGCCTTCTTCGGCTTCGAAGGCGTCAACGGTGCCTCCACCACCGGGCACGCCGGTGACGTCGGCGGCTCCTGCCCGCTCAACTGCACCCACGTGTGGAACTACGCCCACGCCGTCGCGGCGCTGTTCCCCGAGCTCGAACGGTCCATGCGGGACACTGAGCTCGACGTGCTCCAGGCGCCGGACGGCTCAGTTCCGCACCGGGTGGTCTCACCGACGTACCTGCCGCAGCTGTGGGGCAAGCACATCGGCGGCCCGGACACCCCCGCGCTGGACGGCATGCTCGGCGTGCTCCTCAAGACCTACCGCGAACTGCGCTCCGGAGCCGTTGACCGGGACTGGCTCGCCGCCCGCTGGCCGCGCCTCATGCTCCTGCTGGACCACATCCGCTCCACATGGGACCCCGAGGCGACCGGCGTGCTGCGCGGCATCCAACCCAGCACCCACGACATCGACCTGCGCGGCGTCAACACCTTCATGGGCACCTACTGGCTCGCCGCACTCCGGGCGAGTGAGGAGATGGCCCGCATCCTCGGTGAGGACAGTCGTGCCACTCAGCTGCGCGAGCTGTTCGAGCGCGCCTCGGCCGCGTACGACGAACAGCTCTTCACCGGCGAGTACTATCGCCAGGTCCTCGAACCGGGTGAGCCGGACGAGTTCCAATGGGGCGAGGGCTGCCTGTCCGACCAGCTCATCGGGCAGTGGTGGGCGCACGAGCTCGACCTCGGTCACCTCCTTCCCGCCGACCACGTCCGCACCGCGCTGCGGTCCCTCGTCCGGCACAACCTGCGCCACGACTTCTCCGATTTCGACCACCCGTACCGGGTGTTCGCCGACCGGGACGACACCGGCCTGCTGGTCTGCTCCTGGCCGCACGGGGGACGCCCACGTGTGCCCACCCGGTACGCCGACGAGGTGTGGACCGGGACCGAGCAGCAGGTCGCCGCGCTGTGCCTGCGCGAAGGGCTCGAGGACGAGGCCTGGGCGATCCTGCGCGGCCTGTGGGGCCGCTACGACGGCCGGCGCCGCAACCCGTACAACCACATCGAGTGCGGCGACCACTACGTCCGGTCCATGTCCGGATGGACCGTCCTGGGCGCGTGGACCCGGCGGTCGTGGGACGCGGTCACCGGAAGCCTGACGCTGCGCCGGCCCGAACCGGGCGAACGGCTTCCCGTGCTGACCGCCGGCGGCTGGGGCTACGCCGAACGCGACGAGGACGGCGGCATCGCCCTGACCACCGTCCACGGCGACCTCGGCGTCCGATCACTGACCGTGGTCGAACCGCCGGCGCCGCCGAGCGGTCAGGACTGAGACAGCCATGACCACTGTGCACCGTCGGACAGGAGGTGGGCGATGAACGACCGGACGCGCGCGCCCGGCCTCAGCAGGCGCGGTGCCCTCGGTCTGCTCGGCGCCGGTGCGCTGCTGCCCCTGGCCGGGTGCGGCGGCGCACCGGGCGCCGCCGCCGACGGCGTCGCCGCCGGGACCGTGGAGTTCGTCTACCTCGGCGACATCAACCAGCGGGAGAAGTTCCAGCAGCTCTTCGACCGCTTCAACACCCAGCACCCGGACATCGACCTGCAGGCCTCAGCCAAGTCCGGGAGCTGGTCCCAGTTCGTCTACGCCGTCGCGACCCAGATCGCGGGCGGACGACCGCCGGACATCGTGCAGATCGCCACCGAGGGCCAGCAGCTTTTCGTCTCCAAGAACGTGCTGGAGCCGCTCGACCCCTACATCACTGCCGACCAGGAGCTCGTCGACGAGTACTACGACGACATCCACGACAATCTGCGCACCTGGACCCAGCGGTACGGCTCGCTCGACGAGCACACCTACTACATCCCCGGGGGCTACAACCCGATCGTGCAGTTCTGCAACACCGAGCTGCTCGACCGCGCCGGCGTGAACCTGCCGGAGGACGGCTGGACCTGGGACCAGCTCATGGACGCCGGCCGTCGGGTCAAGCAGCAGGGCGCCTTCCTCATGACCGTGCAGAACGGCTACTGGCACGACGTGCTGCCCTGGCTGACGAACAACGGCACCTCGAGCCTGAACGAGGACTGGACCGAGGCCACCATCAACAGCCCGGAGGCCATCGAGGCCGCGCAGATGGCCCGGGCGCTCGTCGAGGCGGGGTACGCCCCCGAACCCGGCGGCAGCTACGACGCGCCCACCCTCATGCAGCGCGGCGAGCTCGCCGCGTTCCACGACGGCGCGTTCGGCATCGTCAACGCCGACCGCATCGGCATGACCGACAAGATCCGCGTGGTCTACTTCCCGAACAACGGCATCCACGGCTCACCCGTCGGCTGGGACGCCTGGGACATCACCAAAGCCTCGACGCACCAGGACGAGTGCTGGCAGTTCATCAGTTACCTCATGTCCCGCGAGGCTGGGGAGTTCTTCGCCCAGACCGGCGGGACGATCGTTCCGGCCCGACGCAGCGTCGCGACCTCGGACGCCTTCCTGGGCGGGGCGCCCGACGGCAGCATCCGCCTGGTCGACGCGCTCGAGTTCGCCACGCCGAACCCCTCGCCGGAGCGTGGGCCGGAGATCCAGACGATCGTCGAGGAGGGCTGGCTGCAGATCATCGCCGGGTATGCCGACGCCCGCACCCAGCTGAACCGGACCTACGACAAGATCGGACCGTTGCTGTGAGCGCCGCCCCCGCCGTCGACGTCGCCCCCGGCCGCGCAGCCCGTGAGGACACCGGCCGCCGGCGCGGCGACCTCGGCCGCAACTGGTTGGGATACGTCTTCGTCAGCCCTGCCGTGGTGCTGTTCGTCGTGTTCATCGGCGGCCCGTTCCTCGTGGCCATCGGACTGAGTCTCTTCTCCTGGGACATGCTCACTCCGCCGGAGTTCGTGGGACTGGACAACTTCCGGCTGCTGCTCGCCGACCCGACGCTGCTGCAGGCCTTCGGCAACACGTTCCTGTTCGCGCTCGCGTCGGTGATCACCCACGTGGTCGGTGCGCTCGTGCTGGCGCTCGCCGTCAACCGCGTCGCCAGCCGGGTGGTGTCTTACCTGGTGCGCACCGCGGTGTTCTTCCCGTTCATCATCTCCTGGGCCGCCGTCGCCCTGCTCTGGCAGTACATGCTCGACCCCTCGTTCGGGCTCATCAACCACTACCTCGAGCGGATCGGCCTCACCGCGCCGGACTGGTTCCTCGACCCGAGCTGGGCGCTGCCCGCCATCATCGGCATCGACTTCTGGCACACCCTCGGTTTCACCTTCGTCATCATGCTCGCCGGGCTGCAGACGGTGCCGAAGCAGCTCGTGGAGGCGGCCCGCACCGACGGCGCGAACAACCGCCAGGTCTTCTGGCACGTGACCGTGCCGATGATGTCCCCGACCCTGTTCTTCGCGATGGTGGTGACCTTCATCGGCGCCTTCCAGATCTTCGACCCGATCCAGATCATCACCGCGGGCGGCCCGGACGACGCGACCACCACCCTGGTGATGTACCTGTACGAACAGGGTTTCCAGGCCTTCCAGGTCGGCTACGCCGCCGCCGTCGCCATCCTCGTGTTCGTCGTCATCATGCTTGTCACCCTGCTGCAGTTCTGGGGCTCACGGAAGTGGGTGCACCACCAGTGACCGACACCGCCGACACCGTACCCGTCCCGGCCACGGCCGCCCGCTCCGGCCGGGCGGCCGGGCGCCGCGGACCCGACCTGCCGCGCCGGAGACGGTGGCGGACGGGGAACGTCGTCGTCGACGTTGTGCTGCTGGCCTTCGCGGCCGTGATGGCCGCCCCGCTGCTCTGGCTGGTCTCGACGAGCCTCACCGACCCGGCGCACGCCTTCCGGCTGCCCCCGAACTGGCTGCCCGTCGAGCCGACGCTGGGCAACCTGGCGAGCGTCGGCGACCTCGTGCCGTTCGGGCAGATGGCCCTGAACAGCGTGACCGTCTCGGTCATCGCCACCGTGGGCTCCCTCGTCGTCAGCGCGCTGGCCGCCTACGGCTTCTCGCGGTTCACCTTCCGCAGCCGGGACGGCCTCTTCCTCGTGATGCTCTCGGCGCTCATGGTGCCGGCGCAGCTGCTCATCATCCCGGTGTTCATGCTCATGCGCAGTCTCGGGCTGGTGGACACGCTCGTCGCCCTGTGGCTGCCGGCGCTCATCCAGGTCTTCTCGATCTTCTTCCTGCGCCAGTACTTCAACTCGATCCCGCGCGACCTCGACGACGCCGCCAAGCTGGATGGCGCCGGCCACCTGTGGATCCTCTTCCGGATGATCGTGCCGCTGTCCGGGCCGGCCGTGTCCGCCGTCGCCATCCTCGTCTTCGAGGCGACGTGGAACAGCTACTTCCAGCCGCTCATCTTCATCTCGACCCCGGAGAACATGACGTTGCCGCTCGGTCTGGTGGCGCTGCAGTCCGCCCAGGGCGGCGTGGAGCCGACCGGCGTGTTCGCGGCCATCACCGCCGTCGTCCTACCGGTGCTCGTGGTGTTCCTCGTGTTCCAGCGCCATTTCGTGGCCAGCATCGCCACTGCCGGCATCCGTGGGTGACCGCGACGAGGTCGACCTGCGCGCGGCGGGCCGCGCCACCTGGCGCAGCCTGCCGATGCTCCTGCTCGCCAGCGCCGCGATCGCGCTCGTCGTTGCTCTGGCGCTGCTCGTCGCGGCGTGGTGGCCCCCGGCGGGTGCGGCCGCCGGGGCGCTCGCCGCGGCCCCACTGCTCCTGGCGCTGGTGCGGTGCGCGGACGACGTCGTGGCCGGGCGGGACGTCCCTTCCGCTGAGTACCTCCACGCCGTCACTCGGCTCGCGCCGCGCGCTGCCGGGACCGCGGTGGTGCCGTGCGTGCTCGCTGCCCTGACGGCGGTCGCGGTCCTCGCGCACGCCCGCGGTGCAGGCGCGGTGTTCCTCGTCCCGGTCGGGCTCGGCACCACGGCGACGGTGCTCGTGCTCGCCGCCGCTCTGGTGCTCCTGCCGCTGCGGGCCCGGCACCGCGCGCCCGGCGTCGGAGGCTGGTTGCTGGCCTGGCACGTCCTCGCGCGCCGGCCCGTCCCGTTCCTCGCCGCCGCGGCCTACGCCGGCGCAGGCATCTGGTGGAGCCTCACCTGGTCGAACGGCCTCTTCCTGATCGTGCCCGCCCCGTTTGCGCTCATCCTTGCCGCGGCCTACCGGAGCTCGCCCGCGGAGCAACTGCTCGTCGCCGACTGATTCCCGGCCGTTCACCGCCTCGAGATGCCGGGGTCTGCCGCCGGTGCCAGCCTGGGGACATGACGCGATTCGGATACACCCTGATGACCGAACAGGCCGGCCCGAAGGACCTCGTCCGATTCGCCGCCGAGGCGGAACGGCGGGGGTTCGACTTCGAGGTCTGCTCCGACCACTACTTCCCGTGGCTGGACTCGATGGGCCACTCGCCCTACGCGTGGTCCGTCCTCGGTGCCGCGGCGCACGCCACCGAACGGGTCGAGCTGATGTCCTTCGTCACCTGCCCGATCATGCGGTACCACCCGGCCGTCGTCGCCCAGAAGGCGGCCACCGTCGACCTGCTCGCCGACGGGCGCTTCATCCTCGGCCTGGGCGCCGGCGAGAACCTCAACGAGCACGTGGTCGGGGAGCGGTGGCCCACCGTGGCGGAACGACACGACATGCTCGAGGAGGCCCTCGACATCATCCGGGACCTGCTCGACGGCGAGCAGGTGACCGTCGACGGCGAGCACTACCGGGTCGACCAGGCCAAGCTCTGGGACCTGCCGAACGAGCCCGTCGAGGTGGGCGTGGCGGTCTCCGGGCCCGAATCGGTCTCCCGCTTCGCCCCGGCCGCCGACCATCTGGTCACCACCCTGCCGGACGCCGAGCTCGTCGAGGACTGGCACGAAACCCGCGCTGACGCCGGGCTCGAACGGGGCCGAGTCTTCGGGCAGATTCCGGTCAGCTGGGACCCCTCAGACGCCGAGGCCGCCCTCGACCGCGCGCACGAGCTGTTCCGGTGGTCGGGACTCGACTGGCCGGTCAACGCCAACCTGCCCGACACCAAGGCGTTCGAGGCTGCCACGGCCGCCGTGCGGCGGGAGGACGTCGCCGAGTCGGTCCCGTGCGGACCCGACCTGGACGCGGTGGTCGAGGTGGCGAAGACCTGGTGGGACGCCGGGTTCACCGACATCGCGCTGGTCCAGATCGACGGCTCGATGCAGGACCGGTTCTTCGCCGAGGCCGCCGAACCGCTGCTCGAGAAGCTACGCGCCGCTGCCCCCGCGTCCTGACCCGCCGCCGGCTCAGGCGGACTTGGCCTTCTTCTTCGCCGGTGACTTCTTCGACGTCGAGCGCCGCTTGGTGGCGGGCCGGTCCTCCGCCGGCTCATCGTCTTCCTCGTCGGTCTCGGCCGCCTCCTCGGAGGAGCCGGTGGTGGTGGTGCCGGTCCCGCCCGCGCGGGCCTTGCGCGACTCCTCGACGGACTTGCGCAGCGCCTCCATGAGGTCGAGCACCTGCCCGGACTCGGCGGTCTCGCCCTCCTCGGCGAACGGCGAGGCCGTGGACTCACCCTGCTCCACCTTGGCGGCGACGAGTTCGCGCAGCTGTGTCTGGTACTCGTCGACGAAGTTCTCCGGGGTGAAGTCCGACTCGTAGCTGCTCACCAGGGCCGCGGACATCTGCAGCTCCTTGTCCGAGACCTCGATGTGCTGGTCGAGCTCGGGGAACGAGGGCTGACGGACCTCGTCCTCCCACAGCAGGGCCTGCAGCACCAGCACGTCGTCGCGCACCCGCAAGGCCGCCAGTCTGGTCTTCTGCCGGAGGGTGAACGTCACGATGGCGGTCCGGTCGGTTTGCTGCAGCGTCTCGCGCAGCAGCGCGTAGGACTTCGGCGACTTCGAGTCCGGTGCGAGGTAGTAGGCGCTGCCCATCATGATCGGGTCCACCTGATCGGACGGGACGAACTCCTGGACGTCGATCTCGCGGCTGCGCTCGACGGGCAGGGAGGCGAAGTCCTCCTTCGTCAGCACCACGGACTGCTCACCGTCCTGATACGCCTTGTCGATGTTCTCGTAGTCCACCACCTGTCCGCAGACCTCGCAGCGGCGCTGATAGCGGATGCGGCCACCGTCGGCGTCGTGCACCTGGTGGAGGGGGACGTCGTGGCTCTCGGTGGCGCTGTAGAGCTTCACGGGCACATTGACGAGCCCGAAGGTGATGGCGCCCTTCCAGATCGCGCGCACGGCGGTGTCCTCTCTGTTGCCGGGACGGCACTGCCTCCAGTGAACCGGTCAGGCGCCGTCGGCGCCAGGTTTTCGTCCGGACGCCGCCGGTCCCGACCCCTCAGGCGGGCTCCTCGATGAGCGAGATGATGTTGCCGTCGGGGTCGGTGAACCACGCCAGCGTCGGGGTGCCGCGGTGGACGCCGGTCTCGTCCGTGGCGAGGTCACCGTGGTACTGGAGGAAGGTGACGCCGCGGCTGGTCAGGTCGCGGACGGCCGCGTCGATGTCCGGCACCGTGAGGTTGAGGACGGTGAAGGACGCCGGTGTGTGAGCCGCGGCCTTGGGATAGACCAGGACGCCCGTGCCTCCGGGGAGGTGGAGCTCGAGCAGTCCGGGCATCTCGGCGTCGCGGACCTCCAGGTCCAGGACGTCGCGGTAGAAGGCGCGGGCACGTTCGGTGTCGGCCACGGAGAATCCGGTGAAGCCGGTGACGTACTGCATGAGAGTCTCCTTCGAGAGGGCGGTTCAGGGATCGGCGGAAGCCTCGGCAGCGGCGCCGTCGACGGGTGCGCCGCCGAAGCCGATCTCGCTGCCGTCGGGGTCGGTGTACGTCACCTTGCGGACGCCGTTCTCGTAGGTCTCGCGTCTCGCCGGTGCAACGCCCCGCGCGGCGGCGGCGTCGACGAACGCGTCGAGATCGGGCAGGAAGACCGTCAGCTGGGTGTGCCCGGCGTGCTCGGGTTCCTCCTCGACGGCGAGGTACCGGTGGTCGTCGAACTCCCACACCGCCTCGGTCGGGTGGGCGATGAACGCGGGCGGTTCGCCGAGCAGCCGTTCGTACCATGCGACGGCGCCGGCGTACTCGCGCACCGAGACGACGGCGAAGAGGTCGCAGTTCCGGGTCTGCGGGGTGGGCATGGGTCTCCTCACGATCAGGCCGGCTCGACGGCGGCGATGCGGTAGCGGCGGACATCCGCGCGGAGCAGCTCGGGAAGATCCGGCTCGGGCCCCGCGCTCGCCCGGAACCGGTCGAGATCCTCTGCGGACGCCCACCGTTCGTAGACCAGGATCCGTTCCGGGTCCGCCGGGTCGGGCGCCTGGACGAAGTCCAGACACCCCGTCGACGTTCGGGCGTGCTCGGTGATCGGACGGGTGGCCGTGACGTAGGCGTCGCGGTCCGCCGCTGCGACGTCGAGCCATCCGGCGACGATGAGCATCAGGAACCTCCGGTGAGGGTGAGGAGCGTGTCCACGAGTTCGACCGGGCGGGAGAGGTAGCCGCAGTGGCCGCCCGGTGTCTGGGCCGCCTCGACGCCGAGGCGCTCGCGGGCAAGACCGCGGACGAATGACGGGCTGAAGAGCCGGTCGTCGCCGAACGCGACCACCGCCGTCGGGATGTCGGGCCATGCCGGAAGGGGGAACCGTTCGGTCATCATGCTCGCGGCCTGATCCCGGGACCGGGCCAGCGCCTGAGCGGCGAGGTCGGGGTCGAGATCGTGGAGGAACAGGGTGAGCTCGTCCTCGAAATCGACGCCCTCGGCCGGGGTGAAGCCGCTGGCGTCCCACCACGCCCCCGCACTCTCACCCGGCAGCGGGATCATCGGCGCGACGAGGACGAGCTGGTGCGCGCCGAGGCGGTCCGCGACGAGCGGGGCGACGAAGGCACCCCACGAATGTCCGATCACCGTGACGAGTCCGTCCGGACCGGCGGTGCCGGCTGCGGCCTCCACGGTGGCGTCCGACCGGACGGTGTCGATGACGACGTCGGCACAGTCGGCGAGACCGGCGTCCTCGTCGTCGCACGGCATGTCGACGGCGACCAGCCGGTGCCCCCGGCGAGCCAGCTCGGCCGCGACGCGGTGCCACTCCCAGCCGGAACCACCGGCGCCGTGGCAGACGACGAACCTCATGACGCCTCCCGAACCCGTCCGAGCAGGTGGTCCACCTCGGGCGCGAACGCTTCGGGCACCATGCCGTGGTCGGCGCCGTCGATGACGCGCAGCTCGGCGCCCGGGATGGCGCCCGCGGTGGCCTCGGCGGCAGTGCGCAGGAACGGCCAGGTGTCCCGGCCGCGGACGACGGCGGTCGGGACCCGGATCCGGTTCGCCATCGGGGTGACGGTCGGGTGGGCGGCCTGGAGTGCGGCGTCGTAGACGAGGGACCCGGCGTCGCGTGTCATGGCGGGGAAGTCCGGTGAGCCGGCGATACCGGCGACCATCTCGGCGGGCAGGCCGACGACCTCGGCCAGGAAGACGCGGACGGCATCGTCTCGGCGGCGCCGGGCGATGAGGTCTGCAAGAAGGTCGGGCATGGGGGTGTGCTCGTGCTCGTCGGCGTCGGGTCCCATGTCGCCGCCTCCTCGCACTCCGCTCGTCCCTCGCTCGTGCTCGTCGGCGTCGGAGAAGGGGGGCTCATAGAGCACCAGGCCACGCACGCGCGGGTCGGCGAGCGCAGCGAGAACCGTGAGCTGGCTGCCGGAGGAGTAACCCACGAGTGTGGCCTGCCCGCCGACCTCGGTAATCAGTGCCGACAGGTCGGCGAGCTCGCGATCGACCGCGCCGGCGACGGGAACGCGGCCGTCACGTACCGAGCTGTCGCCCGAGTGGCCCCGGGCGCGCCGGTCGTACGGGACGGCGGTGACGCCGTCGAGGTGGCGGACGAGGTCGCTCCAGGTGTCCCGACCGCCGAGAGCTCCGGCGACGAGCACGACGGGGGGACCGCTGCCGTGGATCTCGTAGGCCAGAGGGGTGCCGTCGGGGGACGTGACGTGCGGCATCAGGTGTTCCTCCCGTCAGACCCGAGGTATCGGGTGGCCGGTCGGCGCGTAGTCGAGCAGCACGATGCGCCCGTCGAGAACCCGCTGGTCGACCAACGCGAGGTCGGCCGGGAGAAGATCCACGAAAGCGGACTCGCGGCCCTCGGTCCCGACGAGCAGCGGGAAGAGCATCAGGCGCAGATGGTCGACGACGCCCGCGGCGAGCAACTGCCGCACGACGGAGAGGCTGCCGATGGTGCGCAAGGGAGTCGGCGAGGTGGCCTTGAGCTCGTGGACCCGTCCGACGAGGTCCCGGCCTTCGACGGAGGTTTTCGGCCAGGCGACCGAGGTGAGCGTCCGGGAGAAGACGGTGATCGGCAGCGCCGTGGTGCGGTGGTAGTCCTCGTCGCGATGCTCTTCGGGTAGCGACGCGAGAATCTCGTAGGTCCGCCTGCCCATGAGGACGTGCTGGGGCTTGTCGGACTCCGCCCGGATCCACGTTTCCAGGTCGGGACCGACGTAGCCGAAGTAGCCGGGGGAGCGTTCGCTGCCCGCCCAGCCGTCGATGGAGACGAACAAATCTGCGGTGAGAGTCGTCATCGTGGCCTCCTGTCGTGTCCACTGTCTTCGGATCCGGACGCCGGTGCCAGAGCCGTGGCGGCGTCCGGCGGCGAGACGAGAGTCGGTGGCATCGCCGCATCGGGGAAGTCTGCGGGCGAGGTCTCCTCCGCCGGCGCCCGGGTGGGTGGCAGGTGTGCCAACATCAGCCGCACCGCGACCGCCAGGGTGACCAGGAGAACGGCGACGACCGTCATGGCCACCGCCGTTCCCGTCATGAACGCCTCCCGCGCCGCGCCGATCAGGGTCTGCGCCGCACCGGTGCCGAGGTCGCTCGCCACTGCCGTGGCGCCGGCGAGGCTCTCGCGGGCCGCCGCCTCGGCGGCCGGTGACAACCCCTCCGGCAGGTCAAGCACGCGTCGGTAGACGACAGCGCCGAGGCTGCCGAGTGACGCGATGCCGAGCGCGTAGCCGAGCTCGGCCGAGGCCTCCGACGTCGCCGCGGCGGACCCCGCTCGTTCCGGCGGTGCCGACCCGACGACGATGTCGGTGGACAAGGTCACCATCGGGCCGCAGCCCAGCTGGAACAGCAGATATCCCGCCGCGAGCAGGACCAGTTCACCGGGATCGACCTGCGTCAGCACGACGGCGCCGGCCGCGGCCACGAGCAGTCCGACGGCGATGAGCGGCGCGGGTCGGATGCGGCGCGCGAGCACGGGAGCCAGGAGGAACCCCGCGACCGATCCGGCCACGCCGGGCAGCATGACCAGCCCGGCCACCAGCGGGCGCAGTCCCTCGACGAGCTGGAGGTGCTGGGTGACGAAGTACATCGTCACCCCGGTGACGGTGATGAGGTGCATGCCCGCGACTGCCGTGGCGAAGGCGCGGCTACGGAACAACCGCAGGTCGACCAGCGGATCGACGAGGCGGAGCTGGCGCCGCACGAACACGCTGCCGATCGCCAGGCCGGCCAGCACGGCGAGCGCCGCCGCCGGATCCCAGCCGTGCCGGGCGAGCTCCTTGAACCCGTACACCGCCGACAGGACGGCTGCCAGGGACAGGGCGACCGAGACCACGTCGACCCGGCCCGCCGAGGTGTCGCGGTGCTCAGGGAGCAGGATCGGGCCGAGGACGAGCAGCAGCACCATCGCTGGAACACCGATGAGGAACGCCGCGCCCCACCAGAACACCTCGAGCAGCGCGCCGCCGACGAGCGGCCCGATCGCGGCACCGCCCATGAAGCACACCAGCCAGACACCGATCGCCTGTGCGCGCTGCGCCGGGTCACGGAAGAGGCTGCTGATGAGTGCGAGCGTCGACGGGGCGAGCGTCGCTCCGGTCACGCCCAGCAGGGCGCGCGCCACGACGAGCATGAGCGGATTGACCGAGAACGCGGCGACCACCGACGCGACCGCGAACCCTGCGGCGCCGATCAGCAGCAGCCGGCGCCGTCCGACCCGGTCACCGAGCGTGCCCATCGTGAGCATGAAACCGGCGAGCAGGAAGCCGTAGATGTCCATGATCCACAGCTGCTCGGTGCTCGAGGCGCTCAGGTCAGCGGACAGATGGGGCATGGCCAGGAGCAGGACGAAGACGTCGATGGAGACGAGGAGGGCGGGGAGGGCCAGGACGAGCAACGCCGCCCACTCGCGGCGCGTGGCGCGGGCCGGAACCGCCATCGTTCCACCCGTGGTGAGGGGACCGCGGTCCTGGCGTGTCATGGCTGGACGTTCTCCCTGATGTCGGTGACGCGGCTGACACTACGGGAAGGGAGTGCGAAAAAACAACTAGGTAGAGCAGAAAAGGGACTAGCACGGTAGGATGGAGGCCATGGCGGGCAAGCGGTGGTACGACGACTCGTGCGGGATGGCGCAAGGCTTGAACTTCGTCGGTGACCGCTGGGCGCTGCACGTGGTCCGGGAGCTGCTCCTGGGACCGAAGCGGTTCGCCGACCTGCGCGCGGACCTACCGAGGATCAGCAGTAACGTGCTGACACAGCGGCTCACCGAGCTGGAAGAACGGGGTGTGCTGCGACGGCGCAGACTGCCCGCCCCGGCCTCGGTCTGGGTCTACGACCTCACCGACTGGGGGGCCGAGCTCGAGCCGATCATCCGCCAACTCGGGCACTGGGCCGCGCGCTCGCCGCACTTCGACCGGAGTTCGCCACTGAGCTGCACCTCGGCGGTGCTGTCCATGCGAACCATGTTCCGCCCGGGTCAGGCCGAGGGCGTCAGTGTGCGGATCGGGTTCCGCCTCGGTGACCTGACCCTGGACGGCCGCATCCTGGGCGGGGAGTTCGCGATCCAGGCCGTGGACAGGCTGTTCGGTCCGGGCGAGGACGGTGGTCCCGACGCCGTCGTCACCGCGGCACCGGAGGTGCTCGCCGGCGTCATCTTCCGCGGCCTCGACCTGGACGAGGTGCTGGAGTCCGGCGCGCTGGTGCTCGAGGGGGACCGGGCGGCGTTCGAGCGCTACCGTGACTGCTTCTCGCTGCCCGAGACCGCCCCGATCGGGTGAGGACGCATTCCGTCGGTCCGCGCTGGGGTCGGTGTCTGTTCAGCGGCGGACCGTCCCGACAGCGCCGAGTTTGCGCTCGGGGTCCAGCCGCCCGGAGATCGTTGCCGAGATCTGCTTGAGCTGGGTGATCTGCTCTGCGGTCAGGCCCTCGAAGACCAGGGAGCGGACGTTGTCGACGTGCCCCGGCGCGGTGGCGACGACCTTGTCCCATCCGGCGTCGGTCAGCACCGCCATGGTGCTGCGTCCGTCGGTGGGATCGGGACGGCGCTCGACCCATCCGCGGTCGGAGAGCCGGTCGAGCAGGTGGGACAACCGCGAGACGCTCATGTTCGCCATGGCCGCGAGGCGGCGCATCCGGATGGTGCGCTCAGGTGCCTCGGACAGGGCGGACATGACGGCGTAGCCGGCGTGTGTGAGTTCCGCGTCTCGTTGCAGCTGTGCGTCCAGGGCACCAGGCAGCACCATGAGGACGGTCATCAGGGAGCGCCAGGCGTCCTCCTGCTCGGCGGTGAGCCAGTTCGTCTCCGTCATCTGCACCAGCGTAGAGGGCGTCGGACCGGCGACGGGTGAGCGGACCACTCGCGAAATAGCCTGGCGACGGCGCCGGTTGCAGTCGACGACGCCGGCCGAACCACGGCCGGGAGACGAGGGAGTTCGCGCATGACCACCTACGCCGTCACCGGCACGACGGGACACTACGGACCGATCGTCGTCGACCAGCTGATCGCCCGCGGCGTCGCGGCGGAGGACATCGTCGCCCTGGCTCGCGCGCCGCACCGCGCCGAGTTGCCCGGGGGCGTCGCGATCCGCGAGGCCGACTACGACCGACCGGAGACGCTCGGCCCGGCACTCGAAGGTGTCGACCGGTTGCTGCTGGTCTCCGGTAGCGAGGTGGGCCAGCGGGTCGCGCAGCACACCAACGTCGTCGACGCCGCGAAGCGGGCCGGGGTCCAGCACCTGCTCTACACCTCGATCCTGCGGGCCCCGACCTCGACCCTGCCTCTCGCCCCGGAGCACCAGGAGACCGAGTCCGTGATCGCGTCCTCCGGGCTGTCGCACACGTTCCTGCGCAACGGGTGGTACATGGAGAACTATGTCGGCGCCGCCGGCCAGCACCTCGAGCGTGGCGTGATCGAGCACGCCGCCGGCGACGGGCGCATCGCCGCCGCGACCCGTGCCGACTTCGCCGAGGCGGGCGCCGCCGCCCTGCTCATCGACAACCCGCGGGAGGCGTACGAGCTCGCCGGCCACGGCTTCACCTACGCCGACCTTGCGTCCCTCCTCACCTCGATCACCGGCACCCGGGTCGAGGCGCGAGCCCTCAGCACCGAGGAGCTGACCGCGTCGCTGACCGGCGCCGGCCTCGACGAGGGCACCGCGGGATTCCTCGCGGCGCTCGACGCCGGGATCGGCGCGGGGGAGCTCGACGGCGACCCGGCCGACCTCGAGACCCTGCTCGGGCGGCCGGCGGCCACGCTCGAGCAGGAGCTCCGCGCGGTCCTGGCCTGAGCGTGGCCGTCAGCCGAGATCGATGACCACGCGCCCCTGGTCCGGGTCGCCGTCGGTGGCGTCGCCGTCGTTCGTGCCGAACCGGACCCGGGCCGGGGCGGCGTCCTTTGGGATGTCGAACCGCACCGTGGTATCGAACGTGTTCCCGGGGTTGACGTAGGCGAAGAGGTTGTCGCTGCTGAGTGAGCTCAGCACGTTGTATCGCGCATGGTGGGCGTCGCCGGCGTCATCGACCACGTCCACCTGGTCGAGGTCGAGCCAGTCGCCGTGAGTGCTGACGTTGGTGAGCGTGAGGTGGACGAGGATGAACTGCCCATCCGCCTCGATCTCGTCCTGGCCGAGTCCGACGCCGTGGTCGTCGAACTCCACGGATTCGATGCCGGTCTCGACACCGGTGACCGTCCATTCGAACTCGTCCGCTCGGACGGTCTCGCCGCGAACACCGTGGACGTCGTCGGTGGGCTTGTCCGGTTCAGGGAGCACGTCGGGCATGTCGCCGTCCGCCAGGTCGACGCTCGCCCCTCCGGTCGCGTCGTAGAGGTTGTACAAGATCAACCCGGCCGGGGTGGCGTCGGCGTCGATGTCGAAGATCATCTCCACCTCGGCGCTCTCGCCGGGTCGGATCCCCTGGCTCAGCGGGGGCCGGCCCTCGAGATGGACGTCGATGGTGGTGTTCAGGCGTCCGTCCGCGTCGACCAGATCGTCCGCGACGTCCACGAAGTCCTCCTCCGTACCGGTGTTCGTCGCGACCGCGCGCACATAGACGTACTGGCCCATCGGATCGGTGCGGCGGACGTCGTCGTGGACGAGCTCGACCTCGTCCAACCCGGCCTCGACCTCGAGTACCTCGAACACGATGGAGCCGTGCCGGACCGGTTCCTCGAGGCCGACGACGGAGGTCGCCACGTCGCTCGCGCCCTGGGACGGTGCGGGCGACCCGGATGGTGACGGCGATGGTGAGGACGGCGATGGTGAGGACGGTGACGACGAAGCCGACTCCTCGCCGGACGGTGCGGATGACGGGACGCGCGTCTCGTCCTTGCCGGAGTCGAGGGCGTCGGTGATGATGCCGCCCAGCACCAGGGCGACGAGTCCGCCGACGACGAGCCCCCGTCTCCACCGGGGCCGCCCAAACGTCGGAGCCGGCTCCCGACTCTGCGGCTCCTCGGCGCTCGCGGTGTCGGGCGACCCGCCGGCCGCGCCGGCGGGCGGGGCACCGGCGATGTCGGCGTAGGGGGTGAACGCGTCCGACCCGGACGGGCCGGGAGCACGGGAGTAGTCGCCGAGCCGGTGTCCGTAGTCCCCGTCGGACCCGGTCTCGCCGTCGGCTCCGTCGTGGCCGCCGCTCATCTCGTCCCCCCACTCCTCGTGCGCCGACCATGATGGCGCACCCGCGCCGACGCGTGCGTGCCGAGGGCCGGGTTGCGGAGGTCGACGGCTCCGGCCTCAGACGCGGGGCGTCCGGGCGATCTCAGGCGTCGGCCCGTAGCCTGGCGAGCTCGTCCCGTCGGGTCTGTTGCTCGACCGGGTCCGGTACCGGCACCGAGGCCAGCAGGCGCCGGGTGTAGGGATCCTGCGGGTCGTGCAACACCCGCTCGGAGGAGTCGAGTTCGACGAGCTCCCCACGGTAGAGCACGGCGATCCGGTCGGCGAGCATGCCGACGACCGCGAGGTCATGGCTGATGAACAACGTGGCGAACCCGAGACGCCCCTGCAGTTCGGTGAACACCTCGAGCACCCGCGCCTGGACCGAGACGTCGAGGGCCGAGGTCGGCTCGTCCGCGACGAGCAGCTCCGGATCCAGCGCCAGTGCCCGCGCGAGACTCGCCCGCTGCCGCTGACCGCCGGAGAGCTCGTGCGGGTAGCGGTGGGCGAAGTGCTGCGGCAGGTGCACGGCGTCGAGCAGGTCGGACACGCGTCGGCGGATCTGGCGTCCCTGTGCCGCCTCGCCCCGGCCGTGCACGACGAGCGGCTCGGCGATGCATTCCTCGATGGTGAGCAGCGGGTTGAACGACGTCGCCGGATCCTGGAACACGAATCCGATCCGCGCCCGGAGCGGACGGAAGTCGCGCTCGCGGAAGCCGACCATCTCGTGCCCGAGGACCTCCAGCGAGCCGCCGGTGGCGCGCGTGAGGCCGGCGATAGCGCGGCCGATGGTGGTCTTGCCCGAGCCGGACTCGCCGACGAGGCCGAGCACCTCGCCGGGGGCGATCGAGAAGGAGGCGCCGTCGACCGCCCGGAACCCGGCGCGCCCCAGCCGTCCCGGGTAGACGATCTCCAGGTCACGCGCGGTGACCACCGGGCTCGCCCGCTCGTCCTGCGGCGGGGACTCGGCCCGGGCCGTCTCCGGCGGCGAGTCGTCGGCGGCCGCGCCGGCCGACGGACGCGCGGTCACCGCACCCGGGGCCGAGGCGCCGAGCTTGGGCACCGCGGCCAGCAACGACTGGGTGTACTCGTGCCGGGGGGAGGCGAACAGGCTGCGGGCGTCCGCCTCCTCGACCACCTCGCCCTGGTACATCACGGCCACCCGGTCGGCCAGATCCGCCACCACGCCCATGTTGTGCGTGATGAGCACGATCGCCGTCCCGAACTCGGTGCGCACCCGGCGCAGCAGATCGAGGATCTCGGCCTGCACCGTGACGTCCAGCGCCGTCGTGGGCTCGTCGGCCACGATCACCTTGGGACCGAGCACCAACGCCATGGCGATGACGATGCGCTGCTTCTGCCCGCCGGAGAACTGGTGCGGATAGTGGTCGACCCGGTCCTCCGGGTCCGGGATGCCGACGCGGCCGAGGATCTCGATGGCCTTGGCCCGGGCGTCCTTCTTCGAGTGCTGCCCGTGTGCGCGCAACCCCTCGGCGATCTGCCACCCGACGGTGTAGACGGGGTTGAGGGCGGAGGACGGCTCCTGGAAGACCATGGCGACGTCGCGGCCGCGGACCTGGCGCAACGTCGCCGGGTCGATCGTGACGACGTCCTGGCCTGCGAGGAGAACCGCCCCGTCCACGGTCGCGGTCTCGGGCAGTAGCCCGAGGACCGACTTACCGGTGACCGTCTTGCCCGAGCCGGACTCCCCGACGACGGCGAGCACCTCACCGGGACGGACCGAAAGATTCACCCCACGCACCGCACGGACCGGGTCGGCGTCGGTGGCGAAGCTGATGCGCAGGTCGCGGATGTCGAGGACCGGTCCCGCACCCGAGTCGCCGGCCGGGCCTGTCGCGCCGGACGTGCTGGTCGCGCTCATCGTTGCTCTCCTTCGCCCGGCTGGTCGCCTCGGTCGTGCTCTGCCGTCGTGCCGTGGCCGCCGGTCGTCTGCTCCTGACCGGCCGGGACCTCGACGGCGGCGCCGCCGGTGACCCGGCGCCGGATGCGCAGACGCGGATCGGACAGGTCGTTCAGGCTCTCACCGACCAACGTGATGCCCAGGACGAGCAGCACGATCGCCAGGCCCGGGAACACGCCGGTCCACCAGATCCCGGACGCGACGTCCGAGACCGCGCGGTTGAGGTCGTAGCCCCATTCGGCGGCCCGGCTCGGCACGATCCCGAATCCGAGGAAGCCGAGTCCGGCCAGGGTGAGGATCGCCTCCGAGGCGTTGAGCGTGACGATCAGTGGCAGCGACCGGGTGGCGTTGCGCAGCACGTGCCGGAACAGGATCCGCCGGGTCGGGGTTCCGATCACCTGGGCGGACTCGACGAAGGGCTCCGCCTTGAGGCGCACGGTCTCCGCACGCACGACACGGAAATACTGCGGGACGAACACCACCGTGATGGACATGGCCGCGGCGAGGATCCCGCTCCACATGCTCGACCGGCCGCCGGAGATCATGATCGAGATGACGATCGCCAGCAGCAGCGTCGGGAAGGCGTAGATGGCGTCCGCGACGGTGACGAGCACGCGGTCGAGCCAGCCGCCGAGGTACCCGGACAGCAGCCCGAGCAGGACCCCGACGAACAACGACGCGGCGACGGCGATGACGACGGTGGACAAGGCGGTCTGGGACCCCCAGATCACCCGGGAGAAGACGTCGTAGCCGCCGACGGTCGTCCCCCAGAGGTGGCCGTCTCCGGGCGCGACCTGTCGGCCGAACCGCTCACCGGCGTGGTCGGCGAGCTGGTTGAACCGATAGGGGGTCAGCACCGGCGCCAGCAGCGCCATGGCCACGAAGGAGAGGCAGATGACCAGGCCGGCCACGAGCATGCCGCGCTGCAGGCCGACGGACTGGCGGAGCTGGCGGATGATCGGCCAGCTCTGCCACGCCGCCGCGTCGCGCTGCGCGGGAGCGGTGAGCAGACTCTCGTTCGTCATCTCAGTACCTCACCCTCGGGTCGATGAGCGCGGCGACGACGTCGACGAGGAAGTTCGTGACGGCGACGATGACGGCGAGCAGCGCGACGATGCCCTGGACGGCGACGAAGTCACGGGCGCCGAGATACTGCGTGAGCTCGAACCCGAGGCCGCGCCACTCGAACGTCGTCTCGGTGAGCACGGCGCCGCCGAGCATCATCGCGATCTGCATGCCCATGACGGTGATGATCGGGATGAGCGCCGGCTTGTAGGCGTGCTTGCGGACCAGCCTGGATTCGGCGACACCGCGCGACCGTGCGGCGTCGACGTAGTCCCGGCCCAGGGTGCCGATGAGGTTGGTCCGCACGAGGCGCAGGAAGACCCCGGCGGTGAGCAGCCCCAGCGCCAGCGCCGGCAGGGCGGCGTGGGCGAGAACGTCGGAGATGAGGTCCCAGCGGCCGGTGCGCAGGGCGTCGACGATGTTGATGCCGGTCGAACCCGTGATGCGGCCGAGCACGAGCTGGACCTCGGGACTGGCCCGTCCGGACAGCGGCAACCAGCCCAACCACACGGAGAACACGAGCTTGAGCAGCAGGCCGGCGAAGAAGACCGGCGTGGCGTAGCACAGGATGGCGAAGACCCGCAGCACGGCGTCCGGCCAGCGGTCGCGCAGGTAGGCGGCGAGCATCCCGAGCGGGATGCCGACGATCAGGGCGACCACGAGCGCGAACAGCACCAGCTCGAGGGTGGCGGTGCCGTAGTCGAGGAGGATCTCGCTGATCGCCCGGTTGTCCGTCAGCGTGCGGCCGAAGTCACCGGTGAAGATCTGGCGAAGGTAGTCGACGTACTGGACGAGGATCGGCCGGTCGTAGCCGGCGGCGGCGAGGCGCTCCTCGAGCTGCGCCGGGGTCAGGCGGCCGCCCACGGATGCCGAGATCGGGTCACCGACGACCCTCATCAGGCAGAACACGAGCGTGACGAGGATGAAGACGGTGGGGATGATGAGCAGGAAGCGGACGAGGACGTAACGGCCGAGCCCGGATCCGGGCGTCTTGGCCTTGCTGCCTGCGACGGTTCGCTCGTCGGCGATCGTCAACGGTGCTGGCTCCTTGTCTCGGGCGCGGGGGACGCCGACGCCACCGGTGGAGGCATCGGCGTCCCTGCGACGATTCGCTGGCGGACGCTCAGCGGTGCAGCGGGGCGAACCGGAACTTGAACGACGCGTCGAGCGTGACGTCCTGGATGTCCTGCTGGGCGACCGCGACCTGTGCCCCCTGGAGGAACGGCAGGGTGGAGAGGTCCTCGGCCACCGCGTGCTGGATGTCCTCGATGAGTGCGGCCCGCTCGTCCTCGTCCTCGGTGGAGGCCTGCTGGTGGATCATGTCGGTGACCTCCTCGTCCTCGTAGTGGTTGACGAGGAAGTTGTCCGGCAGGAAGAACGGCGTCAGGTAGTTGTCCGCGTCCGAGTAGTCGGGGAACCAGCCCAGCTGGTAGGCGGGGTAGGCGTCCTGGGTGCGCTCGCTGTTGTAGGTGTCCCACAGCGTCTGCGACAGGTTGACCTCGAACAGGCCGTCCGCCTCGAGCTGGTTCTCGATCATCGCGTACTCCTCGTCCGAGGAGTTGCCGTAGTGGTCCGAGTTGTACTGCAGGTTCAGCTCGACCGGGGTCTCGACGCCGGCGTCCTCCAGCCGCTGCCGGGCGCGGTCGGGGTCCGGGCCGCCCTCGCCGTCGCCGTACATCTCACGCAGCGGCTCGGCGGCACCGGTCAGGCCCTCGGGCACGTAGGAGTACAGCGGGGTGTAGGCGCCGGAGTAGATCTCCTCCGACAGCGGCTCGCGGTCGATGAGGTCGGCGACCGCCTGACGCACGGCCAGGGCGCGCTCGGGGTCGGCGTCCTCGGTCTCGGCACCGTAGGGCTGGGTGTTGAAGTTGAAGACGATGTAGCGGATCTCACCGCCCGGACCGTCGTGCACGGTGAGATTCTCGTCCTGGGAGAGGTCCTCCAGGTCCGTCGGGCTGAGCGAGCGGGTCGCGACGTCGACGTCCCCCTCCTGCACGGCCAGCTTCAACGAGGTCTCGTCGGCGTAGTAGGACAGGCTCACGCCATCGTTCTGCGCCTCGCCGAGGACGCCGTTGTAGTCCTCGAACGGCTCGAACTGGACCAGTTCGTTCTCGGTGTAGTCCGTGATGGCGTACTGCCCGGCGAACGCCTGGCCGTCGACGATCTCCTGGGCCGGGGTGAGTTCGGTGGCGGAGAAGACGTCCTCGTCCACGATCGGGCCGGCAGGGGAGGAGAGCACCTGGGGGAACGTCTGGTCGTTCTCGCTACCGAGGTGGAAGACCACCGTGCGGTCGTCAACCTCCTCGACCTGCTCGAGATTGAACAGCAGCGACGACGGGCCGTTGGGGTCGGCGATCTCGAGCTGGCGGTCGAAGGAGAACTTCACGTCCGAGGCCGTGAGCTCGTTGCCGTTGGCGAAGGTCAGGCCCTCCTTGAGAGTGACCGTGTACTCCGTGGGTGAGGTGAACTCGGCGGACTCGGCGATGTCCGGCTCGACGTCGGGGCTCCCGTACGGGGTGTTCATGATCATCGGGAACACCTGGGTGTGGATCGCCGTCGATCCGTGGTCGTAGGAGCCGGCCGGGTCCAGGTTCGTCACGGCGTCGGTGGTGCCGACGCTGATGAGGCCGCCGCCGTCGCCGTCGCCACCCCCGCCACCGCCGTCGATGTCCGAGGTGTCCGCGCAGGCGGAGAGCACGAGCGCGGCCGTTGCCGCGGCGCCGAGCGCGCCCAGGGTGCGGCGTCGCTGTCGAACGAGGGGCATGGTCATTCCTCCACTGCTGTGTGCGGGTGCTCAGGGTGGGCACCCGAGTGCCCCGGACCCTGTCTCAGGATTCGGTGGGCACCTTGTCTAACACACGTTCGGGCGGTAATCCGAGTCCGGCTGTGGCTGGGCCGGTGAACGATCCACGCCTGAAACGAGCGCGACACGTCGCCGCAACGCTCGGCGCCACTGGCGGGAATCGGCCGGCGGGGCCATCGCCCGCGGTGGGACAGCAGGTGCCGGTCGCGCTCGTGCGCGACGATGTCTGTCATGGCCGCGCGCGAGAAGCCCGAGACCGTGCAGATCGACGGACGGCGGTTGCGCGTGTCCAACCTCGGCAAGGTGCTCTACCCCGAGACCGGCACCACCAAGGCCGAGGTCCTGGGATACCTCGCCGAGATCGCGCCGGTCATGGTGCCGCACACCGCGGGCCGGCCGGCCACGCGGAAGCGCTGGCCCGACGGCGTCGGGACCGAGGCGCAGCCGGGTGAGTTCTTCTTCATCAAGGATGTCGAGGCGGGCGCGCCCACCTGGGTGGTCCGCGGTGACATCGAACACTCCGGCGGCCCGAAGACCTACCCGGTCGTCGACGACGCCGCCACACTCGCCTGGCTCGGGCAGGTCGCCGCCCTCGAGGTCCACGTGCCCCAGTGGCGTTTCGGCAGCGACGGCCGTCCCCGCCATCCGGACCGGATCGTCCTCGACCTCGATCCGGGGCCCGGCGTCGGCCTGCCGGAGTGCGCTGAGGTCGCGCGACTCGTCCGCCCGCTGCTCCAGGGCATGGGCCTGGAGCCGATGCCTGTGACCTCGGGGTCCAAGGGGTTGCATCTTTACGCGGGCCTCGACGGCTCGCACACCTCCGACGACATCAGCGCGGTTGCCCACGAACTGGCCCGTGCCCTCGAGGCGGATCATCCCGACCTGGTGGTCTCGGACATGAAGAAGACGCTGCGCCAGGGCAAGGTGCTGCTCGACTGGTCGCAGAACAACTCCTCGAAGACGACCATCGCCCCGTACTCGTTGCGCGGCCGCTCCCGGCCGACCGTCGCCGCCCCGCGCACCTGGGAGGAGCTGGACGACCCCGAGCTACGGCACCTGGAGTTCCACGAGGTCCTCGAGCTGGTCGAACGCCGCGGTGACCCGATGGCCGGGATCTACGGCCGGGACGCGCTGAGCAGGTACAGCTCGATGCGCGACCCCGAGCGGACCCCGGAACCGGTCCCCGACCCGCTCGAGCGCGGAGGACGGGCCAGCGTCTCGAACGCCTTCGTGATCCAGGAGCACCACGCCACCCGGCTGCACTGGGACCTCCGGCTCGCGCACGGTGGGGTGCTGGTCTCGTGGGCCATCCCGAAGAACATCCCCACCGACGGGACGAACCACCTCGCGGTGCACACCGAGGACCACCCGATGGAGTACCTCACCTTCTCCGGCACCATTCCCGCCGGTGAGTACGGCGGTGGCGAGATGAGCATCTGGGACACCGGCACCTACGAGGTGGAGAAGTGGCGCGAGGGCCGGGAAGTCATTGTCACCCTCACCGGTCAGGACGACGGCGGCCTCGCGGGCCCGGACGGGCCCGGCCAGGTGGCGAAGATCGCGCTCATCCAGACCGGCGGACGGGACGGAGGCGAGGAGAGGAACTGGCTGTGTCACCTGATGGAGGGCAGCCGCGTCGGCCGAACGGTCGCCCCGCGCCGGGACACTGCTGAGCACGGCGGCCGCGGGCGTGCCGGATCGGCTGACGGTTCCCGAGGCGTGCAGCGCGCTCCGGCGGGTGACGGCCGGAAGGCCGCGGGGTCCCGAGACGGCGACCAGCGCGCACCGATGACGGCCATCACGGGGGACCGCCGCGACCTCTCACCGGACCTGGACTGGTCGCTGGAGATGAAATGGGACGGCGTGCGCGCCATCGTCCTCATCGAGGGCGAGCACGTGCGACTCATCAGTCGCAACGGGAACGACACCACGCACCTGTATCCCGAGCTCGGTGAGATCCATCGGTGTCTGGCCGGCGCGGAGTCGGCCGTGCTGGACGGGGAGATCGTCGCGCTCGACGACAGTGGCAGGCCCGACTTCGGGCACCTCCAGCAACGGTTCAACCTCACCCATGCAAGCGAGATCGCCCGGGCCCGCCGCGCCGCTCCGGTCCACCTCATGCTCTTCGACGTCCTCGAGGTCGACGGCGCCTCGACCGTAGGCGAAACCTACGACCGGCGGCGCGAGATCCTTCGAGAGCACCTCGACCTGAAGGCCGATACCCGGGTGGCGATCCCCGAGGCCTTCGACGGCGATCTCGACGCCGCCATGGAGGCGTCCCGGCAATGGGGCCTGGAAGGCGTCGTCGCCAAGCGGCGGGACTCGCGGTACGCGGTCGGTCGCCGGTCACGTGCGTGGGTGAAGATCAAGCACACGCTCACTCATGAGGCGGTGGTCATCGGGTTCCGCCCGGGCCAGGGCAACCGTGAGGGTGCCGTCGGTTCCCTGCTGCTCGCCGTGCCCGACCAGGACGGCACGCTCCACTACGCCGGCCGCGTCGGCACCGGGTTCACCCACGACGAGGCGGTCCGGTGGCGGCGCGAGATGGAGGGCAGATCCCGGAAGCAGGCGCCGGTCGAGGACGTGCCACGCCCCGACGCCCGGGACGCGCGCTGGGTGCTCCCGGACCAGGTCGCCGAGGTCGAGCTGGGCGCCTGGACACGCGACGGTCGGATGCGTCACCCCCGGTGGAAGGGCTGGCGCCCGGACAAGGCGCCCACGGACGTCGAGCCCCGCCCGCCGGCGAGCGGTGACGGCTCGGACTTCTCCCGCGTTCGCACCACGAAAAAGGCCTGACCGCCCCGCCGGGCGGGACGGTCAGGCCGAGGTCGCCCGGACGAGGGGAGCGCCGGCGACCGGTTCCAGATGACGCGGCGAGCGGCTCAGAGCAGCCCGTCGCGACGCAGGCGCCGACGTGCCTGCCGCTCCAGGCGTCCCTCGCGCTTGAAGTCTCGCAGCCGGTGGACCTCCTCCGCCCGGGCGAGGAGTTCCTCGTGGTGGATGCGCGCCAGCACGCTGTTCGGCTCGCCGATGTACGGGTAATAGCTGTTCATGATCCTGTGCCCTTCGTCCCTCTGCGCCTGTGTCCCTCGAACGCCGATCCGTGACCCTGTAACTGGTTCGACGTGTGATGGAGGTTACCGATGGCGTAACCCGCTGTCAACGCTTTTCTGGTTACGCGTCGGTGGCCTCCCGATGCATCCCGCCCACACCGAGTACTCCACCACCGACCACTGACATTGAGGTTGGCTGCGTGGTTCGCGGGCGGTGTCGGGTGCCCCGGCGCGCTGACGCCCCGGCCCGGCGAGGACGCCCTCGCCCAGGTCTGGGATGGACCGATCACAGGCGCGCGGGCGGGCGCCGGCCACCCAGGGCGCGGGAGAGCACGACTGTCGCGAGACCGCCGGCGACCACGAGCAGCAGGCCCACGCGCAGGGTGGTGGCCTCGGCGAGGGCCCCGACGATGGCCGGCGAGGCGAGGAAACCGGCGCGCATGATCCAGTTGATGACGGTCAGGCCCACGCCCGGCCGTAGCCCTTCGATCTCGTCCCCGGCGTGCAGTGCCGCCGGGATGAGCGTGGCGGTGCCGAGCCCGGCGGCCGCCATGCCGAGGATGGTCAGGGGCACGTTGGGGATGGACAGGGCCGTGCCCATGCCGACGGCGATGAGGAGGCCGCCGGCTCGCGCCACCGCGGCCTGACCGAACCGGTCGACGAAGCGGTCGCCGGTGAGACGGCCCAGTGTCATGGCCACGTTCAACGCGACGAAGCCCAGACCCGCCGTCGCGCTGTCGGCGCCGAGGTCGCGGCCGAGGTACAGCGCCGCCCACGAGGACCCCACGTCCTCCACGAAGGCACCGCAGACCGCGATGGCCCCCAGCATCGCGAGCATGGCGGCCGTGGCGCGCCGAACCGGGAACCGGCGGGGCGGCGGCGCTGCCGAGGCGTTCGGGTCGCTCGCCGCCGCTGGTGCGGTCCGCTCGGCATCCTCCGGGCCGGAGAGCATGTACCGCAGCGAGACCAGCGCCACGGCGGAGAAGACCGCGGCCGAGACGGCGATGTGGACCGGGAGTGGGACGGCGAGCCCGGCGGCCGCCGAACCCATCAGCCCGCCGAGGACGGCACCGATGCTCCAGACGCCGTGGAAGGAGTTGACGATCGATCGGCGATAGATCCGCTGGACACGCAGCGCATGGGCGTTCTGCGAGACGTCGACCAGTGCGTCGACCGCCCCCGCCCCCAGGAGGAAGACCACGAGAACCAGGACGGTGGGCGAGAGTGAGACCCCCAGAGTCATGGCCGCCAGCGCGACGATGCCGATGGTGGCGACCCGGCCGGATCCGAACCGGCCGATGAACGTGGCCGCCAGCAGACCGGCGACCAGGGCGCCGATGGGGGGCGAGGTGAGAGCGGCCCCGTACGCGGCGTCGCTGAGATCGAGCGCCGCCTTGATCTCCGGGTAGCGGGGGACGAGGTTCGCGAGGAGGGCGCCGTTGGTGAGGAAGACGGCGGAGACCGCCGCCCGGGCACGGCGTGCCTCGGACGGAACGCCGCCGGGGCGCTCGGAGAAGGGCATGTCGGGAGCCTACGCAGTGGTATCCATGCAGGTCCGAGCGGTTCACGCGCTGGTCGACCGAACCGGACCGACGCCATAACCGGTACCGGCGGCATCAGTGGTTACACTGGGAGAATGGTCGCAGTTCCCAGGCTCGACATGGCCGAGCTGCTCGCCGTCGTCAACTACTACGCCGTCACTCCGCGTCGCGCCGCGGAGGACGAGCACGAGGGTTACCCGGCGCTGACTGCCGTGCTCGGCGAGGCGCCCGACCGGTTCCCGGACATCAACCTGGGGGAGTTGCAGGCGCTCGCCGCGGAGGCCTACGGCGTGTTCGTGGCGGCCCAGGACGGCGGTGACGTCGCGGCCTGCGTCAACGTCATGCTGGCTGCCGCGGCTCCGAGGCCGACGTGCACGGACGAGTGCGGCATCGCCTGGGAGGTCGACGACTCCGACCAGATTCTCCGGGCCGCCATCGGCATCACCCTGCTGGACTGGCTGCACACGCGCGGCGCAGAGCGTCTCGGCATCTGCCGGGGGATCAGGTGCGCCGACGCCTTCGCCGACCTCTCGCCGTCGGGGCGGAAGATCTTCTGCTCCAACGGGTGTCTCAACCGGCACAAGGTCGCCGAGCATCGGCGGCGCGCGAAGACGGCCTGATCGGCCCGAACCGGCGAGAGGGAGGATCCGGTCGCTCGGGGCGACCAGATCCTCCCTCTCGAAGCTCGGTGCGAACTCGAAGTTCGATGCGAGCGGTGTTCAGCCTTGTTCAGCCTTGCGAGGCCTGGTTCTCTGCGACCTGCTTGCGCACCTCGTCCATGTCCAAGTCCTTGACCTGCTCCAAGAGCTGGTCGAGGCTCTTCGCCGGCAGTGCGCCGGCCTGGTTGAAGACCATGATGCCGTCGCGGAAGGCCATGAGCGTCGGGATCGCGGTGATCTGCAGCTGGGCGGCGAGGTCCTGCTCGGCCTCGGTGTCCACCTTCGCGAAGGTGATCTCCGGGTTCTCCTCAGAGGCCTTCTCGTAGATGGGGGCGAACCGCTTGCACGGACCACACCAGTCCGCCCAGAAGTCGACCAGCGTGATGCCGTCGGCGTTCACCGTGCTCTCGAACTCCGCGGTGGTGATGTTCTTGGTGGCCATACTTCCTCTCCTGATCGCTGGTGCTACCCGGTGCAACGTCGCGCCGGGTGATTCATTCCCGAGCCGGTCTGCGGACCGATCCCCGGACGCGGCCTCCCGCGGTCTCGCCCGGCGTCCTACGCTTTCGCCATGACCGACACCATCGCCGCCGAGGTCGACGCCGACAGCGGGGTGGCCGTGATCGCCCGGGCGGCCAAGACCGCCTCGCGGGCACTCGCCACCGCCACCCGCGCCAGGAAGGACGCCGCCTTGCACGCCATGGCCGACGCCCTGGTCGCCGAGGCGCCGCGGATCGTGGCCGCCAACGCCGAGGATCTCGACCGTGGACGCGCCGGCGGCATGAAGGAATCGCTGATCGACCGGCTCGCTCTCGACGAGGCGCGCCTCGGGACGATCGCCGACGCGCTGCGCGAACTCGCCGGGCTGCCGGACCCGGTCGGCGAGGTGGTACGAGGATCCACGCTGCCGAACGGACTGCGGCTGCGGCAGGTACGCGTCCCGATGGGCGTGGTCGGCATGATCTACGAGGCCCGCCCAAATGTGACCGTGGACGCCGCCGGCCTGGCACTGAAGTCGGGCAACGCCGTCGTCCTCCGGGGAGGATCCGCCGCCGCGAGCTCCAACGAGGTCATCGTCGACGTGCTCGGACGCGCCCTCGCCCGCGAGGGGTTGCCCGGCGAACTCGTGCAATCGGTGGACCGGTACGGCCGTGCCGGCGCCGTGGCGCTCATGCGCGCCCGCGGCCTGGTTGACGTCCTCGTCCCGCGCGGAGGCGCCGACCTCATCCAGACCGTGGTGCGCGAGTCTCAGGTGCCGGTCATCGAGACCGGTGTGGGGAACTGCCATGTCTATGTCGACGCCGCCGTCGACGTCGACCAGGCCGTCCGGATCGCCGTGAACTCCAAGGTCCAACGTGTCGGGGTGTGCAACGCCGCCGAGACGCTGCTCGTCCACCGCGACGCCGCATCCACGTTCCTGCCTGCGGTGCTCGAGGCGATGAGGGCCGAGGAGGTGGTGGTCCACGGCGACGATCGCGCCGCCGCAGCGGTCCCGGCCGGCCTGCGGTTCGAGCCCGCCACCGACGCGGACTGGTCCACCGAGTACCTCTCGAAGGACCTCGCCGTGAAGGTCGTGGACTCCCTCGACGAGGCCCTCGAGCACATCCGTGCCTACGGCTCCGGCCACACCGAGGTGATCTGCAGCACCGACACCCGATCGGTCCAGCGGTTCACCACCGAGCTCGACGCCGCGGCGCTTATCGTCAACGCCTCCTCACGGTTCACCGACGGTGGTCAGTTCGGCCTGGGCGCCGAGATCGGCATCTCCACCCAGAAGCTGCACGCTCGCGGTCCCATGGGTTTGTCCGAGCTCACGACAACCACCTGGATCGTGGAGGGCTCCGGCCAGATCCGGGAGTAAAGCCGGCGTTGTGCGGTCCCCGCGTGTGTACGCAGGGGAGCGAAAAATCCGTTGAGGCCGTGGCTTCCGCCCCCGTAGCGTCCCGCACCATGATCATGGTGATGGTGCGTCGTGTCCGGGGCGCGGGCCCCTGGGCGCCGAGCGTCGGCACGGCGAGCGTCTTCGGCGCCGGCCACCGCAACCCGGCGGTGGGGCTCTCATGAGCTGAGGCCCGGTTGGGCGCGGCGTCTGGTCGCCGCGGCCGCGCCGGATCCGGGCGAGCTCGTCCTCGACCTCGGGGCCGGCCGAGGAGCGCTGACCCTGCCGCTGACCGAGCGACGCTCGCGCGTGGTCGCCGTCGAGCTGCACCCCGGGCGCGCCGAACGCCTGCGGCAGCGGGTACCTCCCGGTGTGACCGTCCTCGAGGACGATGTGCTCGGCTTTCCGTTGCCGGGCCGGCCGTTCCGGGTGGTGTCGAACCCGCCGTACGCGGTCGCTGCGGCGCTCGTGCGCCGCCTCACCGCCCCCGGCACAGCCCTGAGTGCCGCGCATCTCGTGCTCCCGCGGTGGCAGGTCAACCGCTACCTGGCGCGACCACCGCGCGGCTTCACCGCCGAGGTCGGGCCGCACGTGCCGGCGTCGGCGTTCCGGCCGCCGCCACGGCACGAGAGCGCCGTCCTCGTGCTGCGGGCCGTCCCGGGCCGGAACCGCAGGCGCCCCCGGACGAGGCGACGATGACCGCCTCGGGTAGCGTCCGGAGCGTGGGGGAGCGTCCTGTTGTTCGTGCGCGGCCCAGGCACCGGCTCACACGCCTCGTGCTGACCTGTGCCGCGATCGCCGCCGTCGTGGCCGTCGCCGTCGTGGGCTGGGCGCGGTGGAGCGTGGCCGACGGCGGAGCCGACTGGACGGCCCACGTCCCGGGTGTCGTCCGGGTCGCGGATCACGACGCGCGACGCGTGCTCCTCGCCACGGACGACGGCTTCACCGTGCTGGACCGGCGGGACGGCACCGTCCGGGCGGACCGGCAGCTGGACGTCACTGCCGCCGACTACGCGTTCGTCGACGGCGGGGTCCTCGTCTCCGGTGCGGACGCTCTCGGCGTGGTCACTGACGGCGGAGAATGGGCCTGGCGCGAGGAGACGCCAGACCGCTCGATCGTGGCGGTCGGGCCGGCCCGGGACGTCGTGGTGCTCCGCGACGCCGCCACCGAGATGCTCCTGGGACGAGATGCCCGCACCGGCGAGGACCGTTGGGCCCACCCGGCCGTCGGCATCGCCCGTCCGTCGACGGAACCTCGGAGCCTGGTCGCGGCCCGGCTGCGCGGCACGGTCGGCCGCACCCTCGTCCGGGTCGCGGACGGGACCGCGGTCGGGGCCACCTCGCCCACCGCCACCGTCCGCACCGGTCGCGACGCCGCCGTTGTCCACGACGGGTGTGATCTGCAGATCGTCCGGCAGGGCGGAGAGGTCGTGCCGGTGGACGGACCCGGCGAAGCGAGCGCCTGCACCGTGACCGCCCCCGCGGGCGAGTACGCGTACGTCGAGGTCGACCGCTCGCAGCTGTTCGCGCTCGACCTCGCAAGCGCCAGCATGCGGGCCCTCCCGCTCGCCGCGGACGCGGCCACCCGGCCGTACCTGCACGACGCCGGTCGGTGGCTGCCCGCGGCGTCGCCCACGGGTCTCGTCGTCGGCGACGCCGCCACCGGCCAACTCGCCTCGTCACCCGTGGCGACCGGGCCGTGGCCGCCGGAACGGACGCTTCCCGCCGTCGGCCCGGACGCGGTGCTGGCGCCCGCACGGCCGGAATGGTGGGCCCGAACGGTCGGTGGCGCCGACGGGCCGGCACTCATGCTGCGCCGTCCGGACGGGCGTGAGGTCGCGACGTATCAGACCGACGGTGCCGACGTGCGTGAAGCGCAGGTCCTCGGTCGTCGTGAGGCCGTGCTCGTTCGTGACGACGGCGAGGTGGCGATGGTGCGCTGAGGGCTGCGAGCGCTGGAGGCGGCGGGGTCAGTCCCCCCTCGGGCGTGGGCGCTCGCTCACCGTCGGCCACGGCCCCAGCTCCGGCAGGGGCTGCGGCTGCCCGGCGCGGGCCGCGGTCGGCAGGGTCTCCGGCTCGCGGCCGGCGAGCCAGGCGACGATGTCCCGCAGCTCCCCGCGAACGGTCAGCACACCGTCGCTCCCGGCGGCCCGGGCGTCGTCGTTGACCGGCCAGCGCCGCTCTGTCCCGTCCGCGACCAGGTCAGTCCGGCCCGCACCGGACAGGCGCGGACTGAGGAAGTCGAGTAGATGCCGGCACAGGTCGTCGTCCCACGACCCCGGACTCACGGACACCTGCAGGTCGACGAGATGGATGCGGACCTCGCGCCACCACATCAACGCGACCCCGGACAGCGGCTTGTCACGGTAGGAGGTCGGCTGGTCCCAGAGCTCGGAGCCGCGTTCCGGCCACGCGGCGTCGAGTCGCGCGGCCAGCCGGGTCAGCGCCTCGGCATGCTCCTCGAGCGTCCGGCCGGCCTGGGCCTCGATCGCAGTATCACGACCCTGGCGCCCGCCGTCGTAGAACTCGACGCGCTCGCCGCGGGCGACCGCCTCGGCCTGCCGGGCGGCGGCGTTCCCGGCCCCGTCGATATGGGCGAGGACGTGCCCGCGGCTCCAGCCCGGCAGGGCCGATGGCGCCCGGAGCGCGTCGGCGTCCAGGCGTTCCATGGACTCCAGCACCGTGCGCAGAGCGACGGCCGAATCGTGCACCGCCCTGTCCACGAGGGCGGTGTTCTCGTCAGAGCTGTGAGGCACACCTGCTCCTTCCCGTCGGCTGCCAGCATCCCACGGCCGGCGTGGCCGGGACGACCGTCTCGATGTGGTGAGGAATCTGTTGACGTCAGAGGCGCGAGTGAACGATCGGCGAACCTCGGGTGTCCGGAGGTCTTGACGTGGCGGGTGAACCTGCGAGGGGATAAGGCAATGACCCTGTGCACCCATCTCGATCAGATCGACTACGACGCGGTCGACCCGGATGCGGAAGGGTGCGAGGAGTGCTTGGCCGACGGCGGCCGGTGGGTCCGGCTGCGGGCCTGCCAGTCCTGTGGCCACATCGGTTGCTGCGACTCCTCGCCCAGCCGCCATGCGCGCGCGCACGTGATGGATACCGGGCATCCCGTCGTGCGGGCGTACGAGCCGGACGAGGACTGGTTCTACTGCTACCCGGACGACCTCCTCTTCGAGCTGTCCGGGGCACCGCCGGCGCCGACCCACGCCTGACCTGCGGCGCCCTCGGCGGCTGCGAGCACACCGAGCCCGCGGGCCTGGTTGAATCGACAGCGGTTCAGATCTCCGACCAAGGGGCCTCGCAACGATGCAGCTCACCCGCCGCCAGATGATGGCTGCTGTCCCGGCCGCCGGCCTGCTTGCCGCAGCGGCGCCGGCACTTCGTGCCTACGCCGCCGACCCGCCCGACGCCGGTCGTATCCTGCAGAACACGCTGGCGATGCTGGCAGGAACCGCCGCGTCCAACGCTCGGCCCGAGGTGGCCTCGAAGCTCGAGGCGATCCAGGCCACTGCACGTGACCACCTGGCGGCGATGGACGCCGCCGGTGACGGCGAACTCTTCGCCGGCATGCCCCTCGGAGCGGACGACGCCGCCCTGGCCCGCTCCCACCAGTACCTGTCCGAGATCGCACTGGCCACCCGCACCGCAGGGGTCGACACCGACCTGGTCGAGAACAGGACCGTCCAGCACCGGGTCATCGACGCGCTGGGCTGGCTGCACGAGCACTATCTCGCCGATCAGGACGCCGGCTACTACGGCAACTGGTTCAACTGGGAGATCGGCATGCCGACGCACGCCACCCGGGCCCAGGTGCTGCTCGCCGACGAGATCGCGGCCTACCGGCCCGACCTGACAGCCACGGTGGTGGCCACGTGGGACGCGTATCTGCGCAACGGTGTGGACGGTGACGTCGACCTCGACTCCCGCTTCCACACCGGTGCCAACCTCGCTGACATCACCACGAACCGAATTCTCCAGGGTGCGCTGTTGGGCGACGTCGGCCGGATCACCAAGGCCGTCGAGGACCAGGCGACGGTGTTCGAGACGATCGATCCGTATCACCTCGAGCACGGGGTCACGGACGGGTACTACGCAGACGGGTCGTTCATCCAGCACCATTCCGTCGCCTACACCGGTTCGTACGGCAAGACCCTGCTGACCCGCGTGGTGCAGACCGTCGCGATGGTCGACGGCGCCGCCGACGGGGTCGGCTCCGACCTCGTCGATGTGGTGGTCGGCTGGGTGCGGCACGGCTTCGCGCCGCTGATCTACGAGGGCTGGATGATGGAGGCGGTCAAGGGACGGGCCGTCGCGCGCACTACCAGCGGCTACGTCGACGTGCGCATCGTCGCCGAGGCCGTCGTCGATCTCGCCGACTATGCACGCGCGGCGGACGCGCATGCCCTGCGGGCCTACGTGAAGTACCTCGACCGCACCTCGCCCACCTCGCTGGATCCGGACGGGTTCGTCTCGCCGGTGTCCGTCGCGCGGTTCGCCGACATCGTGGCGGACCCCGGGCTGGACGCGGCCGACCTGTGCCCCGACGAGCACTGTGCCGCGTACAACGCGATGGACCGCACCGTGCACCGGCGGCCGGGCTTCGCGTTCAGCCTCGCCCGCAGCTCGAGCAGGATCAGCAAGTACGAGTACATGAACGGCGAGAACCTGCTGCCGTGGTTCCAGGGCGACGGCGCGCACCAGCTCTACCTCGCGGGCGAGGACCAACGCCAGGCGTACGGGGTCGACCACTACACGACCGTGGCGCCCGACCGCCTTGCCGGTGTCACGGCGCCGGTCGAGGAGCGTCGGTCCGTGCCGGACCTGTACGGCGAGCTCTGGTACGACAACCCGGACCACCCGTTGGAGTTCACCGCGTCGTCGCAGTCCCAGAACACGTACGTCTACTTCCCGCGGGCGACGAACAGCCACTCCGGTGGCGCCGTCCTGGGTGTGTACGGGGCAGCCGGCATGGTGCTCTCCGACGACGTGCCCTACGTCGACAAGCAGGCCGGCGTCCTCCCTGAGGACTTCGTTGTCTACCGCAACGCCGCGGGCACCAAGTCGTGGTTCCTCCTCGACGAGGAGATCGTCGTCCTGGCCGCCGGACTCGATGGTCGGGACGGGCGGGGAGCGGTCACGACGTTGGACAGCCGGATCGCGGCTCCGTCCGAGGAGGTCCGGGTGAGCGGCACGTGGCAGGACGGCACACGCTGGTCCGGCCCGGGGGCCGGTCGGCTCGCCTGGGCGCGCTACGCCAACCTCACCCGCGGCACCGCCGTCGGCTACGCGGTGCTCGACGAGCAGGATGTCACCGTCACGCTCACGGATGTGACGCGCAGTCGCCGTGCGGTGCGCCTGTCGAACCCGGACACCGCCGTGACGAAGAACGTCTTCACGTTGACCGTGGAGCATCCCGCCGGAACCGGCCCTGCCGGGCTTGCCTATGCGATCGTGCCGCACGCCCGGGAGGAACAGCTCGCCGCTTACACGAGCCGCCCGCTGAGCGTGCTGGCCAACACCGAGCGCATGCAGGCCGTCCGGCACGACCGGCTCGGTCTCCTCGCCGCCAACGTCTTCGCCGACGGTGCACAGCAGGTGGCGAACCTGCGGATCGACGGCCCGGCCTCGGTGATCGCCCGCCGCCGTGGTCGTGGTCTCGACGTCGCCATCTCGGATCCCACGATGCACAGGCAAGCCGTGACCGTACTGGTGCGCGGGCGCGCCCGTGCTGCCGAGACCGAGGTCGACGGCGTGACGGTTCGGCGGGTTCCGGGCGGCACCGAGGTCACGGCGGACGTCCACCAGGTGTACGGCGCAAGTCGCACCGTGACGTTGGTGTGACGGCGGGACCGCCCCGTCCGACCGGTTTGGCGCCGCGAGCCCCGGTCCGTCTCGCGAAGGCGCGTCGACGCGGCCGCCCGCGAACCCATGCAGCCAACCTCAATGTCAGTCGCAGCTGCCAGGGTGGCGACATGGATCAACGAATCTCCTTCGTGACTCTGGCCGTACGCGACGTCGCCGTCGCACGCCGGTTCTACGTGGACGGACTCGGATGGCGCCCAGGGGTCGAGGCGCCCGGAGTCGTCATGATCCCGGTCGGTGAGCGCGTGATGCTCTCGCTCTGGGACGAATCCGAGTTCGAGGCCGAGGTCGGTCCGGTCCGGCGCGGCAGCGGCCTCGCGCCGATCACGCTCGCCCATAACGTCGCCAGCCCCGAAGCGGTCGACGGCGTGCTCGAGACGGCCCGGCGTGCCGGGGCCGATCCCGTCACGGACGGCGTGACCCGTGCCTGGGGCGGCTACACCGGATACTTCGGTGACCCGGACGGCTACCGATGGGAGGTGGCCTGGGCCCCGGGCGAACTCACCGAGCGGCTCGTGCCGTGACGACTGCACGCATCAGCAGGGATTGGCGGCCTACCGGTCGCCGGTCTCCTCGGGTGCGTCCGGCACCGCGCAGCCGTCGGGGCCGCACACGCCCATGGCTTCGCCGGTGAATACCTCCAGGCCGCGGACGGGGGTCAGGGGTAGGGCTGGTGCCGGCGGCTGCTCCGGTTCGGGGGCATCGTCTTCGATCCGGCTCACCGTGCTACCTCCGCCGCCGTGCGCCTTTCCTGTGCGACCTGGCCGAGCGCCTGTGCGAAGACCGCGGCCGGCTGCGCGCCGGAGACGCCGTAACGCCCGTCGATGACGTAGAACGGCACGCCGGCGATGCCGTACGCGCGCGCCTGAGCAATGTCCTGCCGCACGGCCTCGCGGAACGTGCCGTCCGCGAGGGCACGACGGACCTCCGCCTCGTCGAGTCCGACCTCCGCACCCAGTCGGGCCAACTCGTCGTCGTCGCCGAGGTGTCGCCCCTGCTCGAAGTAGGCAGAGAAGAGCTGCTCGACGAGGTCGAGCTGGACGCCCCGGGCCTTGGCCAGGTGCAGGACCTCGTGCGCCTTGAGGGTGTTGGTGTGCCGAAGCGCGTCGTAGTCGTAGGCGAGGCCCTCGTCGGCGGCGAGCGTGGTCATCTGGTCCAGCATCTGCTCGGCCTGCTCGCGGGAGATCCCCTTGTAGCCGGTGAGGAAGTCGACCTCGGATCCGTCGAAGTCGACCGGGGTGTCCGGTGCCAGCTCGAAGGAGTGGTACGTCAGGGCGACGTCGCCGCCGAACTGCCGGACACCCGACTCGAAGCGGCGCTTACCGACGTAGCACCACGGGCACGCGATGTCGGACCACACGTCGACGACGATCGGTTCGCTCATGCCCAGGACAACCTCGGCCGGGTCGGGGACATTCCGTCCCGGCCGTGGCTGCCTCGGCGCGGTGGCGTCATCCGGCGTCATAGAGGCGGTAGGGGGCCACCTCCTCGGCGAAGTCGTCCAGCTCCGATTCGAAGCCGGCGAGGATTTCGTCCGGGTCGACGTCGGCCTCGAGCTGCGCACGGACGTCCTTGCTGCCGGAGAGCAGGTCGATCCAGCACTCGTCCTCCGGCGACTGGCACTGTGCACCTTCACGCCACTCGACCTCCTCGATGCGGTCGAAGAGGGCGTCCAGGACGTGCAGACCGACCCGCAGGGAGGCGTACTCGCCGGGGTCGGTGATGTGGATCTCCAGGCCGCCGGAGAACTCGCCTGCGTGCTTGCTGGCCGACGGCGTGGCCGAGGCGGGCCGGAACCGCACGCCCTCGAGTCCGCGGGCGTTGAGGTCGTCGGCGAGCGCCCAGGATTCGGTCTCGTCGATGAACGGCGCACCGAACCACAGGAACGGCGTGGTGGTCCCGCGGCCCTCGGAGACGTTGATGGACTCGATGAGTCCGGTGCCGGGGTATGCCAACGCGGTGGCGCGCGTGGGGATGTTCGGCGAGGGCAGGACCCACGGATGGTCCCACTCCTCGACGATGTCGTCGGCGCTGTACCCGGACATTTCGACCACCTCGAGATCGACCGGGGTCTCCAGCAGCTCACCGTTGAAGTACCGGGCGAGCTCGCCGACCGTCATCCCGTGCTGGAGCGGGATCTCGCGCAGGCCGACGAACGAGCTGAGCTCCGGATAGTCCAGGACCGGTCCGGCCATGTGATCACCCAACGGATTCGGCCGGTCGAGCACCATGAAGCCCGTGCCGTTCTCGGCCGCGGCCTCCATGGCGTAGTACATGGTCCAGATGTAGGTGTAGAAACGCGCGCCGATGTCCTGGATGTCGAAGAGGAGTACGTCGACGTTCGCGAGCATCTCCGCAGTCGGCTTCCGGGTCTCGCCGTAGAGCGAATACACCGGCAGCCCCGTGCGCTCGTCCGTGTAGGACTCGACGTACTCGCCGGCCGGCACACCGCCACGGACTCCGTGCTCGGGCCCGTAGAGGGCGGTGACCTCGTAGCCGCCGGACTCCTGCCCGGCGACCAGGGCGTCGATCACGTGTGTGAGGTCCTGCGTGACGCCTGTCGGATTGGTGATGAGCCCGACCCGCTGTCCCCGGAGTGGCTCGAGGTCCTCGAGCAGGGCTTCGACGCCGAGGGTCAGTGGCTGCCGCCCCGGTGGGCCCCCGGGGCGGTCCGGCGGCGGGCCTGGACGGTCGGTCGGTGGGCCGGTCCGGTCGGCCGGATGGGCGGCGGCCAACGAGCCGGCGACGCCGACGGCGAGGGCGGCGCCCACGGCGGCGGCGTGGCGGGAGAGTGATCGCATCGTCTGACCTTTCTCGTGTGCTCAGCGCCTCGGTCCGGCGTGGTCGGGTGGTCCGGCGTGGTCGGGTGGTCCGGCATGATCCGGACGGCCGGGGTAGCTCCGGCCGTACCCGAGCGGCAGCAGCGTCTCGCTGCCGTCGGCCGTCGGGACGGCGACCGGAAGCGTGCCGCGGGGATTCAGGTCCCCCGCGAGGGCGCGCACCACGGCGGCGTAGTTGACGGCGCCGTATCCGTAGCTGTTCAGGACCGCATCTGCGCCGTCGAACACGTTGATGTCGTACGGATTGCGCGCCGCGACGACCGCCACCGGTGTACCCGTCCCGGCCAGCGCCGTGACCATCTGTTGCTGGGCTGGGTTGCCGCTGGCGTTGTACGAGGTGAAGACGACGGCGTCGGCGTTCTCGGCCGCGGCGACCGCGCGCTCGCGGTACCCGGCCGAGGGCGACGGTCCGTTCTCGTACTCCTCGATCACATCGAAACCGCGGTCGGCGAGCATCGCTCCCAGCCGCTCCGGCCACGCACTGCCGGCACCGACCACCAACACCGTGTCCTCACCCGGGTCCAGGGGCAACGTCCGGTCCTCGTTGCGTAGCAACGTGATCGAGGCGTCGGCGATCGTCGCCGCCGTCTCGAGGTGTCCGTCACTGCCGACGACGTCTTCGACCGCTGCCGGGTCGGCGTACGGGTCGTCGAGGACGCCGCGTTCGGCCTTCCAGCTGAGGATCCGTCGGACGGATTCGTCGAGACGGTCCTCGGTGAGCTCGCCGTCGTCGATCGCCTGCCGGACGCCGGCGATCGAGGCGTCGACATCGGGGGAGTTGAGCAGGATGTCCGAGCCCGCGCGGATCGCCTGGACGGCGATCTCTTCCTGGCTCCAGTTCGCCGCCAGCGCGTCCATGTCGAGGGCGTCTGTGGTGATGAGGCCCTCGAAGCCCAGCTCCTCGCGGAGCAGGCCGGTCAGAACGGCGGGGGAGAGGGTTCCCGGCAGCTCCGGGTCGATCGCGTCGACGATGATGTGGGCCGTCATGATCATGTCGACGCCCGCGTCGATGGCCGACCGGAACGGGGCCAGGTGCCGCTCGAGGGTCTGCCGGTCGTACGTCACGCGCGGCAGCCCGTAGTGCGAGTCCGTCTCGGTGTCCCCGTGACCCGGGAAGTGTTTCGCAGTGGCTGCCACGTGCTGTTGCATGCCCGTGATCTGGGCCGCGCCGAGCTCGCTCACGGCCGCGGGATCGGAGCCCATCGATCGGATGCCGATGACGGGGTTCTCCGGGTTGGTGTTCACATCGAGCACCGGGGCGAAGTCCACGTTGATGCCCATCGCGCGCATCTCCGAGCCGAGGATCTCCCCCTGGGCGTGGGCCAGATCGGCGTCGGCGCTCGCGCCGAGCGCCATGTTTCCCGGCAGTTCGGTGGCGGGCGGGCCGATGCGCGCCACGAGTCCGCCTTCCTGGTCGATGGTGACCGCCAGCGGGATGCCGGGCCCGCCGTCCCCGAGTGCCGCCTCCTGGAGGCCGTTGCTGAGACCGGCCACCTGCTGGGGGTCGTTGGTGTTCCCCGACCATGCGAAGTAGAGCACACCGCCCAGGTCGTACTTCTCGACCACCTCGGCGGGAGTGTCCACGCCGTACCGTGCTCGGTTCTGCTCGGCCATGGAGGTGTCGTGCGCCGACGCCCCGTAGACATGCGTCCACGTCATCTGCCCGATCTTCTGCTCGAGCGTCATGCCCGCGATGAGGGTGTCGATGTCGGTGTCACCGCTGTTCGCCGCGCCGGCGGGCGCCATGCCGGCGAGCACCAATCCGGCGGCTGCGGCACTCGTCGTGGCGGCGAGCCGTCTCGATCCTGGTCTTCTCACGGATACTCCCGTCGCTCGGGCGCCTCGTCCGGACGGGTCCGACGGCGCCGGTCCGCCCGTCGCGGCTTCGTCGCCGCGACCGCGCCAGGCCAAGCAGGCTAGAAGTGACTGCCCTCGCTGTCAAGAATTTCCATGCGACCCTACTGGTCCTGAAAATGACTTTCAGGGCTTCGAGTGTGGGTGGGTGCTGGTCCACTGGGGATCCAGAGACGTCGCTCGAGGCCGAATCGAGGAGGAACGCTATGGCGGCAACCATGCAGATCACGTTCGATGCCGTAGATCCGGGTCGGCTGGCTCGCTTCTGGGCCGAGGTCGTCGGTTACGTGCTGGAGCCGCCGCCGGCCGGCTTCGCCACGTGGGACGAGGCGCTCGATGCCTGGGGCGTCCCGGTCGAGAACCGGAACGACCGCTCGGCACTCGCGGACCCTGACGGCGCCGGGATACGGCTCTTCTTCCAGAAGGTTCCGGAGCCCAAGACGTCCAAGAACCGCCTGCACATCGATGTCCGTGCGGCGATCGGTCTGGAGTCCGCTCCCCGCATGGCCGAACTCGAAAGGCGCGCGGCCGAGCTGGTGGCGATCGGGGCCACGCGCGTCCAGCGCTTCGAGCCGGACGCGATCGACGCGGGACACCTCGTCATGCAGGACCCGGAGGGGAACGAGTTCTGTCTCGACTGAGCCGGCCGCGGGTGCTACTCACACAAGCACCACCTTGCCCGTGGTGCGGCGCTCCTCCAGATCGCGGTGCGCTCGAGCAGCCTCTGCCAAAGGGACCTGGTGGGTGTGGATGCGCCATTGTCCCGACGCCGCGCGGGCGAGAGCCTCTTCTTGGTATCTGCGTAGGTCTCCGGGTGGCTCGGCGCGCGGCCCGACGACAGCGCGTGCGGTGATGCGTGCCCCGTGCGCCACCTCGTCGTCGTCGAACTCGTTCCGGTCTCCGGACGACCATCCGTGAACGATCAGTCGGCCGTCAGGTCGCAGCAGTCGGGCCGCTGAACTACCGCGATCACCGCCGACGCCATCGAGGACCGCCGTGGCCGAGCCGCCGAGGCCTCGCAGTGCGGTCAGCGCGTCGACGTGCCAGCCGGGAGCCGAATAGTCGACCACTGCGCAGGAGCCCTGCCAGTCCTGCGCGGCGGGGTATGACCGCCTTGCCAGATCCTCGACGAGCGATACTTTGTCGGAGCCGCCGGCCAGGGCGAGCACGCGGGCGCCGGCAGACAGTGCCGCTTGCACCAGGAGCGACCCCATTCCGCCCGCCGCGGCCGTCACGATCACGGTGTCTGCCGCCGTGATCGCCGCGACTTCGAGGGTCATCACGGCGGTTCGACCGGTCCCGATCATGGCCACGCCGTCCGCGGTGGCGAGGTGAGCTGGCAGGTCGTGCAGGGCGTCGACGTCGACGACCGCGTGGCGGGCATAGCCGCCGCCGTCCGGGCGCGGACCCAGGTGGGCGGCGACGCGGGCGCCCATCCAGGAGTGCTCCACCCCGGCTCCGAGATCGACGATCGTGCCGCCCACCTCCCGGCCGGGAATCGCCGGCAACGTGGGCAGCGGCACCGGCCCGACGGTCGCGCCGCGACGGATGGCGGTATCGAGGAGGTGAACCCCGTGAGCACTCACCGCGACGAGGACCTGCCCGTGGCCGGGGGTCGGGTCGGGGACCTGCTCGAGGGCCAGGGTCTCGGGAGGGCCGAAGGCGTGGTGTCGGACGGCATCCATGGTGGCTAGCCTCGTACCTGAACCATTGTTGAGCTCAAGCCCCGAGGTGATCACGTGGCCGAGACCGTCCCCTGGGACCACGACGAACTGAGCGTCGGCGAGTTGGCCGCCCGTAGCGGCGTCGCCGTCTCCGCCCTGCACTTCTACGAACGGCAGGGCCTGATCAGCAGCCGGCGCACCTCAGGGAACCAACGTCGATTCCCGCGGGCCACCCTGCGCCGCGTCGCGTTCATCCGCGTCTCCCAGCGCGTCGGCATCCCGCTCCGTCGAATCGGCGAGGCGCTCGCCGCGCTGCCCGGGGACCGTACGCCGACCGCCAAGGACTGGAGGCGCCTCTCGCAGGCGTGGCAGGCGGACCTCGACGCCAGGATCGAACAGCTGCAGGCGCTCCGGGACCACTTGACGGACTGCATCGGGTGCGGGTGTCTGTCGCTGCGCAAATGCCAGCTCGTCAACGGCCGCGACGCACTCGCCGCGCAGGGGCCGGGTCCGCGCAACCTCCTGGTCGACGGCCTGGAGGCCTGAACCTCCTCCGGGTGCGGAGCGCCAGGGCCCGTTCTAGCGTCGGCGGCAAGGACCGGACCCGAGCGTGAGGAGGAAGCGTGATGGCCACCGTCGACGACGAGCTGTGGGACGAGTTCCACCGCGTGGTGAACATGTCCTCCGCGGAACTGCAGGCTTGGCTGGCCACCGACGAGGCCGGTGAGTCGACCGAGCCCTTGCCCGACCAGGCGGGTACCGCCCGGTCACGGCAGGTGCTGGAGATCCTCGGCAAGCGTCGCACCGATCTGACCACCGATGACGCCACCGTGATGCGCGCCGTCGTCGAGGAGGTCCGCGCCGCGCGCGGTGCGGAACCGGAGCCCAAGGCCGGCGACGACGGATGGCGGCGACGGCTGATGTCGCTGGGTCACGACCCGCTGAAACCGGTGTGAGTTCGGCCCCAACGCGAGTCGAGATCGAACCGCCGGACCGGACCCGACCACCGAGAGGACGAAGCGAGATGGCATCCGAGACCACCACGACCACCGACCACGACGAGATCCGGCGCTGGGTGGAGGACCACGGCGGCCGACCGGCGACGGTCCGCGGGACATCCGGGTCCGACGCGGCCGGCGTGCTGCGGATCGACTTCCCCGGCGGTGCGGACGAGGACGACCTCGACCACATCGACTGGGCCGAGTGGTTCACCAAGTTCGAGAGCCAGAAGCTCGCCCTGCTGTATCAGCAGCACAAGGCCGACGGTGAGGACTCCACTTTCCACAAGCTGGTGAGTCGATGACCGCCGGATCCGGCCCGACCGAGGGGCCGGCCGCCTTCGAGCCGACCCGCATCGTCGTCACCGGCGGTGACTCAGGCATCGGCAGGGCCACGGCCGTGGCCTTGGCCGCCCCAGGCCGCCGGGTAACCGTGACGTGGAACCGGGACGAAGCGGGCGCCCGCGCCACAGCCGAGGAGGTCCGGGCTACCGGCGCCGAGGCATACGCCCGTCATCTCGATCTCAGCGACCCCCAGTCCGGTGCGGCGCTCGTCGAGGACGCCGCCGCCGAGATGGAAGGCGTCGACACACTGGTGATGTCCTCCGGCACGGGGAGTTCCACACTGCTCGTCGACATGGACTACGGCCAGTGGCGCGACGTCGTCTCGATCGACCTGGACGGGGCGTTCTGCTGCCTGCAGGCGGCTGCCCGCCGAATGATCGACGCCGGGCGGGGCGGTCGGATCGTCGCCATCACCAGCGTCCACGAACACGCGCCCCGCGTGGGTGCCGGTCCGTACTGCGCGGCCAAGGGTGGTCTCGGCCTGCTCGTGAAGGTCGCGGCCCTCGAACTGGCCGAGCACGGTATCACCGTCAACGCCGTCGCCCCGGGTGAGATCGCCACGCCCATGACCGGCCAGGGCGACGAGTCCGTGCTCCGCGACGACAAGGACCGCCCGGGCATCCCGGTGGCGCGTCCCGGCGACGCGCGCGAGATCGCCGCCACGGTGGCGTTCCTGTGTGGACCCGAGGCAGGGTACGTCAATGGCGCCTCGTGGCCCGTCGACGGCGGCATGCTCACCATGGGGCCGATGGCCGGCTCGCACCTGACCTCGCACGACTGGCGCCGTCCGTAGGCCCGGATCGCCCGGTGGCCGGGGGCCGTGTCATCCGTTCGGAACACGGCAACGGTCACGCCGGTGCTTGGAGGCGGTACCCCGAGCCGCGCATCGTCTGGACCCGGTCTGCGCCGATCTTCCGCCGCAGCGCCCGCACGTAGACGTCGACGACGTTCGACGCAGGGTCGAAGTCGTAGCCCCAGACGTGTCCGAGGATTTGCTCCCGGGAGAGCAACTGACCCTCGTGCCGCATGAACACTTCCAGTAGCGCGAACTCGCGTCCCGACAGGTCCACGGCGCGTCCGTCGACCTCGACCTGGCGGGTGCGCAGGTCCAGGGTCATCCCGGCAGCGCGGAGCACACTTGCCGTGGCGGAGGGCTGGTCCTCCAGGCGGAGCCGGATCCGGGCCAGCAGTTCCGCGAACTGGAACGGTTTGGTCATGTAGTCGTTGGCGCCGCCTTCGAGTCCGTGGACCCGGTCGGTGACACTGTCGCGGGCCGTCAGCACGATCACCGGCGTGGCCACGCCCTCCTCGCGGAGGCGTTCCAACACGGTGAAGCCGTCCATGAGCGGCAGTCCGATGTCCAGGATGATCATGTCGAACTCGCCGACGCGGGCCATGAGTAGGGCCGTCTGCCCGTCCTCGGCGACCACGGTGGTGTACCCGGCCGAACGCAGTCCCTTCTGCACGAAGGAGACGATTCCGTGGTCGTCTTCGGCGATCAGGATCCGGCTCATCGACGTCCCTCCCGCAGACCGCGCAGCGCCGCTCGGTACGGATTGGCGCCGCCGTCCGTCTCCATCTCGGTCGTTCCCGCCTCCTCTGGCGTCGGCAGCAGATCGACCGGCAGGTCGATGCCGAACGTTGCACCCTGCCCGAAGGCCGACTCCACCCACGCCTGACCGTCGTGCGCGTCGGCGATCGCCCGCACGATCGACAGCCCGAGCCCGACGCCGTGCTGGTGCTCGGTCGGGGAGACCGCGCGGTTGAAGCGTTCGAAGACGCGAGGCATGTCCTCCTCGCTGATGCCCGGGCCGTTGTCGGCCAGCCAGAGCCGCAGCAGGTGGCGGTCGCCGTCCTCGACCAGCGTGGAACCGAACCGTACCGGAGCCCCCTCCGGCGAGTACTGCACGGCGTTCGCGGCGTACTGCAACAGTGCCTGGGTCAGCCGCTGCGGATCCACCCGGGCTCGCCCTTCGGCGACCTCCATCAACAGCCACGGCCGATCGTCCAGTGCCTGGATCGTCGATTCGACGTGCAGCATGAGCTCCGCGAGGTCGGTGTCCTCCTTGTGCAGGAAGTCCGGCCGCTCCGCCTTCGCCAGCATGAGCAGGTCCGTGACCAGTCGCGACATCCGACCGAGCTCGCGGTCGACCACAGCGAGGGTCGCAGCACGCTCGCCCGGGTCCTCGCCGAGCAGTTCCAGGTGACCGCGGATGACGGTGATCGGGGTGCGGAGCTCGTGGCTCGCGTCGTCGATGAAACGGCGTTGAGTGGTGTAGGCGTTCTCGATCCGGTCGAGCATGCTGTTGAACGACTGCGCCAGCTCGCCGAGGTCGTCGCGGGTGCGCACCGGCACGCGGACGGACAGGTCCGTCTCGGAGATCTCCGACGCCGCCCGCCCGATGGCACGCACCGGTGCGAGGATGCGGCCGGCGACGAGATAGCTGATGCCCGCAGTGAGAAGCAGGCCACCGATCGCCACCAGCGCCGTCATCCGCAGGATGCGGTCGTTGGCCTCCATGTGTGGCCGCACGAACTCCCCGACGACGAACATCCCGGCCCCGGCGTCGGTGCTCACGTCGAGCTTGCCCCATCGCAACTGACCGTGCTCGGTGTCCAGGACTCCGCCGCTGCCTGGGGCGTCGATGATCCGGCGCAGCGTTCCGGCGTCCTCACCGAGGAGGTACGGCTCGCCGTCCACCGTCCGCAGTCGCGCGTTGTCGGAGTGCCAGACACTCTCACCGACCCCGATCAGGACTTCGCCCTGATCCGGGTGCTGACGCTCGAGATAGGTCTCGAGCATGCCGTCGAGACTGGTGAACGGCTGGCCTGTGGCGGGGTCGACGCCGACGTCGGCGAACGTCGTGAACTCCTCGGCCTCCTGCTGAATGGCCGCGTTGGCCGCGGTCTGGACGTCGCTGATGAGGAGGGAGCGCATGATCAGCAGAACTGTGGCCAGCGTGATGCCGGTGGTCAGGACGATCCAGGCCGCGATACGCCACCGGGCCGGGACACGCGAACCGCGCCCGCCCCACCTGCGGGGATCACGGTCGGGACGGCCGGTCGAGGTGGCGGACGGCGATTCCTCGCGCTGACGGGAAGGCTCGGACGACGACGCGCGTTCGGGGCGCGACTCAGTCATCGTCGTCGTCATCGTCCCCATCGTCATCGTCATCGTCATCATCATCGTCGTCCCAGTCGTCATCGTCGTCATCATCATCGTCGTACGACGACGGCGGCGGGGGCGCCTGGCTCGGTTCGTTGGGAACTGAACCGCCTGAGCTCCCGGAGCCACCCGAGCCTCCTGACGCTCCGGAGCCACCCGAACCTCCTGAGCCGCCGGAGCCTCCTGACCCTCCGGAGGCACCCGAACCTCCTGAGCCGCCGGAGCCACTCGAGCTCCCGGAACCACCCGAGCCCTTGGATCCGGAGTCGTCGCCGCCGCCCTCGTCGTCCTCGGAGGGGGAGGGCGACGAGCTGGGGGATGGCGACGGCGACGACGACGGTGAGCGAGACGGCGGCTCGGTGTCCGCCGGCGAGCCGGACTCGATCTCGACGTCGACCGAGTTCTGATCGAGGGTCGGGTCGACGGCACGGCTGCTCAGGGCCTGACTGGTGACCACGAGGGTCACCGGCACAGCCACGATCGCCAGTACCAACAGCACGCGTCTGATCACGCTCATGTCCCCAGGGTGACCGCCCGTCATGATTCGCACGTGAAGCTCGGATGAAAGAACTCTCATCTCGACAGATGCATAGGGTCCCTATATATAGTGCTCCGGTGTCTGCACGTCACCCCGTCGAGGTCGACCGCCTGGCCAGTGATCTGGTGGTCGAGGCGGCACGACTCGTCCGACTCGTCCGTCGGGAGAATCAGCTTCCGGCGTGGTCACGCATGCTGTCCCTGCTGGATGAGCACGGCTCGCTCGGCGTCAGCGCCCTGGCCGCCGCGGATCGTTCGGCGCAGCCGACGGTCTCGGTCGCCGTCGCTGACCTCGTCGAGCGGGGCATGGTCGCGAAACGGACGGATCCGAGCGACCGGCGCAGCACCGTGGTGGAGCTGACCGAGGCGGGCCGCCGTGAGCTCGCCGAGCTGCGCCGGTTGAACGGCGCGATGGTCGCCGCACGCCTCCGGCGCGCGGGAGCTCCGGACTCAGCCGCACTGCGCACCGCCGTGGACGTTCTGCGGGCGGCGCTCGCCGACGCGCCGGCGGACGGCGTACAGACCTCAGACAACCCCAACGCCGACGACACCGGGAGGCGACCAGTCAGTGACGAGTGAGACCGAGCGTACGAGAGCAGCCGAGGACGCGGCGCCGGACGAGCCTGCCTCACTGCTGCGGCAGCCCCGTGCCGTATGGGCCGTCGCCTTCGCCTGCGTGATCGCGTTCATGGGAATCGGGCTCGTCGATCCGATCCTCAAGCCGATCGCCGACCAGCTCGGGGCGAGCGCGAGCCAGGTCTCGCTGCTGTTCACCAGCTACATGGCGATCATGGGCGTCGCCATGCTCATCACCGGTGTGGTCTCGACCCGGATCGGTGCCAAACGAACGTTGCTGCTCGGGCTCGTCCTGATCATCGCCTTCGCCGCCCTCGCCGGTACCTCCGACACCGTCGGCGGCATCGTCGGCTTCCGCGCCGGTTGGGGTCTCGGGAACGCCCTGTTCGTGGCGACGGCGCTGTCGACCATCGTGGTCTCCGCCCGCGGGTCCACGGCCCAGGCGGTCATCCTCTACGAAGCGGCGCTGGGGTTGGGCATCGCCGTCGGACCGCTCGTCGGCGGCGCACTGGGGGAGCTGACCTGGCGCGCCCCGTTCTTCGGTGTGGCGGCTCTGATGGTCGTCGCGCTCGTCGCCACGAGCGTGCTGCTACCGACGACGCGTCCGGCCGGTCGGCGCACCTCGTTGGCTGACCCGTTCAAGGCGCTCCGGTACCCGGGCCTGCTCACCGTCGCTGTGACGGCTCTGCTGTACAACTTCGGGTTCTTCACCCTCCTCGCGTTCACCCCGTTCCCGCTGAACCTCGGAGCCAAGGAGGTCGGACTCATCTTCTTCGGGTGGGGCGTCCTCCTCGCCGTCACCTCCGTCTGGGTGGCGCCGGTCCTCAAGCGCCGCTTCGGAACCGTCGCGACCATCGTGGGGGCCTTGGTCCTCTTCGCCCTCGACCTGGTGATGATGGCCGTCCTCACCGAGAGCAAGCCGGCGCTGGCCGTCGGCGTGATCCTGGCCGGGGCGTTCCTGGGCGTGAACAACACGGTGATCACCGAAGCGGTGATGGTTGCCGCACCGGTCGACCGGCCCGTGGCCTCGGCCGCCTACTCCTTCGTTCGTTTCTCGGGCGGCGCGGTCGCGCCGTTCCTCGCCGGCAAGCTCGGGGAGGAGATCAGCGTCCATCTACCGTTCTGGGTCGGTGCCGCAGCCGTGTCGGTGGCGGCCGGGGTCATGCTCCTGGGGCGCCGATTCCTCGGACTCGGCGGGCGCACCCCGTAGCGGCGCAGCGGCGCCGAGGCCGAGGCGATCACCGACGCGAATCCGGCGTGAGGCCCGCCAGGGCCCAGGGGTCCGGCATGCGAACGGCCCGTGGGCGGGCCACGACGCGCGGCCATACGCTCACCGTCATGAGCCGACCCATTCGCATCGGAGTCCAAATCAAGCCCCAGCACGCCGATTACGCCCAGATCCGCGACGCGGTTGCGCGCGCCGAGGACGCCGGCGTGGACATCGTCTTCAACTGGGACCACTTCTTCCCGCTCAGCGGTGAACCGGACGGCAAGCACTTCGAGTGCTGGACCATGCTCGGCGCCTGGGCCGAGCAGACCAGCCGCGTCGAGATCGGCGCCCTCGTCACCTGTAACTCGTACCGGAACCCGGATCTGCTGGCGGACATGGCCCGCACGGTCGACCACATGAGCGGTGGGCGCCTCATCCTCGGCATCGGGGCCGGGTGGTTCGAACGGGACTACGACGAGTACGGCTATGAGTTCGGCACCGCCGGGTCTCGCCTGAACGACCTCTCCCGGGCGTTGCCGCGGATCAAGGGCCGCTGGGCCGAACTGAATCCGGCACCGACCCGCGAGATCCCGATCCTCATCGGTGGTGGTGGGGAGAAGAAGACCCTGCGCTACACGGCCGAGCACGCCACCATCTGGCACGGGTTCGCCGACGTCGAGACGCTCAGGCACAAGAACGCCGTGCTGGAGCGGCACTGTGCCGACGTCGGCCGCGATCCCGGTGAGATCGAGCGCTCCGTCGGCGTCGCCCGTCCGCCCGAGGAGATCGGTGCCGGACTGGTCGGTGCCGGGGCGAGCCTGTTCACGATCGGGCTCGACGGTCCGGATTTCGACCTCGACCTCGTCCGGCAGTGGGTCGCCTGGCGCGACGCCCGCTGAGGTTCCGCGGAGGTTCGTCCCTGACGAATTCTCAGTTCGGCAGATCCGGCTCGAGTTCGAGCCAGTGGGCCAGTGCGCGGATCTCGCGGTGCACGGCGGTGCGGATCGCCGGGGGCCATCCGCCGTCCTCGTGGATCGCGTGGACGCGGAGCAGCCCGGCATCGAGGTCTGCCTGCGCGTCGACCTTTCCCACGAGTCGATCACCGTGGAGGACCGGCAGGGCCCAGTAGCCCCATCGCCGTTTCGCGGCCGGCTTGTACATCTCGAGCTGGTAGTCGAAGTCGAACAGGTCGGCCATCCGCTTCCGGTCGAAGACCAGCCGGTCGAGAGGCGAGAGCAGCACTGTACGACCCGGGAAGACGTCCGAGGGATCGTTGCTGTTCTCGAGTTCCTCGAGGTAGACCGGATCCACGCGCCACGTCCCACGCAGACCCTCGACGGTTGCGGGCTCTCCGGTCTCGCCGACGTCGTTCGGCTCGCCGGGGACGGCGGTGCTCTTTGGCCGCGCGATGCCGAGCGCACGCAGTCGTCGTTGTGCGCGGATCCGGACCGCCTCCGGCCACGGCACGGTCTCGGTGTCGGGATAGACGCGCTCGGCCAGGTCCCACAGCGGGGCACGGCCGTCGCGCCCGGCCACGGCGACCTCTCCTCGCCGCACCAGCTGTTCAACCATCAGGCGTACGTTCCGCCCCTCGTTCCACCCGCTCGACCGCCAGGGCACCACGGTGGTGTCCGGAAGGTCGCGGGTGGGCAGCGGCCCTTCGTCGCGCAGCCGGTCGAGGATGTCGCGACGGCACTCGTCGTTGACCTCGACCCACTCCAGTGCGGCTTCCTGCCAGTTCGCGAGCTCGCCGCCCTCTCCGCGCCACCGGGCCATCTCCGCCCGGAACAGCCTCAGATCCGTGGCGGGTCGCAGGAAGCCCTCGAGCTCGACGAGCTCGCCGGCCTCGATGGCCGCGTCCAGGTCCACGGGCGCGAAGGCGTCGCCGAGCCGGCTCCACGCCACCAGGTCGGCGTTGGGTGCGACGGTCGCGGTCGGGTCTCGCTGGAGGACGGTCAGGTGCCGCACCATCTCGAGCAGATCGGTGGGGCGCGGGTTGGCCAGCAGTTGGGCACGCACCGCGACGCGGCGGGCGTCGGTGCGGGACAGCTCGTGGACCATGAGCCTCCTCCGTCGGACCGCTGCGGCGGCTCCGGTGGGCGCTTCGAGAGCGCAGGGGCCGGACGGCTTGTCAGCCGGCCCGCCGCTGTGCCCGGCGGAGCATTGCCGGATGCCGTACGAGGGTGGGTGCCAGGCGGGCCGCCAACACGGTAGCGCCCACCCACGGCCGAAGGTGCGGAAACAAGCCGGTGATCCGGCCGGTCTCGTCCAGATCGACAACCAGTGCATCGATGATCTCGACTCTGCCGATCCGGCCGACGCTGATCGCGAGCCGACGGCGACCGACCCCGATCGGTTCGTCCCACCGCAGGTCCCGGAGCGCACCGTAGACCGCGCCGAGGAGGACCTTGAGGTCTGCGCTGCCGCTGAAGACAGCCCCACCCACGAGCGGTGAGGTGAGCGTGGCTCCGGGCGCCAGCGTGTCGAGCATGGCGTCGACATCGTGGCGGCCGGCCGCGGCACAGAAGTCCGGGACGAGCGTGGTCACGGACGCCACGCTAGGCGTAGTCCGTTGCAAAAAGCAATGGACTACGGTGTGGCCATGGCTCGAAGCTCCTTGGCCGACATGGCGTGCTCCGTGGCGCGGACCGTCGACATCGTCGGCGAACGATGGACGCCGTTGGTCCTGCGCGATCTCTTCGCCGGCCTGAACCGCTTCGAGGACCTGCGCCGGGATCTCGGCGTGGCGCCGAACATCCTGGCGGCTCGGCTCGACAAGCTCGAGCGCAACGCGGTGATTCGTCGCCGGGCGTACCAGGACCGGCCGGTGCGTCACGAGTACCTGCTGACGGACAAGGGCCGGGAGCTCTTCCAGGTCCTCGCGACGATCATCGCTTGGGGCGACCGTTGGCAGGCGACGGATGCCGGCCCACCGGCTCGGTTGCTGCACGAGTCCTGCGGGTCGCACGCGACGGCACGCACCGTGTGCAGTTGCTGTGGCGAGGAGATGACGGCCGAGAACACGCGTCCCGTGCCGGGGCCCGGGGGAGCGGCCGGCCCCGGAACCACACTCATCGGTGCCGCTCTCGCCGCCCGTGCCGACCGGCGTGGCGCCAGCCGCCACGGGCCGGTTGACCAGACCCCGGGTGAGCTCGGAGACGACGGCTGACACTGGACGAGTGCTCAGCCGAGATCGGCGCTCAACCAGCGTTCCGGCCGCATCTCGACCACGACCTCCTCGCCCATGTGCTGCGCGGCGAACTCGAGATACCGCTCCGCGGCCTCGCCCGAGAGGTAGCGGTAGGTCATCGTGCGCCGGTCCTCGTCGGTCGCCGGGTCGATGCGCGTCACCGGACCCTCGACGGAGACGTACCGGATACTTGGCTTGACCCGCTCGACCATGAGTGTGAAACGGCCGGCCGCGCGGATGAGCGCGACCTTGCGCGAGGCGGCCTCGGTCAGGATCCACAGTTGCCCACCGGGCGTGTAGTGGTACCAGATCGGCACGGTCACCGGACCGCGACCCGGCTCACCGGTCACGGATAGTGCGCCGATCCGCTTCTCGGCGAGGAACTCCTCGCGGTCCTGCTTCGTCAGCGGCATACGTCCTCCTCTTTGCTTGTGTGCTCGTCACCGGCAACGTAGCCCTCGCCACTGACAAGGCGACCCGCGCCGAGACCGCTGTTGCGGTCGTGACGCAACCGACCGAGCGGGCGATCTCGGCGTCGGGAGGCCCGTGACCTTGCTCTCCGCGTTCCCGACGTCCGCTGTGTGAGCGGACGGAGTCGATCGTGCGAGACTGTTCCCTGGTATCGGCAGGACCTCAGGAAGGACGCGCATGAAGACCTCGCTCGTGATCTTCGCCGCCGAGCAGGAGGCGGAGCACGCCGGGGCGGCCGAGGGGGCGGTCGTCAATCCGTACCTGCTGGGCGGGCTCGCGTTGCTCGTGCTGTTGACGTTGCTGGTGCTGACGTTCTCGTTCCGGCACGTCGCGCATCGCCTCTGACGGGGTGCGCATGCGTTGGGGCGCAGGACCGAGGCGGCGGGTCGGTGTCATGGGTGGCACCTTCGACCCGGTGCATCACGGACACCTTGTGTCGGCGAGTGAGGTGATGGAGTCCTTCTCGCTGGACGAGGTCATCTTCGTGCCGACGGGAGAGCAGCCGTTCAAGGAGCATCGGCGCGTCACACCCGCCGAGCACCGTTACCTCATGACCGTTGTGGCGACGGCGTCGAACCCGCGCTTCACGGTCTCGCGCATGGAGATTGACCGGCCGGGCAAGTCCTACACGATCGACACCTTGCGTGAGCTCAAGCGTCAATTGCCTGGTGCCGATCTCTTCTTCATCACCGGAGCGGACGTCCTGCCGCAGATCCTCACCTGGAAGGACGCCGACGAGCTGTGGTCGCTCGCGCACTTCATCGGCGTGACGCGTCCCGGGCACACGCTGGACCGCACCGGCCTGCCGGAGACGGGACTGTCGCTACTGGAGGTCCCTGCGATGGCGATCTCTTCGACGGACTGCCGCGCCCGCGTGGTCGACGGTAAGCCTGTCTGGTATCTCGTGCCGGACGGCGTCGTGCAGTACATCGCCAAGCACGGGCTCTACCGCCCGGAGACGGCACGGGTGGACGACGTCGCCGAGCGGCGTGGGCGAGCCGTGAACGAAGGGACGACGGCGCGGACCGCGCTGCCACCGCGGGCCGTGGGAGCAGGGCAGTGAGCGACCAGGAGACGACCGGTCAGCAGCACACGATCGGCGAGCGACGCCGACGGCGTGAGGCCCGGCGGCGGGCCGAGGCGGCGGCCGAGCGGGCCGGACAGCCGCTGACCCGCCGCGAGCTGCGGCGTCGTCAGCTCGAGGAGGAGGCGCGGCTGGAGGCGATCGCCACCGGCGAGTTGCCGCTACTCGACGAGGAGGGCAACCCCCTCGACCCGAACGCGGCCGCGGGACTCGAGCAGCGCAGCGGAAACGGCCGCCGCGCTTCGGCGACCCAGGCCTCTGAGCGGCCCGCGAGCCTCGCTGCCGACGAGCCGGAGACCGCAGGTCCGGGCGAGCCCGCGGTCGCCGGTCCGACCACCCCGCCCCCCGCAAGGGCAGGATCGGCGGCCTCTGCGCCGACTGTCGGTTCGACGACGGCGGCGAGTTCCGCGGCAGCCGGTTCGACGACGGCGGCGAGTTCCGACGCGTCCGGCTCGGCTGCGACGGCCGGCTCGGCTTCGACGGCGTCCACCGGTTCGGCCGGCACCTCCGGCTCGGCCCCGTCGGCAGCCACGCCCTACACCCCCGGGGTCGGCGTGCCGACCCGCCGGTCCCTCCGTCGGCGGGCGAGGGAGGCCGAAGCGGCCAGGGACGATGCCGAGAGTCCCGGGGAGCGCACCGGAACGGGCCGACGGCCCGTGGTGCGTGCACCTCGCACCGCGAGCGGTATCCGGTCGCTCGACTCCAGCGGCGAGCTGACCGGTGTCCAGCCGGTCACGCCGCCCGTCCCCGAGGACCCGGCGCCCGAAGCTGATCCGCGTCCGGAGGCCACGACCGATCCGAGTGCCTGGTCCGCCGTCGTCTCGCCGGACGAGGCTGCTGACGCCTCGCCGGCGCAGGACCAGGACACGCCCGAGCCGGCCGAGAACGCGCCGGAGCGAGTCGACGAGGTGCCGTCCGGGGACCTGGCGAGCCCTGCCCCGCCGCCACCCGCGGCAGAGGGCCGGAGCCGGCGGGCGGTTCCCCGCTGGCTGACCGCCGACTCTGCCGGCAGCGCCGAGCCGGCGGCCGGGCCGGAAGCGGTGGCCGCGGCGGCCTTGTCGGCCGACGAGGAGTCCGACGGCCGAGACGGCGACGACGTCGACGAGGAGGACGAGCGGCCACGATGGTCGCCCCTGTCGGTCGCCTCGCCATCCTCCGGCGAGGTGCCGCAACAGCCGGAACGGCGATCCTGGCGCGATCGCGCGGCAGCCGACGAGCCGGACGCCGAACCGGCGGGCCCGACGGTCGAGGAGGCCCGTGGCTCGCGCAGCACGGCTGCCTCGGTCGTCCGTATCCTCGCGTTGGTGCTCGCGGCCGTCGTCATCGGCGCGCTGATCATGCTGCTCGTCATCAACCAGGGCGACGACGGCGCCGCGGGTGTCGCCGGTCACACGGCGGCGACCGTCGCGGCGATCTCCCAGGTCCCGTGCGGTCTCACGTCGTAGGATCGCGGGGACGTATCCGCCGCAGAGGAGACCCGTGGTAGCAGACGAGACAGCCCGGACCCGTGCCGTGGTCGCGGCGCGCGCGGCCGCGGACAAGAAGGCCCACGAGATCATTGCGCTCGACGTCTCCGAGCGACTCGTCCTCACCGATGCGTTCCTCGTCGCCTCCGGCGACAACGAACGGCAGGTCCGATCGATCGTCGACGGCGTCGACGAGGCCCTGCACAAGGTCGGGGCCAAGGCGGCGCGCAAGGAGGGGCTCGACGAGGCCCGCTGGGTGCTGCTCGATTACGGCGACATCGTCGTCCACGTCCAGCACGACGAAGACCGCGAGTACTACGCGCTCGAGCGGCTCTGGAAGGACTGCCCGGAGATCGAGCTCCCGGCCGACCTGTACGGCCCGGCCGACGCCACCGGCGACGTCAGCGCATGACCGCGGGTACCGTCGTGCTCTGGCGTCACGGCCAGACCGAGTTCAACGCGGCACGCCGCCTCCAGGGGCAGTCGGACATCCGGCTCAACGACGCCGGCATTCGCCAGGCCGACCTCTCGGCCACCGCGCTCGCCACATTCGAGCCTGCGCGCATCATCACCTCCGACCTCGTCCGGGCCGTCCAGACCGCCGACGCGCTCGCCAACCGCACCGGCGTCCAGCCGGAGGTCGACGCACGCCTGCGCGAGCGCGCCTTCGGTCGCTGGGAAGGCCTGACGCAGGAGGAGATCCGGGAATCGTGGCCGGATGCGTTCGTGCAGTGGCGCCACGGTCGTGAGCCCGAGGGCGTGGGCGCCGAGACCCGTCCGGAGTGCGGCCACCGCGTCGCGGCCGCGGTCGAAGAGGCGGCCGCGGAACTCGACGAGGACGACGTACTCGTCGTCGTCAGCCACGGTGCGGCGATCACGCTCGGACAGACGATTCTCCTGGGACTGGACCCGTCGGAGTGGTTCGGCCTGACCGGCCTGGAGAACTGCGGATGGGCGCTCATGCACCCGAACCCCGGCCGGCAACCGGCCTGGCGCCTCAGCGCCTACAACCTCGGACTGGACTGACCCAGCGGGCGGTCAGTGCCTACCCGGCTCGAACGCGGCCTCGTACAGTTCGGCGGCGGCGCGCTGGCAGTCCGGCGAGATCACGGCCTGCGGCCTGACGTCCGCGAGCAGCGGCTCGCTGTCGGGCCCACGACCGACGAGTGACCCGGTGAGCAGCCACCCCACGACACCGGGACGCTCGCTGAGGTGGCCGTACTGGCACAGCTGCCGGGCCACCCACTCCACCGCCGGTCGGTTCCACCACGGCTCCGGCGTGATCGGGTTGGTACTCAGCCCCGGAAGCCGGCAGCCGCTCTCCTTGTCCTCGCTCTCCTCGGGCGAATCGTCCTGCGGTCCGGCGCTGTAGCGGACATACAGCTCGCCGAGCGAGCGCTGGAGGTTGACGACGTCCTCGAGCCGGTCCAGCAGCGGTAGGTCGTTCGACGTCGCCACCAGGTGGGCGACCTCCGCGGTCTCCGCATCCGTCATGGCCAGAGAGTACGTCCGTGCGGGGAGCGTGCGCTCGCCGAGCGGCGCCTCGGGCGGGGCGGCGTCACCGGCCGAAGGCGAGGCCGCTACGCCGTGCCGCCCTCGACCAGCTCGGGGACGAGGATCCGCGGCGCGGCCGGCGCGGGGTGCCCTTCGACCGCATCGAGCAGCACGGCCGTCGCGGCGGAGACCATCTCGACCACCGGGTTACGCAAGGTGGTCAGCCGCGGCGAGGTCCGTTCGGCCGCACCCAGCGCGTCGTAGCCCACGACGGCGACGTCCTCCGGGATACGCCGGCCGGCGGCCTGGAGCACCTGCATGGCCCCGGTGGCCATGAGGTCGGACGCCGCGAAGACGCCGTCGATCTGCGGATGCTCGGCCAGCAGCCGATCCATGGCTCGGGCACCGCCCTCGACGGTGAAGTCACCATCCGCGACGAGGTCCGCGGCGAGCCCGGCCTCCTCCAGCGCCGCACGCCACCCGTCCAACCGGTCCAGCGCGGCGGTCATGTCGAGCGGTCCGGTGATCGTCGCGATACTCCGGCAACCGCGCCCCAGCAGCCGTTCGGCGGCCGTCCTGCCCCCGGCCACGTTGTCCACGTCCACATACGGCAGATTCCGGTCGTCGAACGGCCTGCCGACGAACACCACCGGCAGGCGTCCATCGGCCAGCTGATCCTCCAACCGGTCCTCGCGGTGGTGCGAGGCCACCACGGCGCCGTCCACGTGCCCGCTGCGCAGGTAACGCGCGGGGCCGCCCGGCCGTTCGTCCGGACGCGCGATGAGCAGCACGAGCTGCAGATCGGTGCCGACGAGTGCCTGGCTCACCCCGCGCAGGACGCCCGCGAGGAAGGGGTCGGTGAGGATGCGGGCGTCGGGTTCGGGCACGACCAGCGCGATCGACCCGGTCCGGCGCGTGACCAGGGATCGGGCCGCGCGGTTGGGGGCGTAGCCGAGCCGCGCGATGGCGTCGTCGACGGCGGCCTGCGCCTCCGGGGAGACGCGGCTGCCGCCGTTGATCGCCCGAGACGCGGTCGAGCGTGACACGCCGGCCGCACGGGCGACGTCGTCGAGGGTGGGGCTCGTCTGAGGACCGGTCACCCGACGAAGGGTATGCGGACGCGCCGTCTCAGTGCTCACCCGGCACGGTTCCGCTCGCGGCGACCTGCGCGTACCAGCTCCCGGACGCTTTGACCGTACGCTGCTGGGTCTCGTAGTCGACGCGCACGACGCCGAAGCGCTTGGAGTAGCCCAGCGCCCACTCGAAGTTGTCCATCAGCGACCACACGAGGTATCCGCGGACATCCGCGCCGGCGTCCATGGCGTCCTTGACGGCGCGCAGGTGCTGGTCGATGTAGTGCAGTCGGTCGGTGTCCTCGATCTGTCCGTCCGGGCCGACGACGTCGGGGTAGGCGGCACCGTTCTCGGTGACGACCAGTGCCGTGCCACGCGGGCCGGTGTAGTCCCGCTGCAGCCGGGTGAGCAGCCGGGTCAGCCCTTCCGGCTGGACCTCCCAGCCCATGTCGGTGCGCGGAAGACCGCGGCTGCGCGGGTGGATATCCGGCAACGGGTTGGGAGATCTCGTCTGCCGCACCGGCTCCGCCGTCTCCTCGCGGACACCGTCCGGCCGTCCGAATCCGTCCTCCAGGTTCTGCTCCGGCGTACCTGCCACGGCACCGCCGTTGTAGTAGTTGACTCCCAGGACGTCGATCGGCGCGCTGATGAGGTCGAGGTCCCCTTCGCAGATGTGGTCGGCGAACCCGAGGTGGGCGATGTCCTCGACGATATCCGGCGGGTAGACGCCCCGCATGATCGGCTCGACGAACATCCGGTTGAAGATCCCGTCCTCCTTGCGTGCCGCCTCGAGATCGGCCGGGTCAGCCGGGTCCGCCGGGTCGGCGACGGTGAAGTTCAGGGTGATGCCGAGCGTGGCCTCCGGTGCTCGGCTGCGTAGCGCGTCGAGGGCGAGGCCGTGGCCCAGCAGAAGGTGATGCGCGGCGGCGACGCCGTCGACCGGCGACTGGCGTCCTGGGGCGTGCTCGCCGCCGGTGTAGCCGAGGAACGCCGAGCACCAGGGTTCGTTGAGGGTGGTCCAGACGTCTACCCGGTCGCCGAGCGCGTCGTGCATGGCGGCGGCGTAGTCGGCGAAGCGGTAGGCCGTCTCGCGCGACGGCCAGCCTCCGGCGTCTTCCAGGGCCTGTGGCAGGTCCCAGTGGTAGAGCGTCAACCATGGTGCGACGCCGGCTCCGAGCAACTCGTCGACGAGCCGGGAGTAGAAGTCGAGACCGGCCGGGTTGACGGTGCGACCGTCAGGCATCACGCGTGCCCAGGACGTGGAGAACCGGTACGTGTCGAGGTTGAGGTCGCGCATGAGCGCGACGTCCTCCTGGTAGCGGTGGTAGTGGTCGCAGGCCACCGCGCCGTCGTCGCCGTTGTGGACCGCACCGGGGACGCGGCAGAAGACGTCCCAGATCGACTCCCCGCGACCTCCCTCGGCGGCCGCCCCTTCGACCTGGTACGCCGCGGTGGCGCTGCCCCAGCGGAACTCGGCCGGGAAGTGCACCGGGCCGGTGGCGTTCGGCCCGGGGGAGGCCAGTGGCGCGGAGGGGACGAACGCAACGGCTGTGCGCGGCGCCGTCGTGGCCTCGGCGGGTGTCGCGGGGCGGACGGTCATGGGAGAACTCCTATCGGGCGATCAGGGTACGGGTGGTCGGGCCGGCCGTCGGGCGGGTCGTGCCGCAGGGCGGGCACGAGACCTCAGCCCTTGACGGCGCCGGCCATGATTCCGGCGACGAGCTGACGGCCGACGAACACGAAGATGATCAGCAGCGGCAGTGTCACGAGGAACACTCCGCCCATGACCAGCGAGTAGTCGACGAAGTAGTTGGACTGCAGCGACTGGATGACCAGCGGCAGTGTCGGGTTGGACTGGTTGAGGACGATCGAGGGCCAGAAGAAGTTCGTCCACTCCTTGACGAGGATGAACAGACCCAGCATCGCCGCAGCCGGGCGGGCCGTCGGCAGCGCCACGGACCAGAACGTGCGGATCATGGAGGCCCCGTCGACACGGGCGGCCTCGATGAGCTCGTAGGGCAACGCCTCGGAGAGGTACTGCGTCATCCAGAACACACCGAACGCGTTGACGATCGCGGGCAGGATGACGGCCTGGATCTGGCCGATCCACCCGATGTCCGACATGAGGATGTACAGCGGGATCACACCGAGTTGGGTGGGCACGGCCATGGTCGCGATGACGAACACCAGCAGGGGCCCGCGGCCGCGGAAGCGCAGCTTGGCGAAGGAGAATCCGGCCAGGGTGGAGAAGAGCACCACCGAGAAGGCCGAGATCACCGAGATGACCACCGAGTTGAGCAAGGCCAACCAGAAATTGATCTCGCTCGCGCCCACGACTGTCGCGAACCGGTCGAACAGGCTGAGATCGGGCAGCCACTGCGGCACGGCCCGCTGGGCGATCTCCTCCGGTGTGGACGAGCCGAGGACTAGCGTGAAGTACAGCGGGAAGGCCGAGATCAGCAGCGCCAGGCCGAGCAGGACGTAGACGATCCAGCGTGGACGCTGGGTCACGCCCCCGGAGCGAGCACGGCGGCGAGCCGCGGCCCGGGCTGCCCCCGGGCCGGCGGTCTGCGCGGTGACGGCGACGGAGTTCATCGTTCCTCCGGGGGGATCGGGACGGTGGGTGGGTGACCGGGTCCGGAGGTGCCCGGTGGTGGTGCACCGGGCCGCGCCCGGGGCGCCGCGGAGACTGTCGCGCCGGTGGTGTCATCCGTTCCGCCGCCCCGGCGACGGCGCGCGCGAGCGGGCCGGTCGGGCGCCGAGGTCGAGATACGGCGGGTGAGGAAGTAGTTGAGCGCGCCGATGACGACGATGAGCAGGAACAGCATCCACGCGACGGCGGCAGCACGGCCGAAGTTCTTCTGATTGCCCCAGGCGACGTCGTAGAGGTACAGCACCGTGGTCATCCAGTTGCGGCTCGGTCCACCGAGGCCCTGGGCGTCGAACATGCGGACCTCGTCGAAGATCTGCAGGTTGCCGATGGTGGCGGTGATGACCACGAAGATCACCGTGGCCCGGATCTGCGGCACGGTGACCGAGAAGAACTGCCGGACCCTGCTCGCGCCGTCGATGACCGCCGCCTCGTACAGCTCGCGGGGGACCGCCTGCATCGCGGCGAGCAGGATGAGGGCGTTGTAGCCCGTCCAGCGGTAGTTGACGATCGAGGCGATGGCGACGTGGCTGGCCACCCGGTCGCCGTGCCAGGCGATCGGGTCGAGGCCGACGAGGCCGAGCAGCTCGTTGATCAGTCCGTACTGGTCGGCGAAGAGGCGGCCGAAGATCATCGACACCGCCACCGGAGCCACGACGTAGGGCACCAGCACGCCCATCCGCCAGAATGTGGCCGACCGGAGGTTCTGGTCCAGCAGCGCCGCGATGAGCAGCGCCAGCGCGAGCTGGGGGAACGCGGAGAAGACGAAGATCGAGAAGGTGTTGACCAGCGAGCGCCAGAACGTCGGCTGGGCGAGGACGTCGGCGTAGTTGGCCAGCCCGACGAAATCCCCCTGGCCCCCGAGGAGGTTCCACTCGTGCACGGAGACGAAGGCGGTGTAGGCGAGTGGGAACAGCCCGGTGATGGCGAAGAGGACGAAGAACGGGGAGATGTACAGGTACGGCGAGACCTTGACGTCCCAGCGGCTGAGGCGCTGGGAGAAGCCGACGCGACGGGGCGGGCCGGCGGGGGACGGGGTGGACGCCGTGGCGGACGGCGTGCGGGAGAGCGTGGCCATGAGGATCTCTCGTGAGCAGGACGGCGGGTCTGGGGGCCGTGCCGGCCGGGAGGGGTGGCCCGGCCGGCACGGCGTCAGCAGGTGGCGACGGCGCGGTGGCGCGTCACCGACCTACAGGCCCAGGTCCTGGTAGTTCTGGACGGCGCCCTCCCAGCTCGTCTCAGGATCCTGGGAACCCTCGACGTCGGCGCGGTTGAGGGCGTCCTGCACGCCCTGGTGGATGGCGAAGTAGTTGGCTCCCTTGAACGGGGCGCCCTCGATCGCGGCAGCGCGGTCGGCGAAGATCTGTCCCACCGGCGCCTCATTGAAGAAGTCGTTCGTGAAGGACTGGACCTCCTCGGACTGCTGCGCCTCGATCTGCGAGGGGAAGGTGCCCGCCTCCTGGAAGAACTGCGTCTGCTGTTCCGGAGCGGTCAGCCACGCGGCCAGCTCCTGGGCCGCCTCGGTGTTCTCGCCCGAGGCGGGGACGGTGAGGAACGACCCGCCCCAGTTGCCACCGCCACCCGGGAAGACGTTGGCGACATCCCATCCCTCGACGCCGCCGGAGTTCTGCTCGATGGGTCCGGTCATCCAGGCGGGGCAGAGCATGGTGGCGAAGGCGTTGTTCTGGAAGCCGGCCTCCCAGTCGGAGGTCCACTGTTCGAGGTGGGCCGACAGGCCGTCGTCGATGGAGGCCGCGGCGACCTGGTCGTAGAGGTCCTTGACCGCCGAGTTGGTGGCCAGGTCCTTCGGCTCGCCGGTCTCCGGGTCCTCGTAGGCGCCGTCGAGCTGGTTGACCATGCCCTGATACGTCGCCATGGCGCTGTCGTACCAGGCGGCGTCGGAATTGGCGGTGAACTCGCGTCCAGCGGCGAAGTAGTCCTCCCAGGTGGCGTCCTCGCCGCCGAGGAGCTCAGCGACCTCCTCGCGATCGGTGGGAAGGCCGGCCTCCTCGAACAGATCCGACCGGTAGCAGATCGCCTCGGGGCCGACGTCGGTGGCGTAGCCGAGGAGCTGCCCGTCCGGGGTAGTGGCCTGCTGGACCGTCCACTCGTTCCATCGGCCGTCCAACTCGGAGTCGCTGAGATCGACGAAGTTGTCGGGATACTGCATGAGCTCGGGCAGCCAGTCGACCTCGATGGCCTCGATGTCCGCCAGCCCCTCACCGCCGGAGGCGAGCTTCGTGGTCAGGTTGGTCCGCGCCTCCTCCGAGGTCGCTGCTGTCACGTGTTCGACCGTGACGTTCGGGTGCTCCTCGCTGTACTGCGCGAGGATCTCGTCGGTGTAGCCGAAGTTGTTGAACGTGGCGACGGTCAGCGTGATCTCCTCGTCGCCGGAACCTGAGCCGCCGCCGGACTCGGTGTCGGCGTCGGCGCCGCCGCAGGCGGCGAGCAGCATCGCGCCCGCAGCCGCGCCGACCGTGGCGGCGGTCAGCCGGGGCGCCCGGTGCAGTCGGGTGGTGGTGGCCATGAGGACTCCCTTGTCTGGTGGAGCGGAGGTTCGGTTCGTGGTAGCGCTCCCACAGGCGCCGTGGTAGCGCTCCCACGCGCTGCTGATCGTTCATGGCGCACGGGTGCTCCGTCAAGCAGACGGGCCGCCCTATTCGTCGAGACGACGCAATCTCGGTGCATCCGTCCAGGTCAGAGGCTCGGCGCTGGGCCGTGCGTGACCGGATTGTGACGTCACGAGCAGTGTACGGCGTCAGATGTGGGGCGGAGTGTTGCCGTCGAGGAGGGCGGTCATCTCGGGCAGGTGGAAGTACTGCGCGGTGGCGCGGGCGCTCGGGTTCCCGGCGTCCGGGTCGGCCCCGGCCGCGAGCAGGCGACGGGTGATGGCATGGTTCTGTCGGAAGACGGCGCAGATCAACGCGTTCTGTCCGCGATCGTTCAGTCGTTCGACGTCGGCATCACGATCGAGAAGCGCGGCCACGGTCTCCTCGTGCTCGTGGTAGGCGGCGAGGATGAGCAGCGTGTCGCCCTTGTGGTCGGTGAGGTTCACCGGCGCGCCGGCGTCCAGGTAGGCCGTCAGGTCCGCCGTACCGCCCGAACGGGCCAGATCGAGCAGCTTGTGCGCCAACGCGACGGCGCCCTCATCCGGAGTGGTCACGAGGCCAGGCTACGACTGCGGGTACCCGGATGCGCAGGCAGCGCAGATCTACTGTTCGCCGGGCCGTCGGGCTGTCGGCGTGCACCATCGGCGCTGAGCGCGTTCACTGCGACTCATGAGGCGCACACTCCCTGCCGCCGTGGCGCTGCTGGTGGCCCTGAGCGGTTGCGGACTGACGATCCCCACCGATCCGGACGGGACTCTGGACCGCGTCCGGGGCGGGACGCTGCGGGTCGGTGTCTCGGTCAACCCACCGTGGACTGACCTGCCCGAGGGCACGGACGCCGACCCCACCGGCACCGAGGTGGAGCTCGTCGAACAGTTCGCCGCCGACCGGCTGGGCGCCCAGGTGCAGTGGGAGCCCGGCGGGGAGGAAGAGCTGGTCACCGCCCTCGAGCACGGGGAGATCGATCTTCTCATCGGCGGGCTCACGGCCCGGACACCCTGGGCGGACCGGATCGCGGCGACGTACCGGTACACCATCACCGAGGACGCGCACGGCACGCAGGAGCAGCATGTGATGGCGGTCCCGATGGGGGAGAACGCGTTCCTCGTCGAACTGGAGGATTTCCTACTCGACCAGGGGCTGCCGCGATGAACGGCGACGAGTCGCGCAGCAGCGCGGTTACCGGGCACGGTCGGCCCGGGTCTCGTGCCCGGTTCGGGCACACGGATCTGCCGGACCCGCAGGAGCGCGCGTTGCGCCGCGCGATCCGGCTGGAATGGGTGACGATCGCGTTCCTCGCCGTCACGGTGACGCTCGTGTACCTGGTCATGGGCAGCTCGCAGGCCATGAAGGCGGCATTCGTCGAGGATGCGCTGTCCTTCATCCCCCCGGTTGCTTTCCTCGTGGCGGTCCGGATCACCCGTCGGCGCCCGAGCGCGAAGCATCCGTACGGCTATCACCGGTCCGTCGGCGTCGGCCATCTGGTCGCTGCGACCGCCCTGCTCGTCATGGGGGCCCTGCTCGTCCTCGACTCAGGCTCGAGCCTGCTCGGCGGAGAGCATCCACCCGTCGGGCTGATCGAGGTCGGTGGCTGGCAGGTGTGGTCCGGCTGGCTCATGATCGCCGTGATGGCCTGGTCCGCCGTGCCGCCGGTGCTCCTCGGGCGCGCCAAGATGCCGGTCTCGGAGCAATTGCATGACCGGGTGCTGTTCGCCGACGCCGACATGAACAAGGCCGACTGGATGACCGCCGTCGCCACCATCGTCGGAGTGCTCGGCATCGGTGTCGGTCTGTGGTGGGCCGATGCCGTGGCGGCGCTCGTCGTCTCCGGGAGCATCCTGTCCGACGGCGTGCGCAACCTGAGAACGGCCGTGGCCGCCCTCATGGACGCCCGGGCGACCACCTACGACGGCGCCGACGTGCATCCGCTCGTGCGGCGAATCGACGAACGCCTCGAGGAAGTGCCCTGGATCAGCCGGGCCCGGTCACGCGTGCGCGACGAGGGGCACGTCTTCCACGTCGAGGCCTTCGTCGTGCCCGTCACGGGACACACTCCGACGATGCACGAGCTCGTCGAGGCGCGCGAGGCCGTCGTGGCACTGGACTGGAAGCTGGACGACGTCGTCCTCGTCCCCTCCGAGCAGCTGCCCGACAAGCTTCTTCCAGGTGTGGGAGAAGAGATGGCGCACCGGCACGACGCAGACCACTGACCCGCAGCGGCGCAGGGCCACCGCATCGACGCGCTGACGCCGGCTCGAGATGCGGCGTCGGGAACCGGCCTCGATAGTGGTCACGTGGCCGGCGTCACCTCGCCAGCGCAGCGGCGCCGGCTCTGCACCGAGCTCGAACATCCCAGTCAATCCCGGCCGTGCTCCCCGGGCCCCGGAGACGCCGGACACAACACATCAGCCGCCCACGGGCGGAGAGGAGACGTGATGTTCTTCCACCGGCAGGAACTGCAGTTCAGCGCGACCCCGGAACGGCCCGACGCGATCTATGCCCGCAAGCTGCAGGAGGTCCTGGGCGGCCAGTACGGCGAGATCACCGTGGCGATGCAATACATGTTCCAGGCGTGGAACATGCATATCCCGGGCAAGTACCGGGACCTGGTCTTCGGCATCGGAGCCGAGGAGTTCGGCCACGTCGAGATGCTCGCGACCATGATCGCCCAGCTCCTCGAGAAGGCCCCGCTCGGCGTCACGGAGGACGCCGTGCAGGACGACCCGACGGTTGCCGCGATCGTCGGCGGCACGGACGTCCAGCACGCCATCGTCGCCGGCGCCGGAGCCCGGCCGGTCGACTCCAACGGCAACCCCTGGCAGGGCTCCTACGTCACGGCAAGTGGCAACCTGCTCGCCGACTTCACCGCGAACGCCAACGCCGAGATGCAAGGCCGCACGCAGGTCGCTCGCCTGTACCACATGACCGATGACCCCGGTGTCCGGGAGATGCTCTCGTTCCTGCTCGCGCGCGACACCATGCACCAGAACCAGTGGCTGCGTGCCATCGAGCAGCTCAAGGAGGACGGCCTGGAGGAGCTGCCCGTCCCGAGCAACTTCCCGCAGAACAAGGAGCACACCCCGGTCTCGTACCAGTACCTCAACTTCTCCGACGGCGAGCAGGCCGGGGACGGTCCGTGGGCTGCGGGCCCGAGCCTGGACGGTAACGGCGAGTTCTCCTACCACGATGGTCCGACGACGTCGGCCCCCATGCCGCCGCCGACGCGCCCGGACTCCCGCTTCTACGGCACGACCGAACTCCCGAACGCCGTGGAGAAGGCCGCCGGTGCGGTCCAGGACAAACTCGGCACCGAGTAACTGCCGATGCTGGACCGCGACGTCGCCCCAGGGGTGCACCGCCTTGAGCATGCGCACGTCAACTGCTACCTCGTCGAGAGCGAGACGGGCGCACTCACGGTGGTTGATGCCGGGTTGCCCACCCTCTGGCCGCTGCTCGGCCGGGCGATCCGGGAGATCGGCCACCGCCCCTCTGACGTCGCGGCCGTCGTTCTCACGCACGCGCACTTCGATCACCTGGGGGTCGTTTGGCGGCTGCAGGCACGCGGTGTGCCAGTGTGGGTGCATGCCGCGGACCGCGGGCTGGCTGGGCATCCGTACCGCTATGCGCACGAGAACGTTCGTAGCGTCTATCCAGTGCGGCACCCCCGCTCGGTGCCGATCCTGGCCCGTATGGTCGCCGCCGGTGCGCTCAGGGTGCGAGGTGTGACTGGGCTGCGTTCCATGGCCGATGGCGACGTCCTGGACGTGCCCGGGTCCCCGCGCGTGCTCCTGACGCCGGGACACACCGACGGCCATTGCGCCTTGCACCTTCCTGACCGCGACGCCGTACTCACGGGTGACGCCCTTGTGACCCTCGACCCGTACACCGGACAGCGGGGCCCGCGGATCGTGGCCGGCGCGGCCACGGCGGACTCGTCGGCTGCGTTGGACGCTCTGGACCTCCTGGTCGAGACGAGGGCAGGCACTGCACTTCCAGGGCACGGTCTGCCCTGGTTCGAAGGACTCGGTCCGGCTGTCACGGCTGCTCGCGACGCCGGGCCGAGCTGATCACCGGCCGGAGCAGAACAAGAACACACGAAGGAGCATCACGATGGCCACAGGCGAGACAGGATTCGACGACGTCACGTTCGACCTGATTTCCGTGCAGTACCACGCGCTCAAGGCCGGGCACGACTACGGTCAGTATGTCCGCGATGCACGGAACGCGGGTCAGGATGAGATCGCCGCCTTCTTCGAGCAGGTGATGGCCGAGGACTCTGCGCGCGCCAAGCAGTGCCACGAGTTCTTGCGCCAGCTCGGCGGGACGGACAACACCCAACCGCAGCAAGGCCCGGCATGACGTGAGTCTGCCCTTGCCCCATGCGGCGAGTGGCGGCGAACAGCAGTGGTCCCCGGGTGCACACACCCGGGGACCACTGCTGTGCCGCTTGCTGCTTGTGCCCGGTGGCTACGCCTCAGCGCGGTCCCGGCGATCCCGGTCGGGCCACACCGCGATGGCGAGCCCGGCGAGGGCGCTGACCACATGCAGCCAGTTGTCCGCCGTATTGATGTTCAGGACGTTGAGGTCCGGATCGTCCACCACCACGAATCCGTATATCGCTGCGGCGCCGTAACCGACCAGCAGGATCCAGCCGAAGAGGCGGGCACTCCCGGGACGGGACCACATGAGCACGCCGAGTAGTCCGATGAGCACGTGGACCACGTTGTGCAGCGGGTTGATGGCAAATCCCAGCAACGTCTGGGAGTGGTCGTGCTCGAGCCACCCGTCGAAACCGGTGATGAAGAATCCGACGACGCCCACCAGCAGGTAGACGACGCCGATGACGAGTGCCAACCATTGATGGGCCGCGGTGCGCCGCCCGGTCGTCGATGCCGTCATGTCAGCTCCAGGGAAGTGAGAAGTACCAGGTCACACCACAATGGAGCCAGCCGTCCCGTTGCGCACGCTGAACCGCGTCCGAAGACCCCGGCGGCCGATAGCGGTCAGCTGCGTGAGCATGCACGAGGGCGCCCGTAGAGCGGCGGCCCGCGAAGTGTGACGGTGTGGTCAGAGCTCGACAGGCTCGACGAGGTGGGGCCCGTCGTTCTGGACGTTGCCCACGGCGCGGCTGACCGGGCGGGGCGAGAGCGCGGGGGACGGCATCGCCTCGATCATCTCTCGCACGTCACCCGGCTCGGTGGTGGCGGGGTCGAGCCAGTCGGAGACCATGTCCGGCGGGACGATCACCGGGGACCGGTCGTGGATGTGCCCGAGCGCGTCCGCCGCCGTCGTGGTCATGATCGTCATGGTCCACAACCACTTGTCCGGGTGATCGTCCGGAAGGTCCGGGTCCGGCCACAGCTCGTAGAGGCCAGCGAAGGCGAGCATGCCGTCACCGTGCAGGAAGTACGGCTGCTTGCCTCCGCCCGGGAGCTTCTCCCACTCGTAGTAGCCGTCCGCGGCCACCACGCAACGGCGGCGTGCGGCGGCCTTCTTGAACGCGGGCTTGTCGGTGACCGACTCCGAGCGTGCGTTGATCAACCGAGCACCGCCCCTGGGGTCCTTGGCCCAGGACGGCACAAGACCCCACCGAACGGTGCGCAGCTGCCTGCGCGGCTCGCCCTCGGGGTCCTCACGCGGTGCGCGCTCGAGCACGGTACGGACATCGTCGGTGGGGGCGACGTTCCACGACGGCGGAAGATCCTCGCCGACGACGTCGGTCACGTCGAAGGCGTCGATGAGGTCGGCGTCCCGGCGGGCGTTCGCGTATCGGCCGCACATGGGGACAGTCTCTCGCGCCCGGCTGACACCGGCGCGAGCGAGTCGGCATGACCGGACGCAGAGTGGCGAGGTTCACGGACGCACGGCGGCGGTAGAGTTGGCTCTCCGGGCCGCCGATGACCTATTGTGGTCTTCGCCCAATCGGGCAGCGGGGCTATGGCGCAGTTGGTAGCGCGCTTCCATGGCATGGAAGAGGTCGAGGGTTCGAATCCCTCTAGCTCCACGTCGTGAAATGTCGGGACACCGCTGGTTCGGTGTCCCGACGCTTTTTGCATGTGATGGCCTGTGTGTCGGGTCATCCGCCCGGGGGCTCCGGCTTCTGATCGTCCTTCTGGTCATCGTCGCCGAACACCATGCTGAAGATCCGGCCCAGTCGCTCTGGAGGGAAAGCCTCCGGGTCGATCAGTCGGCGGAGCATCAAGCCCTCGCCGAGGGCGCTGTGGGCCACCGCGAGGTCGTCGAGATCCTCGAGGTCCTCGCCACGTGCAGCACCGGTCTGCTGAAGCGCCGCGCTCGTGGCGTGGTCCAACTGCCGGTACCGATCGGCCAGGTGTCGGGTCAACTCCGGGGCGTGACGCACGGCGTAGAGCAGGGTCTCCATGGCCAGCAGAGCCCAGTCGAGGTCGAACGCATTCTGCAGGAACCGGGTGAGATCCTCCGAGTCCTCCGGGGCCCCGGAAGCGCCGGCCTCGGCGTCGGGGCGCAGGTGTGGGGCGTCGCGCTGCAGTTCCATCCGGCGGTCGACCATCGCGAGGAAGAGCTCCTCCTTGTTCGCGAAGTTCGCATAGACCGCCCCTTTGGTGTATCCGGCCTCCCGCGCGATCGCGTCCACGGAGGCTCGGTCGAATCCCGAGGCGCCGAAGACTCTCCCCGCGGCGTCCAGGAGATCCTGACGCGTTCGGGCTTGCTGCTTCGCACGTCGATCATCGGCCACGGCTGCATCCTACCGTTGACATACCGGTGAGTATCTGAGTAGCGTGAGCATGCCAGATACCGGTCGGTATCTGGGTTGTGCTTGGTGGCCGAAGGGGATCGGCATGCTCGCGGTACATGAGGTGACGAAGCGGTACGGCACGATCGCGGCGAACGAGGACGTCTCGCTGGTGGTCCGCAGCGGGGAAGTGGTGGGCCTGCTGGGTCACAACGGGGCGGGAAAGACCACGCTGGTGAACCAGGTGGTCGGGATTGCCAGACCCGACAGCGGCTCCATCACGGTCGACGGCCTGGACGCGGTGGCACGCCCCGAGCAGGCGCGACGGCACTGTGCCGTCCAAGCCCAGGCCAGCGTGCCGATCGACGGCCTGACGCCGGCACTCGCCGTCGAACTCGTCGGTCGGATCCGCGGCGGGAACAAGGCGGACGTGCGCGGACGGGCCGCCGCGCGTTTCGAACGCCTCGACATGACCGCGTGGAAGGACCGACCCACGGACAAGCTCTCCGGGGGAGTGAAGCGGCTGGTGGCGTACTGCCTGGCCGTGGCTGTCCCCACACCCGTGGTCGTCCTGGATGAGCCGACCAACGATGTCGATCCCGTCCGCCGGCGCCTGCTGTGGCAGGAGATCCGACGCGAAGCAGACTCCGGAGCTGCGGTCCTGCTCGTCACCCACAACGTGCACGAGGCCGAACATGCCGTGGACCGCCTGGTCGTCCTGGAAGGCGGACGCGTCCTCACCCAGGGCACCCCCAGCCAGCTCACCGCAGGATTGCGCGACCGGTTGCGACTCGAACTGCGCTCCTCGCCCGGGCGAAGGCCCGCGCCTCCGCCCGGAGTCGAGGTGAACGACGCTCGTGACGGACTGCTCAACGCCACCGTCAGTGCCGACGATGCCGAGCACGTCATGTCCTGGGCCCGTGCCGCACAGCGCAACGGTGAGATCGAGACTTTCGCGATCCAGCCGGCCTCCCTCGAGGACGCCTACGTCCAACTCACCGCAGCCGTCGCCGAGGAGGCAGCCGGATGAGCGACCTGGGCAACTGGTTCCGCACCTGGTGGCTGCTGCTGCGGTGGAATGCGGCGTCGTCGAAGATTATTCTGCCGCTCTCCCTGGTCGTGCAGATGATGCTGGCGGTGGGGATCGTCATCGGCTTCGGGTTCCTCGCACCGGTCACGGATCCTGAGGTCGCTCTCTTCCTGGCGACCGGTGCACCGACCGTCCTGCTGCTGACCACCGGGCTGGTCCTGGTCCCCCAGGTGGTCGGCACGATGAAGCAGCAAGGAAGCTACGACTGGTTCCGCGCGCTTCCGGCCCCACGGTCCGCGTTCTTGCTCGCCGACATCACGATGTGGACCGTCATCAGCCTGCCCGGCGTCCTGCTCGCGCTCTTCGTCGCCTCCATCCGGTACGACCTGAACCTGGCACCGGCGCCGTGGGCGGCACCGGTGGCGCTTGCGGTGGCCGCCACAGCAGCAATGGTGGGCTACGCGATCGCCACCGCTTTGCCGCCACGGTTCGCACAGCTGCTCACGCAGGTGCTGGTGTTCGTGATCCTGCTCTTCAGTCCGATCACGTTCGCCGCCGAGGTCCTCCCGGACTGGCTCGCCGCCGCGCACCGCTGGATGCCGTTGGAGCCCATGGCCGATCTGTTGCGAGCGCAACTGGCCCCCGAGTCGTACGCGGCCGACGTCTCCCAGGCTCTCGTCCTGGCCGGCTGGGGGTTCGGAGCGACCGCCCTGACTCTGGTCCTGATGTCGAGGCGATCGTAGGACCGCTGCTCGTCCCGCGGCGGGACAACCGCGAGTCCCGGTGGCCACGTCCCTTGTGCACCCGGCGCTGACCGTATCTCCGCACTTCTATGAGGCTGGTGGATCTGTGCCGACGTCGTCTGTCACTCGATCGTGCACGGCTCCGCCCGCCGCCCGGGGCGGGTGCCCCGGTCGCCTCACCGGCCGTGACCGGTTCGCGTCGGCCGGCCCGCCGATCGGCCGGCGCGGGCAAGGATGAGGGCCATCCAGAGCAGGCCGAGCCCGAGCAGGACGCCGTGGGCGATGCGCAAGCCCGGGGGAGCGAAGAACTGCGGGAGGAACAGGACCAGGCCCAGCGCTGCCACGGTGCCGCTCGAGCGCGGGAGTGAGTTCGACCGGGCGATCGCGACCGCTGCGAGGATTCCCGCAGCGGCGAGCAGGGCTAGTCCGAGGCCGAACATCGACATCGCCACGGTGCCTTGGCGGAACGTCTCGCTGAACGTCACGGGATCGGGAACGTCGGTCAGAGCCATGGTGTGCAGGCCGAAGGTCTCGGCGCCGTAGTACGGCAGCGCGAGCCCGGTACCGATCCACCCGGCGATCATGGCGGCGCCGGCCGCACGCTGCGCGGGCGTGGTGACGAGAAGCTCGCGCAGGCAGAACAGCCCGAGTGCCACGAGGACGAAGCCGGCCATCGCGAAGGTGTGCGAGGCCAGCCACCACGGCGAGCCCATCGCCGCCACGGCGCCGGTTGCCGTGGCCTCGTCGTGCCACGGGCGGGTGAGGGGATAGAGGACGAACAACGGGGCGGCGACGGCGAAGCACACCGCTCCCCAGCGTGCCGCTGCGGTCATGACGGTTCCGTTCGTCGGGTCAGGTCGGCGAGATGGAGCTGGACGAGGCGGGTGAACGACTCGTCCACGTCCTGCGGTAGACCGAAGCCGCCGGCGGCCTCGAGCGAGGCGAACCCGTGGACGGCGGCTCGCAGCAGCCGGAGCTGGTGGATGAGTTCGTCCTGCTCCAGGTGGAAACTGCGCAGGGCGGTGGCGCACAGGTCGAGTTGGGCCTGCCCCGCCGCCGCCAGTACGGGTCGGCTGAGCGGGTCGCGTGGGATCGCGGCGTACCGGTGGGGGTGGGTCAGCACGTAGTCGCGGTAGGCGTGCAGCAGGGCCGCGACGGCATCTGGTCCGCTACGGCCGACCGCGGCACGGCCGAGCGTCGCCGTCATGTCCCGTAGGCAGCGTTCGGCCACGAGCTCGCGCAGGTGTTCGAGGCCCTTCACGTGCTTGTAGAGCGACGGCGTCGCCACGCCGAGCCTGGCGGCGACCGAGGAGAGCGTGAGCTCTGCGCCGTCGTCGAGCAGGTCGAGAGCCGTGCGGACCACCTTTCCGGTGGACAGTCCGGCCCGGGGCGGTCGGGCGCGGTCGGAGGGTCGGCTCATAGCCATAGCTTCCAGGCTAATAGGCATAGCCAGGATAGGGAAGAGTGTCCCGGCCAGGCCTGCGGGTGCCCGCGCCTACTCCGGTGCGATCACGCGCTCCCGTGACCGAGGCGTTGCTCCAGTCCGTCCAGGATGAGCTCCAGACCGGGCTCGAACTCCTCGCCGTATCGATAGTCGCGCCCGCGCATGTGGAAGGCCATGAGTTCGCGCAGGTGGGGGTACTCGCCCTCGGGAAGCACATCCTCCATATGGTCCAGGACCGGCTCCATGCCGTCCGCGCCGACAGGGAGGCCGGCCTCGGAGACCACGAAGCCGTACACGTAAGCGTCGAGCACCGAGAATGCGTGCGCCGCGAGGGGCACGGAGAAGCCGTTCTGGCGCAGGCATGCGAGCACGGCCTCGTGGTGGCGCAGCAGTGCGGGACCCGGGTTGCCTCGGGACTCGATGAGTCCCACTCCCCACGGATGGTCGGCCAGGACGGCGCGTGCCGACAGCGCGCGCTCCCGCATGCTCGTCCGCCACGGGCGCCGCGGATCCGGCACGTCGATGCGGGTGTAGAACCAGTCCGCCAACGCGTCGAGCAGCTCGTCCTTGCCGTGGACGTGGTGGTAGAGCGACATCGCCTCGACGCCCAGTCGTCGCCCGACGTTGCGCATGCTCACCTGCGGCACACCACCCTGGTCGGCGACGGCGACCGCGGCATCGACGATCGCCTCGCGGGTCAGCCGTGGGGTCCTGCTCATGGATCGATCTCCACCATGCTGTTCATCTTACAGCCGTAAGGCTAGGATGTCCGTGTGCGCCACGCCGCCCCAGCCGTGGCACCGAACTGCGAGAGGTGCCCATGAGAGCCGCAGTCGTCAGCCGTTACGGGCCGCCCGAGAGCGTTCGGGTGCTCGATCGCCCCGAGCCCCGACCGGGGAAGGGCGAGGTCGTGGTGCGGATGCGTGCCACGGCGGTCACCGCCGGCGACGCGCGCATCCGCGCGGGGCGGTTTCCACCCGGCTTCGGAGTGGTCGCCCGGTTGGGCTTCGGAATTCGCGGGCCGCGTCGCGATGTCCTCGGCGCGGCCGTCTCGGGTGTTGTCGAACGCGTCGGTCCGGGCGTGACCGGGCTGCAGCCCGGCGATGCCGTCTGCGCGATGACCGGGGCGCGGTTCGGATGCCACGCGGACCTGGTGGTCGTGCCTGCTTCGCGCCTTGTTCGGCGGCCGGCAGGCGTCAGTGATTCTGACGCCGCCGGGGTCCTCTTCGGCGGGACGACGGCGTTGTACTTCCTCCGCGACAAGGCGCGCCTGTCGAGCGGAAAGCGGGTGCTCGTCAACGGCGCGTCCGGTGCGGTCGGGTCCAACGCCGTCCAGCTCGCCGCGCACGCCGGCGCGGTCGTGACCGCGGTGACGAGCGGGCCGAACGCTGACCTCGTCCGGCAGCTGGGCGCGGCGGAGGTGATCGACCACACCAGGACGGATGTGCGCGAGCTGGGGCAGCGGTTCGACGTCGTGATGGACGCCGTCGGGACCATCCCGATCGCCGCCGGGCGCGCCATGCTGACGGACGCGGGTGTGCTGCTGCTGGTGGTGGGCGGACTGGGTGAGTTCGTCCGGGCCCGCGGTCAGGTGATCGCAGGCTCCGCGCCCGAGCGGGTCGAGGACGTCGAGGAGCTCCTCCGTCTGGTCGCCGCGGGGACGCTGCGCGTCGTCGTGGACTCGACGTACGACCTCGCCGACATCGCCCGCGCCCACGCCCGCGTCGACACCGGGCACAAGGTCGGCAACGTCATCGTCCGTCCGTGACCGGCCGCACCGGGGCCCCGGTTCCCGCAGGCGTTACCCGTGCCCGGCGCCAGCCCCGGGCGGAGCTGACCAGGGCCACCGCCTCCGCCGCGCGGAGCTCGGCCACGGTCAGCGACCGCTCGGTCAGCACGCCCTGCTCGAGGAGCATCTCCCGGCCCACGCCGGGCAGACAGCCGTCCTCGAGCGGCGGGGTGACCCAGACGCCGTCGAGCTGCGCCGCCAGGTTGGCCACGGTCGTCTCCGTTACCCGGCCGTCCGGGTTGACGAGGACGACGTCGTCGACGTCCGGGTGGCGCCGCCGGGCGGCGTCGTAGGCGTCTCGCACCGTCGTCTTGTGGTGCACGAAGCGCGAGCCGGGGTCGATCGGCACGGTGTCGACGGCGAGCGTGAGAAGGTCGCCGGCGTCGAAGGTGGCGGAGCGGGTGGTGACGTCCACGTCGCCGTCACGCGTGAGCGTGACCCGGGCCAGGCAGTCGCGGGTGAGGTGTCCGGCCGCCGCCTCCACCGTGGAGACGACCGCCTCGCGGTCGAGTGCGAAGCCGAAGTACCGCGCCGAACCGGACAGCCGGTTCAGGTGCGCCTCGAGGTTGACCGCGCCGTTCGGGGTGAGCCGGACGGTCTCGATGAGGTCGAACTCCGGTTCCGGCGGGGCGTGCAGCACTCGGGCCTTGGTGAGAATCTCGCGGTACTCCCCGTCCGCGGTCGACCCCCACGTCACGCCGCCGCCGACGCCGTAGGTCGCCGTGCCGTGCTCCCGATCGACCACGACCGTGCGGATCCCGACATTGAACCGTGCCCGCCGCACCGGCCCCGGCGCGACGTAGCCGATCGCGCCGCAGTACACCCCGCGCGGGGAGGGCTCGAGCTGGTCGATGAGGTGCATCGTGCGGGCCTTCGGAGCGCCGGTGACCGACCCGCACGGGAAGAGGGCGCGGAAGACCTCCGGCAGCGTCGTCGTCGGCCGGGTGCGCCCGGAGACGGTGGAAGTGAGCTGCCAGACCGTGCTGTAGCGCTCGGCAGCCAGCAGGTCGGTGACCTCGACCGTGCCGGGCTCGGCCACGCGCGCCAGGTCATTGCGGATGAGATCGACGATCATGACGTTCTCCGCGCGGTCCTTCCGGCTCGCCACCAGCCGGTCCCGGGCCTCGTGATCCGCCTGCACGGTCAGGCCGCGAGGCGCGGTGCCCTTCATCGGCACGCTGGTGAGCCTGTCGCCGTGCCAGTGCAGGAAGCACTCCGGGCTGGCGGAAGTCACCACGAACCGGCCGAGATCCAGGTAGGCGTTGTACGCGCCGCGCTGATTGGTGACGAGCCTGCGGTACAGGCCCAGGGGATCACCCTCGACCGTGGCGGTCATCCGGGTGGTGAGGTTGCACTGGTAGGTCTCACCCTCGGCGATCGCGGCACGCACCGCTCTCACGCGGGCGGCGTGCTCCGCGGCGGACCACTCGAGCTGCCACGTCCCGGCGCGGAACGTCCCTCCGATCTCGGGCAGAGCGGTCGGCGCGGCGGGCGCGTCAGCCAGGCCGAACCACACCAGTGGCAGACCGGGCGGACCCTTGCTCGCGGGGAACGCCTCGTCCAGTCCGGCGGCGGCCTCGTAGGCCACGAAACCGAACGCCCACCGTCCGGCGGCGGTGGCACGCTCGACCTCGGCGAGAGCCGGGAGAACCTCCTCGGGCGTGCGGGCGAGGATCTCCCCGGTGAGGGCCTCGAACCGGAACACCTCGCCGGAGCGCAGGTCGTCGAACCGGGCGACGGTGGCCGGCTCGGAGGTGCTGGTCATGTGGGGACGTCCCGGTCGGATGGCGGAGGGTCGGACCATTGTGGCGCAGGGCTAGGTGGCAGGATGCCGCCGTGACGACAACCGAGATGATCCGGACGAGGACCCATCGCCCGGCATGGGCGCCGATCTTGACCGGGGTCGTTACCGCCGTGATCGGACTGATCCCGTGGGCGATCACCGGCATGCGGCTGCCGCTGCAGAACCTCTGGGCTGGTGAGGTGCTCCCGGAGCAGATGCCGATCGCCCTGCTGCCGTTCAGTCAGTACACGTTGCCCCAGACGGCCGGCATGCTGGTCGTGGGCGGCGCCCTCGCCGGACTCGCGGCGCGCAGCCGTGTGCTTTCGCCGGACCCGAGCGGTCGCACCCGCTCAGCGGCCTTCGCTGCCGCCGGATACCTCGTGGTGGTGGGAGTTGCCGTCGCCCAGACGACTCGCGTGGTGGCCGCCGGACTGTCGGACGACACTCGCTCGAGCCTCTACCTGGCCGGCCTGCTCGCCGCCGTCTCGGCCGCCGTCGTGTGCGCGCTGGTGGCGGCGGTGCTCCTCGCTCGTGCGCCACGCGGTGGAGCGACCCTCGGTGCGACGGCCGGTGCGCTCGCGGCCGGGCTGTGGCTGCAGATGCTGGTCGCGCCGATCGGCACCCCTGCCTACTCCGAGGCGGACATGCTGGTGCTCCGGTACGCGCAGTGGCTGCCGGCGGTCCTGGTCGGCGGGGCGCTCGCCTGGTGCGGGGTGCGCACGGTAGCGCGGACCGTCGCCTGGGCGGCGTCCCTGCTCGCGCTGTGGTTCCTGCCGGCTGCGATGACGGCGATCAGCTATGCCGTCGGCTCGCGCATACTGGCCGCGCAGCCGAACGAGATGCTCGACGCGGGCGCGTCCGTGCTCACCGCCGCGCTCGGACCGGACGGCATCTCCTGGCGGTACGCCGTGCTGGCGCTTGTCATCGGGGTGGTCGGTACGGTGGCGCTGAACCGTCGACGTCGTCCCTGACTCGTCCGCGCGTCGGAGTCAGTGGCGCGTAGACGCGCCCTCGAGCGCTCGCTCGCGCGCCACTCGCGCGTTCGCGCGCCGATCTGCTCAGGCGAGGTACTGGCCGTTCGTCCCGTTCTCGGTCGCCCGGAGCTCGCCCCGCAGCCGCGCCATGGTCTCGTCGAGCTCGCCCGCTGTGCGAGCGGCACTGCTCAGTTCCTCGAGCAGCGACGCCGGCACGGCACCGTCGTACTTGTAGTGGATCTGATGGTCGACGGAGGCCCAGAAGTCCATGGCGATGGTGCGGATCTGCAGCTCGACCGGCACGTTCTCGGTGCGGTCGGAGAGGAAGACGGGAATCGTCAGGATCAGGTGCAGGCTGCGGTAGCCGTTCGGCTTGGGGGCGGCGATGTAGTCCTTGACCTCGAGGATCGTCACGTCCGCCTGAGCCGCGAGCATGTCCTTGATCCAGTACACGTCGGAGATGAACGGGCACACCACCCGCGCGCCGGCGATGTCCTGGATCTTCTCCGCGATCGACTCCAACGTCGGCTCACAGCCGCGTTTCATCGCCTTCGACATCATCGACTCGGCCGACTTCAGCCGGGTGCGCACGTGCTCGATCGGGCTGTGACTGTGCGTCTGCTCGAACTCCTCCTGGAGGATCCGCAGCTTGGTGGTGATCTCGTCGAGCGCGAACTTGTATCGCAGCCGGAACCGCGTCAGCTCGCGCTGCAGCTCCCGCAGCTCGGCCGGCAGCACATCCCGTGCGGCGCCGTCGTCCTGACCGAGATGCTCGGCGACCCGCTGCAGGATCATCTCCGGCTGCATGGAGGCTGGCTCGTGCATGACTTCCTCACCACTGGGCGACTCGGCCCACCCATCATCTCCCGAAAGCCGCGATGCGTGTGCAGCGCTCAGCTCGCCCCGACCGTGCCCAGCAGCGCCACAGCCGCGAGGGTCACGACACCCCAGAGAAGACCGCCGAACAGCAGGGGACGGGCGCCCGCCCGCCGGATCCCGGACAGGTCGGTCGTCAATCCGATCCCCGCGAGCGCCGTGGTGATGAGGAAAGACGAGGCGTGGGCGAGGGGCGGTTGGGCGGCCCCCGGGATCAGGCCTGCGCTGTTGGCGCCGACGACGAGAGCGAACCCTATGAGGAACCACGGCACCAACCGCCACAGGGATGGCCTGGCCCCGTCCACACCGGCCGGCCGGCGGGTGACCAGGACGGACAGCACGAGGCAGATCGGGATGATCGCCAGGGTCCGGACAAGCTTGACGACGACGGCGGTGTGCGTGGCGGCGTCGCCGTAGGCCTCGGCAGCAGCCACCACCGAGGAGGTGTCGTTGACCGCAGTGCCGGCGAGGATCCCGAAGGTCTCCGCATCCATCCCCAGTCCGCGGCCGAGCAGCGGGAAGGCGATCACCGCCGCGACGTTGAACACGAACACGGTCGTCAACGCGTAGGCGAGCCTGGACGGCGCCGGTCGCACGATCGGCGTCACGGCGGCGATTGCGGACGCGCCGCACACCGCGGTGCCGACGCCGATCAGCGTGCGCAGATCACGATCGACCCCCAGGGCGCGGCCGAGCAGAGCGGCCGCGAGGAGGCAGACGGCCAGCGTGCCGACCGTGACGGGCAGCGCCTGACGGCCGGCCCCGACGACGTCCGTGACCGACACCTGCACGCCGAGGAGCACGACGGCGACCTGCAGGCCCCAGGTGGAGGCGATCCGTACCCCGGCTGACCAGCACTTCCGGATCCGTCGCGGGACCGCGGTCGCGACCACGACGCCGGCGACCACACCGATGACCGGCGCGCCCGCGAGCGGGACGACCCCGCCGAAGGCGGTGGCACCGACGGCGAGCACGACGCAGACCCCTAGGCCGGCGGCAGGTCCGCTCAGGCGCGTCGATGCCGGCCGGTCCTCGGTCGGTGTCCCCGTACCGGGGCGGGGCAGGGGACGCGGTGACGGCACGACGCCATCCTCGCTGCCGCGAGATGGCCGTGGTAGCCACTGGTTCTCGGTATATCCATAGGCAGTCGCTATGGCAGAGTCGGTCCGTGGACGTCACGTTGGACGAGGTGCGCCTCCTCGTCGCCGTCGCCGACCGCGGCAGCATCTCCGCCGCTGCGCGTGTCTTGACGATCAGCCAGCCCTCGGCCAGCGCGCGGATGCGGCAGCTCGAACGGCGCCTCGGCCTGGAGCTGGTCGACCGGCGCAGCCGCGGTGCGGTGCTCACCGCCGACGGGCGCGCGGTCACCGACTGGGCCAGGGCCGTGGTCGAGGCGGCCGACGTCCTCGTCACCGGGGCGGAGGCACTGGCGGCAAACCAGGACGAGCAGCTCAGCGTCGCGGCGAGCCAGACCGTGGGGGAGTACCTCATGCCGGCCTGGCTGGCCGCGCATCGAGCTCGTCGGGACGCCGTCGCCGTGCGTTTGCGGGTGACCAACTCTCGAGACGTGGTGGCTGCGGTGCGCGCACGAGAGGTCGACCTCGGATTCGTCGAGTCACCGACCGTCCCGTCCGACCTGGCACGCCGCCGGGTGGGTACGGACCGGCTGGCGCTCGTGGTGGCCCCGAGCCATCCGCTGGCCAGGCGCCGCCGCCCGTTGTGCCGCGACGAGCTCGCCGGCCTTCGCCTCGCCTCGCGTGAGGACGGCTCCGGCACTCGGGACACCCTGGCTCGGGCGCTGGGCCGACCGATCGAGCCGGTTCTGGAACTCGACTCCAACGCGGCCGTCAAGGTCGAGGTGCTCTCCGGCGGCTACCCGGCGGTGCTCAGCGCCCTTGCGGTCTCGGGCGAGCTGCGCGACGGCCGCCTCGTCGAGGTCGCGATCGACGGCGTCGATCTGCGTCGGATCCTGCACGCCGTCTTCCGCCGTGGTGCCGGGTTGCCGGCGCCGGCCTCGGATTTCCTCGCCGGCGTCGTCGGCGGACGCTGACTACTGCGCCGGCCGGGCGCCGTGCCGTGCGGGCGCCTCAGCGCACGGCGTAGCGCAGGAAGACCAGGCCGCGATCGAATCGGCGTTCCTCGGTGAGCTCGAGGTCGAGGCGGACGCCGGGCGGGAAGATCGGCGTCCCGCCGCCGACGACCACGGGAACGACCACCCGCTGAACCTCGTCGACGAGGTGCTCGCGGAGCGCGGACGCGGCCAGCGTGGGACCGTCGACGGTCAGATCGCCGCTCGCCTCGGCCTTGAGCCGGCGCACCAGGCCGGCGTCGAACGATCGTTCCAACCGGGTCCGGCGCGTGGTCACCGTGGGGAGCGTCGTGGAGAAGACGACCTTGTCCGCGGCCCGCCACACCTCGGCGAAGCGGGCCGAGGCGGGCGACTGTTCGGCGGCCTGCGGGTCCGTCTCCCACACCGCCATCTCCTGATACATCCGACGGCCGTAGAGGTGGGTGCCGACGCCTGCCAGCTCCTCGTCGAGGAACCACACCAGATCCTCGCCCGGGACGGCCCAGGCGTAGCGGCCGTGCTCGTCGTTGAGGTAACCGTCCAACGAGCCGATGACCGAGTAGATCAGCTTGCCCATGCGTGCCGCTCCTGTCCGGGTCTCGCCGCTTCGTCGCCTCTGTCCGTCGCGCCGTCACGACGATCCCACCGGTTGTGATTCACAATCAGCTGGTCCGAGCGTACGGGCAGGCGAACGTAAACTGCAATCAGTTCCCGCTGCATCGCAGACCCCGACTACGAAAGGTGCGGCATGGCCGACGAGCACCGCTCCGGCTGTCCCATCAACCTCTCCCTCGAGGTCATCGGGGACACGTGGTCCCTCCTGGTCATCCGGGACATGATGTTCGGCAACCGCCGCCACTTCCGCGAACTCCTCACGCGCTCCGAGGAGGGCATCGCCTCGAACATCCTTGCCGAGCGTCTGCGGCGCCTGGTGCGCGCGGGCGTCCTGAGCCGGGAGCAGGACCCCACGCACAAGCAGAAGCAGCTCTACAGCCTCACCGAACGTGGCATCCAGCTGCTCCCGGTGCTCGCCACGCTCGGCGCCTGGGGGAGCCGTCACCTCCCCGTGACGCCGGAGCTCAGCGTGCGCGCCGAGCTCCTGGACCGGGGCGGCCCGGCGATGTGGGAACGGTTCATGGACGAGTTGCGCGAGATCCACCTCGGGATACCACGGCCGCCGGGAGCGCCGTCGGTGTTCGCCGAGCTGCAGGCGGCCTACGAGGATGCCGTAGCCACAGGTCAGGACGCGGGAGCCGAGCAGCCCTGACGGACTCCCGCCCCCCCGGCGGGCGCCGCGGGCCCGGGCGACCTATCGTCGTCAGCACCGAGACCAGGAGGTCGACGTGCGCACACGAGGATCTGTCGTTGTCATCACCGGCGCGTCCGACGGCGTCGGGCGCGCCACCGCGCTGCGCCTGGCGCAGGACGGGGCCGCCGTCGTGCTGGCAGCACGGCGTAGCGAGGCGCTGGAGGAGGTCGCGACCGAGTGCCGTCGTCGTGGGGGCCGAGCGCTCGCGGTGCCCACCGACGTGGCGCGGGAGCAGGCCGTGGCCGCGTTGGCGAACCGCGCCGTCGCGGAGTTCGGCCGCATCGACGCCTGGATCAACAACGCCGCCGTCGGCATCGCGGCACCGTTCGCCGCCACTCCGCTGACCGACATCCGCCGCGTGGTGGACGTCGACGTCATGGGGGTGGTGCACGGGATGCAGGAGGCGTTGACTCAGATGCGGCGCCAGGGAGCCGGCGTCGTCGTCAACGTCTCGTCGGTGCTCGGGGAGATCCCGGCCCCTTACGCGGGGCCGTACTCGATGTCGAAGGCCGCGATCCGGGCGCTCGCCGTCAGCGTGCGCGAGGAGCTCCGGCTCGACGGCGCGAAGGGCATCCATGTCTGTACCGTGCTCCCACCGAGCATCGACACGCCCTTCTTCGGCCACGTGGCCAACTACACCGGCCGGGCGGCTCGGCCGATCCCGCCGACGTACCCGCCGGAGCAGGTCGCCGAGGCGATCCGTTCGGTGCTTCGCCGGCCGCGACGTGAGGTGGTCATCGGGTGCGTCGGCCGCACCCTCGTCCTCAAGCACCGGCTCTTCCCGGCCGTGGTCGAGCACGTGATGGGCAGCTACGCGGGACGCACCTATCTGTCCCGGCGGCGGGTCGACCCCACCACCGGCAACCTCTACGGCGACGACGGCACGCCGCCGGCAGTCACGGGCGGCCACCACGGGCGCCGCAAGACCGCCGTGCGCAAATTCGGTGTGTTCGTCGCCGCAGGAGCGGCCGTCGCCGCCGTCGCGGGCCGACGCTGACCGGCCCGACGCAGGAGTATCTTGAGGGGTCGCGCCCGGCACAGTCATCACCTGATCGGAGGACCGATGGTCAACCTCGCCTACGTCATCGCCGGCTCGGAAGCCACCGGCGGCGCCGGCATCCAGGCGGACCTGAAGACCTTCCAGCAGCTCGGCGTCTACGGGCTCGGGACGCTGACGTGCATCGTCTCGTTCGACCCGAAGAACGGTTGGGCCCATCGCTTTGTCCCCGTCGATCCCGAGGTGATCACGGACCAGATCGAGGCGGCCACCGCCACGCACGACCTCGAGGTCGTCAAGATCGGCATGCTCGGCACGCCGGCCACCATCGACGTGGTCTCTCGTGCCTTGCAGGAGCACGCGTTCCGGCATGTGGTGCTCGATCCGGTGCTCATCTGCAAGGGCCAGGAGCCCGGTGCGGCGCTCGATACGGACAACGCGTTGCGTGAGCACGTCCTGCCGCACGCCACCGTGATCACCCCGAACATGTTCGAGTCGAAGACGCTCGCCGGGATGGACGCCATCGAGACCGTCGACGACCTGGCCGAGGCGGCTCGCCGGATCCATGACCTCGGGCCCCGCTACGTCGTGGCCAAGGGCGGTACCGAGCTGCCCGGGGACGACGCCGTCGACGTGCTCTACGACGGCGAGGACGTGCACACCTTCCGCGCACCGAAGGTGGGCCAGGAGCGGGTCTCGGGAGCCGGTTGCACCCTCGCGGCAGCGATCACCGCCGAACTGGCGAAGGGTGCCGGCGTCGAGGAGGCGGTGCGCACCGCGAAGGCTGTGGTCAACGCTGGCATCGCCGCCCGTGTCTCGGCTCATACGCCGTTCGACAGCGTGTGGCAGGGGGCGTACACGCCCTGAGGCCGGTCCTCACGCGTCACCCGGTAGGTGGGCCGCGTCGGCGCCGAGCGTCGACTCGCGCAGGACCAGTCGGTGCCCGACGCGCAGTTCCTCGGCGGGAGCATCGGGCTCCTCGATCCGCCGGATGAGCGCCTCCACGGCGCGTTCGGCGCTGGCGGTGATGTCGGGTGCGACCGTCGTCAACGTGGGGTTCGAGTAGGCACCTTCGGGAGCGTCGTCCCAGCCGGTGACCACGGCATCGTCGGGGATGCGCACCCCGTGCCGGCGCAAGGCGTACATGACGCCGACGGCGATGAGGTCGTTCGCGCAGACGACGGCGTCGAAGTCGGGGCCGTCCGCGAGCAGCGCCTCGGCGGCGCGCACGCCGGATTCGCGGTCGAATCGCCGCGCCGGCAGGACCCGGCTGCGCTCGACGCTGCCACCGGCGTCCTCGAGCGCGTCCCGGAAGCCGAGCATGCGCAACCAGCCGGGACCGAACCGGCGCCCCTCCTCGGCGCCGACGAACACCGGTGACGTCCGTCCGAGCCCGAGGACGTGGGCGGTGATCTCACGACCGGAGCGCTGGTTGTCGATGATGACGTGATCCAGGTGCGAGCCGTCGGCCCGCTCGCCGAGCAGGACGAGGGGGAGCGGTCCGTGCGAGCTGGTGACATGGGCGCTGTCGAGCCCTTCGGGGCGCAGGATGATGCCGTCGGCGAACTGGGCGTCGAACCCGCCCGCGACGTAGCGTTCGGTCGCGGGATTGCCGTTGGTCTCATTGATGAGCACGGTGTATCCGCGAGACTCGGCGGCGGCGATGATGTTGTGCGCGAGAGCCGCGAAGTACGGCATCGTCAGATCGGGCAGCGCCACGGCGAGCAGGTGAGTCCGCCCCTGGCGGAGTTGCCGGCCGGCCAGTGACGTGCGATAGCCCAACGCGGCGATCGCCTCCTCGACGCGTGCTCGCGTCTCCGGCCGCACGTTGGACCGGTTGTTCACCACGTTCGAGACGGTCTTCCACGAGACTCCGGCCCGCTCGGCGACGTCCTTCACGCTCGGTCGGCGGCTTCGCCGCCGCGGCACGTCCTCGCTCTGGCTCACGCACACCCCCTGACGACCATCGGGCTGGCCGAGTCTACGGCGGCGGCACGTTGACGAAGCCGCCCACCGTCGCTACCTTGCGTTCTAACGTTAGAATACAACGTTAGAACGCCCGCGAATTCAGACCAATGGAGGTCAGCGATGTCCACGTCCGGAACCAGGCGCCGCCGGTCTGCGGCAGTCGTGAGCACCGCATTGCTCGGCATGTCCGTGGCACTCGCCGGATGCGGCGTCGGAAACCAGAGCTCAGGTGGCGGCGGGGGCGCTGCCGAGGGCGGCGGCCAGATCCGCGCCACGTGGTGGGGAGGAGACTCGGAGAACCAGGCGCTCAATGCCGCGCTCGACCGATTCACCGAGGCCGGCGGCGTCGAGGTCGCCCGGGAGACCCAGGCCTGGGACGGCTACTGGGATCGGCTCGCCACACAGACTGCCGGCCGTAACGCGCCCGACCTCATCATGCAGGCCGGGAGCCAGATCCCCGACTACGCGGGCCGCGGCGCCCTGCTGGACCTCAACGAGGTCGACGGGCTCGCCTCCGACGTCGTCGACGAGGGGCTGCAGGACTTCGGCGCCGTGGACGGCGAGCTCTACGGCGTCGTCGCCGCCGCGAACGCCATGGGCCTCGTCACCAACGACGAGCTCCTTGCCGACGCGGGCGTCTCGCTGCCGGACGGGCCCTACGACTGGACGCAGCTCGCCGAGGCGGCCGTCGCCGTCTCCGATCAGCTCGGCGACGGCGTGTGGGGCATCCAGGACGGCGGCGGGGACCTCATCCTGTTCATCCTGGCGGTACGGGACGACGGCAGGCAGTTCTACGCCGAGGACGGTTCGCTGCGCGCTACCCGTGACGACCTCACCTCGTGGCTGGAGTACTGGCAGGATCTGCGCGACCGCGGCGGTGCACCACCGGCCGACGTGACCGCCGAAGGGCAGGGTGAACTGCCGAACGCTCCGCTGGCTCAGCAGCGCGCGGCCATGGGATTCGGCTGGACGCAGGACTACGTCTCCTACACACGCCTCGTCGACGACGACCTGTCGCTCACCCTGCCGCCCTACAACGCCGACCACCCCAGTCTGTGGATGAACGCCGCGAGCCTGTGGTCGATCTCGTCGACCAGCGAGAACCCCGACGCGGCCGGGCAGGTCATCAACCACTTCCTCACCGACTCCGGCGCGATCGAGGACCTCGGCGTCTCGCTGGGCATGCCGCCGTCGCAGTCCGCGCGCGAGCAGCTCGACGGCACGCTCTCCGACGAGGAGCAGGAGGCGATGGACTACATGGACGAGGTGGCCGAGACCTCCACGCCTCTCAACCGCCTGTGGCCGGCGGGGTTCGCCGAGCTGCGCACGCGGCTGAGCGAGCTCAACGAGGCGGTCGCCTTCGGTGAGATGTCGATCCCCGAGGCCGTCGACGCGTTCTTCGCGACGGCCGCCGAGGTCGAATGACCGGCCGGCCCGGGACCCCGGCGCCGACGCTCGAGCGCCCGCCGGGCCCTGACGGCGGGGCGGCGCGACCCCCGGCGGCGCCCGCGCCCGTGCGCCGAAGGTCGAAGCGCCGCCGGGCCTCGGCGATCGCGGGATACCTGTTCCTGCTGCCCTGGTTCGTCGGGCTCGTCGGGCTCGTCCTCGGGCCCATGATCGCCTCCGCCTATCTGTCCTTCACCGAGTACGACCTGTTCACCGATGCCCGCTGGGTCGGTCTGGCGAACTACTCGCAGGCCCTGACCTCGGACGCCGACTTCCGCCAGTCGGTATCCGTGACGCTGACGTACGTGGGCGTCTCGGTTCCCCTCCGCCTGGCGGTCGCGCTCGGGCTGGCACTGGTGATGAACCGCGCCATGCGCGGGATGACCTTCTATCGCTCGGTGATGTACCTGCCCTCACTGCTGGGCGGCAGCGTCGGGATCGCGGTGCTGTGGCGGCAGTTGTTCGGCCGCGAGGGAGCCGTCAACGACCTCCTCGGGGTCATCGGTATCCAGGGACCGAACTGGATCGCCGATCCGGACTATTCGTTGATGACGATCATCGTGCTCGCGATCTGGCAGTTCGGGTCACCGATGATCATCTTCCTGGCCGGCCTGCGGAACATCCCGGGCGAACTCCTGGAGGCGGCGTACGTCGACGGCGCGGGCACCGTGCGGCGGTTCGTCTCCATCACGCTGCCGCTGCTCACGCCGATCGTCTTCTTCAACGTCGTCATGCAGACCATCGTGGCCTTCCAGGCCTTCACGCCGTCCTACATCATCAGCAACGGGACCGGCGGCCCGGTCGGCTCGACGCTGTTCTACACGCTGTACCTCTACCAGAAGGCGTTCGCCGAGTTCGAGATGGGGTACGCCTCGGCCCTGGCCTGGATCCTCGTCGCGATCATCGCCACCTTCACCGCCCTGGCGTTCCTCACATCCCGGCGGTGGGTCTACTACGCCGACGGGGGGCGGTGACCGATGGCCACGTCCACTGCTGTCCACCACGCGCGAGCGGGCCGACCGACCGGCTCACCGGCGTTCCGGCGCGTGCTCATGCACGCCTTCCTCGTCCTGCTGTGCGCCGCGATGATCTATCCGCTGCTGTGGATGGCCCGCGGCGCGCTCGCCCCCGAGAACGAGATCTTCAACTCCACCACCGTGATCCCGAGCGAGCTGGTGACCTCCAACGTCGTCGAGGGCTGGCACGCCAACCCGCCCGGGTTCGGGCGCTTCCTGCTCAACTCCGCGGTGGTCTCCCTCGGTGCCGTTATCGGCAATCTGCTGGCGTGCACGCTGGCGGCGTACGCGTTCGCCCGCGTCGAGTTCCCGCTCAAGCGGATCTGGTTCGCGGCCATGCTCGCCACCGTCATGATCCCGGTACACGCCACGCTCGTGCCCCAGTACACGATCTTCACCGTGCTCGGCTGGGTCGACACCTACCTGCCGTTGATCGTGCCGAAGTTCCTGGCCACCGATGCCTTCTTCATCTTCTTGCTGGTCCAGTTCATGCGCAGCATTCCGCGCGAGCTGGACGAGGCGGCCGAGATCGACGGCTGCGGCCACCTTCGACGGTTCCTCACGGTCCTGCTCCCGTTGATGACCCCCGCGCTGGCCACGACCGCCGTCTTCACGTTCATCTGGACCTACGAGGACTTCATGGGCCCGCTGATCTATCTGGCGGACATCCACCGGTACACCGTGCCCCTCGGCCTGCGCATGTTCATGAACAGCATGGGGGAGTCCTCCTACGGTCAGCTGTTCGCCATGACGACGCTGTCGCTGCTGCCGGTGTTCGTCGTCTTCATGATCTTCCAACGGCGGCTCATCGAGGGCATCGCGACCACCGGGCTCAAGGGATGAAGCCCTCGGGCCCGGCCGAGGCAGGACCACCATCACCGACGAAAGAGAGAACGTGAGACGCGTCAGTGCGGAGTACGACATCGTCGTCTGCGGCGGAGGACTGGCCGGTTTCGCCGCGGCCGTTGCCGCGGCCCGGATGGGCCGCACCGTCTGCCTCGTCCAGGACCGTCCGGTCCTCGGAGGCAACAGCTCCTCGGAGGTCCGGGTGGTGCCCCGGGGCAGCACCACGTACCACGCGTACGCCCGTGAAGGCGGCGTGGTGAACGAGGTGATGGTCGGCGAACGGATGCGCAACCACGAGCCGCTGTTCGAGAACGGTTGGGCGAACAGCGTGTGGGACCTGGAGCTGTACGACATCGCCCAGCGCACCGAGAACCTCACCCTGATGCTCAACACCATCGTCAGCTCCGTCGACGTCCGCGACGGCCGGATCACCTCAGTCACCGGCTGGACCCACTCCGCGGAGACCGAGACCGAGCTGCGGGGGCAGGTCTTCCTGGACTGCACCGGCGACGGCGTGGTGGGGGCGCTCGCCGGCTGCGAGTACCGGTCCGGAGAGGAGGCCCGCTCGGAGTTCGACGAACCGCACGCCCCGCTCGAGGCGTCCGAGGACACGATGGGCAACTCCCTGCATTTCAAGACCAAGGACGTCGGCCGCCCCGTCGACTTCGAGCTGCCCGAATGGGCCGTCGAGTACACCGACCCCGACTTCTTCTACAAGCAGGGACGAGTGCCCAACGACGTGCGCGGCGGCTTCTGGTGGATCGAGCTCGGTAAGCCGTGGCACTCCATCCACGACAACGAGGTGCTCCGGCACGAGTTGACCCGGCACGCGCTCGGCGTCTGGGACTGGATGAAGAACAAGGACCCACGCACGCGTGAGGCGACGAGGAACCTCGCGCTCGACTGGCTGGGGCAGGTGCCGGGCAAGCGCGAGAGCCGCCGCCTCATGGGGCTGTACCTGCTCACCGAATCAGACCTCGTCCGGGGCGAGCCGTTCGAGGACGAGATCGCCTACGGCGGGTGGAACATCGACCTGCACACCCCGGGCGGCATGCTCGCGCCGACCAGCGAGCCGACCGCCGCGGCGGGCTACGACCTGCACTCGCAGGCCTCGGTCACCGCGTACGTCGGACCATTCGGTGTCCCGTTGCGCTCCCTCATCGCCAAGGACGTCACCAACCTGCTCATGGCTGGCCGCAACGTCTCCGCGACGCACGTCGCACTCGGGTCGGTGCGTGTCCAGGCGACCACAGCGATCATGGGGCAGGCGGCGGGGACGGCCGCTGCCGTTTGCCTGACGAAGCAGGTTCCGCTCCAGGACGTGCCGGCGGTGGCGATCGACGACGTCCAGCAGCAGTTGCTCCGGGACGGCTGCTTCCTGCCCAACGTCCGCAACACCGACGCTGACGATCTCGCGCGGTCCGCGCGGGTGAGCTCCTCCTCGCAGGCGGCCTACCTCGGCGCGTCACCGGGCGATCGGTGGGAGGACGGCGGGCTGCGCGAGCACGTCCGCCGGGGCGTCAGCCACCTGACGGCGCTGCGTGCTCAGTGGATCCCGGTCCGGTGCGGACCGGGCGCACCCGGCCTGAGGACGGTCAGCGTGCTGCTGCGCAACGATTCCGACGTCGCCGTCGAGATCCCGGCCTGGCTGCGGAACGTGGAGCACATCTGGGACTACCGCGTCGACACCGGTTCCCCACTCGCGGAGACGGTGCTGCGCGCCGAGCCCGGCGAACACTGGGTGCCCTGGCAGGTCGACGTGGACGTGAGCGAGCCCGGGGTCGACGTCGACGGAGTGCGCTACCTGCGGCTCGATCTTGCCGCGGCCGCCGATGTGGAGTGGGTGCGCGCCGGCCGAGTGCTGCCGGGCGCGGTGTCCGCGTTCGAGATGACACCCGGACGGATGCGACGCTTCGGCGACGGCGTCACGATGAGCCATCGCGTCGAGCCCGCCCAGCATGTCTATCCCCCGGAGAGCGTGGCCCGGGGGGCGGCCCGGCCGCACCGGGCACCGAATGCCTGGCGCTCCGACCCGGGGGAGCCGTTCGATCAGTGGCTGCGTCTGGACTGGCCTCAGGCGCAGGAGATCCGCACCGTGCACCTCAACTTCGCGGGTCACCTGCTCCGCGAGTACGACCGCACGCCGACCCTCTGGCGCGACCCGCAGACCGTGCGCGACTACACGCTGCAGGCATGGACGGACGCCGGATGGACGGACGTGCTCCCGGTGCGCGGGAACGGCTACACACGGCGGGTCCACGTGTTGGCCCAGGCGATCCGCACCACCTCGCTCCGGGTGGTCGTCCATGCGACGAACGGGGACCCGGCAGCCGCGCTGTACGAGATCCGCTGCTACGCCGGCGCGCCGTGAGGAGCGCCGCCGTCCGCCTCGCGCCGGCGTGAGGCGGACGGCGGATCCGCCGCGAGCTCGGTGTACTTCGCGTTGGAGCCGCGGGCCAGGTGGGCCGGATACTTCGCGGCGTTCTTCGTGATCTTCGCGTGGACGGCCGCGTCGAGATCGATGCCGACGGCGTCTGCGAGGGAGATCAGGTAGGTGAGGACGTCCGCGAGTTCGTCGGCGAGTGCCACGCGGCCGGACTCGGTGGCGACGAGGTCACGGATCTCCTGGTCCGTGCGCCACTGCACCAGCTCGGCCAGTTCGCCGACCTCTCCGACCAGGGCCAGAGTCAGGTTCCGCGTCGTGTGGAACTGGGCCCAGTCCCGTTCCTCGGCGAAGTCGTGCAGCCGCTGCTGCACGTCGGAGATATCCATCCGGCTCCTCGGATCGCTGTGACGTCGGTCGTGGTCAGAGGCGTGGCACCACTCAGGAAGCGCTGATCCGGCCGGTCACCCGCACCCGGACCGGCACGCCGTCCACGTCGGCCGGGACCTCGACGTCGGCAGAGACGACGCCGACCTGGACGCACCAGGACTGGTCTTCGCCGACGTCGCCGGCGTGGCGGGCGTCGTCGGCCGGCGTCACGCCGAGGCCGGTGACGCCGCACACCCCGAGCAGTCGTTCCCGGAGGGCGCGCTTGGCGGCACGTGCCTGTTCGAGCGTGGCCACGCGATCACCTCCGAGCACCATTGTGCTGCCCGGTGTCCGCCGACGTCACGGCGGACCGGGCTCACCGGGCCGGGGCGGCCAGCCGTACGCCGAGCGCCTCGAGTACCGAGGGGAGGGGGTTGGCGTAGGTCAGGCCGGTCCCGTCCGGCCCACCGGTCTCGGACCCGGCGAAGAGCAGGCCGAGGGCGACGCCGTCCTCGCGGTAGACCAGCGAACCGGAGTCCCCACCGCGGGAGAACGGGCCCGCGCCAGTCGACTCGATCTCGATCTGGTCGTCGAAGCTCAGAGGGCCCAGGTCCCCGTAGTCGACGACGACGTCGTCCAGTTCGATGGCCGAGACCCGTCCTGCCGTCTCGGCTGTGGTCCTGCCGATTTTGCCCACCTGTTCGCCGCCGACGACGGCCTCGGCCGTCGTCACGACCCCGACCGGGTAGGTGGGATCGACCTCCGGCTCGTCGAGCAGGGCGACCGCGGCGTCGACGGTGGCCGCCTGCTCGGGTCGCAACGGCACCAGGTCCGCCAGCGTGCCGATCCGGTCCTGCGGTGCCGCTCCGCCGTCGGCCGGTCCGGGTTGCACGATGACGTCGCCGACCTGCGCCGACGGCGACCCTGCCAGCACGTGCCAGTTCGACAGTGCGAAGACCTCGCCCTCCCCGCGTGTGACGAACGCTCCGAGTGTGCCGGCCGTGACGTCCACGTGCGCGATCGAGACGCCGGGACGCAGCGGCCGGACCCGGCCGGTCTCGCCCTGCGCAGCCTCGACGGGCAACGGCGTCCCGGCCCAGCCGTGACCCAGGCTGAGGATGCGCCCGGTGCGCCGGACGTCGACCTCCGGGCCGGCGTCGCGCGCGAGCTCGTCCGCGACCTCGCGCGACTGCGGTTCGTCCGACCGGTACCGCACCGCAATGCCGTAGCCGCCCGGGTGAACCGACACGCCCACCGCGAGCGTCGGAGCACCGATCACGTCCTCGCTCGTCACGCCACCACGGCCGAACGTGCTGGGCCGGGCGAGCCCGCGGGCGTCGGCGAGATCGCGCGCTCGCTCGGTGAGCCGTCGCTTGAGAGTCCGTGCGTCGTCGAGGTGCATGCACACGAGTGTCCCGGCACGCACCGACATCGGCGCGCCGGGACGCTCGGTGGTCAGGACCGGTCGGTCGCTACTTCTTCCGCGTCTTGGACTTGTTCGCCTTCTGGATGGCGTCGACGAGCTCGTCCTTGTTCATCTTCGACCGGCCGGAGATGTCCAGGTCCTTCGCGACGTCGTACAGGTGCTGCTTGGAGGCGTTCGCGTCAACACCGCCCGCCGTCTTGCGGCTGGTGCTGCGCCCGCCCTTGGCCTGCTTGTCGGACGGGCCGGACTCCTTCTTCGGCTTCCAGCGGTCGCCGACCTTCTCGTGTGTGTGCTTCAGCGCCGAGTACGCCACACGATGGGCACGCTCACCCTCGCCGTACTGCTCGGCGGCGGAGTCGTGCGCCTCGGCGAACGTCCGCTGAGCCTTCTTGCCCGACTTCTGGATGGTTTCCGGCAGTTCGCTCTTCTTCGGCTTGCCACCCTTGGTCATCTTGGGCATCGGTCCCGTCCCTTCCTTCGGGAGTGGTTCGTGACCCCAGAGTGGTGCGCTCGGTGCGCCGACGCATCTCGACACGGCGATCTTCCTGGATCCGTGCCCTGGACAGACATGACCACAGGCTGGGACGAGCCGGCCGCCGACCTCAGGTGGCCGGCATCATCGTGTACTTCGTGGACAGGTACTCCGCGATGCCCTCGAAGCCCCCCTCGCGGCCGATGCCGGACTGCTTGATGCCGCCGAACGGCGCCGCGGCGTTGGAGATGACGCCCACGTTGAGTCCCATCATCCCGGTCTCCAGCCGGTCGATCATGCGGTGCCCGCGTGCCAGGTCCTCGGTGTAGACGTAGGAGACCAGCCCGTACTCGGTGTCGTTGGCGAGGCGTACGGCCTCGTCCTCGCCGGAGAAGGTGGAGATCGCCAGCACGGGTCCGAAGATCTCCTCGCGGAGGATCTCGCTGCCGGGGGCGACTCCGGTGACGACGGTGGGGGCGTAGAAGTGACCGGCACCCTCGATGGCCTCGCCGCCGGTGCGGACGGCCGCACCGCGTTCGACGGCGTCGGTGACCAGCGCGGAGACCTTCTCGACGGCGTCGGAGTCGATGAGCGGACCGATCTGGACGCCGTCCTCGGTCCCGCGCCCGACCGTCATGGTCTGGACCCGTTCGGTGACCCGCGCGCTGAACTCCTCGGCGACCGACTCGTGGACGATGAACCGGTTGGCCGCGGTGCAGGCCTCGCCGATGTTGCGGAACTTCGCCAGCATCGCGCCGTCGACCGCCTTGTCCAGGTCGGCGTCGTCGAAGACGACGAACGGGGCGTTGCCGCCGAGCTCCATGGAGACCCGCAGCACGTTGTCCGCAGCCTGGGCGATGAGCTTGCGGCCGACCGGGGTGGATCCGGTGAAGGACAGCTTGCGCAGCCTCGGGTCGGCGATGACCGGTTCGGAGACCCGGCTCGAGGACGCCGACGTGATGACGTTGACCACGCCCGCAGGCAACCCCGCCTCCTCGAGCAGCTTGACGAAGAACAGCGTGGTCAGCGGCGTGAGCTGGGCGGGCTTGACCACCACCGTGCACCCGGCGGCCAGCGCCGGGGCGATCTTGCGGGTGGCCATGGCGAGTGGAAAGTTCCACGGTGTGATGAAGTACGACGGTCCGACGGGCCGCTGGGAGACGATCGTGCGGCCCGTTCCTTCCGGGTTGAGCCCGTATCGCCCGGTGACGCGGACGGCCTCCTCGCTGAACCAGCGCAGGAACTCCCCGCCGTAGGCGACCTCGCCCCGGGACTCGGGCAGCGTCTTGCCCATCTCCAGGGTCATCAGCAGCGTGAGGTCCTCGGCACGGTCCTGCACCAGATCGAACGTGCGGCGCAGGATGTCGCTGCGCGTGCGGGGCGGGGTGGTCTCCCACTCGTGCTGTGCGGCCACGGCCGCGTCCAGGGCCCGCGTCGCGTCCGCCGCCGAGGCGTCGGCCACCTCGCGGAGCACCTTCCCGGTGGCCGGGTCCTCGACGGCGAGCGTCGCCCCGTTCTCGGCGTCGATCCATCGTCCGCCGATGAACAGTTGGCCCGGCACCTCGGCGAGTAGGGCGGTCTCACGATCGCTCACGGCTGGTCCTCCTCGGATCGACGGCGAAATGCTCGTTGGTGGCGATGGTCGCTGCTCCGGCGTTGGGACGCACGTTCAGGACTGCGTGTCCGCGTCCCCGAGATACGTCCGTACCAACTGCTCGGACCCGCGGGCGAGCAGGGCGACGTCGGCGCCGACGAGGATGAAGTCGGCCCCCGCCTCGAGGTACTGGCGGGCGGCGGCCGGGTCGAACGCGTTGACGCCGGCCGGCTTGCCGGCCGCGGAGATGTCGGCGAGCGCCCCGGCGGCGGCGGCGACGACGTCAGGATGGGTCTGCTGGCCGAGCAGCCCCATCGACGCGGCCAGGTCGCTCGGCCCGACGAAGACACCGTCGATCCCGTCCACGGCCGCGATGGCTCCGGCGTTGCGCAGCGCCTCCTCGGACTCGACCTGGACGAAGACCGAGACGTGGTCAGCGGCGTCGGGCAGGTAGCCCGGTATCCGGTTCCACCGGGCCGAACGGGCGAGACCGCTGCCCACCCCACGGTGGCCGGCCGGTGGGTACTGCGCCATGGCGGCCACGTCCCGGGCCTGCTCCGGCGTCGAGACCATCGGCACCAGGAGGTTCTGGGCGCCGAGGTCGAGGACCTGCTTGATGATGACCGTCTCGCCGATGGGAACCCGCACCATCGGGGTCACCGGGTATCCGGAGACGGCGTAGAGCTGGGCGAGGACGGACTCCAACCCGTTCGGAGCGTGCTCCATATCGATGAGGAGCCATTCCAGTCCGGAGCCGGCCATGATCTCCGCGGTGACGGGTGAACCGGAGCAGACCCACCCGCCGTAGAGCGGACGGTCCGCCGCGGCGAGGCGGTCGCGGAAGGTCGGGTTCAGGTGAAGCGGCATGTGATCGTCCCCATCGGTCCGTAGTCGGCCAGCACGGTGTCACCTTGCTCCACCCACATCGGGCGTGTGAAGGAGCCGGCGAGAATGAGGTCGCCTGCCTCGAGCCGGTCGCCGTGCTGAGCGAGCTTGTTCGCCAGCCACGCGACGCCCGTGGCGGGGTGTCCCAGGACCGCGGCCGCCACCCCCGACTCCTCGATGACCTCGTTGCGGTACAACAGGGCGCTGACCCACCGCAGGTCGACGCTCTCGGGTCGGGCGGGGGTGCCGCCGTGGACCATGGCCCCCATGGCGGCGTTGTCGCTGATGGTGTCGACGATGGTGCGGCCGGCCATCTCGATGCGGCTGGACAGGATCTCCAGCGCGGGGACGACGTACTCGGTGGCGCGCAGGACGTCGAAGACGCTCGCGTGCGGGCCCTCGACGGGCGTGGCGAGAACGAAGGCGAGCTCGACCTCGATGCGCACGTTGGAGAACCGGGCGTGCTCGATGACCGCACCGGACTCGTGGACCATGTCGCCGAAGATCGCGCCGTAGTCCGGCTCGGTGATTCCGGTGGCGGCCTGCATCACCTTGGAGGTGAGGCCGATCTTGCGGCCGACGGGCCGGCGGCCCGCCTCGATGCCGCGGCGGCGCCACTCGTTCTGCACGGCGTAGGAGTCCTCGATCGACATCTCGGGGTACCGCGCCGTCAACAGGGGCACGGTGGCCCGTTCGCGCTCGGCCGTGGCGAGCTCGTCGGCGATCTCGGTGATCTGCTCGGGGGTCAGCATCGGCACGAGCCTAGAGCTGTTCGCCGAGCTTGTACTCGCCCTGCTTCCAGGACGGCAGGTCGTCCTGGCCCTTGCGGGTGTAGGTGAAGCCGTCCGCGCCGACGGTCACGTCCAACTCGCGTTCCTCGGTGCGGGAGACGACCGGCTGGGGGTTGCCGTCCAGGTCGAGGACCAGGGACGCCTCGTTGTACCAGCTGGGCACCACCGGGTTGCCCCACCAGTCGCGCCGCTGGTTGTCGTGCACGTCCCAGGTCACCACCGGGTTGTCCGGGTCGCCCGTGTAGTAGTCCTGGGTGTAGATCTCCACCCGGTGGCCGTCGGGGTCGCGCAGGTAGAGGTAGAAGGCGTTGGAGACCCCGTGCCGGCCCGGTCCGCGTTCGATGCAGTCGGACAGGCGCAGGGCTCCGAGCTTGTCACAGATCGCGATCACGTTGTGCTTCTCGTGGGTGTTGAACGCGATGTGGTGCAGCCGCGGGCCGTCCCCGCCGGTCATGGCGGTGTCGTGCACCGTGGGTTTGCGCCGCATCCAGGCGGCGTAGACGGTGCCCTTCTCGTCCTGGATGTCCTCTGTGGTCCGGAAGCCCAGGTCGGACATGTACTGCACGGCTCGGGGGACGTCGGGGGTCACCTGGTTGAAGTGGTCAAGCCGCACGAGCGCCCCCGGCGTGTAGAGGTCGTAGCGCCACGCGAGCCGCTCCACGTGGGTGACGTCGTAGAAGAACTCGTACGGGAACCCGAGCGGGTCCTCCACGCGCACCGAGTCGCCGACGCCTCGGACGAAGCCCTCCGGTCGGCGCTCGACCCGGCAGCCGAGCTCGGAGTAGAAGGCCTCCGCCTTGTCCAGCTCTTCCGGGCTGCGCACCCGGTAGGAGAAGGCGGCCGCCGCGGCGACCGGCCCCCGGCGCAGCACGAGGTTGTGGTGGATGAACTCCTCGAGGCTGCGCAGGTAGACGGCGTCGTCCTCCTCCGCCGTGACGACCAGACCGAGGACCTCGACGTAGAAGTGGCGTGCCCGCTCCAGGTCGGTCACCACCAGCTCGAGGTAGGCGCAGCGCACCACGTCCGGCGGGGGAGAGGCGGGGGTGGGGATGGGGATGGGGGTCATGGGCTTCCTTGCCTTGCGCGGTCGGTTCAGGCCTTGCCGAAGACGGGGTTGTGCACCTCGCCGAGGGTGATGTGCACGGCCTGCTGGTCGGTGTAGAAGTCGATCGAGCGGTAGCCGCCCTCTTGGCCCAGGCCGGAGGCCTTCACGCCACCGAACGGAGTACGGAGGTCACGGACGTTGTTCGAGTTCAGCCAGACCATGCCCGCCTCGACGCCCTGGGAGAAGTTGTGGGCGCGCTTGAGGTCGTTGGTCCAGATGTAGGCGGCCAGGCCGTACTTGGTGTCGTTGGCCAGCTCGAGCGCCTCCTCCTCCGTCTCGAACGGGGTGATCGCGACGACGGGCCCGAAGATCTCCTCCTGGAAGATCCGTGCCCGGGGTGGGACGTCGGCGAAGACGGTGGGGGCGACGAAGTTGCCCGACTCGAAACCCTCCGGGCGGCCTCCGCCGGCGACGAGGCGGCCCTCGGATTTGCCGAGCTCGATGTAGCTCATGACCTTCTCGACGTGCTCGGGATGGACCAGTGCGCCGACCTCGGTGCTCTCCTCGTGCGGGTAGCCGACCCTGACTCGCCTCGCCTGGGCGGCGTACCGCTCGACGAAGGTGTCGTAGACCTCGCGCTGGACCAGGATCCGGCTGCCGGCCGTGCAGCGCTCGCCGTTGAGCGAGAAGACCCCGAAGATCGTCGCGTTGATCGCCTCGTCCAGGTCTGCGTCGGCGAAAACGACGGCAGGGGACTTCCCGCCCAGCTCCATCGACAGGCCCTTCAGATGCGGGGCGGCGTTCGCGAAGATCAGCTGCCCGGTGGCGGACTCGCCGGTGAAGGAGATGAGCGGGACGTCGGGGTGTTTGACGAGGGCGTCGCCGGCCTCCTCGCCGAGGCCGTTGACGAGGTTGAACACGCCCTCGGGCAGGCCGGCCTCCTCGAAGATGCCCGCCCACAGGGAGGCCGAGAGCGGGGTGAACTCGGCGGGTTTGAGAACCACAGTGTTGCCGGTGGCCAGCGCCGGCCCGAGCTTCCACGACTCCAGCATGAACGGGGTGTTCCACGGTGTGATGAGGCCGGCGACGCCGATCGGCTTGCGGTTGACGTAGTTGATCTGGCGTCCGGGGACCTTGAATGTGTCGTCGGCCTGGGCGACGACCAGGTCGGCGAAGAACCGGAAGTTCTCGGCCGCGCGCCGGGCCTGACCCAGCGCCTGCGTGATCGGCAGGCCCGAGTCGAAGGACTCCATCTCGGCGAGCTGCCGGTCGCGGGAGGTGACGATCTCGGCGATGCGGTGCAGCACCGTCGAGCGCTCGCGGGGGAGCATCGCGGGCCACGGCCCCTCCCGGAAGGCCGTGCGGGCGGCGGCGACGGCGCGGTCGACGTCCGCCTGCTTGCCGGCCGCGGCCTGGATGTAGACCTCGTTGGTGACCGGGTCCAGGACGTCGAAGGTGGCACCGTCGGCCGAGTCGACGAGCTCGCCGCCGATGTAGTGCTGGATCTTCTCGGGCATATCGGGAAGGTGCGGGCGCTCGGACGGCGGGGGCGCGGTCTCGGACATGGTCGTTCCTCCGTCGGTTCGGCAGGGGCCGTGCCGCGTGCGGCGTCGTTGCCCAATGATTCGTACTCGAAATCGTATACTTTTTGCCGACGCGGCGGCAACGGGGTCCGGACGTCACCCACGCGTGGTGTGCGCCTCCCGATCGCGAGAGCGGCTTGTGGGCTCGCCGCGAGGCTCCTACGATCCAGGCACCGTTAAACGAACAACCCGTTCGATTATTGAACATCCGTGGTGCGGGTGGCGATCACGACGACGTGAGGAGTGGACGGTGCAGTTCCATCACCATGGTTATGTCTCCGGTGACCCGCGGACCCAGCCTGCGGCCGGCGTCGGGCTGGATCGTCCAGACGACCTGCCCGACGAGGTCGACGTCCTGATCGTCGGCAGCGGGCCCGCGGGCATGGTCGCGGCCGCGCAGCTCGCCCAGTTCCCCGGGGTGAGCGCGCGAGTCGTCGAGCGGCGCGCGGGCCGCCTCGAGGTCGGTCAGGCCGACGGCATCCAGGCACGCAGCGTCGAGACGTTCCAGGCTTTCGGCTTCGCCGAGCGGATCATCGCCGAGGCGTACCGGATCACCGAGATGAACTTCTGGAAGCCCGACCCGCAGGACGGTGCCCGCATCGTGCGTACGGCACGGACCCAGGACGACCCCACCGGCATCAGCGAGTTCCCACACCTGATCGTCAATCAGGCCCGCGTGCTGGACTACTTCGCCGAGGCGGCCGCGAACGGGCCGGCCCGGCTGCGGCCGGACTACGGCCTGGAGTTCGTGGGCCTCGAGGTGGACACGGGTGGGACCGCGTATCCGGTGACAGTCACGCTGCGCCGCACGGCGGGCGAGCGCGCCGGGCAGGAACGCACCGTGCGGGCCAGGTACGTGGTCGGTTGCGACGGGGCCCGCAGCCCGGTGCGGCAGGCCATCGGGCGCACCCTGGCCGGTGACGCCGCCAACCACGCCTGGGGCGTGATGGACGTGCTCGCCGTCACCGACTTCCCGGACATCCGCACCAAGTGCGCCATCCAGTCCCGCGCGGGCAGCATCTTGCTCATCCCGCGCGAAGGCGGCCACCTCTTCCGGATGTACGTGGACCTGGGTGAGGTCCCTGAGCACGGCAGTGCCCAGGTACGGGCGACGACGATCGAGCAGATCATCGACCAGGCGAACGCCATCCTGCACCCGTACACCCTCGATGTGCGCCACGTGGCCTGGCACAGTGTCTACGAGGTCGGCCACCGGCTCACCGACCGGTTCGACGACGTCCCCGACGCCGAGGTCGGAACCCGGACGCCACGGGTGTTCATCACCGGCGACGCCTGCCACACCCACTCGGCCAAGGCGGGGCAGGGGATGAATGTCTCGATCCAGGACGGATGGAACATCGGCTGGAAGCTGGGCCATGTGTTGTCCGGGCGCGCGCCGGCGGCGCTGCTCCAGACCTACTCGGCCGAGCGGCAGGTGGTGGCGAAGAATCTCATCGACTTCGACAGGGAATGGTCGAGCCTCATGGCGGCCAAACCGGAGGAGCTCGAGGACCCGTCCATCCTCGAGGAGTTCTACGTCAAGACCGCCGAGTTTCCTGCCGGATTCATGACGCATTACACGCCGTCGATGATCACCGCTGAGGACACCCATCAGTCGCTGGCGCGCGGATTCACCATCGGCAAACGGTTCAAGTCGGCTCCCGTGGTCCGGGTGGCCGACACGAACCCCGTCCATCTGGGACATCACGCCCGTGCCGACGGGCGATGGCGGATCTACGTCTTCGCCGACGCCGCCTCGCCCGGCGCAGTCTCACCGACGGCGGACCTGGCCGACTGGCTCGCCACCTCGCCGGATTCCCCGGTCCTGGCCTACACGCCCGCGGGCGAGGACCTGGACGCCTGGTTCGACGTCAAGGTCGTCTACCAGCAGCACCACCACGACGTCGATCTCGGGCAGGTCCCCCGCATCTTCCTGCCACGCGTAGGGCCGTTCCAGCTCATCGACTACGAGAAGGTCTACGCCGCCGATCCCGAGAACGACATCTTCGAGCTCCGTGAGATCGACCGGTCCGGGGCCGTCGTCGTGGTCCGGCCGGATCAGTACGTCTCGCACGTGCTGCCGCTGACCGCGACCGCCGAGCTCGCGCAGTTCTTCGCCGGCGCGATGCGTCCCGACCGCGCGGGAGCGCCCGCCTGACCTGCCGACACGCCATGATGTCCCGGTGACCAGCGCATCCGTGGAAGGCCTCAAGCCGGCCCGCCCGCAGCCTCGTCGGTGGCTACGGGTGCTGGGCGCCGTCGTCCTCCTCGTGCTTCTCGCGGTCGTGGTGGCGGTGGCCGCCACCTGGCTCACCGCCCGGTATTGGTCGGAGAACGTCCTCACCGTCGACGACGACCGGCTGTCCATGGAGATCGAGGCGCCCGCCGCCACCGGCATCCGGCAGATCCACACCACCGAGTGGGAGGAGTGCGGGCCGGTCCGCAGCTACTCGATCCGAGGCACTCGGCCCTCCGACGTGCTGGTCGTTGTCGAACTCGTGCCGACCGAGTGTGCCCGAGCCGCGGAGAACGAGGAGGCGCTCAACGGCCAGCACGGCCTGTACCGCACCATCGACGACGTCCCGCAGCCGGAGGACGTGGCCGAAACGAGCACCTCGCTCGGCGAGGCGGTGATCTTCACCCAGGACTACACCGAGTGCACCAACGTCTGCCGGGACTACCGCGAACCGGTCGCCATCATCGCCCTCGACGAGCCGGTCGATCCGGCGTACCCCACCGTCGTGGTGCGCGGGGACCGAGAGACGGTCGATCGCGAGGAACTCGACGAGATGGTCTCGTCGGTGCGCGCGCCGTACTGACGACCGGGCAGATGTGCCCATCGCCGGCGGTCCGATCAGCGGAGACGATGCCGGGATGACGATGTTTCCGTCCGGCGGCACCGGGCCGCCGCACGTCACCGTTCTGCCACCGCGGAGCCGGCGATGGCCGTGGGTGGTGGGCGTCGTGGTGCTGCTCGTGTGGGCGGTGACGGCGACCGGGCTGCTGTTCGTGCAGGGTGACGGTGAGGCAGACGGGCGCGGCGGTGCCGAGCCCGACGAGCGTGCCCTGCGGATCGCGGACGATCTGCTGTTCGCGGAGCTGACCGTGCCGCGGTCGATGTCCATCAGGGACATCGACACGCGCGAGGGCGCCGAGCACTGTGGTCCGGTGCGCCGCTACACCCTGGGCGACTCGGTCGGCGACCGCGGTCTGTGGATCGAGCTCGTCCCGACGGACTGCCCCGACGTCGGGGGCATGAACCGGCGCATCGGCAACGGCTTCCATGGCCTGTACCGCACCATCGACGACGTCGACGACCCCCGGGACGTCGCGGAGGTCTCCACCGACCTCGGCGAGGCGGTGATCTTCGAGCAGCTGTACTACGAGTGCACGAACTCCTGTACCGACGACATCGAACCCGTGGCCATCATCTCCGTCGACCGGCCGCGCGACTCGGACTACCCGACCGTCGTCCTCCACGTGTCGGGCGACGAACTCGGGCGCGAGCAACTGGCAGACATCGTCGCCACGGTGCAGGAGCCGAGCGTCTGATCGTATAGTCGTGATGTCAGCCGGGTGCCGCGCAGGTGTGGCCCCGGCGGTGCTCGACAAATGGGCACGAAGCGCGTGAGCGCAGCAGGCGCGCGGGCGAGACACATACGGAAGCCATCCGTCGTCTCGAAAGGCCCTCGTCATGCCCACCGTCGCCGCCCATGTCGCCGCCACGCTCGCGGCCCACGTCGACCACGTGTTCGGCCTCATGGGCAACGGCAACGCCCACCTGCTCGATACCCTGGAACGGGACACCGATGTCACGTTCACTGCGGTTCGGCACGAGGCGGGTGCCGTGGTGGCCGCCGATGCCTTCCACCGTGCCTGTGGTGAGCTCGCGGTGGCCACAGCGACATACGGTGCCGGCTTCACCAACATGCTCACGCCGTTGGCCGAGGCGGTCCAGGCTCGCACGCCGATGGTGGTCGTGGTCGGTGACGAACCGACCTCCGGCGCCCGGCCGTGGGACGTCGACCAGATCTCCGTGGCCGCCGGCGTCGGTGCCCGTACGTACACCGTCGCTCGCGCCGACGCCGCCGCCACGACCGCGATCGCTGTCGAGCACGCCCGCGCCGGCCGCCGGCCGGTGGTGCTGGCGATCCCGTACGACGTCGGCGCGCTCGACGCCGGCCCGATCCCTGACCTGCCGCCGGACCGGTTGCCCGAACCGCTCGCGCCGACGGGTCCGGCCACCGAGGCGGCCCTCGACCTCGTCGCGGAGGAACTGGCCGCCGGTCAGCGGCCGGTGCTGGTCGCCGGACGCGGCGCGTGGCTGGCCGGTGCCGGGCCGGCACTGGGGCGGCTCGCCGAGGTCGCCGGCGCCCTGACGACCTCGACGGCGCTCGCACGCGGCGTCTTCCCGGACGCACGGTACGACTTGGGCGTCGCCGGCGGCTTCGGCGCGCCGGGCGCCATGGACCTCGTCCAGCAGGCCGACGTCGCCCTCGTCGTGGGTGCCTCGCTGAACCAGTTCACCATGCGCTTCGGCGAGCTCTTCGGCCCGACGACGCGGGTGATCCAGGTGGACCTCGCGCCGACGGCCACGCACGCGCGCGTCGGAACCTACATCCGTGGCGACGCCGCGCTGGTGGCCGAGGCGCTGGTGCAGCGGCTCGAGGGCTCGGTCGGCCGGTCGGCCGAGCCGGTGCAGCGGCAGGGTCCACCCTGGCGGGAGGCGGTCGACGTCGGTGCCGCCCGGGCGCAGGAGGTCGGCGAGGACGTCGCTCCCGACGGCCGGCTCGACCCCCGCCGCGTGGCCGCCCGGATCGGTGAACTGCTACCCGAGGATCGGGTCGTCGTCTCCGACGGCGGCCACTTCATCGGGTGGGCCAACATGTACTGGCCGGTCGCCGCACCGGACCGGATGATCATGGTCGGCACCGCCTACCAGGCCATCGGGCTCGGGCTGCCGAGCGTCGCGGGCGCCGCCGTCGCCAGGCCCGGCTCGACCATCGTGCTCACCACCGGCGACGGTGGCGGCCTCATGGCGCTGGCCGACCTGGAGACCGCGGTCCGGGTGGCCGGTGGCCGGGGCCTGGCCGTCGTCTGGAACGACGCCGCCTACGGTGCCGAGGTGAACCTGTACGGGCGGCAGGGGATGGCTGACGGCCCGATGCGGATCCCCGAGGTCGACTTCGCCGGGCTCGCCCACGCGGTCGGCGCGGAGGGCGTCGTCGTCCGCGACCTGGCCGACCTCGATCGGCTCGCCGCCTGGGCGGCCACGCCCGCCGGGCAGCGGCGGTTCCTGCTGCTCGACGTGCGGATCTCGGCCGACGTCGTCGCGCCCTACCAGCAGGAGATCATCCGGGCGAACCGCCCGGCACACGACTGACCAATCGGTGCATCGTTGACGAGTCGGTGCATCGTTGACGAGTCGGGGCGGGGTTGACCACTCGCGGGTGGGGTGGGGTCAGCTGAGGTCGGCGGCGGTGCGTGCGGCCGCCGCGGCGACGTGGTGGCCGACACTCGCCGTATCGGGCCGACCGACGGTGACGACCGCGATGGCGGCGCGCGGCTGCAGTCGCGGATGGGGCACGGCCGCGGCGACGGAGCTGATGCCCGGGATGACCTCGTCGTGGCTGGTGGCGTAGCCGGTCTGCCGGGCGGCGGCGACCTCGGGCCGCATCGGTTCGTCGTGCCCGAGCGAGGCCCACTCCGTGGCCGTGAGCAACGTCTGCAGCGCGATGCCCGGCGCCCCCTTGCTCAGCGGGTGCCGTGTGCCGGGCCTCTGCGCCACGGAGGCGTGGACGCGCCGCGGTTCCACCGTGACCAGGGTGACGACGTCGTCGTCGTCCTGGACGGCGACGAACGCCGTCATGCCGACCTCGTTCGCCAGCGCCGTCAGGTGCGGCAACGCCGCGCTCTGCAGGTCCTCGTCGATGTTGCGGGCGAGCACGGCGAGCTGGGGACCGAGCTCGAGGCGCCCGGCGGCGTCCCGGATGACGTAGCGGCGTTCCTCCAGCGTGCGCACGATCCGGTAGGCGATCGACCGGTGGACACCGAGCCGGTCTGCCAGCTCCTGGATGCGTTGCGGCCCATGTTCGGCCAGCAGTTCGATCGCCGCCAACCCACGCGCCAGGGTCTGCGCCCCCGCGGTGCTCCTCTCGGCTGCCATGCGCGCTCGGCCCCCTACGACGCCGCAGACTCGTCGTGCTGCCGGTCCAGGAAGGCGTGCAGCGACCGGAGCCGGTGCTCGCGGACCGCGAGTTCGACCTCCCGGGGATCGGCGCCGTTCTCGAGCAGCTCGACGATCCGCTCGTGCTCCTCGACCGACTCGCGCGCCCGGCCCGGCACGAAGCCGAACGTGGACTGCCGGATCTTGGCGAGCCGGCGCCACCCGTCATCCACCAGCCCGCGGAGCTGCGGGTTGGGGCAGGGATCGGACAGGGCCCGGTGGAAGGCCTCGTTGCGGCGGGTGAACGTCACCGGGTCGAAGTCGTCGAGACTCTGCCGTAACCGGTCGTTCAACCGCCGTGCCTCCGTGACGTGCTGCTCGGTCAGGTGCGGCAGGGCGAACGCGACGGCCGCACCCTCGACGACGGCGAGGGTCTGGGTGGTCTCCTCGAGCTGGCCCGGATCGATGTCCGCCACCCGTGCACCGACGTTGCGCTCGAACGTCACCAGCCCCTCCGCCTCGAGACGGCGGATCGCCTCGCGCACGGGGACGACGGAGACGCCGATCTCCCGCGCGACGGTGTGCAGCACCAGCCGGTAACCCGGCCCGTAGGCGCCGGACTCGATGCGCTCGTGGAGATGGTCGTAGGCGCGCTGGGACTTGCTCGCCGTGTTCATGCCCGCTCCGGACCGTCCGCGCCCTGCGCGGCCTCGGCCTCGTACCGTGCCCGCCACTGCGCATTCATCGGGAACAGCCCGTCGACCGGGTGCCCCTCCTCGACCATCCGGGCGATGAACTCCTCACCGGCCTCCTGCTCCTCGGCCTCGGCGACCAGCTCGCGGACCAGGCCGGGCGGGATGACCAGCACGCCGTCACCGTCGCCGACGACGACGTCGCCGGGTTGGACCGTCGTGCCGCCGCAACTGATCGTCTCGTCGTAGGACCACGGGACGTGTCGCCGTCCGAGCACTGCCGGGTGCGCGCCGGCGACGTAGGTGGTCAGGCCCATCTCGGCGATGACCTCGGCGTCGCGGACGCCGCCGTCGGTGACGATCCCGGCGGCGCCGAGGTGCCGGGCCCGCAACGCAAGGATGTCGCCGAACGTGCCGGCGCCCGGTTCGCCACGGGCCTCGATGACGACGACGTCGCCGGCGTTCAGATCGTCGAAGAGCCGCTTCTGGGCGTTGTACCCGCCGCCGTGCGCGGCGAACAGGTCCTCGCGGCACGGCACGTATCGGAGCGTGCGGGCGGTGCCGACCAGCCGGGCGCCCGGGCGGGTGGGGCGGACGCCGTCGATGCTGACGTTGTTCAGGCCGCGCCCGCGCATCAGTTGGGCGAGAGTGGCGACGGCGACCCTGCCGAGGCGCTCGCGCAGGTCAGCGTCGAGCACCGGCGGGTCCGGCTCGGCGAAGTCGCTGGGTGGGCGCCCCGAGGCGTCCGCCCACTGCTCGGGTGTCGGCTTCGGTCGGGCGCTGTACGGCGGCAGGGGAGTGGTGTCACGTACCGCTCCGGTGCGCAGGCGTCCGGTGGTGCGCCCGGCGGCGGTGACCTCGACCTCGACGGTCTGACCGGGCTCGAACGTCGAGGCGCCGGCGGGGGTGCCGGTGAGGATGACGTCACCGGGCTCGAGGGTGATCAGCTGGGACAGGTCGCTGACGATCTGCGGCAGGCTGAACAGCAGGGTGGCGGTGCTGTCCTGCTGGACGAGCTCGCCGTCGCGCCAGACCCTGATCTCGATCGCGTGCGGGTCGAGCTCGGCGGCCGGGAGCAACGCAGGCCCGATCGGGGTATAGCCGTCGCCGCCCTTGGAGCGCAGGTTCGCTCCCTTGTCCGCCCACCGCAGATCGAAGACCCCCAGGTCGTTCGCAGCCGTGACCCAGGCGACGGCGGACCACGCGTCCGCCTCGCTCAGGCGGCGCGCGGTCCTTCCGATGATGACGGCGATCTCACCCTCGAACCCGAGGATCTCGCAGCCGGCCGGCAGCTCCACGTCGCCGCTCGTGGTCAAGGACGTCGGCGGTTTGAGGAAATACCCGGGGGCCTCCGGCGTGCGCCCCTTCTGGGCCGCGCGGGCGGCGTAGCCGATATGCATGGCGACGACCTTCCCGGGCCGGCCGCCCACCAGCTCCCACGCGCGGTGGGCGCCCACGGGCTGCAGCGGGTCGGCGTCGGGGTCCGGCGTCGTCTGCCTCGTCGCATCGTGCATGGGAGCGATCGTATATCTTTCGGGGTCCGCAGCCGTGGTGCGCCTGCGTCACAGCGTGGTGGACCGCCGTTAGCGACGGCGGCCGCGAGCGCTTGACGCAGCGTGTACGGAATCGTATATCGTTCCGCGGGCGCCCCGAGGCCCCAGTCGATGACACGCCTGACGAAGGAGTCAGTCACCGGATGAGTACGACAACTCCCGCAAGCACCGCGGCGGACCGCCGGAAGGTCGTCGCCGCCACCATCATCGGCACCACCATCGAGTGGTACGACTTTTTCATCTACGCCTTCGCGGCCAACCTGGTGTTCGCACCACTGTTCTTCTCGCCGGCCGGCGAGTCGATGGCCATGATCCTCTCGCTGCTGTCGATCGGCCTGTCGTTCCTGTTCCGCCCGCTCGGCGCCTTCCTGGCCGGCCACTTCGGGGACAAGATCGGACGCCGCCCGATGCTCGTCCTCACCCTTCTGCTCATGGGCGGTGCCACGACGCTCGTCGGCGTCCTGCCCACATACGCGTCCGTGGGCGTCATCGCGCCGGTCGTGCTGATGCTGCTGCGCATCCTGCAGGGCATCTCGGCCGGCGGCGAGTGGGGCGGCGCGGTCCTGATGTCGGTCGAGCACGCGCCGACGGGCAAGCGCGGCCGCTTCGGCATGAGCCCGCAGCTCGGGGTGCCGATCGGGATGATCGTCGCCTCCGGGATCCTGGCGCTCATGCGCGCGATCGCGCCGGGCGAGGAGTTCCTGAGCTGGGGCTGGCGGGTGCCGTTCCTGCTGTCCTTCGTCCTCATCATCGTCGGCTACGTGGTGCGCCGGACAGTGGACGAGTCGCCGGTCTTCCGAGAGATCCGCGAACACCAGGAACAGCAGTCGGCCCCGATCCGCCAGCTCTTCGCCAGGCACGGGCTTCTCGTGGTGCTCGCCGCGCTGCTGTTCGCCGGCAACAACGCGCTCGGCTACATGACGACCGGCGGATTCATCCAAGGACTGGCCTCCCGTCCGGTCGACGAGGGCGGCTACGGCTTCGACCCGGTCGGTGTCCAGCTCGCCATCCTGCTCAGCGCCGCCGTGTGGCTGGTCTCGACCGCCGTCGGCGGGTGGATCAGCGACGTGATCGGGCGCAAACGGACCTACATGATCGGATGGGTCCTGCTCTTCGCAGCGGCCATCCCGCTGTTCGAGCTGGTCAAGCTCGGCGTGGGCGGTATCGCCCTCGGCGCCTCGTTCATGGCCGTCGGTCTCGGCCTGACCTACGGCCCGCAGGCCGCCTGGTACGCCGAGATGTTCCCGGCCTCGATCCGGTACTCGGGTGTCTCGATCAGCTACGCGATCGGCGCCATCGTCGGCGGTGCGTTCGCCAACGTGATCGCGCAGGCGCTGCTCCAGGCCTTCGGAACCACCTGGGCGATCGTGCCCTACCTGGTGCTCATGGTCCTGGTCGCCGTGGCGGCGACCGCCGGGCTGAAGGACCGGCGCGACATCCCGTTGGACATCGACTTCGAGCGGAGCGGCGGCTGGAGCTCCTGGCGTCCGGACACCGCCCGGGACCGGCAGGGATGACCACCGCGGCAGCCACCGGGCCCGGGCCCCGGGTCGCGCTCGTCACCGGCGGCGGGACCGGCATCGGTGCGGCGACGGCGCACCGGTTCGTCGATGCCGGATGGCGCGTGGCGGTCACCGGGCGCCGCACCGGCCCCCTGCAGGCGATCGCCGAGCGCACCGGCGCGCTCATGCTGCCCGCCGACGCGGCCGATCCGGGCCAGGCCGGCGAAGCGGTCGCGGCGGTGCTGCGCGAGTACGGCCGGCTCGACGCGACGGTGGCGAACGCCGGGGGCCACGGATTCTCGAGATTGACCGAGACCACGGATGCCGAGTGGTCCTCGAGCATCCGGGCCAACCTGGACACCGCGTTCGTCACCGCGCGGGCAGCGATGCCGGCGCTCACCGAGACGTGCGGTGCACTCGTCGTCGTCTCCTCGCTCTCCGGCCTCGCGGCTGCGCCCGAGACGCTGGGCTACACGACGACGAAGCACGCGCTGCTCGGGCTGATGCGCTCGATCGCGCGTGACTACGGGCCGCGCGGGGTGCGCGCGAATGCGATCTGCCCCGGGTGGGTACGCACGCCGATGGCCGACGACGAGATGGACGAACTCGCGTCGTCTGCCTCCCTGCCCGACCGGGCTGCGGCCTATACCGCCGCCACCGCCGACGTGCCCCTGCGCCGGGCGGCGGAACCGGCCGAGATCGCCGAGGTCATCCACTTCCTGGCCTCGCCGGCAGCGTCGTACATCACGGGGGCGGTCCTGCCGGTCGACGGCGGCGCGCGGTGTGTCGATCTGCCGACGCTCGCCTTCGACCGGGCCGAGGACTGAACCGCACCGGCGGAGCGCATTCGGTGGAGACCCATCCGCACGGGCAGTCAACCGCCCGGCCGGTGAACACTCGAATAATCGGCGGTGCTCACCCCGCCCGCTGAAAGGAATCGACGTGTCTGCCTCGAACTCGGTACCGGACGGCCGTCTGGCGTCGAACCAGATCGGCGTACCCGGCGTGGTCTTCGTCGTCCTGGCCGCCGTCGCCCCCATGACGGTGGCCATCGTCGTCGCGACACTGGCGGTCGCCCTCGGCAACGGCGGTGGTGTGGTCTTCGCCTTCGCCGCCGTGGCATGTGTGCTGCTGCTTTTCGCCGTCGGCTACGCGCAGATGTCCCGGGAACTGGTCAACGCCGGCGGCTTCTACGCCTTCGTCGTCAAGGGCCTGGGTAAACCCGGCGGACTCGTCGCGGGATTCATCGCGACGATGGGCTACAACTTCTTCGTCGCCGGGGCGATCGGCACGGCGGGCTTCTTCACCTCGCTGGTCATCGGCGAGCTCACGGGCATCGACGTCCACTGGTTCCTGTGCGGCCTGGTGATCATGCTCCTGGCCTTCGCCTTCGCCCGCTCCGGCATTGACATCAGCGCCAAGGTGCTCGGCGTCGCACTGATCCTGGAGATCCTGCTGCTCGCCACCTTCAGCATCTCGGTACTCGTCCGGACCGGTTTCAGCCTCGAGGTCTTCTCCGGCGAGGTCATCTTCGGCGGCTCGCTCGCCGTCGCGCTGCTGTTGGCCGGGACGGCCTTCCTCGGGTTCGAGGCCACCTCCCTGTTCAGCGAGGAGGCCAAGGATCCGCTGCGGACCATTCCGCGCGCGACGTACACGGCCATCGTCGTCATCGGACTACTGCACGCGACCACGGTCTGGGCCCTGGTCAGCGCGGTCGGTGTGCACGAGGCGCAGGACGTCGGCCTCGAGCACCTCGAAGCCGGTGACCTGATGTTCGTCGTCATCGACGAGTACCTGGGCGGTTTCCTGCTCTCGCTCGCGATGGTGCTGCTCGTGGTCTCCCTTTTCGCGGCGCAGCTCGCGTTCCACAACGTGGCCGGGCGGTACCTGTTCTCGCTCGGCCGTGCCGGGATCCTCTTCCGGGGACTCGCGCGAACCCGTGCCAACGGCGTGCCGCAGAACGGACTCATCGTCAACGCGGCGTTCGCCATCGTCGTCGCCGGTCTGTTCGCCGTCTTCGGGCTCGACGCCATCACGACGCTGGTGCCGGTGATGATCGGGTTCGGCACCCTGTGCATCGTGGTCCTGCAGATGCTGGCTGCGCTGGCGATCGTGGTGCACTTCCGTCGGGTCGGGGACGGCCGGTGGTGGAAGACGTTCATCGCGCCGGGGCTGGGATTCCTGGGCCTCGCGTGGATCTCCGTGATGGCCGTGCTCAACTTCCCCCTGCTCGCCGGGTCCGACGCCGCCTACGTCGCGGTGCTGCCGTGGTTGCTCGCCGTCGCCCTCGTCGGTGGGGTCGCCTACGCGGGCTACCTGCGGGCGCGACGCCCCGAGGTCTACGAGCGGCTGCAGACCGACCTCGAGCGTTTCGACGTCGAGCCGGCACAGGTGCGGCAACCGGAGGGCTCCGGTCCGCGAGCCTGATCGGGTCAGCCGTCGAGCTCGTCGACGGCGCCGGCCAGTGCCTCGAGCAGCACCGGTACGTCGTCCTCGCGCAGCGCCAGCGGAGGCCGGATCTTGAGCACCGAACCGGTCGGCCCGATCCGGCTCAGGAGAACGCCACGGGCCTTGACGGCCTCGACGAGACGCTTCGTCGCCGGGCCGTCCGGTTGTTCTCGGCTCCCGTCGGTGAAGACCTCGAACCCGAAGAAGAGCCCTTCGCCCCTCAGCGGGCCGAGCCGTGGGTGGGCGGCCAGGGCGGGCGCGAGCTCGTCGCGGATCCTGAGCCCGAGGGCGACCGTGTTCGCGACGAGGTCCTCCTCGTCGATGACGCGGAGAACCTCGTGCCCCACGGCCGCGGAGACCGGGTTTCCGGCGAAGGTGTTGAAGTACTCGTTCCGGGAGCCGAACTCCTCGAGCAGTTCTGGCGTCGTCACGACGCCGGCCAGCGGGTGCCCGTTCCCCAGGGGCTTGCCGAGAGTGACGACGTCCGGTGCGAGGCCGTGGCGCTGATAACCCCAGAAACGGGCGCCCGTCCGCCCCAGTCCGGCCTGCACCTCGTCGGCGATCACCAGTCCGCCCGCGGCATGGACGCGCTCGGCGAGGCCGCTCACGAAGCCGGCGGGGACCCGCGGCAATCCTTCGGTCGAGAACAGGCATTCGACGAGGACCGCGGCGACGCCGTGCTCGGACGCGGCCAGCTCGCCCACGGCGCGGTCGACGGACGCCAGGGCTTCGGCCAGCACGTCCGACTCCCTGCGCGCGCGGTTCGCCGGTGCGTCCAGGTCCGGCACCGCGAACGAGCGCACATGCTCCCCGAGCGGCTCGTGGGTGGCCAGTCCGGTGGTCATTCCCGCGAGCAGGGTCGTGTTCCCGTGATAGCTGCAGTCGGTCACCAGGACGCCGCGGCTCCCGGTGTGCTGGGTGGCGATCCGCAACGCGAGATCGTTCGCCTCGGAGCCGCTGTTGGTCAGTAGCACCCGGTCCAGGCCAGGCTCGAACCGGGCGAGCAGGGCCTCGGCGTAGTCGACCACACGCTCGTTGAGATACCGGGTGTGGATGTTCAACGTCGCCGCCTGCGACCGCAGAGCTTCGACGATCCGGGGGTGGGCGTGCCCGACGTGCGGGACGTTGTTGTACGCGTCGAGGTACCGCCGCCCGGAGACGTCGGTGAGCCAGACGCCCTCTCCCGCGACGAGGTGCACGGGCTCGTCGTAGAACAACGGCGAGTGCCGTCCCAGGGTCGCGTGACGCCGGTCGAGCAGTGAGACGGTCATGGTCCCTTCCCGGAGGTCGTGACGGCAGTGCCGGGCGAGCCCGCCCGCCACGGGAGGTCGGTCCCGGTGGTGAGGGCATGTGCGGCCCGCAGCACCCAGGGTGCGACGTGGTCGGCGACGAAGTCACTGGCCGGGTCGCCCGGCCGGTCCGCCGCCCAGCCGAGGTAGCTCATGCCCCGGGCCAGCATGAGGGGGTCCCAGAGCTCGAGCTCGTGGCGCGTGAGCGGGCGGTGCGCCTGGTAGGCCGTCAGCAGAGCGTCTCGGTACTGCAGGTAGCGCGGGTGCGGCGTGTGGTGGAAGAGGGCGGTCACGAGATCGAAGACGTACCAGCCCGTGCCGAAGTCGTCGAAGTCGATGAGCCACAGACCGGTCGGTGTGCTCAGGATGTTCTCGGGCGTGGTGTCGGCATGGATCACCCCGAAGCACGATGCCTCCTCGCCCACGGTGGCCAACCGCGCACGGACGAACGCCGCGGCGTCGCCGAGGAGGGCACGGTCATGGGCGTCGAGCCCGCGAAGTCGGCACGGATCGCCCCACAGCCGCTTCGTTCCGGCCAGGCCGTCGGCGTCCCAGGCGGCACGCTCGAAGCCGGCCGGCCGCTCGAGCGCCTGCGCCGCCCGGTGGAACCGGCCCAGCAGGGATCCCACGTCCCGGAACGCCTCGACGGTCTCAGCTCCGCCGGTGAGGAAAGCTTCGCCCGCATCGCCGAGTTGGCGAGCGTCGGGCAACCAGCGCAGGACGGACACGACGCGGGTATGCCTCGCCGCGGTGACGCGGGCGTACGGTTCGCCGTCGCAGGCCCGCACCACGGACGGGACCGGCACCCCGCGCCGAGCCAGGGCCTCGACGTAGCGCAGTTCCGTGTCGATCTCGCGTTCGTTGCGGTAGCCGGGCCGGTGCAGCCGGAGTGCGTACGACTCACCGGAGGGGGTGTCGATACGGAAGACGTGGTTCTCGCGGTACTTGACGAAGGTGACGGTCGACAAGCGTGCGATGGCGAATCGGTCCAACGCGGCACGGGCGATCGTCGCGGCGACGTGGCTGTCCATCAGGATGTGCTCGCGATCAGCTGGCCAACAGGCGCCGGTCGGTGTGCCGGCGCCGGTAGGCGCTGGGTGATTCGCCGAACTCGGCCTTGAAGATCCGGCTGAAATGGGCGGCGTCGTGCAACCCCCACCGGCCGGCGACCCAGGAGACGGGCCGGTCGACGAACAACGGGTCGACGAGGTCGCGGCGGATGTGCTCGAGCCGCCGTGACCGGATCCAGGCCGAGACCGTCTGCCCTTCGGGGGAGAAGATGGTGTACAGGTGCCGCAGCGAGATGTAGTTCGCTCGTGCGATCTCGGCCGGGCTGAGGTCCTCGTCGCCGAGGTGGTCGAGGATGTACGCCCTGGTCTCGTGCGCCAGGTTTCGGGCGCTCTCTCCCTGGGTCTCGTGGCGTTGCTGGAGTTGCTGGGAGAGCATCGTGACGAGCAGGTCGAGCGCGCACCGGACGAGCCGAGCGGCGTGTCCGTCGGCCAGCTGATCCATGTTCCGGCCCAGCTCGACGAAGAAGGGGTTGATGACCCGGCCGAGCCCGGCGTCGCTGGGGAAGCGCGTCGCGGTCACCCGGGAGACCTCGTCCGGGGGCAGGTCCACCAGGTCCCGCGGGAAGACCATGACGATCGACTGGTGCGGTTCCGGGAATCGCAGCGTGTAGGGGCGGTGCGTGTCGTAGATGGCCAGATCCCCTGGGAGGAGATGTGCCGTCCGGCCGTCCTGTTCGAGCACGCCGCGTCCGGCGAGCTGCAGACTCAACTTGTAATAACGGCACTCGCGCGCGGCGATGAGCTCGTGCGTTCGGCGCACGATGTGCGGTGTGGCGACCATCTCGAACAACGAGACCTCGCCCACCACCGTCTGGTGGAGATGTCCTTGGAAGGGCACACCGTCGGTGGCCCGGATCTCCAGGGGCGCGACGGCGCTGGTGACGGCGGCGCGCCAGGCGTCCAGGCCGAGCGGTGCGGTGGGGAGATTGACGACCTGCTTCGTCGCATGCGTCTGTGTCATGTCGTTCCCTCGTCTCGGCGACCTTGCCGGTGACGTTATTGAGCGAGTGCTCAAAGTAGGTTACCGAGCTGTTGCAGTCCCGTAAAGGTCCCGCGCCGCGACACAGGCTCGCGGGGGCGTGGCCGCCGGAGCGAGAATCACGCCATGCCGAAGATCGTCGATCGCGAAGCGCGACGCCGCCACATCGTCGAGACCTACCTGCGGATCGTCGCCCGCGACGGGATGGAGGCGGCCAGCACGCGCGCGCTCGCCACGGAGCTCGGTGTCTCGACCGGAGCGCTCTGGCACTACTTCGACGGGTTCGACGAGGTGCTGTTCCGCGCCTTTCAACTCATCTTCGACCGGACCACGGCCAGGATCTCGGATTCGACCGGGGACAAGGCCGGCCTGGCCGCGTTCATCGCGATGGTGCGCGAACTCAACCCTCTCGACAAGGTCACCCGGGACGAGGCGCACGTGGTCACGAGCTTCTGGGGCCGCGTCCCGGCAAAGCCGTCACTGGGCGCGTTCCAGAACGAGGTGGAGGAGCAGTGGCGGGGAATGCTGCGCGGACACCTCGGAGACGCGGTCCACCTCGGTGAGGTCTCGCCGCACGCCCCGCTCGTCCTCCTCTCGGACACCGTGCTGGTCCTGGCCGTCGGGTACCAGGTCGAGCATGTCCTGCGGACCCCCGTCGCCGAGCCGGAGCGTCAGTGGCAGGTCATCCGGCAGTTGCTGGCTCCCTGGCTGACCGACGCCGGCCGCCGCAGCTTCTCGTCCGTCGACCCGTTGGCCGGCACAGTTACCGGGTGACCGCGCGTTGGGCGACGACCGTGGTTGTCGCGGAACGCACACCGTTTGACGCTGCGTGGCCGAGGCGCCGCGCGCGCCGACGGCGCCGCCGGCCCCGCCCATATCCTGACCGCCTGGGGCACGTCAGCGCCCCACCAGTGCGTTGAGGAGGGGCAGTTGACGGAGACCATGCGTCCGGTCGCGCCACCGTCGTCGTTCGGGGTCACCCACCCGCTCGACATGGTGACGGCGCAGGAGATCACGGCCGCACGCCGGATCCTGGTCGAGTCGGGCGACCTCACCGAGACGACGAGAGTGCCGCGGATCCTGCCGGTCGAGCCGGCGAAGGACCTCGTCCTCGGCCACGTCGACGGCGCCGACGACTTCGACCGGAGCCTGCGCGTCACGCTTCTGGAGACCGATTCCGGCGCGGTCCGTGAGGCGGTGGTCTCGGTGACGGAGGGAGTCGTTCTCGATCGTCGGGATGTCCCGACCGGCACGCACCCGTATGGACAGCCCCAGTACCTGTTCGAGGAGTACGAGCGCGCCTCGGAGATCGTCATGGCGGACCGTCGCTGGCAGGCGGCCATGGCCCGGCGCGGCATCACCGACACCTCACACAGCTTGGTCGCCCCGCTCGCACCCGGGTACTTCCCCCACGAGGGATACGCCGGGCACCGGATGATCCGGTCGTTGACCTTCCACCGCCGTTACGACGGCGACAACCCGTGGGCGCACCCGGTGGCCGGCCTCATCGCCCTCGTCGACCTCACCGCCGGGGAGGTCGTCGAGCTCACGGACGAGGGCGAGGTCCCGGTCCCGAGCGGCGACTGGCACTACACGCCCGATCACGTCGGCGAGCCCCGGACCTCCCTCAAACCGCTGGAGATCACCCAGCCCGAAGGGCCGTCGTTCCGTGTCGAGGGCAGCCTTGTGCGCTGGGAGAACTGGACGATGCGGGTGGGGTTCAACGCCCAGGAAGGCCTGGTTCTCAATCAGATCAGCTTCCGGGACGGGCAGGAGGACCGCTCGGTCATCTATCGCGCGTCCGTACCGGAGATGGTGGTCCCTTACGGCGACACCGACGTGACCCGGTACTGGATCAGCTACTTCGACGCGGGCGAGTACCTCCTCGGCAAGAACGCCAACTCGCTGAAGCTGGGCTGTGACTGCCTCGGGGTCATCCACTACTTCGACGCCGTCGTCGCCGACGATCACGGCAACCCCATGCCGATCCCGCACGCGGTCTGCATGCATGAGGAGGACTACGGCATCCTCTGGAAGCACACCGAGGTGGGGGAGCAGCCCCAGGTGCGGCGTTCGCGCCGGTTGGTGCTCTCCTACTTCGCGACGGTCGGCAACTACGACTACGGCTTCTTCTGGTACTTCTACCTCGACGGCTCCATCCAGATGGAGACCAAGGCGACCGGCATCGTCTTCGTCGGCGCGGGTGAACCGGGGACCGAGAACCGGCACGCGCCGGAGATCGCCCCGGGCATCCTCGCCCCGGTCCACCAGCACATCTTCTGCGCCCGGCTCGACATGGCCGTCGACGGCCTGGCGAACTCTGTGGAGGAGGAGGAGCTCGTCGGCATCCCGATCGGTCCGGAGAACCCGCACGGCAACGCGTTCACCTGGCGGCGCACGCCGTTGCGCTCGGAGACGGCCCGCGACGCCGACTCCGAGGCCGGGCGCCGCTGGTACGTGACCAGTACCGGACGCCGCAACGGCGTCGGGAAGCCTACCGCCTACCAACTCACACCGATGGCCGGTCCTCGGCTGATGGCCCAACCCGGATCCTCGGCGGCCCGGCGCGCGACCTTCGCCCAGCACCACCTGTGGGCGACGCCGTTCGACGCCGCGGAGCGTTTCCCGGCGGGTGAGTTCCCCAACCAGCACGCGGGCGACGGGCTCGGCACGTGGGTCGAGGCGGGCCGGTCGATCGAGGACACCGACGTCGTGCTGTGGCACACGTTCGGACCGACCCACATCCCTCGGCCGGAGGACTGGCCGGTCATGCCGGTCGACTACTCGGGTTTCTGGCTCAAGCCGCACGGATTTCTCGACTCCAACCCGGCCCTCGACGTGCCGGACTGGAGCCAGGCCCGGCACCACGGTGGCGACCACCAGTGCTCGTGCGGGCACTGAGCGTTCGCACCAGTCGCCGTCAGGAGGCGCCGTGCGCGCCACGAGGACAGGCGGCCAGCAGCAGGCGCCCGTCACACGCAGGGACAAGGAGCGGGCGCCGCGGCGCAAGACGGGCGCGCAGCGCCGGGCCGACGATGCAGGAGAGAGCACGCCTTGCCGTGCCACGAGCGACGAACCTGACATCGGAGGTCAGCCATGGATCGGTCGGCAGCTCGACGGAACGTGCGACGCCGCAGCGTGCTGCAGGGGGCGGGCGCAGGGATCGCACTGAGCGCCCTCGGCGGCACCGGTGCCGTGGCCTCACCCGGCAGCGGCCGGGGGAACGGGCGGGGTATCGGGCACAACAAGGCGGATCTGCTCCTGTACAACGGCAGCGTCCTGACGATGGACGGACGGTTCGCCCCTCATGAGGCGATCGCGATCAAGGACGGCCAGGTGCTCGCCGTCGGCCGGACCCGGGAGTTGCGCCGGTTCACGAACTCTCGGACCGAGTCGGTCAACCTGCGCGGGCGCACCGTCATCCCGGGGGTCAACGACGCCCACTACCACCCGCTGCGTATGGGGACGAACCAACCACCGCTCACCCTGGACCTGAGCCGGCAGGCGGTTTCCTCGATCGCCGACATCCGCGACGCCGTCGCCGAGGCGGTCGGGTCGAAGGAGCCGGGGGAGTGGATCCGGGGCTACGGATGGGACCAGGGCTACCTGGCCGAAGGGCGGTACCCGAGCCGCCACGACATCGACGACGTGAGCCCGGACAACCCGGCCTACCTCCGCGAATGGTCGGGCCACGCGGCCTGGGTGAACACCGCAGCACTCGAGGCGGCGAACATCACCCGGGACACCGAACCGCCCCAGGGTGGGGAGATCGTCAAGGACGGTAACGGCGAGCCGACCGGCATGCTGCTGGAGTCAGCGACCGACCTCATCGAGGAGGTGATCCCCGAGTTCACCGACGCGGAGAAGCGACAGGGCCTGCGCCGTGCCGTCGAGATCATGCACCAGGGCGGCATCACCTCGGTGACCGAGGCCGGCACCGACGCGGCGACGATCCGGATGTACCGCGACCTGCAGGCCGCCGGTCAGATCCGCCAGCGGGTCACGGCCATGATCCTCGCCGAGGTCGGCGTCGACCTGCCCGACGAGCTGCGAGCGGTTCGAGACATCGAGACCGACCCGTCCTGGCTGCAGGCGGACCAGGTGAAGATCTACGGCGACGGCGTGCCGACCCAGGCCCGCACGGCCTGGGTCTCCGAGGCGTACGTCGGCGGCGGGACGGGCGGGCTCGCCCTGCCCGGGAGCACGGTCGACGAGCAGCTCGCGACCCTGCAGGACTGGGTGCTCACCGCTCATTCAGAGGGCTTCCAGGTGGGCACCCACGCCACCGGCGACCGCACGATCAACGCCGTCGTCGATGCCTACGAGGCCGCAGCCGACCAACTCGGCGGCGGGCTGCGGCACTACGTCATCCACGGGGACCTCGCCGCGCAGGAGGACCTGCGCCGCATGGGCCGCCACGGCTTCGGCGTGAGCTTCAACCCGCAGATCAAGACCTCGTTCGCGCACCAGATCGTCGAGATCATCGGGCGGAAGCGCGCCGACTACCAGTGGCCCTACCGCACGGCGCTCGACGCCGGCGTGCACGTTGGCAGCGCGTCGGACGCGCCGAACGTCTTCCCCGACTTCCTCGAGGGACTGGCCGCGATGTTGACGCGGAAGAGCCTGGCCACCGGCGAGGTGTTCGGCGAGGATGAGGTCATCTCGCTCGAGCAGGCACTTGGCACCTACACCACGGCGGGTGCCTGGCAGGACCACGCCGAGGACTGGAAGGGCACCCTCGCCGACGGGATGGCGGCCGATCTGGTCGTCCTCGACGGCGACCTGCTCGACACCCCTGCCGAGGAGATCGTCGACCTCCAGGTGGGGATGACGGTGGTGGGCGGTGACGTCGTCTACGACGCCGCGTCCGACACCTCCACCGACACCGCCGCGACGACGACGGCGGCCGCGGCAGCGAGCGGCCTGCACACGTACATGACCAAGGGCTGCTGCCACGTCTGACGACTGCCGCCGCGTCTGAGGTGGTCTTGTCGTGCTTTCGTGCGCCACACCCGACGACAACGGCAGCACAGGCAGGCACAAGACGGCCGTGGCCCGTGCCGGAAGCATGGGGGCGACTCACCCCGTGGCCCCCTCGCATCGGTGCGGGGACCGTGGCGCCACGGGCTCGACGAGGCATGGAGGCACCATGACTGAACGATCGAAGCACGTGGGGCGGCGCCACTTTCTCCAGGGCGCCGGAGCCGGGGTCGCACTGAGCGCCCTCGGCGGCACCGGCGCCGTGGCCTCACCCGGCAGCGGCCGGGGGAACGGGCGGGGTATCGGGCACAACAAGGCGGATCTGCTCCTGTACAACGGCAGCGTCCTGACGATGGACGGACGGTTCGCCCCTCATGAGGCGATCGCGATCAAGGACGGCCAGGTGCTCGCCGTCGGCCGGACCCGGGAGTTGCGCCGGTTCACGAACTCTCGGACCGAGTCGGTCAACCTGCGCGGGCGCACCGTCATCCCGGGGGTCAACGACGCGCACTTCCACCCCATGAGCCTGGGGACGAACCAACCGCCGCTGACCCTCGATCTCAGCCGCGACGCCGTCACCTCCATCGCCGACATCCGTGACCTGGTGGCCCAGGCGGCCCAGGACAAAGAGCCCGGGGACTGGATCCGGGGATTCGGCTGGGACCAGGGGTACCTCGCGGAGGGCCGCTACCCCACCCGCCACGACTTCGACGACGTCAGCCCCGACAACCCGATCGCGCTGCGCGAGTGGTCCGGTCACGCATTACTGGTCAACACCCGGGCGCTCGAACTCGCCGGCATCACGCGGGACACCGTCCCGCCGCCCGGCGGGGAGATCGTCAAGGACGGTGACGGTGAGCCGACCGGGCTGCTGTTCGAGGGGGCGGCCGGCCTGGTCGAGGTCCCCGACTTCACCGACGACGAGAAGCGCCTCGGGATGACCACCGCCGTCGACCTCATGCACCGGCACGGCATCACCTCCGTCACCGACGCCGGGATTGGACTCGACTCGGTCGCGCTGTACCAGGACATGCTCGGCGCGGGCGAGATCCGGCAACGGTTCACCATCATGATCGCCGCGTCGAGTGCCGGCGACCTGCGGCAGACGCTGACGACTGCGCGAGAGCTGGACACGGACCCGTCGTGGCTCAATGTCAGCCAGGTGAAGATCTTCGCCGACGGCGTGCCCACCCAAGCCCGCACCGCGTGGGTCTCCGAGCCGTACGTCGGCGGCGGCACCGGTGGCCTGACGCTGCCCGGCGGTTCCGTGGAGGAACAGCTCGAGATCCTGAACGACTGGGTCATGACGGCGCACGACATGGGCTTCCAGGTGGGCACCCACGCCACCGGCGACCGCACGATCAACGCCGTCGTCGACGCCTATGCCGTCGCGGTCGATGAGCTCGGTGGCCGGGACCTGCGGCACTACGTCATCCATGGCGATCTAACCACGCCCGAGGACCTCCGGCGCATGGCCGACTACGGGTTCGGGGCGAGCTTCAACCCGCAGATCAAGCGGTCCCTCTCGCACCAGCTGGTCGACATCATCGGGCGGGAGCGCGCCGACTATCAGTGGCCGTACCGGACCGCCCTGGACACCGGCGTGCACGTCGGCAGTGCGTCCGACGCGCCAGTGGTCGGCTTCCCCAACTTCCGTGAGGGGCTGGCGGCGATGTTGACGCGGAAGAGCCTGGCCACCGGCGAGGTGTTCGGTGCGGACGAGATCATCTCGCTGGAAGAGTCGCTGGCCACGTACACCACCGCCGGTGCCTGGCAGGACCACGCCGAGGCCTGGAAGGGCGCGCTTAGCGAGGGCATGGCAGCCGACCTGGTCGTCCTCGACGGTGACCTGTTGGACACCCCTTCGGAAGAGATCGTGGATCTGCCGGTGGGGATGACGGTGGTGGGCGGTGACGTCGTCTACGACACCGCATCCGACACCTCCACTGACACCGCCGCGACGACCACGGCGGCCGCGGCAGCGAGCGGCCTGCACACGTACATGACCAAGGGCTGCTGCCACGTCTGACGGCTCGGCCGGGCGTGACCTGCTGCGTCGAGATCGTCGTTTCGGGCGCTGACAGCACCCGAAACGACGATCTCGACGGCTACTCCGGCTCGTCCGACGTCGGCGTGAACACGGCCAGCGCGAGCGCGAGCATCGAGTAGTACCCGCACAGCCAGACCAGCTCCGCGAGGGTGCGCTCGCCGAGCTGGTCGCTCGCAGCGCTGTACTCGGCGTCGTCAAGGCGGCCGTTGACCAGCATGGCCCGCACCGCCGCCAAGGCCTGCGCCTGTTCCGCGGTCAGACCTGCCGGGACCTGCCCGGCGCCGAGCTCGGCGAGCTGGTCCTCGCCCGCGCCTGCCGCCCGCGCCGCGCCGGCGTGCGCGCGCCACTCGAACTCACACCCGTGGCGAGCGGCCACCAGCAGGATCGCCGCCTCCCGCACGAGCGGCTCGAGGCTCGTCGTGAACCGGATCGCCGCGCCGACCTGCTGGACGGCGTCACCGACCGCGGGCGCGATCGTCATCAGATCGAACGGTCCTGCCAGAGAGCCGTCGTCGTTGGTGACGGGCACCTGACCCGCCTGTGAACCGCGTGGACCGCCGACGATCCGGTCGTAGACCGCCCGCTGCTCGGCGTCGAGCTCATCGGGCCGGCGCGGGCGGCGGCGCACCGAGCCGCTCACGTGGTCATCTCCTGCTCCGGATCGACCACCGGGGTGCCGTAGACGTGGAACTCCGGGGGGATCCGCGCGCCCCAGCCGGGCTTGGTCGCCCACTCCTCGGCGGTCCATACGTACGGTTCGGCGTCCGGCGCGAAGACCAGATACCCGCCGTTGGCGACCTCGATCCGGTTCCCGCCCGGCTCACGCGTGTAGAGGTAGAACCCTTGGATAGCCGTGTGCCGCGACGGCCCGGCCTCGATGTAGATGAGGGCGTCGGCCATGATCTCGGCCGCACGCAGCACCTCCTCGCGGGACTCGACGACGTAGGCCAGGTGGTGCAGGCGGCCGTGGCCGGACGTGTTCTCCTGCGTGTAGATGAGCTCGTGCCCCTGGATGGAACTGGACATCCAGGCGCCGAGTTCGCCGTCGCCGTCCGGACGCTCGATGATCTCGTAGGTGCGGAGCCCGAATCCTTCCTCCCAGAACTCACGGCAGACGCGCACGTCCCTCGCCAACAGATTGACGTGGTCCAGATGGTGCACGTTGGCGCCGCGACCGGCGTACGCCTGGATGTTGACCGGGATCACCGGGCGCTTGCCCTCGGGGGCGACGTACCGCTCGGTCTCGAAGTAGAGCCGGAAGGTGTGCCCGTCCGGGTCGTCGAACTCGTACGCGGGGCCTTTGCCGAACTCCTGATCCACCCATCGGCCCCCGTGACCGGCGCTCTCCAGCCACGTCACCCGCCGGTCGAGAGCCTGCGGACTCGAGGTGCGCCAGGAGATGTACTCCGCGCCGGCCCGGTCCGCGCCGGTGACTTTGACGGTCCAGCGCTCGTAGTCACCGTAGGCGCGCAGGTAGGACGAACCGTCCCGCTCCTCGAGGAGGTCCATCCCCAGCAGATCGACGAAGTAGCTGCACGTCGCCTCCGGTGTGGGTGTGAACAGCGAGGCGTGCCCGAGGTGAGCCAGCTCGTGCATGGGTTCGGCGGGGGCGGTCACGTCATGCTCCTTCGGGTTCGGGGATCAGGTGTGAGGAGTGGGTGCAGGAATGACGAGTGGGTGCAGGAATGACGAGTGGGTGCAGGAATGACGAGTGGGTGCAGGAATGACGAGTGGGTGCAGGAATGACGAGTGGGTGCAGGAATGACGAG